>NZ_JACHCX010000016.1:0-204584 GCF_014207295.1 Streptomyces sp. AK010
TCAGCCCCCGCATCGTCAAACGCGCCATCTCCAAGTACCAGGCCCGAGGCCCCCACATCGACCGGACCAGCTACAAAGCCACCACCGGCATCGAAATCCTCGCACCCGCAGGCCCTTGACAACCTCCCCCAACCGCAAACTGAACGGCCTTGGGGCTAGTCCGCTCGGGTCGGCTCCCTTTCCGGCTCGTAGGAGCCAATGAACGCTCGTACGAGCGATCGTGTGAGCGGTAAAGCGATCGTGTGAGCGGTTCGTGGTCGAACGCGCGGTACATGAAGCACCCCGCCGCCGGGAATTCGGCGACGGGGTGCGGAGAACCGCGTGGTGCTTCAGGCGGGCGAGCCGAGGAGTCTGGTGGGGGCCGCCCGGTGGGTCAGCACCGGGAGAAGGTCGGCGACGCGGTGCGGGCGGTGGGCCGCGATGCCGGGAGGCGCCGGCGTCAGCGGGACGAGCAGATCGGTGGCGGCGGGATGGCCGGTGGCACCGTCCGCGGTGCAGTCCTCGTGCAGCCAGAGCGTCAGCATGTACAGGCCGGGCACCGACAGCAGGCGGGGCTGGTACGGCTGCGGCATCGTCTCGGCCTGGCGCAGGGCGCGCTCGGTGGAGGTGATGTACGGGCCTTCGAAGAAGTGGGAGAAGGTCCAGCCGTCGGGAGTCAGCATGGTCTCCGCCGCGGCCACGGCGCGGTCGCCGCAGCGGATCAGGAAGCGCCACCCGGCCAGCCGGGTCGCGGACACGCCCTCGGCCGTGACGTGGTCGAGGACGTGCACGGGCAGGGGGAGCTCGGGTGTGGCGGGTCCCTGGGTGCCGAGCAGGGAGGGAGTTCGGGCTTCGCGGACCGCGGTGGGTGAGGAGAGCGCAGAGAGGACGGAACGGAGTGCGGGCGCGGGAGCCGGAGGGACATGCAGCGGCATGGTGGGTCGCCTCTCATTCAAAGGCACGGTGGCGCGAGGGCGGGGGCGGACGGCGCTGTCAGCTCACGGGGGTCAGAGAGGCAGGGGCCGGGGTCATGTGAACGAGAGGGGGGTGGGGTCCGCGTCGCCTCGGCGGCAGGACCCATCGACCGTGGGCGCCAACCTTCTGCCTTGTTCGCGGAGTTTATACGACACGGGTTCAGACTGTGTTTCGTCTAGCCGTTTCCGGTGAGTAGAACAAGAGTACATTCGGTCGGCGTTACGCGAGAATTATCCCGATTCCAGGCGGGGGTGCACTGCGATGACCTCGGCGCATGTCCGCGAACCGGTCGGCCCATTCTCGTCGGCGTTTTTCACGAGTTCCCGGGGGCCGTTACCCGTCCTGTGTGACTTGCCGAGTGAATGTGCCATCGGTCACACATGACCAGCGTAGCGGCCGACGGGTCCGCCCGGGACGTTATCGATCGCTTTCACTGGGCATCCTCCACCTGACCGGGACCCAGGCAGCCGGATCCCGGCCCGCATCACCGAGAAGGGACGCTTCGATGGGGGAGAAGGTCGCGGCAGGCCGGTTCGACCTGTCCGATCGCCAGCGCTACCGCGACAAGCTGCGTCAGTGTCTGACGGGCTTGGAGCGACTCCTGGCGGAGCAGCGGTTCGATCGCCCCAAGAACCTCATGGGGCTGGAGATCGAATTGAATCTCGCGGGTGCCGACGGCATGCCGAAAATGTTGAACGGGCAAGTCCTCGAACGCATCGCGAGCCGCGACTTCCAAACAGAACTCGCCATGTTCAACCTGGAAGTGAACATCCCCCCACACCGTCTGGGGGGCCGGGTTTTCGACCGTCTCGCGGAGGAACTCCGTACGTCACTGGCATATGCCGACCGAAAAGCCGGCGAGGTCGACGCGGGAATTGTGATGATCGGTATTCTGCCGACTCTCGACCGTGACGACCTGGTGTCGTCGAACCTCTCCGACGTCGACCGGTACACCCTCCTCAACGACCAGATCGTGGCCGCCCGCGGCGAGGAGTTCACCCTCGACATCGACGGCGTGGAGCACCTGAGCTGCACCTCGAAGTCCATTGCGCCGGAGGCCGCCTGCACCTCGGTGCAGCTGCACCTCCAGGTCACCCCGGCCCGCTTCGCCGACGTGTGGAACGCGGCCCAGGCGGTCACCGCCGCGCAGATCGCCGTCGGCGCCAACTCGCCCTTCCTCTTCGGCCGCGAGCTGTGGCGCGAGTCGCGGCCCCCGCTGTTCCAGCAGTCCACCGACACCCGCCCGCCCGAGCTCCAGGCCCAGGGCGTCCGGCCGCGCACCTGGTTCGGCGAGCGCTGGGTCAGCTCGGCGTACGACCTCTTCGAGGAGAACCTGCGCTACTACCCGGCCCTGCTGCCGATCTGCGACGACGAGGACCCGCTGAAGGTCCTCGACCAGGGCGGCACACCGTCGCTCGCCGAACTCGTCCTGCACAACGGCACGATCTACCGCTGGAACCGCCCGGTCTACGGCATCGCCGACGGCGTCCCGCACCTGCGTGTGGAGAACCGCGTCCTGCCGGCCGGACCCACCGTCATCGACGTCATCGCGAACGCGGCCTTCTTCTACGGGGTCGTCCGGGCCCTGGCCGAGGAGTCCAGGCCGGTGTGGACCCGGCTGCCGTTCGAGGCGGCCGCCGCCAACTTCGACGCCGCGTGCAAGGACGGCATCGACGCCCGCTTCACCTGGCCCCGGCGGGGCCGGTACGGCGGCATGGCCGAGGTCGACGCGGTGAACCTGATCCGCGACGAGTTGCTGCCGCTCGCCGAGGCCGGGCTGGACGCCTGGGGAGTCGAGCCGGCCGACCGCGATCTGTACCTGGGCGTGATCGAGGAGCGGTGCCGGCGCCGGGTGAACGGAGCGAGCTGGCAGGCCGCCACGTTCCACACGGCACTGGACGCCGGCCTCTCCCGGGACGACGCGCTGGCCGCCACCACCCGGCGCTACCGCGAGCTGATGCACGAGGGCGACCCGGTGCACACCTGGCCGGTGGGACTGCCCGAGCCGGTGTCGCTGGGCTGACTCCGCCGCCGGGACGGGATCCCGCTGCCGCCATACTGATCCGACAGGTCGGTGAAGTGGAGGCAGGTGTGCAGGCGGAGGCGAGCCCGGTGGGCGATTCCATTCCCCAGCAGGAGCTCTCACGGCGGATGCTCCGCAACGAGACGCTGCTGGTCCTCGCGCTGTCACTCGGCGCGAGCGGAGTGTCCGCGCTGATCAGCTTCATCGGGTCGGTCACCAAGCCGGGCGGCCTCAGGGACCAGGCGGCCACGCTGAACGCCTCGGCGGCGCCCGGGCGGCCCTGGCTCGACCTTGCCTGGCAGCTCTTCGGAATCACCACGGCGCTCGTGCCCGTCGCGCTCGTCGCGCACTTCCTGCTGCGCGAGGGCGCGAGCCTGCGCACGATCGGCTTCGACCGCACCCGCCCCTGGCCCGACCTCGGACGCGGGGCGGCGATCGCGGCGGTCATCGGCAGCACCGGCATCGCCTTCTACCTCGCGGCCCGCGGCCTCGGCTTCAACCTCACCGTGGTGCCCGAGGCACTTCCGGAGGTGTGGTGGAAGTACCCCGTGCTGATCCTCTCGGCGATCCAGAACGCCGTGCTGGAGGAAGTGATCGTCGTCGGCTACCTGCTGCGCCGCATGGGCCAGCTGGGGTGGACCCCGACGGCGGCCCTGGTCGGCAGCTCCGTTCTGCGCGGCTCGTACCACCTCTACCAGGGCATCGGCGGCTTCGTCGGGAACATGGTCATGGGCGTCGTCTTCGTCTGGCTCTACCGCCGCTGGGGGCGGGTCGGCCCGCTCGTGGTGGCCCACTCGCTGCTCGACATCGGGGCGTTCGTCGGCTACGCGCTGCTGGCGGGCAAGGTGGGCTGGCTGCCGACGGCCTGACGTGACACGGGCAGGGGCGTACGACGGTGTCGTACGCCCCTTCGTTCGTCTCAGGCCACCAGGTCGCCCTCGATGACGGTGACCGCCGTGCCGGTCAGCAGGGTGCGGTCGCCGCGCAACTCCGTGCGGACGCGGCCGGACCGGGCTGAGGCCTGCAGACCGGTGAGGCCGGGGCGGCCCAGACGCTCGGACCAGAACGGGGCGAGCGCCGTGTGGGCACTGCCCGTGACCGGGTCCTCGTCGATGCCGACGTTCGGGAAGAAGCAGCGCGAGACGAAGTCGTAGCCCCGGGCCGGGTCCTCGGCGCGGGCGGTGGCGATGACGCCGCGCTCGGAGTGGTCCGCGAGGGCCCTCAGGTCGGGACGGAGGCCGTGCACCGTCTTCTCGTCGGCTACCTCGACGAGCAGGTCGCCGATGTTAGGACCGGTGTCGAGGACCGTGAGCGGCTCGGCACCCAGCGCCTCGGCGAGGCCGCGGGGCGGGTCGGTCCGGGTGAGCGGGGCCGTCGGGAAGTCGAGGGTGACGGAGCCGTCCGCGACGGGCGTGGCGACGAGGACGCCGCTGCGGGTGGCGAACCGCACCGGGCCCGTGTGTGCGCCGGTCGTGTACAGGACGTGGGCGGTGGCGAGGGTCGCGTGGCCGCACATCGCGACCTCGGTGGCCGGTGTGAACCAGCGCAGCGCCCAGTCCGCCTCTGGGCCCCCGGGGAGCGGGTGGACGAAGGCCGTCTCGGCGTGGTTGACCTCCAGGGCGACGTTCTGCAGCCAGGTGTCGTCCGGGAAGGCGTCCGCGCCGGGCAGGAGCAGGACCCCGGCCGGGTTGCCGGAGAAGGGACGATCGGTGAAGGCGTCGACGATTCGGATCCTCATGCCCCGACGCTAGGGCTCCCACCAAGCCGCAGGCCAAGGCCAATTCGCGAGTCCTGGCCCGGTTTCGTCGGCCGGGGCGTGCGGGCAGAGCCTTGTCAGTCGAGTGTCACCGATATATCGTTGAAGCATCGCGACAGGTCAACGATGGAATGGAGAGTGGCTGCGATGCGTACCCACGGATTCGAGCGTGGACATGGACACGGGGGCCCGCACCGCGGCCGGGGTGGCTTCGAAGGGCTGCGTGCGGCCTTCGGTCCCTTCGGGCCGGGCGGGCCGGGTGGCCCCGGCTGGGGCGGGCCCGGTGGACCGGGCTTCGGCCCGGGCCCCTGGGGTGGACGAGGGCGCGGGGGACCACGGGGGAGGGCGCGGCGCGGTGACGTACGCGCCTCGATCCTGGCCCTGCTGAAGGACCGGCCGATGCACGGCTACGAGATGATCCAGGAGATCGCCGAGCGCAGCGGCGGGGCGTGGAAGCCCAGCCCCGGTTCGGTGTACCCCACCCTCCAGCTGCTGGAGGACGAGGGGCTGATCGTCAGTGCGTCCGAGGGCGGCAAGAAGCTGTTCTCGCTCACCGATGCGGGCCGCGAGGCCGCCGAGGAGGGGCCCGAGGCGCCCTGGGAAGAGGCTTCCCGCGGAGTCGACTGGGAGGCCCTCGGCGAGATCCGTCAGGCCGGCTTCGGTCTGATGGAGGCCTTCGGCCAGGTCTGGAAGACCGGCAGCAAGGAGCAGCGGGAGAAGGCGGTCGGCGTCATCAACGAGGCCCGCAAGAAGCTGTATCTGATCCTCGCCGACGAGGACTGAACCGCGCAGGTGACGAAGCGCCCCCGGAGTGGTCCGGGGGCGCTTCGGCGTGCCGGGGGTGTCAGGTCACCAGCCCGTCGTGCCGGGGGTGTCAGGTCACCAGCCCGTCAAGCTTGCGCAGCGACTCGTGCAGGGCCGCCGTGGCCGAGTCCTTGAGCTTGCCCGCCATCAGGGACACCGTCGCGCCCGTGAACTCGCCGTCGATGCGGACCGTCGTGGCGTCGCCGTCGGGTGTGAGGGTGTAGCGCGTCGCCACGGTCACCGCCATCGGGCCCTTGCCGCGGATGGCGAGCACGCGGGCTGGTTCCAGCTCCTCGACGGTCCACGCCACCTCGGCCGGGAAGTTCATCAGCCGCATGTTCTCCTGGAACGTCGCGCCCACCTCCAGGGGCCCCGGACCGCCCGCCGGGAAACTCGTGTGGGTCGCGTTCCACTCGCCGTACGCGGACCAGTCCGTGAGCCTCGCCCACACCTTCTCGGCCGGCGCCCCGATGCGTGCCTCCGCGCTGACTTCGGCCATGCGACCACCTCTTCGTCTCGGGCTGGGTGTCGCGGAACGTAGCCGTGGCGGCCGCAGTGTTCAATACTGACGAACCGTCAGCCGTGTGGCGGTCTCCGCCTGAATCTGCCTGATCTCCTCCGTAAGGAGGAGATTCCGCTCGCTGGAGTCCACTTCCCGTGGGACGCGAAAATGCTCCCCGCCGGGGATGACCCGGGTGCGCGGGACTGATGGGGTAGAGGATGTGCAACCTCGTATCCCCCGGCAGTCGGCCCATGAGCACGGCATTCAGCGCGTGGACAACGATGCCAGGCTCAGTGACGAGCTGGCGTCGGTGGTCGGCGGTGCCCGGCGCCGGGCCGTCCGGGACGGGGACCGGCAGGTCGACACCGCCCATCTGCTCCACTCGCTGCTGGAATCCGACCCCGAGACGCGTGCCGTCTTCGGCGAGGGGTCGCAGATCGCGCGGCTGCTCGGCTATCTCGTCCAGCGCAGCATCGGCTACGGCCTGCGCTGGCAGAGCGGTGTCGAGGACTCCGGCGCCGTACCCGTGGTGACGGGGACGGCGGGCTTCTCCCCGCTCGCCGCCGGGTGCATGGAGTACGCCTGCGAGCGCGCCGCCGGGCGCGGTGGACCGGCCCGCGGCACCGACCTGCTCGCGGCGATCGTCGTCGACCCGCAGGCGCGCGCGGTCGAGGTGCTCGAACGAGCCGGCATCGACCCGCACGAGGTGATCGCCCGGCTCGACGGCTGGTCCGGCCTCACCGAGGAGTGCGGGGAAGCCACCTGCTGAGCGGCACGGCGCCGGCCGATCGCTCCGTCCAGGCTGTGAGACAGGTGCCATAGGGGATGACGCTCCTGTCATGGCCTGCCATCATGTGCCGGTGCGTACCTCTGACAGCAGCGTGAGCGGGCGCGGCAGGGGTGTGGGGCTCGGCCTCGCGCTCCTGTCCGCGGTGGCCTTCGGTGGATCCGGTGTCGCGGCCAAGCCGCTGATCGAGGCAGGTCTGGACCCGCTGCACGTGGTGTGGCTGAGGGTGGCCGGGGCGGCCCTGGTGATGCTGCCGCTCGCCGTACGCCATCGCGCGCTGCTGCGCCGGCGTCCCGGGCTGCTCGCCGGGTTCGGACTGCTGGCCGTCGCCGGTGTCCAGGCCTGCTACTTCGCCTCGCTCTCCCGGATCCCCGTCGGGGTCGCGCTGCTCATCGAGTACCTGGCGCCCGCGCTCGTGCTGGGCTGGGTGCGGTTCGTGCAGAAGCGGCCGGTGACGCGGGCCGCGGCCGTCGGTGTCGTCCTCGCGGTCGGCGGACTGGCCTGTGTCGTCGAGGTCTGGTCGGGCCTCGGCTTCGACGCCCTCGGACTGCTGCTCGCGCTCGGCGCGGCCTGCTGCCAGGTCGGCTACTTCGTCCTGTCCGACCAGGGCAGCGACGCGGGGGACGAGGCGCCCGACCCGCTCGGCGTCATCGCCTACGGGCTGCTCGTCGGCGCGGCCGTGCTGACCGTCGTCGCCCGGCCCTGGACCATGGACTGGTCGGTGCTCCAGGGCACCGCGAGCATGGACGGCAGGCCCGTCGCCGCCGTCGTGCTGCTGGCGTGGATCGTCCTCGTCGCCACGGTCGTCGCCTACGTCACCGGTGTGGTCTCCGTGCGGCGGCTCTCCCCGCAGGTCGCGGGGGTCGTCGCCTGTCTCGAGGCGGTCATCGCCACCGTCCTGGCCTGGGTCCTGCTCGGCGAGCACCTCTCGGCGCCGCAGATCGCCGGTGGGGCCATCGTGCTGGTGGGCGCTTTCATCGCGCAGTCCTCGACGCCCGCGAAGGGTTCCGAACAGCCGGTGGCGAGCGGTGGCCCGGAAAGGGAATTGTCCCGGCGCGGGACCAGCGCCTAAGGTGCCGATCATGCCTTCCGCACGCGTTCTTCCGCCTCCGGCCGCCTGAGGCGGGCCCTCCGGAAACCGCGCCCGGCGATGCGCCGCCGCGCAGAACGGTGCTGCCCGCAGACGAAGTCCGTGGACCCCTGATCCCCACTGATCCGGGGCCCTTCCCGAACTTCCGCGCACCCGCCGCCGCTCGTCGCGTGCGGCGCGCCGTGCGCGACTGCGGAGAGAACACGTGTCGAACACCACCTCCGGCCTGCCCGTCGGGCGAGGCCTCCTCTATCTGATCGTCGCCGGTGTCGCCTGGGGCACCGCGGGCGCGGCCGCCTCCCTGGTCTACCGGGCCGCCGACATGGGGCCCGTCGCCCTTTCCTTCTGGCGCTGTGCCGCAGGACTCGTGCTGCTGCTCGCCGTCCGTCTGGTGCGCCCGCGCGCCGCGGCCCCCGTGCGTGAACCGCTCGGCCGCCGTGTCCTGCGGACCGGGGTCACCGGGCTCGGCCTCGCCGTCTTCCAGACCGCGTACTTCGCGGCCGTCTCCGCCACGGGCCTCGCCGTGGCCACCGTCGTCACCCTGGGCGCGGGCCCCGTCCTCATCGCGCTGGGCGCCCGGCTGACCCTGTCCGAACGCCTGGGGCGGGGCGGTGCCGTCGCGGTGCTGGGCGCCCTCGCCGGGCTCGTGGTGCTCGTCCTCGGGGGCGGGGGTACGACCGTACGTCCCGCGGGGGTGCTGCTCGCGCTGCTGTCCGCGGCCGGGTACTGCGTGATGACGCTGCTCACCCGCCGGTGGGGCCGCGACGGCGAGGGCGACGCCACCCGGACGACCGCCGGGGCCTTCGCCGTCACGAGCCTGTGCCTGTTGCCGTTCGCCCTGGCGGAGGGACTGCTGCCGCACACCGAGGAGCCCGGCCGGCTCCTGCTCCTGCTGCTGTACGTCGCCGCCGTCCCCACCGCGCTGGCCTACGGCCTCTACTTCGCGGGCGCGGCCGTCGTACGGTCCGCCACCGTCTCGGTGATCATGCTGCTGGAACCGGTGAGCGCGGCGGTGCTCGCCGTCGTCCTGCTCGGCGAACACCTCACGGCGGCGACGCTGGCAGGGACCCTGCTGATGCTGGGCTCGGTGGCCGGCCTCGCGGTGGGGGAGGCCCGGGGCGCGCGGACGGCCGAGGAGCCGGTGCCGGCCGTGTGAGGTGCCGCCCGGGCCGGCATGGAAGGCCCTCACCTGTTCAAGATCTCTCAGCCGAGACCTGGCTCACCCGTCCACAACCTCCTCGGACAGAACACCTAGGCCTCAGGCCTCCTGCCTCCGCAGGAGATGGGCGCGCGCCCTGGAGTCGCCCGGACCGCTGCGGTCCGCCAGGCCCGCGGCGATCCGGTCCCGGACCTCGGCGGGCCTGTGGTTCGCGTACTTGAACGTGGCGCGCACGTCCGTCACTTCGAGGCGCAGGCCGCGGATGCCGGCCAGCATTCTGCCGTACGGGGCCTCGCCCACCGCCGCCCGTGCGGAGCCGCCCCGCGGCTGGAAGTGGTCGACCTGGCGGTTGAGGAGCGCGGCCTTCTCCGCCGGGTCGTCCACGACATGGGCGCGGCAACGCAGCTGCACGGCCGCTTAGGGGTCCTTTCACTATGAGCGTCCGATCAGGGCGCGTGGTCTGGTGCCGTGCGTCGCAAGGCGCCGGGAAGCCCTCGTAGCGGAGCTACTAGGGCTTTTCGGCAACGCGGCGAGGTGCGGTGCCAGGCCGCGCGACCCGGACGGGCATAGTGAAAGGACCCCTTAGAAGCTCGTCGGGGTGCCGTGCTCGGGCGGGACGTCCGGGCGGCCTGCCAGGGCCGGGCACGAACACGTAGTCGTCGACCACGCTCAGCAGGACGTCCGGGCCGGCCTCCAGCGCGGGCCAGAGCGGGTTCGGGCAGGCGAGATGGGTGACGACCTCGCCGCGTCCGGCGTCGTAGACGAAGTGCGGGGGCTGGACGTGGGGCGGTTCGCCCGGCAGGCCGTTGACGGCGAGCCGGCCGAAGTCGTGCTCGGCCAGCCACCGTTGCCATTCGGTGTCGTCGCGGGGCGCGTCCCAGGGGTGGATCAGCATCAGAAGGCTGCGAGGTAGCCGGGCAGTTCGGTGCCGGGGACCAGGCCGGGGTCGGCGTCCGGCGTGCCGTAGGTGCGCCGCACCGGGACGACGCCGGCCCAGTGCGGGAGAGCGAGGTCCTCCGGTTCGTCGTTCACGCCGCCGGTGCGCAGCTTCGCGGAGACCTCGTCCAGGTCCAGGCGGATCACGGCGGTGGCGGCCAGCTCCTTCTTGTTGGCGGGGCGCGAGTCCGCGGAGCGGCCGGGCACGACGTGGTCGACCAGCGCGTCCAGGGCCTGCCGCTTCTCCTCGGGGTCCGTCACGTCGTGGGCGACGCCGTGCACCACCACGGAGCGGTAGTTGATCGAGTGGTGGAAGGCCGAGCGGGCCAGGACCAGACCGTCCACGTGCGTGACCGTCAGGCAGACCGGAAGACCCGGGTCGGCCTGACCGGCCGCCCGCAGCGGACGCGAGCCCGTCGATCCGTGCACGTACAGCCGCTCGCCGACGCGGGCGTACAGCGTGGGCAGCACGACCGGCGCCCCGTCGCGGACGAACCCGAGATGGCAGACGTAGGCCTCGTCGAGTATCGCGTGCACCAGGTGCCTGTCGTACGAGGCCCGGTCCGGGGAGCGGGTGGGGACGGTGCGGTCGGACGGGGTGTAGGCGGTGTCGGGCTGGGACGGCGTCTGCGTGGTCCCCTGCATGGCGCTCTCCATTGCACTAGTGCATAATTGGCTTTGTGCTAGGAGAGTATCCGATCAGTGGACGTCGCGCAGCGGACATTTCCGCGAGCATCGAGCGAGCGGTGGGGGCCGGTGAGCTGCGGCCCGGTCAACTGCTGCCTCCCATGCGGGAGTTGGCGGAGCGGCTGGGGGTGAATCCCAACACGGTCGCGGCCGCGTACCGCACGCTGCGCGAGCGCGGGGTCATCGAGACCGCGGGCCGGCGCGGCAGCCGGGTGCGGCCCACGCCGGCGACGACCGGGCGGGAGCACTTCCGGGTGGAGGTCCCCGAGGGCGTGCGGGACGTGGCGCAGGGCAATCCGGACCCGGCGCTGCTGCCGCCCCTCGCGGGCGCGTTCGCCGCGGCGGCGGAGGAGGGCGACCGGGCGCCCGTGCTCTACGGGGACACCCCTCTGGAGCCGGAGCTGGCCAGGATCGCGCGGGCCGGACTCGACGCCGACGGCGTGCCGGACGGGCCGCTCGCCGTGGTCTCCGGGGCCCTCGACGGCGTCGAACGGGTGCTGGCGGCCCACCTCAAGCCCGGTGACACCGTCGCCGTCGAGGACCCCGGCTGGGGCCGCACCCTCGATCTCGTGCCCGCCCTCGGGCTGCGGACCGTCCCCGTCGGCGTCGACGACGAGGGGCCTCGCGCGCAGGACGTGCGCGGCGCGCTGGAGGCCGGGGCGCGGGCTCTGATCGTCACCGACCGCGCGCAGAACCCGACCGGCGCCGCGGTGAGCGCCGCCCGCGCGCGTGCCCTGCGCGCCGTGCTCCGCGAGCACCCGGAGGTCCTGCTGATCGAGGACGACCACGGCCACGGCATCGTCGACGTGCCCCTGCACCCGCTGGCCGGAGTCACCCGGCACTGGGCGTTCGTACGCTCCGCCGCCAAGGCCTACGGCCCTGATCTGCGCCTCGCCGTGCTCACCGGGGACGCCGTCACCGTAGACCGGGTCGGCGGGCGGCACCGGCTCGGGCCCGGCTGGGTCAGCCGGCTGATGCAGCGGGCCCTGGTGCGGCTGTGGGCCGACGGCGCGGTGGACACCGCCGAGGTGGCGGCGTCGTACGGGCGACGGCGGGACGCGCTGATCGGCGCGCTCGAACGGCGGGGTGTGGCAGCGTACGGGCGCAGCGGCATGAACGTGTGGGTGCCGGTACCGGACGAGACCGGCGCCGTCGCCCGGCTGCTGCACGCGGGCTGGGCCGTGGCCCCCGGCGCCCGCTTCCGGCTGAGCGCACCGCCCGGCATCCGGGTCACCGTCTCCACGCTTGCCCGGGGCGAGATCGAGGAGCTGGCCGACGCGATCGCCGCGGCCCTCGGACCCGCCCCGGCGCGGAGCTACGACTGAGGAGGCGCCGGCCGGGATTCTCGGGTTCGCGGAGCTGTGGCTGAGGGGGCGCCGGCCGGGTTTCTCGGGTTCGCGGAGCTACGACTGAGCCACCTTCCGGGGCTTGGGCCGCGCCTGCGTGAGCGCCGCTCCCGTCAGCACGATCACCGCCCCCACCGGCGTCGACCAGGCGAGCGCCTCACCGAGGAGGGCGACGCCCGCGGCCGTGGCGATGACCGGGATGAAGTACGTGACCATCTGCGCGGTCGTCGGGCCGACCTCCGCTACCAGGCCGTACTGGAGGAGGACCGCGAGGCCCGTCCCCAGCGCGCCCAAGGCGGCGATCGCCAGCAGCGGCACGACGGACACGCGGGTGGGCAGGGTCGTGAACAGTGGCGTGACGACGGCGAGCTGGACCGTCGCGAGCAGCAGCTGGGCGCCGGTCATCGACAGGTGCGAGTGGCCGGTGCCGGCCAGGGTGCGGCGGACGTAGATCCATCCGATCGGGTAGCTGAGGGAGGCGAGCAGGGCCAGTGCCGTCCCGGTGGCGTCCAGGCCGTGGAAGCCCTGCCAGGCGCCGAGCACGGTGAGCACGCCGAGGAAGCCGAGACCGAGCCCCGCGACCCGCACCCGGGTCGGCCGGTCCTCCGACAGGGCGACCAGCGACAGCGCCATGGCCCACAGCGGCGAGGTCGCGTTGCAGATGCCCGCCAGCGTGGACGGGATGGTCAGCTCGGCGTACGCGAACAGGGAGAACGGCAGGGCGTTGAGCAGGAACGCGGCGACCGCCAGATGCCCCCAGGTACGCGCCCCGCGCGGCAGCCGTTCGCGCCGCACCGCCATCGCGGCGGCCAGCACCGCCGTGCCGAACACCAGCCGGCCGAGCGTCACCTGGAACGGCGCGTACCCCTCGGTGCCCACCTTGATGAGGAGGAAGCTGAAACCCCAGATCAGGGACAGGGCGGCGAAGCGGAGGCGCCAGTCGAGGCGGCGGCGGTGCGGTGCGGATGGGGCGGTGGTGACCCGGTCGGCCGGGGTGGTGACGGTGCTCATGCCAGCCACGATGCGGTACCGAAACCTCGTAGCACAATCGAGATTTCGCACCCGGTATCGCGTAGCATTGCTTACGTGTTGAACCTGGAGCGCCTGCGCACCCTCGACGCCCTCGCCCGGCACGGATCGGTGAGCGGCGCGGCCCAGGGGCTGCACATCACGACGTCCGCCGTCTCGCAGCAGCTGTCCAAGCTCGAGCGGGAGGTCGGCCAGCAGCTCCTCGCCAAGAACGGCCGCGGGGTGCGGCTCACCGACGCGGGTCGGCTGCTCGCCGAGCACGCCGGGCGCATCCTGTCCCTGGTGGAACTGGCCCAGTCCGACCTGGAGGCGCAGCGCGGGCAGGTCGTCGGCGAGCTCAGGCTGTCGGCGTTCCCGACGGCCGCACGGGGGCTGTTCCCGCACGCGCTGGCCGCCTTGCGCCGGCAGCACCCCGCGCTCCGGCTGCGCTCCTGCGAACTCGAACCGGAGCAGGGCATCGCCGGGGTCGTGCGCGGCGACCTCGACCTCGCCGTGGTGCTGGATTGGTACAACAAGCCGATGGCGCTGCCCGACGGGCTGGTCAAGGCGTCGATCCTGGACGACCCGGCCGAGGTCGCCATGCCGGTGGGCCACCGGCTCGCGGAGCGCGCGGAGGTGGACCTCGCCGAGTTCGCCGACGACGAGTGGATCACCTGGGGCGAGGGCGAGTTCTGCCACGAGTGGCTGATGTTCACGCTGCGCTCCAAGGGCGTCGAGCCGGTCGTCGGCCACCGCGCCGCCGAGAACCACACCCAGCTCGCGCTGGTCGCCGCGGGCCTCGGTGTGTGCATCGCCCCCATCCTCGGCCGCCACCCCGTGCCCGCCGGGGTCGTGACCGTCCCCCTCCGGCAGCGGGTCCGGCGGCACGTGTACGTCGTCTGGCGCGCGGACGCGGACCGCCGCCCGTCGATCCGGGCGGCGGTGAAGGCCCTGCGGGCGGCGGGGGAGAGCGTCGGCTGAGGCCCGGGAGCGGCTGCGGCCCCGGCCGCGTGGTTGTCGTTTCGGGGGGGGGGGGGGGGGGGGGGGGGCCCGCCCCGGCCCGCGGGTGTGTGTGGCTGGGAGTGGATGGCAGCCCCCCCCCCCCCCGCCGCCCCGGCCCGGGCCGCGGGTGTGGTTGCCGGGGAGTGGCTGCTCTGCCCGGGCCGCGGGTGTGGTTGCCGGGGAGTGGCTGCTCTGCCCGGGCCGCGTGGTTGTCGTTTCGGGGGTGCGGCCGCCGCCCGGGTCCGCGGCGGTGGTGCTGGGTGAACGGCTTGCGCCGCCTGGGCCGCGTGGTTGTCGTTTCGGGGGTGCGGCCGCCGCCCGGGTCCGCGGCGGTGGTGCTGGGTGAACGGCTTGCGCCGCCCGGGCCGCGTGGTTGTCGTTTCGGGGGTGCGGCCGCCCGGGCCACGAGTGTGGTCCCGCTTGAACGGCCGGCACCGCCTCGGCCGCGTGGCTGTCGTGTCCCGGGGAGCGGCCGCAGCCCGGCCCGCAGCCGGAGTTCCTGGCCGCGGCTGCCGCCCGTGCCACGGCCGGAGTCCCGAGTCGGCTACTGCCCGGCCAGCTTGCGGAAGTCCCAGGAGACGATCTTTTCCGGGGTCAGACGGATCCAGGCGTGCCGGCCGTCGTGCGGCATCTCCTCCAGACCGAAGTTCTTCCGCGCGAACAACGTCTCCGGCACGTCAAGTTCGGCGCGCAGCTCACCCGTGCGCGGTATCTCGCCCACGAACTCGACGGTGCCCGACAGCTCGGCGCCGCGCAGCTCGTCGTAGTCCTCGCCGGTGTCGACCACGATCGCCACCCGCGGGTCGCGCCGCAGGTCGGTCCACCGCTTGCTGCGGACGACCGAGTAGAGCCACATCGAGGCGCCGTCCCAGGCGAACCACAGCGTGCTCACGTGCGGCGCCCCGTCGGCCGACACCGTGGCGACCCGGCAGGTGCGCTGGGTGGTCAGGAAGTCGTCCAGCTCGCCCGGCGTCATCATGATCTTCCGGCCTCTGCGCTGCTGCGTGACGGTCATGCGCCCCCTCTTTCTCCCACGTCGTGCCAGAGGAGATCCTCTGACATCACGTCAGAAAAGGATGAGTGCTCTTCCGTCCGTGCGCAATGGTGGTTACGCTCGCCCGCCCGGCCGCCGGTGACAGGGGGAAAGCCGTGCCCTCGTACGAAGCGCTCAGCGAGCTCCTCGACCCGCGCACCACCGTGCTGCTCACCGTCGAGTGCCAGGAGGGCGTCGTCGGGGAGGACAGCGCCCTGCCCGAACTCGCCGAACAGGCACGCGACGGCGGTGCCCTGGCCAACGTCGCCCGTCTGGTGGCGGCCGCCCACGACGGCGGCGTCCAGGTCGTCCACGCCGTCGCCGAGCGCCGCCCCGACGGCCGCGGCGCCAACAGCAACGCCCGTCTGTTCCGCGCCGCCGCACGGCTGCCCGTCCAGCAGCTGGCCGGCACACCGGCGGTGCGGGTGGCCGCCCCGATCGAGGTCGCCGAGGAGGACCTCGTCGTACGGCGCCTGCACGGGCTGTCACCCGTGCAGGGCACCGACGTCGACCCGCTGCTGCGCAACCTCGGCTGCCGCACGCTGATCGTCACCGGGGTCTCGGCCAACGTGGCCGTCCCCAATGCCGTGTTCGACGCCGTGAACCGCGGCTACACCGTCGTCGTCCCGGCGGACGCCATCGCGGGAGTGCCGTCCGACTACACCCCCGCGATGATCCGCCACACCCTCGCGCTGGTCGCCACGGTCGCGACCACGGACGAGGTGCTGGCGTGCCTGGAGCGTCCGCGCGGGGTCAGGCGAGCGTGATGGAGTCGCCGTTCACACTGATCTGCTTCGCCTCCAGCGGCTGGACCGCCGGCCCCTTCTTCACGCTGCCGTCGAAGACGGAGAACTGACTGCCGTGGCAGGCGCAGGAGATGATGTCGTCCTTGAGGTCCACCATCGGACACTTCTGGTGGGTGCAGATCGTCGAGAAAGCCTTGTAGTCGCCCGCGGCCGGCTGAGAGACCACCACCTTCTCGTCCTTGAAGATCTTGCCGCTGCCCTCGGGGATGTCGGCGGTCTTCGCGAGCGCCGCGCCACCGGCCCCCGCTCCGCCGGACGAGCCGCCTCCGTCGTTCGTCGCGCCGCCGCCGGCGGCGCCCTGTTCGGTGGACGGGTCGGACGCCTTGTCCTCCGACCCGCACGCCGTCAGCGCCACGGTGAGCCCCGCCGCGCCGACCGCCGCCACGACGGTACGGCGGCTCGGTCCCGACATCGGCTGAACTGATTCGCTGGTCATGCTGACGTTCCTTCCGGGGATTCGTGAACTGCGGAGAGGTACGGCCCTTGCGGACCGGCTGTTCAGACCATGTCGAAATCCTGACCCGATCCGGGAAGGACACGGGTAAAGCGGAGCTGTCGGTTCGCTGTCGGGTTCCGGCCCGCCCCGCCGCGAGGCCGTCACCGCGGCCGGCGCGTGCGTCAGTAACCTGGGGCGATGCTCAAGGAAGTGATCGCGACCCGTTTCATCGCGCCCCTGCGCGAGGGCGGTTCGCTGCCCGGCCTGGTCGAGGCCGACGACTTCGGCACCTACGTACTGAAGTTCACCGGCGCCGGACAAGGCCGCAAGACACTCGTCGCCGAGGTGGTCTGCGGGGAACTCGCCCGTCGGCTGGGGCTGCGGATGCCGCGCCTGGTCACCGTCGAACTCGACGCCGAGCTGGGCCTCGGCGAACCGGACGAGCAGGTGCAGAGCCTGCTCAGGTCCAGCGGCGGCACCAACCTCGGCATGGACTTCCTCTCCGGCGCGCTCGGCTTCGACCCGCTCGCGTTCCCGGTGAGCTCCGAGGAGGCCGGCCGGGTCGTCTGGTTCGACGCCCTGATCAACAACGTCGACCGGTCCTGGCGCAACCCCAATCTGCTGAGGTGGCGGGGCGAGTTGTGGCTCGTCGACCACGGCGCGACGATGATCTGGCACCACAACTGGCCCGGCGTCCAGGCCTCCGCCGCCCGCCCCTACGACGCCTCCGACCACGCGCTGGCGTCCTTCGCGCCCGATGTCACCGCCGCCGCGGCCGAGTTGGCGCCCCTGGTCACCGAGGAACTCCTCGCCGACGTCACCGCGCAGATCCCGGACACCTGGCTCCTGGACGAACCCGGCTTCGCCACGCCGGACGACCTCCGGCAGGCCTACGCGCACCCGCTGCTGGCACGGGCCGCCGACATCCACGACCGCATCCAGGGGCTGAAGTGAACGACCGGCACATCATCAAGGGCGGGCCCCGGGACCGCCACGTCTACGAGTACGCCCTCCTGCGCGTCGTCCCGCGTGTCGAACGCGGCGAGTGCATCAACGCCGGCGTCCTCGTCTACTGCCGCGCCGCGTCCTACGTCGGTGCCCGCACCCACCTCGACGAGACACGGCTGCTGGCCCTCG
Source organism: Streptomyces sp. AK010 (assembly GCF_014207295.1). Taxonomy (NCBI): domain Bacteria; kingdom Bacillati; phylum Actinomycetota; class Actinomycetes; order Kitasatosporales; family Streptomycetaceae; genus Streptomyces; species Streptomyces sp. AK010. The sequence goes on from NZ_JACHCX010000016.1 coordinate 17,467, forward strand.
ACCCCCGCGCCGACGTGGCCGGGGTCCGCGCCGCCCTGCGGGCGGTGGAGGGGCTGTGCGCGGGCGGCCCGACGGCGGGCCAGGCGGCGGCCGACGACCCGGGCCGCCGCTTCCGCTGGCTCGTCGCCCCCCGCTCCACGATCGTCCAGCCCGGCCCGGTGCACACCGGCCTGACCACGGACCCGGCGGCGGAGACCGGTCGGTTGCTGGACCTGCTGGTGAGGTGACCCGCTGGTGAGGTGACAGCCGTTTCTCGGGAGCCGCCGCCCCAACGGCCGCTCCAACAGCCGCCCCCTCCGGCCGTCAGCGCCGGCGGCGCTTCACCACGCAGCCGGCGGCGACGGCTGCACCCGCCGCGAAGGCCAGACCGACGGCGATGTCCCAGTCGCTCGGTCCCGAGGCCACCGCGCCCCCGAGCCCACCTCGCACACCCTGGCTCGGAGCGCCGGTGGGAGTGGCGGTCACGGGAGCGGAGGGGCTGCCCGAGGGACTCACGGACGGACTGGCGGAGGGATGGGACGAGGGGGGCGACGTCGTGGGGTCGATGATCCCGCGGCGGGCCAGCGCCTCGCACGCGACACCGTCGTCGCGGCCCTGGTCCTCGTCCAGCCTGTCGGGATCGCCCGGATCCGCGTCGAAGACGGCCTGCGCGTCCTCCTGGAAGGCGAAGTCACGGCAGTCCAGGTCCTGCCGGGCATGAGCGGGGTCGGCCAGGGGCACGATCGCGGCGACCGCGAACAGCGTGCCGATGGCACCGGTGCGACGGCGCATGGAGCGCCTCCCTTCCGACCACGGGTGGCTCGCGCTCCGACGCTGGGCGCGAAGAGGTGTGGCGGCGCGTGGCCGTAGGCCGGTCGGGTGTCCCGGAGGAGGCTGCCGGGCAGGGTGGGGCCGGGGTGATGGATCACATGCCGCCCTGGGCCGTTGACACCGCGTGCCAGGGCTTCTAGCGTCACACCCACTGAAGGTACTAAGCGGTCGCTCACCTGAGGAGTAGCAGTCATGTCCACCACTGACCAGCGGGTTGCCGTCGTGACCGGTGCCGCGCGCGGTATCGGTGCCGCCACCGCCGTACGACTGGCCGCCGAGGGCCGCGCGGTCGCCGTGCTCGACCTCGACGAGGCGGCCTGCAAGGACACCGTCGAGAAGATCACCGCCGCCGGCGGCAAGGCCATCGCGGTCGGGTGCGACGTCTCGGACGAGGCGCAGGTCGAGGCGGCCGTCGCGCGGATCGCCGAGGAGCTGGGCGCGCCGACGATCCTGGTCAACAACGCGGGCGTGCTGCGCGACAACCTGCTGTTCAAGATGAGCGTCTCCGACTGGGACACCGTCATGAACGTGCACCTGCGCGGCGCCTTCCTGATGTCCAAGGCCTGCCAGAAGCACATGGTGGACGCGGGCTTCGGCCGGATCGTCAACCTGTCGTCGTCGTCCGCCCTCGGCAATCGCGGCCAGGTGAACTACTCGGCCGCCAAGGCGGGTCTGCAGGGCTTCACCAAGACCCTCGCCAAGGAGCTCGGCAAGTTCGGCGTCACCGCCAACTCCGTCGCCCCCGGCTTCATCGCGACCGAGATGACCAAGGCCACCGCCGACCGCGTCGGCATGGGCTTCGAGGACTTCAAGGCCGCCGCCGCCACCCAGATCCCGGTGGCCCGGGTCGGTGAGCCGGAGGACATCGCCAACGCCATCGCCTTCTTCACCGGCGAGGCGGCCGGATTCGTCTCCGGCCAGGTGCTGTACGTGGCCGGCGGACCGCTCGACTAAGGACGAACAGACATGACTTCCGTGGAACTCTCCGGCAAGGTCGCCCTCGTCACGGGCGCCAGCCGCGGCATCGGCTACGGCGTCGCCGAGGCCCTGATCGCGCGCGGCGACCGCGTGTGCATCACCGGCCGCAACGAGGACGCCCTCAAGGAGGCCGTCGAGCAGCTCGGCGCCGACCGCGCGGTCTACGTGGCGGGCAAGGCGCACGACGAGGCCCACCAGGCCGTCGCCGTCGAGCGCACGATGGAGGCATTCGGCCGCGTCGACTACCTGGTCAACAACGCGGGCACGAACCCCGTGTTCGGGCCGATCGCCGACCTCGACCTGAACGTGGCCCGCAAGGTCTTCGAGACCAACGTCGTCTCGGCGCTCGGCTTCGCCCAGCGGACCTGGCACGCCTGGCAGAAGGACAACGGCGGCGCGATCGTCAACATCGCCTCCGTCGCGGGCCTGTCGCCCTCGCCGTTCATCGGCGCGTACGGCGTCAGCAAGGCCGCGATGATCAACCTGACCGTGCAGCTCGCGCACGAGTTCGCGCCCAAGGTGCGGGTCAACGCGATCGCCCCGGCGGTCGTGAAGACCAAGTTCGCCCAGGCCCTGTACGAGGGACGGGAGGAGGAGGCCGCGGCGGCCTACCCGCTGGGCCGGCTGGGCGTGCCCTCCGACATCGGGGGCGCTGCCGCGTTCCTCACCTCCGAGCAGTCCGACTGGGTCACCGGCCAGACACTCGTGGTGGACGGCGGAATCTTCCTCAACGCCGGAACCGGCTGACGAGGACCGCGTACGCGAACCGGCACGGGCGCCCGTTGACACAAACGGCGCCCGTGTCGGCGTAAAAGCACCGCAAAGCACGATGACAACGTCGTCAAAGGTTTATCGATCAAGAGGTCATGGACGGGGAGGGTCAGCGGGCCCGGCACTGCGGTATGGTCTGCCGACCCTTGGTATGGCAGATCGAGGAGCGTGCGCGTGTTCAAGCGGAACCGGTGCCTGTGGCGGGTGGCGGCCATCGCGTCCATATCGTCCCTGCTCGCCGGGTGCGGCGTGCTGTCGTCCGACACCCCGGAGGACGAAGGACCGATTGTCCTGGGCACCACCAGTGCCCCCAGCACGCTCGACCCTGCCGCGTCGTGGGACAGCTCCTGGGAGCTGTTCCGCAACATCTACCAGACGCTCCTGAGCTATCCGACGGGTGCGAGCACGCCCCAGCCGGACGCCGCCGAGAAGTGCGGCTTCAGCGACGCCTCGAACCAGGTCTTCCGCTGTGAGCTGCGCGAGGGCCTGAAGTTCTCCAACGGAGACGCGCTCGACGCCCGGGCGGTGAAGTACTCGTTCGACCGGATTCGCAAGATCAATGTCAACGGCGGTCCCGCGGGTCTGCTGGGCAGCCTCGAGCGGGTCCAGGCGCCGAACGACCGCGAGGTGATCTTCCACCTCAACAAGCCGGACGCCACCTTCCCGTTCGTGCTCGCCACCCCCGCCATGTCGATCGTGTCCCCGGAGGCCTACCCGGAGAACAGCCTGCGCGAGGGCAGTGACGTGGTCGGGTCCGGGCCGTACACCCTCGACTCGTATTCCGACGGCGAGGAAGCCGTCCTCGTGCGCAACGACTCCTACAAGGGCTACGCGGAGCGCCGGAACGACGCGGTGACCGTCCGCTACTTCCAGGACTCCGCCACCATGGTGAAGGCCCTGCGGGACGAGAAGATCGACGTGACCTACCGCGGTCTGGCCGCGGGCGATGTCGTCGAGCTCCAGAGCAAGTCCTCCAAGGACGAGGAGATCCAGCTCGTCGAGGGCACCGGCACCGACATCAACTACCTGGTGTTCAACCCGAAGGACTCCTGGGCGAACAAGAAGGCCGTGCGCCAGGCCATCGCGCAGGTCGTCGACCGGGCGGCGATCGCCCACAAGGTCTACAAGGACACCGTCGACCCGCTGTACTCCATGGTCCCCAAGGGCCTCACCGGCCACACCACGGGGTTCTTCGACGACTACGGCGACCCCGACGTCGCCAAGGCCCGCAAGATCCTCACCGAGGCGGGCATCAACCAGCGCGTCCCGCTCACCTTCTGGTACACGAGCGACCGCTACGGCTCCGAGACCGCCGGGGAGTTCAAGGAGCTGAAGCGCCAGCTCGAGGCTTCCGGCCTGTTCTCGATCAGTCTGAAGAGCCGCCCCTGGAAGACCTACGTCGAGGGCTACCAGAAGGGCGAGTACCCGGTGTTCGGGCGCGGCTGGTTCCCCGACTTCCCGGACGCCGAGAACTTCATCGCGCCGTTCGTCGGCGACCAGAACGCCCTCGGCACGCCCTACCCGGCCCCCGAGATCACCGGCGATCTGCTGCCCCGCTCGCGCCGGGAGAGTGACCGCGCGAACGTGGAGAAGGAGTTCGAGGAGGCCCAGCGGATCCTCGTGGACGACGCGCGGCTGCTGCCGCTGTGGCAGGGCCGGCAGTACGTGGCGGCCAGCCGGGACGTCTCGGGCGCCGAGCGGGCCCTGGACCCGTCGACGATCATGATGCTGTGGGAGCTGCACCGCAAGACCGCCTGGTAGGCGGTCCGGCACCGGGCTTTCCCGGGCGCGTTGTCAGTGGTCGCCTGTAGGTTCTGTGGCCTGGAAGTGACCGCAAATGGTGAGGACGTTGACGTGACCGACATCGCCATGCTGCCCGAGTCCTGGCGCGGGGTTCTGGGCGACGAACTGCAGCAGCCCTGGTTCAAGGAGCTGACGGAGTTCGTCGAGGAGGAGCGGGCGAAGGGTCCCGTCTATCCGCCGCGCGAGGAGGTCTTCGCGGCGCTGGACGCCACGCCGTACGAACGGGTCAAGGTCCTGATTCTCGGTCAGGACCCGTACCACGGCGAGGGGCAGGGGCACGGGCTGTGCTTCTCGGTCCGGCCGGGTGTGCGGGTCCCGCCGTCCCTGCGCAACATCTACAAGGAGATGCACCAGGAACTGGGCACGCCGATCCCGGACAACGGCTATCTGATGCCGTGGGCCGAGCAGGGCGTCCTGCTGCTCAACGCGGTGCTCACGGTCCGCGCGGGCGAGGCCAACTCGCACAAGGGCCGCGGCTGGGAGAAGTTCACCGACGCGGTGATCCGGGCCGTGGCCGAGCGCCCCGACCCGGCCGTCTTCGTGCTCTGGGGCAACTACGCGCAGAAGAAGCTGCCCCTGATCGACGAGTCGCGGCACGTCGTGGTCAAGGGCGCGCACCCCTCGCCCCTGTCGGCGAAGAAGTTCTTCGGCTCGCGCCCCTTCACGCAGATCGACGAGGCGGTGGCGGCGCAGGGACACACGCCGATCGACTGGACGATCCCGAACCTGGGCTGAGGCCCGCGGCCGTACGGCCGTGCCGTCACGGGCCCGGCGCCGTCCGGAGCCGCCTGAGCCGGATCGCCCCCGCCTGCGGTTAGCGTCGGCAGCAACAGCCGGCGAGTGCGCGGAGGACGTCGTGGCGGAGCGGCAGGAGCAGACGGCGCCGGATGCCGTGCTCACCCGGATCGGGCAGGTCGTCATGCTGCACCACGCCGGGGACCGGGAGGAGGCCCGGCACCGGCTCCTCGGCCTGTGGGCGGAGCTCGGCGAGCACGGCGACCCGCTGCACCGCTGCACCCTCGCCCACTACCTGGCCGACACCCAGGACGACCCTGCGGACGAACTGGCCTGGGATCTGCGCGCGTTGACGGCGGCCGAGGAGGCGAGGCAGGAGGCGCTCGCGGTGACCGCGGTGATCGCGCTCTACCCCTCCCTGCACCTGAACCTGGCCGACGACTACCTCAGGCTCGATCGCCGCGACGCCGCGCGCACGCACCTGCGGTGGGCCCGGGAAGCCGCCCTGGCCCTCGCCGACGACGGCTACGGCGAGGGTGTGTGGGCGGCCATCGGACGGCTGGAGTCCCGGTTGGGGGAGGACGGCCCGGGGGCGTGGACGCCGCCTCGGCAGCGTCCCTGAGGCGGCGGGCGCCGCGGGTCAACGCCCGTAGGTGTCGCGGCAGATCGTCGCCTCCGGGCTGTCCGCCCGCCATCCCCCGTACCGCCTGCCCAGCGCGCACACGTCCGAGCTGTCCGGGACGCTCCCGTGGACGTCCTGCCGTACCGACTCCGACACGTCCGCAGGGCGGGGGTGCGACCGCAGGGGGCTGCGCGGGGCGGGGTCGGGGCGTTCCGGACGGGTGGGGTGCGGGCGGGCGTCGTGGCGGCCGGGCAGGGAGGTCCCGTGCTCCGGCGCGTCGGCCGCGGGCGTGGTGGCGGGGCGGGGCGCCGACGCGGCCGGCTTCGGGCGGTGGGACGCCTCTTCGATGAGTTGCAGGGCTTCCCGGGCCGGGGCCTGCACGATCTGTGTCTCCGCCTCGCCCTCCGGCTGAGGCGCCGACGGCCGGGACGGGGCCGCCGAGGGCGCCGGCGCGGAGGGGCGCGGGACCGTCGTACAGCCGGAGAGGGCCGAGACCGCCACGGTCACCAGGAGCGTCGCTGTGGTCGTCGTTCGATGCACCCGGGCAACTCTGGTGCGTCCGGCCCGCGGTGGGGCGGCGGTCAGGCGGAGGATGCCCCGCACGGGTGATCTCCCGCCCCGTACGGAGGGCGCCGGTGTGACAGGGGTGACGGCAGGGGCGGCGTCAGTCGCCGGTCGCGCCGTCGACGCGCTCGCGGAGCAGGTCGGCGTGGCCGTTGTGCCGCGCGTACTCCTCGATCATGTGCGTGTAGAGCCACCGCAGGTTGAACCGCTCGCCGGTGCGGCGGTGCTTGCCCTCGGTGATGTCGTCCAGGCCGAAGCGGGCCGCGTTGCGCCGGGCGGTCTCGATCTCGGACTGCCAGGTGGCGTACGCCTCCTCCCATGTGTCGGACTCGGACAGATGGAACTCGCCGTCCGGATCCTCCTCGGTGTAGTAGATCGGGCCGGCGTCCTCGTCCGTGAGCACCTTGCGGAACCAGCCCCGCTCGACCTCCGCCATGTGCCGCACCAGCCCCATCAGGCTCAGCTCGGACGGCTCCACCGCGGCGGTGCGCAGCTGGGCGTCGGTCAGGCCCTCGCACTTCCAGGCGAGGGTCTGTCGGTGGTAGTCCAGCCAGCCCTCCAGCATCGTGCGCTCGTCGGCGGTGGTGGCGGGTTCTCGGCGTTCGTTCGTCATGGACGCATCCTTTCCGAGCCGCCTCCGCGGCACCACAAGATTTTCAGCCCCCGAGCATCCCCTCCAGCAGTTCCCGCAGTCCGGCCCGGACCTCCTCCAGGCTCGGTGTGTCCGCGCCGGACGACCCCGCCACGCAGCTGAACATCAGCCCGTCCGCCCAGGCGGTCAGCGACAGGGTGTGCCGCGCCGGGTCCGTCGAACCCATGCCGGTGACCAGGGCGGTCAGCTGGTCCCGGAAGCGGGCGCCCGTGGCGTCGAAGAACGCCCGCAGCTCGGGGCGGCGCGTCGCCTCCAGGGCCAGTTCGAACCGGGCGAGGGTCAGCGCGCGGTTGTTCGTCAGGGCCCGGTGGGCCGCCAGGGCCAGCGCGTCCACCAGCGAGCCGGTCCCGGCCGCCGGGTCCGGCATCTCGTGCAGGGCCGGCACCCGCGCCTCACGGTCGGCCAGCCGCCGCACCGCCAGTTCCAGCAGGGCCTGCCGGGTCCGGGCGAGATTCGACGTGGAGCCCTGGGAGTGCGGCCACCTCGTCGACCGCCCGGTGCGTGAGGCCGCGCATCCCGCGCTCGGCGAGCAGGGCGAGGGCGGTGTCGGCGACGAGGTCGGAGCGGCTGGGCGACTGGCACACGACCCGATCCCAGCCGTGCTCGCCGCCGCCCGGCCCGAAGACGTCCTGCGCCACGACGTGCACCACATCGCCGAACCCCTGCCCGCCTACCACCACGGCCGGACCGCCCTGCTCGGCGACGCCGCACACGCCATGCCCCCGCGCCTCGGCCAGGGCGGCAACCAGGCGATCGAGGACGCCGTCGTGCTCGCCCACCACTGCGACGACCCCGCCGGCTACACCGCCGCCCGGCTGCCGCGCACGACCGTGATCGCACACCAGGCCGTGAAGGCGGCCCGGCTCAGCCTCATGAGCAGCCGGGCCGGCATCGCCGTACGCGACACGGCCGTCGCCGCACTGTCGAAGGCCGGGCCCGCCCTGTTCCCGCACAGCTTCGACGGCATCGCCGACTGGGCGCCCCGCAGCGGCCGTATGCTTCCGGGCAGACCCCGGCAGGCAACCGTTGGAGGAGATCACCCCGTGAAGGTCGGCTGCATCGGACTCGGTGACATCGCACAGAAGGCCTACCTCCCGGTCCTCGCCTTCCAGCCCGGGGTCGAGCTGCACCTGCAGACCCGTACGCCCGCCACGCTCGACCGGGTCGCGGAGGGCCTGCACCTCCCGCAAGAGCGGCGGCACACCACCCTCGACTCCCTGCTCACGGCGGGCCTCGACGCGGCCTTCGTGCACGCGCCCACGCTCGTGCACCCGGAGATCGTGACGCGGCTGCTGGAGGCCGGCGTACCGACCTACGTCGACAAGCCGCTCGCCTACGAACTCGACGACTCCGCGCGGCTGGTGGCGCTCGCGGAGGAGCGGGACGTGAGCCTCGCCGTCGGCTTCAACCGGCGCTTCGCCCCCGGCTACACGCAGTGCGCGGACCATCCGCGCGAGCTGATCCTGATGCAGAAGAACCGCATCGGGCTGCCGGAGGAACCCCGTTCGATGATCCTCGACGACTTCATCCACGTCGTCGACACCCTGCGGTTCCTGGTGCCCGGCGAGATCGACGACGTGTCGGTGCGCGCCCGGGTCCGGGACGGGCTGCTGCACCACCTGGTGCTCCAGCTCGCCGGGGACGGCTTCACCGCGCTCGGCGTGATGAACCGGCTCAGCGGTTCCGCCGAGGAGATCCTCGAGGTGTCCGGGCAGGACACCAAGCGGCAGGTGGTCAATCTCGCCCAGGTGATCGACCACAAGGGGCAGCCGACCGTGCGGCGGCGCGGGGACTGGGTGCCGGTGGCCCGCCAGCGCGGGATCGAGCAGGCGGTGCTCGCGTTCCTCGACGCGGTCCGGGCCGGCGAGGTGCTCAGCGCCCGGGACGCGCTGGAGACCCATGAACTGTGCGAGCGGGTGGTACGCGCGGTTCAGGAGCGGACCGCCTGAGCCGCAGGGTCCGTGCGCCCTCGCCGACGGCCCACAGGGCGAGGATCACCATCGCCGCGTGCACCGTCCAGTCGCCGTGGCGGACGTAGGGCGTGGTGCCGTGGGCGAGGGGGACGTCGTAGATCCGCGCGGCCGAGGCGTCCGTACCGAGCCATGAACCGATGCGCTGACCATCCGGGCCGTAGACGGCGGAGACGCCCGTCAGGGTCGCGTGCACCATGGGGCGGCCGGTCTCGGCGGCGCGCAGCGCGGCCAGCGACGCGTGCTGCCCGGGCGCCCAGCTGTGCTGGAACGTGGAGGTCGACGACTGGCCGATCAGCACGTCGGCGCCCTCCCGCGTGAGATGGCGGGTCATGTCGGGGAACGCGGTCTCGAAGCACACCAGCGGGCCCACGCGCAGGTCGTCCCCGACGTTCATCACGGTCGGCTGCGAGCCGCGCCTGCGGTCCTCGCCCGCGGCCTTGCCGACGGAGGTGGCCCAGCCGAACAGGGACCGGGCCGGGATGTACTCGCCGAACGGCACGAGCCGCATCTTGTCGTAGCGCTCGCCCGTCAGTCCGTCGGGCCCGGCCAGCACCGAACTCTTGTAGATGCCGGGCTTGTCGGAACGCCGGGCGTCCACGTTGACCAGGATGCCGGCGCCCGTCGCGCGCGACAGGTCCGCCAGTCGCCGGGCGAGGCCGGGCCGGTCCCCGAGGTCGAAGCCGACGCTGCTCTCGCCCCAGACGATCAGGTCGACGTCCTGCCCGGCGAGCCGGCGGGTGAGCTGCTCCTCGCGGGCGAACCGGGCGTCCGGGCCGACGATGACGCCCGGCTGCACGACGGCGATCCTGACCTGGCCGTCGACGGCGGGGCGGGGCGAGAAGGCCCAGGCGGCCGAGGTGGCGGCGGCCGTTATGACCAGACCGGCCACGGCGGGCACCCGGGCCCGGCGGACCGCGACCAGGACGGCGACCGCGACGTTGACGGCCACGAGCAGGTAGCTGAGCAGCCACACCCCGCCGACCGAGGCAAGGCGCAGCGCGGGCGCCGCCTGCCACTGGCTGCTGCCGAGCATGCCCCAGGGGCCGCCGAGCCCCTGCCAGGAGCGGACCAGCTCGACGGCCAGCCAGCCCGACGGCAGCACCACGAGCGCCACCGCGACCCGACCGGGGGAGGGGAGGCCGCCGAGGAGACGGCGCACCAGCCAGCCCCACGGGGCCCACAGGGCGCCGAGGAGGGCGGCGAGGACGATCGTGAACACGTGCAGGCTGGGCAGCAGCCAGTGGTGCATGGCCAGCATGAAGCCGAGGCCGCCGCACCAGCCGTCGAGAGCGGCCCGCTTCCCGGTCGGCGCGGTGCGCAGCAGCAGGATCCAGGGGACCAGGGCGGCGTACGCGCACCACCACAGCGACGGCGCGGGGAAGGCGAGGACGGGGAGGGCGCCCGCGACCGCCGCGGCGGCCGAGCGGCGCCAGGGGGAGGCGAGCCAGTGGCCGAGCGTCTTCATAGGCGCCTCCTACCCGCGGGTGCCTCCAGTGTGCGCCCTGCGGAGGATCTAGGACACAGGACGCCCGTCAGTTGACCACAGCCGCTTTCTCCGGCTCGGGAAGGCGCCGCCGCTTCACCCGCGCCCCGTCAGGTGGCCACAGGTGCGCTCTCCGGCTCGGGAAGGCGCCGCCACTTCTCCCGTACGACCACCTCGCTCAGCCGCCAGCCGTCGTCCGTGCGCAGGGCCGCGAAGGCGTACCGGCCGCCGCACACGAAGTCCGGGGCGGGCCCGGCGGTGGCCATGGGATTGACGTAGTCGGCCTGGACCTCGGCGGTGTCGCCGGTGTCCTGCTCCCAGATCCCGAAGCGCACCCGCCGGTTGACGATCAGGTGCTGCCGCATCGGGAACCGCCGCAGGCTCTCCGCGAGCCACGCGGCGACCGCCCGGGCTTCTCCCTCGATGCCGCCGGCCGAGCGGTAGTCCGCCCGCCCGCGAGGGGCGAACAGTTGTCGGTACGCCTCCCAGTCGCCGTCGTCGACCGCCACCGCGTAGTCGGTGATCAGCCCGTCCACGGCCAGCTGGTCTCTCACGGTGGCGAGCTCCACGCGCTGCGTCATCGGATCAGTGTTGGGCATGGCGGGGGCCGGGCCAAGAGGTGTGCGTGAGCGATATTCGGTGGCCGCCGACCGGCGGCCGGGCCCAGTCTGGCCTTCGTGAACGAACGACACGAACCGAAGTTCCAGGTGCGCGCCCGCCACACCGGGTCCACGATCACCGTCTACCAGGCCTACCGGCCGGAGATCGGCGGCCCCGCCGCCCGCCATGGCCGCTTCCCGGCCGCGTGGAAGCGGGAGCGCATGACATGGATCAAGCCGTCGTTCCTGTGGATGATGTACCGCTGCGGCTGGGGCTCCAAGGAGGGCCAGGAGACCGTCCTGGCGATCGAGATCGACCGCGAGGGCTTCCTCTGGGCGCTGCGCAACGCCTGCCTGTCCCATCACGTCCCCGCCCTGCACGGCGACCAGGCCTCCTGGAAGCGGCAGTCGGGGCAGGCGCCCGCGCGGGTGCAGTGGGATCCGGAACGGAACCTGCACCTCGACCCTCTGCCGCACCGGTCGCTTCAGCTGGGGCTCGCCGGGGAGGCCGCCGCGCGCTACGCGGACGAGTGGATCGTGGGGATCGAGGACGTCACGCCGCTCGCCACGGAGATCCACGGGCTGGTGCGGGCGGGTCAACTGGAGTCGGCCGCTGGGCTGTTGCCCGAGGAGCGGCCCCTGGACCTCGACGACGAGGTGCTGGCGCGGCTGCGCGCCTAGAGAGGGAAGGGACGGGGCGGAAAGGCGACCACGGGGGCGGCTCAGGCCGCCCTGACGACGCCACCACGGATCGCGGCCGCCCACTCGACGACGAGCAGCTCGTACTCCGCGCGCTCCTCGGCCGACAGGGTGCCGCCCGTGCGCTGCCACAGCGCACGGATCTCGTCGTTGACCTCGGCAGCGGACCGCACGGAACCAGGGGTCACGAAATCGGGGGACATGCGGACAAGCCTAGGGGCAGCCACTGACAGAGCGCTACCGGACGGCTACCCGATCGCTATGCGGTTGGTCACGAGAGCGGGGTCACACGGCCCGGGATCCGGCCCCGCGTCACCCCGCCGACTCGGCCGCGTGCGGGCGCCGACGACCGGACGAGAGAGGGGAGCCGTCGACGTGGCTGGTGCTTCCCGGCCACGCCGCCAGAGAACAGCGGTACTGACGCTCCCGCGGTGCACTCATGAGCTTCAGCGACTCCGCTCCACGTCTGACGGGTACGGCTCGATGTCCTTGTTGTCGATGCCTGAGTACGTGAACAGCATCGTCACCTTGGCGTGGTGCAGCCGGTTGATTCGGTCGATGTCCTCGGGCTTCATCTGGTGCCAGGAGGTGAACACAACCAGGTAGCTGTGACCCGGTGCGTTTCCAGCAGGTGTCGGCGTGGACACATACGGCGAGAAGCTGGTCGGGGAGATGGGCGCTTGGGGCGACGACCGGTTGGCCGTGACTCCCAGCGTGCCCCGGAGCCCTATGTCAACATCCGCTTGGTTCGTGGTGCCCGGCCCGTACGATGGCGGTGTCTCGGGATGAGCAGGGAGGCGCGATGACCGCGATGTATCCGGAGTATGCGCAGTGGCTGCGCCAGGTGCGCAGCTCGATGAAGCTGCCCAAGGCGGTCAAGCTGCTGTTCGACCAGGGGCGCCTGTATATGTCGCCGGTGACGGAGGCGCACAGCGAGGCGGATGATTCGATCCGGTTGCAGTTGGCGGAGCAGTTGGGAGGGGAGTCCGGTCTGCACGTCACGCGGGACAAGGGCGTACTGCCGGAGCGGGACGGTTACACGCCCGAGCCCGATGTGTTGGTGGTCGACGCAGGTGCGCTTGGTCCGGGTGATGCCTTCGTCGACCAGAAGCATGTTCACTTCGTGGCCGAGAGCGTGTCCCGCTCGACGGTCGGGCAGGACTATGGGCGCAAGCTCAACCAGTATGCGGCGCGCGGGATTCCCACGTATCTGATCGTCGATGTGTTGACCGGGGAGTGTGTGCTCTACCAGGCGCCGAAGGGCGACGAGTACACCTCGGCGGTGCCCTACCAGTTCGGTGAGGAGATCGAATTTTCCCTCGCGGGAGTTGCGGTGACAGTGCGCACCGACTTCAAGAAGATCCGCTGAAGCCATTTTTTCCCGGCCTTGATCCTGCACGGTTCCCCGGCCCCCGTGGCCGTGCCGGTGCTCGTGCCCCGGCGCGTTAGCCGGCTCAGCCAGTCCAGCAGGCGATCCGGGTCGGGCACCCGGCCGCCGCGCTACCGGGGCGGCGGCAGCCGGCCCTCGGGCAGGTCACGCGTTGCAGCTGCGGCTGGACCCTCTGCCGGCCCCGGCTGCGGGTGCGGGTGGTGATCTTGCCGGCGGGCTGGAAGAGGTAGCCGCGTTCGTCGTCGTCGAGGTGGAGCACCCTGGCGAGCGTGTCCAGCACGGGCGCGGACGCCTGCATGCGGCCCCGATCACCTGGGCCGGGCATGAACCTCCGCTGACCCGCTCCACCCTCTGGACGGAAGGGCCCGCACTGCCGTGCGGGCCCTTCCGTGTCATCCCCCACTTTGCGGACGCACACGTCCTGATAGCGCTACTTGCGGCCCTGGTTCACCCCGCCGACTCGGCCGCGTGCGGGCTCAGCACACCCATGCTGACCAGCACAATGATGACGATGCCGAGGGCGATGCGGTAGTAGACGAAGGGCATGAAGCTCTTGGTCGAGATGAACTTCATGAACCATGCGATCACCGCGTACCCGACGCCGAAGGCGATGATCGTCGCGAAGATCGTCGGACCCCACGACACATGACCGCCCTCCGTGGCGTCCTTCAGCTCGAACACGCCCGAGGCGAGCACCGCGGGGATGGCGAGCAGGAAGGAGTAGCGGGCCGCGGCCTCGCGCTTGTAGCCCATGAACAGGCCGCCGCTGATGGTGGCGCCGGAGCGGGAGACGCCCGGGACGAGCGCCATGGCCTGGCAGACGCCGTAGATCAGGCCGTCCCGGACGCCCAGGTCCTCCAGGGCCTTGCGCTGCTTGGGCGCGCGGTGCTTGCCGCCGCTCTCGTCGCGGGCCGCGAGCCGGTCGGCGACGCCCAGGACGATGCCCATGCCGATCAGCATCGTCGCGGTGATCCGCAGATCGCGGAACGGCCCCTCGATCTGGTCCTTCAGCGTCACGCCGAGCACACCGATCGGGATCGAGCCGACGATGACCAGCCAGCCCATCCGGGCGTCCGGGTCGCTGCGCAGCGCCTTGTTCGTCAGTGAGCGCGTCCACGCCGAGATGATCCGCCCGATGTCCTTGCGGAAGTAGATCAGCACGGCTGCCTCGGTGCCGATCTGCGTGATCGCCGTGAAGGCCGCGCCCGGGTCCTCCCAGCCCGAGAAGGCAGCCGTCAGCCGCAGGTGGGCGCTGGAGGAGACGGGGAGGAACTCGGTCAGCCCCTGGACGAGTCCGAGGATGAGTGATTCGAACCAAGACATGAGGTAGCGGAGTCCAAGTGCCGATCGTGGGAACGGACGACGGGCGCACCGGGCCGCCGCTGCCAGGAACGGGGGATCATGTGCGCCGAGGGGGAAGCGTAGCGTCCCCGGAAGGCCGCCAGGACACAGGGGTTTGGAAGCCGCCGTTGACCAGGGCGATCAGGCGGCGGTGGGTCCGGTCACCGTCCAGCCCGGTGCCTGGGGGCGGGCCGTGAGGTCCTCGTGGCGCACCTCTCCGCCGCAGGCCCGGCAGGTGACGGCCGGGGCGAGGGGACGGCCGCAGGAGTGCTCCAGGACCATCGGCCGGTCGCCGTCCGCCCGGAGATGGCGGTCGCCCCACGCCATGAGGGTCATCAGCACCGGCTCCAGCTCCAGACCCGCCGGGGTCGGCCGGTACTCGAAGCGCTGCGGGCGCTCGCTGTAGAGGTGCCTGGCCAGGATCCCGGCGTCGACGAGCCGGCGCAGCCGGGTGGCCAGGATGTCGCGCGGGGCGCCGATGTTGCGCACCAGCTGGTCGAACCGGCCGTTGCCCAGGCACACCTCCCGCAGCACGAGCAGGGAGTACTTCTCGCCGACGAGCGCGAGGGTGTCGGCGATGGAGCAGGGACGCGGGTCTTTGCTGGCGGCCATGGCGCTCAGTCTAGAAGAGGGTTGGAATTTCCAACTCTGCGGGCTACGGTGAGTTCGGATTTCCTACTCACCGGTAGTCGTGGAGGCCCTCACATGCGTGACGCAGTCATCGTCGAAGCCGTACGCACCCCGATCGGCAAGGGCAAGCCGAACGGCGCCCTCGCACACGTCCATCCCGTGGAGCTCCTCGCCCACACCCTGCGCACCCTCGTCGAGCGCTCCGGGGTCGACCCGGCGCTCATCGACGACGTCATCGGCGGCACCGTGGACCAGGTCGGCGAGCAGGCCATGAACACCACCCGCTACGCCGTGCTCTCCGCGGGCTTCCCGGAGTCGGTGCCGGCGACCACCGTGGACCGCCAGTGCGGCTCGTCCCAGCAGGCCGTGCACTTCGCGGCGCAGGGGGTGCTCTCGGGCGCCTACGACCTGGTCGTGGCGTGCGGGGTCGAGTCGATGAGCCGGGTGCCGATGTGGTCGAACGTGCCGGCGGACAAGGACCCCTTCGGACCCGGGGTCGCCGGGCGCTACCCGGAGGGGCTCGTTCCGCAGGGTGTGAGCGCCGAGCTGATCGCCGCGAAGTGGTCGATCGGCCGCGAGCAGCTGGACGCCTTCGCGGTCTCCTCCCACCAGAAGGCCGCGGCGGCCTGGGAGGGCGGGCTCTTCGACGCCGAGGTCGCGCCGCTGGAGGGCGTCACGCGCGATGAGTGCGTACGGCCCGGCACCACCCCCGAGATCCTCGCCGGTCTCAAGCCCGCCTACCACGACCCCGGCTTCGCCGAGCGCTTCCCGCAGATCGAGTGGAACGTCACGGCGGGCAACGCCAGCCCGATCAACGACGGGGCCTCGGCGGTGCTCATCACGTCGAGCGAGACCGCGGCCCGGCTCGGACTGCGCCCGCTCGCCCGGCTGCACAGCTTCGCCGTCACCGGCTCCGACCCGCTGCTGATGCTTACGGGCGTGATCCCGGCGACCGAGAAGGTGCTGCGCAGGGCCTCGCTGACCCTCGACGACATCGACCTGTTCGAGGTCAACGAGGCCTTCTCCAGCGTCGTACTGGCCTGGCGGCAGGAGACGGGCGCCGACCTGGCCCGGGTCAACGTCCACGGCGGGGCCATCGCGCTCGGGCATCCCCTCGGCGCGAGCGGCACCCGGCTCACGACGACGCTGGTGCACGCGATGCGGGAACGGGGCGCCCGGTACGCGCTCCAGACCATGTGCGAGGCGGGCGGACTCGCCAACGCCATGGTCCTGGAACGGGTCTGACCCGGCCGGGCGTGACGGCGCGTCAGAGGCGGCGCAACTGGTGCCGCTTGCGCCAGGCCACCACCACGCCCCCCAGCGCGGGCAGGGCGATGCACGCCATGGCGATCAGGAAGACGGGAGAGGTCGGGGTGGAGGCACGGGCGCCCGCGACGGCGTAGGCGGCGGTGTTCGGGATCGAGCCGAGGCCCGTGGCCAGCAGGAACGGCAGCAGGCCCATACGGGAGACGGAAGCGCAGTAGTTCGCGGCCCAGAACGGCACACCCGGGAACAGGCGCACCATCAGCATCGACCGGAAGCCGTGCCGGCTGAGCTGGCCGTCCGCGGCCTTCAGCCAGCGCCCTCGCAGCAGGGGCCGCAGGGCTTCCTGGCCCAGCGCCCGGCCCAGGCAGAAGGCGATCCCGGCGCCGAGCACCGTGCCCGTCAGGGCCACGCCGAGTCCGAGCTGTGAACCGAACAGGGCGCCGGCCGCCAGGTTCAGCAGCGGCCTCGGCACGAACGCCACGGTGCACACGCCGTAGGCCACCGTGAACACCGCCGCCGCAGCGGCGCCACTGAGCTGGGGCGGCCAGCCCTCCGTCAGCAGCCGCTGAGGCTCGAACAGCAGCACCCCGCAGGCGCCGGCGGCGAGCAGCACGACGAGCAGGGACAGCCGCGACCAGGGGGAGAGCAGAACTCTCGTGCAGCGAGCGGCGAAATGGGTCGGTACGGCGGGCGAGACGGTCGTTGCCGGGGAAACGGCCACGGCGAGCTCCGCGGCGGTGGCCCGGGGAGAGGCCGTGGCGGTGCCCCCAGAGCGGGTGGTGGCATCGAGCATCCGGTGACACTAACCGACACATGTGTGTGATCGCCGTATGGTTCGTCTCACGAGCGTCACAGCCGGCGGTGCCCAACCCCGTGCGCGGGCAACCGAAAACCATTCGACGTGCGGTAAGGCGTCGGCAATGATCGACGACATGTTCCGGCACGCCTTCACCCTCGCAGCATCCGTGGTCACGGATGCCCCGAAGGCTGCCGTCGTCGATCTCACGGCCGTCATGGACGGCGCCCGAAGCTGACCCTCTCCGGTTCGTCCGGCGGACCCCGCAAGGGGAGGGTCGGGCAGGTCCTCGGGGTCCCACTTCTTCTTCGCTGACCAGACGCTTCGAGGTACAGCCATGTCCAAAACGGCTTATGTCCGCACGAAACCGCATCTCAACATCGGCACGATGGGTCATGTCGACCACGGCAAGACCACGCTGACCGCCGCCATCACCAAGGTCCTCGCCGACCGCGGCAGCGGCGCGTTCGTGCCGTTCGACCGGATCGACCGCGCGCCCGAGGAGGCGGCGCGCGGCATCACCATCAACATCGCGCACGTGGAGTACGAGACCGACACCCGGCACTACGCGCACGTCGACATGCCGGGCCATGCAGACTACGTCAAGAACATGGTCACCGGCGCCGCCCAGCTCGACGGAGCGATCCTCGTCGTCTCCGCGCTCGACGGGATCATGCCGCAGACCGCCGAACACGTCCTGCTCGCCCGGCAGGTGGGCGTCGACCACGTCGTGGTCGCCCTCAACAAGGCCGACGCGGGCGACGGGGAGCTGACCGACCTGGTCGAGCTGGAGGTCCGCGACCTGCTCACCGCGCACGGCTACGGCGGCGACTCCGTACCCGTCGTACGCGTCTCTGGTCTGAAGGCGCTGGAGGGGGACCCGCGCTGGACGGCGTCGGTCGAGGCGCTGCTCGACGCGGTGGACACGTATGTGCCGATGCCGGAGCGGTATCTGGACGCGCCGTTCCTGCTGCCGGTGGAGAACGTGCTGACCATCACCGGGCGGGGGACCGTGGTGACCGGGGCGGTCGAGCGGGGTGTGGTGCGCGTCGGCGACCGGGTCGAGGTGCTCGGGGCCTTCGTCGAGTCGGTGGTCACGGGCCTGGAGACCTTCGGGAAGCCGATGGAGGAGGCGCAGGCCGGGGACAACGTGGCGTTGCTGTTGCGCGGGGTGCCGCGGGACGCCGTGCGGCGGGGGCATGTGGTCGCGGCGCCGGGGAGTGTGAAGCCGCGGCGGCTCTTCTCGGCGCGGGTGTACGTCCTGTCGGCCCGTGAGGGCGGGCGGACGACGCCCGTCTCCTCCGGGTACCGGCCGCAGTTCTACATCCGGACCGCGGATGTGGTCGGGGTGGTCGACCTCGGTGAGGTGGCGGTGGCCCGGCCCGGCGACACCGTCGCCATGACCGTGGAACTGGGGCGGGACGTGCCGTTGGAGCCAGGCCTCGGGTTCGCCATCCGTGAGGGTGGCAGGACTGTGGGGGCGGGGACCGTGACCGTGGTGGGTTGAGGTCGAGGGGAACTGCGGGCCGTGCGGGGCTGGTCGCGCCCACGCGGCGGAGCCGCATGTCGGACCAGTCCCGCGCCCCTTGCGGGCGTTGCCGCACAGGCACAATGCAGGGGTGAACGAGCCTGTACCCGTCGCCCGGTCCGTCGACCACGGGTTTGCCAAGCTGATGCCCGACGTCGACCGGGAACGGGCCTGGCTGCTCACCGTCGACGGGGCGCCGCAGTCCTACGTCGATCTCGACGAGCCCGCGCACCTGGAGTTCGAGTACACACGGCGGCTCGGGCATGTGCTGGATGTCGTGGCCGAGCCGGGGCGGGCGCTGGACGTGGTGCATCTCGGGGGAGGGGCGCTCACCTTGCCCCGGTACGTGGCCGTGACCCGGCCGGGCTCGCGGCAGGACGTCGTCGAGGCCGACCGGGGGCTGCTGGAGCTGGTGTCCGAGCATCTGCCGTTGCCGGAGGGCTCGGACATCGCCCTGCACGCGGCGGACGCCCGGGTCTGGCTGGAGCACGCTCCCGAGGACTCGGCGGACGTTCTCCTCGCGGACGTCTTCAGCGGGTCGCGGGTGCCGGCGCACCTCACCTCCGTCGCCTACGTCCGTGAGGCCGCGCGGGTGCTGCGGGGGAGCGGGGTGTATCTCGCGAATCTCCCCGACGCCGCGCCCTTCGCCTTCCTGCGGTCGCAACTCGCCACGCTCGCCACCGCCTTCGCGGAACTGGTGCTGATCGCCGAGCCGGGGGTGCTGCGGGGGCGGCGGTTCGGGAACGCCGTGCTCGTCGCCGGGCATCAGCCGATCGACATCGCCGCCCTGGCCCGGCTCACCGCCGCCGACGTCTTCCCGGCCCGGGTCGAACACGGCAACGGGCTGCGGGAGTTCATCGGGGGCGCGCGGGCGGTGCGGGACGAGGACGCCGTGCCGTCACCCGAGCCCCCCGACGGGGCGTTCGGCATCGGCTGACGCGCGCTCGCTGCCGCCCCGGGCCACCGGTGCGGTCCGGCGGCGCAGATTGCGGACGTCCGGTACGCACAGCACGGCCGCCGTGACCAGGACGACCAGGCCCGCGCAGCCCCACAGGGCCGCCGTGCGGCCGAAGGCATCCTCCGCCGGGCCGGCCGCGGCCGTGGCGAGAGGGACCAGTGCGACGGAGCCGAACCAGTCGTACGCCGAGACGCGGGAGAGCTTGTGCTCGGGGATCTCCTGGTGCAGTGCCGTCATCCAGGAGACGCCGAACACCTCCACCGTCGCGCCGGCGACGAACATCACCCCGAACAGGACACCGATCGGCACCGGCACGGCGAGCGCGGCGGAGGGCAGGGCCAGGGGGAACACGCAGAGGGTCCCGGCGAGGAGGAGACGGCGGGGCTTCCCTGGGTCTGCATCGGCAGCCGCCGCGTGGAGAGGACCCATCTCGGGCCGCTGGGTCCACCGCGAGTACCCGAAGGGCTGACGCCCGTCACGACGCTCCACAGAGCCGGGCCCGCCCCTCGACAGGGGCGGGCCCGTTCCGCTTTCCGGATCAGCCGCCGGTCGGCTCGCCGTGCAGCCGGACCGTGCTGAGGATCTTCATGACGGTCTTCTCGGGCACCTCGCCCTTGACGCCCTTGGCGCCGAAGAAGCTCCAGGCGACGAAGTCACCGGCGGAGTTCTTGAAGCCGAACGTGATCGCCTTGCCGTCGCTCGCGCACTTGCCCGTGTCCGGCGTGTTCTCCGAGTGCGCCCAGGCGACGCTGCCCTTCACGCCCGAGGCGGTGGTGTACGGCTTGCCCTTGTCGTCGGTCTTGACGCTCTTCTTGTCCGGCTGGGTGTAGCCGCCGTACACCCACCAGGCCACCTGGTTGACCGCGACCTCGTTCGTGTCCTTGGCTCCGTCGGCGCCCTTGGTGCCCGCCCCGGCCAGGGACTCGGTCTCGGTCCTGCCGTCCTTGTTGTCGTCGCTCGTGCACCACTTGGACTTGTAGAACGCCGGTGCCGACATGGTGATCAGCGGCTTGCCGTCGTCGGACTTCTCGTCCTCGAAGAAGACGGACGACGTGGGGGATGCCACCTCCCAGTCGGCCGGGACGTCGAAGGCCGTGCCCCACTTGGGGTTGATGACGACCTTCCAGCCCTTGACCGTGGGCTTGGCGTCCTCGCCGCCGCGGGGGTTGTCGCCCGTGGCGGGGGCGCTGGGCTCCTCGGCCGACGGGCTCGACGACGTCGTGCCGCCCTTGTCGTTCTTGCCGCCGTCCGCCGTGTCGTCCTTGTCGCCGCCCAGCACCAGGAAGCCGGTGACACCGGCCGCCACGACCACCGCCGTGGCGGCGATGATCGCGACCAGCTTCGTCCGGCCGCCGCCGCCCCCGCCCTGCGGGGACTGCGGTGCGCCGGCCGGCGCGGGGGTGCCCCACTGCTGCTGCCCATACGGGTTGGGCTGCTGCTGGTACCCAGGCTGCTGGTACGGATTCGGCTGCTGGTACCCCGGCTGCTGGTACGGGTTGTTCGCTTGCGGGTTCTGCTCGCCCCCGGGCGGCTGCTGTCCTGGCCACATGGGCAGCCACCCTAGCCGCGCTCCGACACGTTTCGGTCACTGCCCGTGGACGGAGACGTAGCAGCCCGGGGACAGGGTGGTGTGGATGTCGTGAGGGCCGATGCGGCGGTCGTCACACCTGCCTGGCCAGCCGTCTCTACTCATGAGTAACATGCGGCCATGAGCGCAGACCAGATGTCCATCGGCGAGATGCTCGCCGCCACGGTGCCCATGGCCCGCACCCTGAACCTCGAGTTCCTCGAGACCTCGCCGGAGCGGGCCGTGGTGTCGCTGCCCGACCAGGGCGAGTACCACAACCACGTGGGCGGCCCGCATGCCGGTGCGATGTTCACGCTCGGCGAGTCCGCCAGCGGGGCGATCGTGCTGGCCGCGTTCGGGGACCAGCTCTCGCGCGCCGTACCGCTCGCCGTCAGCGCCGAGATCTCCTACAAGAAGCTGGCGATGGGCGCCGTCACCGCCACGGCCACCCTGGGCCGCCCGGCCACCGAGGTCGTCGCGCAGCTGGACGCCGGTGAGCGCCCCGAGTTCCCGGTGACCATCGCCATCCAGCGGGCCGACGGTGCCGTGACCGGCGAGATGACCGTGGTGTGGACCCTGCGGCCGAACGGCTGATCAGGCCCTCGCGTGGGATCCGACCGGCCCGACGGCCGGAGAGGTGGCCGCCCATGCTCTGCGACCCGACGGCCGGAGAGGTGGCCGCCCGTACTCTGCGGCCCGACGGCTGATCAGAGGGCCGCGTGTGCGTAACCCCGGCCGGGTGCCGGGGCTTTCGCATGTCAGGCCGCCACGTCCCGGTGCCCGGGGCGCGCTCCGTCCAGCTTCCCGAGGAACTCCCTGAGCCACGCGACGAACTCAGGCCCCAGGTCGGGCCGTTCGCACGCCAGCCTGACGACGGTGCGCAGATAGTCGGCCTTGTCGCCGGTGTCGTAGCGCAGGCCCTTGAAGACGACCCCGTGCACCGTGCCGCTCGCGGCCAGCTCCTGCAGGGCGTCCGTCAGCTGGATCTCGCCGCCCCGGCCCGGCGGGATGCGCTCCAGTACGGGGAAGACGGCAGGGTCGAGGACATAGCGGCCGATGACGGCGTAGCGGCTCGGCGCGTGCTCCCGGGCCGGCTTCTCCACCAGGCCGGTGACACGGACGACGTCCTCCTCGCCGGTCGGTTCGACGGCGGCGCAGCCGTAGAGGTGGATCTGCTCCGGCGGGACCTCCATCAGGGCGATAACGCTGCCCAGTCGGCGGTCGCGGACGTCGAGCATCCGGCGCAGCAGGCTCTCGCGCGGGTCGATCAGGTCGTCGCCCAGGAGGACCGCGAAGGGCTGGTCGCCGACGTGGCGGCGGGCGCAGAGGACGGCGTGGCCGAGGCCGAGCGGGTCGCCCTGGCGGATGTGGTGGATGCTCGCCAGCCGCGCCGGGTCGCGCACCGCGTCCAGCCGTACGGTGTCGCCCTTGGCCGCGAGGGTCTGTTCCAGTTCGAAGGCGTGGTCGAAGTGGTCCTCGATGGCCCGCTTGTGCCGGCCGGTGATCATCAGGAGGTCGTCGAGCCCCGCCGCTGCCGCCTCCTCGACGACGTACTGGATGGCGGGCTTGTCGACGACCGGCAGCATCTCCTTGGGCGTCGCCTTCGTGGCGGGCAGGAAGCGGGTGCCGAGACCGGCGGCCGGGACGACCGCTTTGCGGACGCTGCGGGCCGGGGCGGCCGGGGTGGAAGGGTGGGGGGCGATCATGCGGCTCATGCTGGCGCGCGGAGCTGAGAGCGGGCCGAGAGCCGCATGGGAGCACGCTGTGGAGTTGGAGATTTCGTGGACCAACCGCCTTTGTGTGCACACAACTTGCCGCCCTCGGCGGCCGCCCTCTCGAAAGCCGGTGCGGATACCGCCGGTAACATATCTGAATTCCCCTCGTTTTGAACCTGGGTCATCCGAACTCCTTGTTGCCTGTCAGTCGCATGTGCGAAAGTGAGCCGCCTCACAGCCGAGTCCGCAGCTGACGCGGCATAGGTATGCACCAATCACCCACCTGCTTTCCGACGGACGCGCAATTCGCATGCCGTTCCGCGGCTGGAAGGAAATGGTTCCGTGCAATCCCCCTACCCCCCACGCCCGCCGTACCCGCCACGACCCGGAGCGGGTCCCGCGGAGTCCGATCGCAATCTTCTCGCCAGGGTCGGCGAACCCGCCGAAGGGCCGCGCGCCGTCGCGCTGTTGCTGGCGCGGCACTGGCGCGCGGTCTACGAGTACGCCGTGATCTGCCTCGCGGCCTCGGAGGACTCCGCGTCCATGGCGGCGGCCGCCGCCTTCCGCAGGGAACTGGCCCGGCCGGGCGGCGGCGCCCTGCGTCCGCGGCTGCTCACCGCCGTCCGGGAGACGGTCGGGGAGTGGGCCGCCGACGACGGCATTTCCACCGTGCTGCCGGAACTCCGCAAAACCGTCGGCGCCCGGGGGCTGCGTGCCGCCCGACCGGGGACAGCCGAAAGGCGGCGCCTCGCGGAGCGCGCTTTCCGGGGCCTTCCGGGGGCTTCCCAATGCCTGCTCTGGCACACGGAGGTCGAGGCCGAGACCATATCCGTACCGGCCGGTCTGCTCGGGGTGGACGCCGCCACCGCGTCGGCCGCCCTGGATCAGGCGCGCGAGCAATTCCGGACCGGGTGCGTACGCGCGCACCGGGAACTCGCACCGACGCAGGAATGCCGCTACTACAACCGCCTGTTGGACGTTCCCATGCGTCGCGGCGGGGCGTTGCTGCCGGACGTGCAGCGGCATCTCATGGTCTGCCGCTACTGCCGTAACGCCGCCGAACAACTCAGTCATTTCGAGGGCGGTCTCGAAGACCTGCTCGTCGAGACGGTGCTCGGCTGGGGCGCCCGCCGCTACCTGGAATCACGGCCGGGCCGCGACGAGGGCCGGCGCGCCCTGCCCGTCGGCGGACGCCACCGCCACCGGCCCCGTGACCTGCCGGCGACCGGCCGGCCCGGGCCGCCGAGGCGGCACACCAAGGCGCTGGCCGCCGCGATCGGGGTGACCTCCCTCGTGCTGCTCGCGACCCTGCTCGCCGCCCGGGGCTGGACGGAGGAGAGCGGCACCGCCGACCCGCAGGCCACCTGGGGCGCGGTCAGCGGCCACTCCGTCGACACCGACAGCGCGGGCCCCTCGTCCGTGGAACCGGACTCCACACGGTCCTCGTCCGCCGTCTCCCCGTCGGCGGACTCCGTCGGCAGCCCGGCCGAAGTGGCCCGGGGGCGACTGCGCAACCTCGACGACACTCGGTGCCTCGACGTCCTGGGCGGGCGGATCCGGGCGGACGCCCGCATCGTGCTGGCCGCCTGCTCTGCGGGCGGGTCCCAGCTGTGGTCGTACCAGGACGACGGGGTCCTGCGCAGCGCCGCCGACCCCACCCTGTGCCTGGACTCGGACACGGCCGGGGGCTCGGTCGTCCTGGCCGGCTGCCTCGTGCGCGCCGGAGTCGTCCGCTACGACCTGACCGTGCGCGGCGAACTCCTGCCCCGTGGCGGCAAGGGTCTGGCCGTCGCCCCCGGCAAGGGCCGGGACGTGATCGTCACCGGCCGGGACGGGTCCGAGGCGCAACGCTGGGCTCTGGAACCGGCCGCCGCGCCGGGAGGCCCGGGGGAGTCCCGGGAGAAGCGGGCCGAGGACACCCCGCGCGAGAGCCGTGGACAGCGCACGCGGCGACCGCACGACGACGCCCCGCCCGGGCCGTCGGACACCGGGTCCCGGGATCTGCCCCAGGAGCGCTACGAGACGAGGTTCGCGCAGGTCGGCTGCTGCGAGGACGCCGAGCCCGGCGCCTACGGAGCGGCCACGGTGCCCGGCCCCGACGTCCTCGGTCCGGCGACCGCGACCGTGGCCGACGACGTGAGGACGGTGCACTCCGGCACACGGCCGGCCGACGCCGTGACGGCGGTGCACTCCGTCGCACTGCCGTAGAACGGAGTAGACGGAGTAGACGGAGTAGACGGATTAGAACAATTACGGGGTCGCCCGGGTGGGCGACCCCGTCGTCACGGGATCTGCGGCCGGGACCGCACGCGCGGGCGGCCGGCCGGGACCGCACGGGCAGCGATGTGTGGCCGAGAGGCGCCTGGCATCGAACCGGAACAAACTGGTACTCCTCCTGAGTCCGCCCGCAGAACCCAGGGAGTCACTCATGCCCGAGGCCCCGCGCCGGGACAGCAGGACCGCGCCGACCGACGAGGAACTGCGCACGCTGGACGCCCACTGGCGGGCCGCCAACTACCTGGCGGCCGGTCAGATCTACCTGCTGGCGAACCCCCTGCTCACCGAGCCGCTGCGGCCCGAGCACATCAAGCCGCGGCTGCTGGGCCACTGGGGCACCTCACCCGGGCTGAACCTCGTCCACACCCACCTCAACCGGGTGATCAGGGCACGCGAGCTCGACGCCCTGTGCATCTGGGGCCCGGGCCACGGCGGGCCGTCGGTCCTCGCCAACTCCTGGCTGGAGGGCAGCTACAGCGAGAAGTACCCGGACGCCTCGCGGGACGCGCAGGGCATGGAACTGCTCATGCGCCAGTTCTCCTTCCCCGGCGGCGTGCCCAGCCATGTCGCCCCGGAGGTGCCCGGCTCGATCCACGAGGGCGGCGAACTCGGCTACTCCCTCGCCCACGCCTACGGCGCCGCACTCGACAACCCGGACCTGCTGGTGACCTGCGTGATCGGCGACGGCGAGGCGGAGACCGGCCCGCTCGCCGGGTCCTGGCACGCCAACAAGTTCCTCGACCCCGTCCACGACGGCGCCGTCCTGCCGATCCTGCACCTCAACGGCTACAAGATCGCCAACCCGACCGTGCTGTCCCGCCTCCCCGAGGAGGAGCTCGACGCGCTGCTGCGCGGCTACGGCCACGAGCCGATCCACGTCGCCGGCGACGATCCGGCCACCGTCCACCGCGCCATGGCCGAGGCCATGGACACCGCGCTCGACCGCATCGCCGCCGCACAGCGCGCCGCCCGCGAGGACGGCGTGACCGAGCGCCCGCACTGGCCGGTGATCGTGCTGCGCACCCCCAAGGGCTGGACCGGCCCGGCCGAGGTCGACGGCGAACCGGTCGAGGGCACCTGGCGCGCCCACCAGGTGCCGCTGTCCGGCGTCCGCGACAACCCCGACCACCTGCGGCAGCTGGAGTCCTGGCTGCGCTCCTACCGCCCCGAGGAGCTGTTCGACGCCGAGGGTCGCCCGGTCGCGGACGTCCTCGCCTGCGTCCCCGACGGCACCAGGCGCCTCGGCGCCACCCCGCACGCCAACGGCGGACTGCTCGTCCGCGACCTGCCGGTCCCGCCCCTGGACGAGTTCGCCGTCCCCGTCGACAAACCCGGCACGACCATGCACGAGCCGACCCGGGTCCTCGGCGACCTCCTCGCCCGGGTCATGCGCGACACCGCCGACCGCCGTGACTTCCGCCTCGTCGGCCCGGACGAGACCGCCTCCAACCGGCTCCAGGCCGTCTACGCCGCCAGCGGCAAGGCATGGCAGGCCGGGACCCTGCCCGTGGACGAGCACCTCGACCGGCACGGGCGGGTGATGGAGATCCTCTCCGAACACCTCTGCCAGGGCTGGCTGGAGGGCTACCTCCTCACCGGCCGGCACGGGCTGTTCTCCTGCTACGAGGCGTTCGTGCACATCGTCGACTCCATGGTCAACCAGCACATCAAGTGGCTGCGCACCTCGCGCAGGCTGCCCTGGCGGGCCCCCATCGCCTCCCTCAACTACCTGCTGACCTCGCATGTGTGGCGGCAGGACCACAACGGCTTCTCCCACCAGGACCCCGGCTTCGTCGACCACGTCCTCAACAAGAGCCCCGAGGTCGTCCGGGTCTACCTCCCGCCGGACGCCAACACCCTGCTGTCCGTCGCGGACCACGCCCTGCGCAGTCGCGACCACGTGAACGTGATCGTCGCCGGGAAGCAGCCCTGCTTCGACTGGCTGTCGATGGACGAGGCCCGGGTTCACTGCGCCCGCGGTGCGGGCATCTGGGAGTGGGCGGGCACCGAGGACGGCGCCGAGCCCGACGTCGTACTGGCCTGCGCCGGTGACGTCCCGACCCAGGAGACCCTGGCCGCCGCGCACCTGCTCCGCCGGTACCTGCCCGAGCTGTCCGTCCGGGTCGTGAACGTCGTCGACCTCGCCCGGCTGCTGCCCCAGGAGGAGCACCCGCACGGCATGAGCGACTTCGAGTACGACGGTCTGTTCACCACCGACAAGCCGGTGATCTTCGCGTACCACGGCTATCCCTGGCTGATCCACCGCCTGGCCTACCGCCGCACCGGCCACCAGAACCTGCACGTGCGGGGCTACAAGGAGGCCGGCACCACGACCACGCCGTTCGACATGGTCGTCCGCAACGACCTCGACCGCTACCGCCTGGTCATGGACGTCATCGACCGCGTCCCCGGCCTCGCGGTCCGCGCCACGGCCGTACGCCAGCGGATGGCCGACGCCCGCACCCGCCACCACGCCTGGATCCGCGAGCACGGAACCGACCTGCCGGAAGTCGCCGAGTGGAGCTGGAACGCCTGAGCCGCAGGGGACGTCCTAGGAGCCGGTAGGCTTCCCGTGCACGCAGGGAAGCTCGCAGGAAGCCCAGGGAAAGGAACCGGCGTTGCACGTCCAGGAGTGGCTCGAAACCGTACCCGCCGTCGCCGTATACGCACTGGTGGGGCTGGTCATCGGCCTGGAGAGCCTGGGCATCCCGCTGCCGGGCGAGATCATCCTCGTCTCCTCCGCCCTGCTGGCGTCCCAGCACGGCGAGATCGACCCCGTCGTCCTCGGCGCCAGCGCCACCGCCGGCGCCATCATCGGCGACTCGATCGGCTACGCCATCGGCCGCAAGGGCGGACGGCCCCTGCTGGCCCGGCTGGGCAACAGGTTCCCCAAGCACTTCAGCGAGGGCCACATCGCCACCGCCGAGCGCTCGTTCGAGAAGTGGGGCATGTGGGCCGTCTTCTTCGGCCGGTTCGTCGCCCTGCTCCGGATCTTCGCGGGCCCCCTCGCCGGCGTGCTGCGCATGCCGTACTGGAAGTTCCTCATCGCCAACATCCTCGGCGGCATCGTCTGGGCGGGCGGCACGACCGCGGTCATCTACTACGTCGGCATCGTCGCGGAGTCCTGGCTGAAGCGCTTCTCGTGGCTGGGTCTGGTGGCGGCGGTCCTGGTGGGCCTCACGTCCATGCTGGTGATCAAGCGCAAGGCGAAGAAGGCACAGGAGACCCAGCAGGCCCAGCCCGTGGCCGCCGCGGAGTAGGGCGCCCTCCCGCTACGCGTGTACCTCGCGATGCGCCTTCGCCAACTCGGCGTACATCGTGCCGTTGAGGGTGACGCCCTGCCGCTCCTCCTCCGACAGCTCCCGCCGCACCTTCGCGGGAACCCCCGCCACCAGTGACCCGGGCGGCACGACCATCCCCTGCGGCACCAGCGCCTGCGCGGCGACGAGTGAGCCCGCCCCGATCACCGCCCCGTTCAACACGGTCGCGCCCATCCCGATCAGACAGTCGTCCTCGACCGTCGCCCCGTGCACCACGGCGTTGTGCCCGATGCTCACCCGCTCCCCGACGTTCACCGGGAATCCCGGGTCGGCGTGGAGCGTGCAGTTGTCCTGGACGTTGCTGCTCGCCCCGACCGAGATCGTCTCGACGTCGCCGCGCACCACGGCTCCGTACCAGACGCTCGCCCCCGCCCCCAGCGTCACGCCCCCGATCACCGACGCCGTCGGCGCCACGAACGCCGTCGCGTCGATCTCCGGCTCTCTGCCGCCGATCCCGGTGATCATCGCCCGCTGTGCCATGTCCGCCTCCCCAAACGTCGTAGACAACGCGCACACCGTACGCCACCCGGTGGGGTGAAGATCACAGGCCGCCGGCGCCGCGGGCGGAGCTACCGCTGAGTACCGTGAGCTCGTGCCGAAGCGCAAGAACACGTTCTCATCCTGGCGGCGGAGCCTCACGCAGCGCGCCGTCCACGCGGGCTGGGCCTGGTTGCAGCGGACGGCCTCCGTCACCGCAGAGCACCCCGGCCGGTACCGCTTCGGCGCGATGGGAACAGGTACCAGACTCGCCTTCCCGCTCGGCACGGTCTTCGGTGAGCCCTGGATCCATCTCGGCTCCCACTGCATCATCGGCGAGCAGGTCACCCTCACCGCGGGCCTGATGCCCGACCTCGACCTCGGCCCGGACCCGATCCTGCGCCTCGGCGACGGCGTCGTCCTGGGCCGCGGCAGCCACGTCATCGCCGACACGACGGTCACGATCGGCAGCGACTGCTACTTCGGCCCGTACGTCTACGTCACGTCCACGAACCACTCCTACGACGATCCGCACGAGCCGATCGGCAAGCAGTGGCCGCGGATGGAGCCCGTGGAGATCGGGCCCGGCTGCTGGATCGGCACGGGAGCGGTGATCCTGCCGGGCGCCCGGATCGGGCGGAACGTGGTGGTGGCGGCGGGTGCGGTCGTACGGGGCACGGTGCCCGACCACGCCGTGGTCGCGGGCGCGCCCGCCCGGGTCGTACGGCGTTGGACCGCCGCCGAGGGCTGGCAGCCGCCGCTGCGCACCCCGGCGCCGGTGCCGATACCGGAGGGCGTCACCCCCGAGCAGCTCCGTGCCCTGTCGGACCTGGACGAGGAGGCGGCGGCCCGGCTGGCGGAGCTGGACGAGGAGACGGCGACGGGACTCGCGGAGCTGGAGCCGGGGGCCTGAACCACCGGGTTCGCCCGATGCCACGAGACGTCGCAGCCGCAGGCGGGTTCGCCCGACGACACCAGACCTCTGCGCCGCAACAGCGCTCGCCCGCCGCCACGAGACCTCGCGGCCGCAGCGGGTTCAACCCGGTGTCACAACACCCTCGGAGCCGCGGCCGTGTTCAGCCCGACGCCAGCAGGACCGTCCCCACCAGGGCCAGGCCCGCGCCCGCGGCCTGCACCGCCCGCAGCCGTTCGCGCAGGAAGCCCCGTGCCGCCGCGGCCGTCACCACCGGGTACAGGGAGGCCAGCACGGCCGCGACCGTCACCGGGCCGTGCTGTGCCGCGATCGAGTACGTGCCGTTGGCGGCGACGTCCGCGAGGCCGACGAAGGCGAGGGCGGGCAGGGTGCGCCAGGGGAAGCCGTCCGCCGGAAGGGCGGGCGCCCCGCGCCGCACCGACACGAACAGCGCGAAGCCCGCCCGCGGCGACGTTCGTCACCCGCTGCACGAACAGGGCGAGGAACAGGCCGGTCAGCGTCGTCGACGCC
Organism: Streptomyces sp. AK010; assembly: GCF_014207295.1. Taxonomy (NCBI): domain Bacteria; kingdom Bacillati; phylum Actinomycetota; class Actinomycetes; order Kitasatosporales; family Streptomycetaceae; genus Streptomyces; species Streptomyces sp. AK010. The sequence goes on from NZ_JACHCX010000016.1 coordinate 47,865, forward strand.
TCGGCGATCAGGGCCATCACCGCGCCGAAGCCGAACGCCGCGAGCAGGGTCAGGACGATGGCCTGCCGCTGGACGGGAGCGCCGCGGAACTGGGGACCGCCGGCGAGGCACACACCCGCGACGGCCACCAGGATGCCGGTGAACTGCAGCAGGCCGGGGCGCTCGCCCAGCATCAGACCCACCCCGACCGGCACCGCCACGCCGATCGACCCCAGCGGCGAGACCACGCCCATGGGGCCCAGCGCGAGCGCCTTGTAGAAGGCGAGCATCGCCACCGGACCGACCAGCCCGGCCGCCACGGCGAACCACAGCTGCGGCCCCGCCTCGCTCCAGCCGCCGGTCGCCACCACGACCGCGCCGAGCACCACGACCGCGATCGACTGCGAGACCACCACCACCGTGAGCGCGGGCGTGCGCCGGGTCAGCAGACCGCCGCCGAGGTCGGCCAGCCCCCACAGCAGGCTGGTGGCCAGGACGAAGAGCGCTGTCATGGGACGGATACCTCGCAGTACAGTTCAGTGAACGATCAGGTGAACCTCACCATAGTGCAGCACGTTGCACTGTGGCGTACAGAATATTGGACGGAATGTGTCGGACCTCGACCTGCTGACCCAGTCCCTGGCGCGGAGCGTCAAGCACTGGCGCGCGGTGCGCGGCTTCACTCTGGACGTGCTCGCGGCCCGGGCGGGCGTCAGCCGCGGCATGCTGATCCAGATCGAGCAGGCACGCACGAACCCCAGCCTCGGCACCGTCGTCAAGATCGGCGACGCGCTCGGCGTCAGCATCACGACCCTGCTCGACTACGAGCAGGGCCCGAACGTGCGCGTCATCCCGGCCGACCAGGCCGTACGGCTCTGGCACACCGACGCCGGCAGCTATAACCGGCTCCTCGCGGGCACCGAGGCGCCCGGCCCGCTGGAGATGTGGGACTGGCGGCTCATGCCCGGTGAGAGCAGCCCGTCGGACCCGCACCCCGCCGGCACGACCGAACTGCTCCACGTCACGGCGGGCGAACTCACCCTCACCGTCGACGGCGTCGAGCACCGCGTGACCGCCGGCGCCAGCGTCCACTTCGAGGCCAACGTCCCGCACACCTACGGCAACACCGGCGACGCGCCCATGGAGATGGTCATGGCCGTCTCGGTGCCGCCCGTGACCTGAGACGCCCGGACCGCCGCCGGGCCGCTGTTGTTGGCGTGCGGCCATGCGCGCACCCATCGGACACTTCGACGACGCCCGGCCGGCCCCCGCCTGCCTCGACGAACTCACCGGCCCTGTCGCCGACGCCGTACGCCACTGGCGGGGCAGCGTCCCCGCCGAGCAGATCGTCTACGTCGACACCGACCCGGAGCGGGCCGACACCGCCACCTTCGTGGAGCACTACGGGCAGGATCTGCTGGAACGGTCGGCGAACTGCGTGGTGGTCTCGGGCAAGCGGGGCGGTGAGTCCACGCTCGCCGCATGCGTCGTGCTGTCCACCACCCGGGTCGACATGAACGGGGTCGTGCGCCGTCGGCTCGGTGCCCGCAAGGCCTCCTTCGCCTCGATGGACACGGCGACCGGCGAGACCGGCATGGAGTACGGCGGCATCACCCCGCTCGGGCTGCCGGACGGCTGGCCCCTCCTGGTGGACGCGGCCGTCGTCGACCTGCCGTACGTGCTGGTCGGCAGCGGGCGGCGGCGCGGCAAACCGCTGGTCCCGGGCAAGGCCTTCGCCGAACTGCCGCACGCCGTGGTGCTGGAGGGGCTCGGGGTCTCCTGACCCGACGCCGCGACGAACCGGCCGGCGGTGGATCCGGCGGCGGCTTCGGGGTCTTCCGGCCTACGCCGCGATGTGGTGGGCCAGCGGCAGATGGGGGTCGCTCTCGCCCGGGGCCGGCTCGGGGTCGGCGTGCACCAGGGCCGCGGTCAGCCGGGGTACCGCGTGCAGCAGCGCGTGCTCGGCGTCCACGGCGATGCGATGGGCCTCGCGCACCGTCGCGCCGCCGTCCACCACGACCGCCACCTCGGCGCGCAGCCGGTGGCCGATCCAGCGCAGCCGCAGCTCACCCACCCCGCGCACCCCGGACACCTCGGTCAGGGCCCGCTCGGCGCGGTCCACCAGGGCCGGGTCGACGGCGTCCATCACCCGGCGGAACACCTCCCTGGCCGCGTCCCGCAGCACCAGCGCGATCGCCGCGGTGATCGCCAGCCCGACGACGGGGTCGGCCAGGTGCCATCCCAGGGCCGAGCCTGCGGCGCCCAGCAGCACGGCCAGCGAGGTGAAGCCGTCGGTGCGGGCGTGCAGCCCGTCGGCGACCAGTGCGGCCGAGCCGATCGAGCGGCCGACACGGATGCGGTAGCGCGCTACCCACTCGTTGCCGGCGAAGCCGACTAGGGCGGCCACGGCAACCGCCGGGACGTGCTGGACCGGGCGCGGATCCATCAGCCGGTCCACGGCCGTCCAGCCCGCGAAGGCCGCGGACGCGGCGATCGTCAGCACGATCACGAGCCCGGCCAGGTCCTCGGCCCGCCCGTAGCCGTAGGTGAAGCGGCGCGTGGCCGCGCGCCGGCCCAGCACGAAGGCGATCCCGAGCGGGACGGCGGTCAGCGCGTCCGCGGTGTTGTGCACCGTGTCGCCGAGCAGCGCCACCGACCCGGAGACCACCACCACGACCGCCTGGGCCAGCGCCGTCACGCCGAGGACGACGAGCGAGACCCAGAGGGCCCGCACCCCGCGGGCCGAGGACTCCAGGGCGGAGTCGACCTTGTCGGCCGTCTCGTGGGAGTGCGGGGCGAGGAGGTGGGCCATCCGGTGGCGCAGACCGTGCCGGTGGTCGTGGTCGTGCCCCGGGCCGTGGCGGTGCTCGTGGGCGGGTGAGTGCCTGTGGTCGTGGAGGTGCTCGTGGCCGGGCGAGTGCCTGTGGTCGTGGAGGTGCTCGTGGCCGGGTGAGCGCCCGTGGCCGTGCCGGTGCTCGTGCCCCGGCGCGTTCCCGTGATCGTGCCGGTTCCCGTGATCGTGCCCGTGGTGCTCATGAGGGTGGGACTGCTCGTGCCGGTCGCTCACGTGGATCCCCTTCCGGTGCGCGCGAGAGTGGACGTACCCGTGCCGTGGGGCCATTATGTGCGTATGAGCGCACGCATGCACCTGTCATCTGCGCATGATGAGCATCCGCGCAGTCCCGGCGAGGAACAGTTCGCGCTCGCCGCCGAACTGCTGGCCCTGCTCGGGGACCGGACCCGGCTCGCCCTGCTGCATGCGCTGACCGGGGGAGAGGCCGACGTCACGACGCTCACGGAGGCGTGCGGGGCGGCCCGGCCGGCCGTCAGCCAGCACCTGGCGCGACTGCGCCTCGCGGGCCTGGTGGACACGCGCAAGGAGGGCCGCCGGGTGATCTACTCACTGCGCGACGGTCATCTGCGCAGGCTCGTCGACGAGGCACTGAACGTGGCCGACCACCGGCTCAGCGACCGGCCCCCGCACGACTGAGCGCGGCTCGCTCAGTAGCGCGCCGCCGTCCCGAGGTACTGCTCGGCGGAAGGCGGCGGCCGCCGTGGGCGTGGTGAACAGACGGCGCAGCCGGGCGAGCGCGGTGCCCGCGCGGAACGGGTCGCCCGCCGCCGTGCCGTGGTACACCTCGGACAGCCACTGCAAGAACTCCTGGTAGTCCCACACGCGCCGCAGGCACGCCTGCGCGTAGCTGTCGAGGCCGCTGTCGTCACCGGTGGTGAGCCGCGCGACCAGGGCGTCGCCGAGCAGGAAGGCGTCGTGCAGGGCGAGGTTCACGCCCGTGCCGCCGCCCTGCTCGCGGCCGGCTCCCTGCTCCTGACCGGCTGCGGCGACGACACCGCGTCCACCGACGCCAAGGCCGCCGTCACCCTCACCAACTGCGGGCAGAAGGTCCGCGTCGCCGCCCCGCCGCAGCACGCGGTGTCCCTCAACCAGGGCACCACCGAGATCCTGCTCGCCCTGGGCCTCGCCGACCGCCTCGCGGGCACGGCCACCTGGACCGACCCCGTGATGAAGGGGCTGGAGAAGGCCGACGCGACGGTGCCGCGCCTCGCCGAGAACAACCCGTCCTTCGAACGTGTCCTGGACACCGAGCCCGACTTCGTCGCCGCGTCCTTCGTCTCCACCCTCGGCAAGGGCGGCGTCGCCACCCGCGAGCAGTTCGCGAAGCTCGGCGTCCCCACCTACGTCTCCCCGTCCGACTGCGCCGGCAAGGACAACTCGGGCGGCGGCGACGGCGCCCGCGACAAGGCCCTGGCCATCGACACCGTCTACGGCGAAGTCCGGGACCTCGCGACCGTGTTCGGGGTGAAGAAGCGTGGCGACGCCCTCGTGGCCTCACTCCGACAGCGCATGAAGAAGGCCACGGCCGGCATCGACGCCTCCGGCGTCACCCTCCTCTACTGGTTCGCGAACTCCGAGTCGCCCTACCTGGCGGGCTGTTGTGGGGCGCCCGGCATCATCACCCGGGCCCTGGGCGCGAAGAACGTCTTCGACGACACGCACCAGGAGTGGCCGCAGGTCAACTGGGAGACCGTCGCCGACCGAGACCCCGACGTCCTCGTCATCGGCGACCTGACCCGCAAGTCCCAGACCGCCGAGTCCGCCACGAAGAAGATCGCCTTCCTGGAGTCCAACCCCGTCACCAGGAACATGGACGCCGTCCGGCACAAGCGGTACGTGCTGCTCAGCGGACAGGCCATGAACCCGACCATCCGCACCGTCGAGGGTGTGGAGCAGGTGGCCGCCGGGCTGCGCCGGTTCGGGCTGGTGAAGTGACCGCCCAGGGGCTGCCGGCCGCCGGGACCAGGCCCCGGCGCCGGGCAGGACTCGCGCTGGGCGCGGCCGGGAGCGTCGCGCTCGTCGCCTCCCTCGCCGCGGCCATCACCGTCGGCCCCGCCGACATCCGCGTCGGCGACGTGTGGTCCGTCGTGGCCGCCCATCTCGGCCTCGGCAGCTCAGGGCTGACGCCGATCCGGGACGGGATCGTCTGGCAGCTGCGGCTGCCGCGCACCCTGCTCGCGGCCGTGTGCGGGGCCGGACTCGCCGTGTGCGGGGCGGTGATGCAGTCCCTGCTGCGCAACCCGCTGGCCGACCCCTTCGTGCTCGGGGTGTCCTCGGGCTCCTCCACCGGAGCGGTCCTCGTGGTCGTGCTCGGCGTGGGCGGCGGGGCCATATCGGTGTCCGCGGGCGCGTTCCTCGGCGCCCTGCTGTCGTTCGCGCTGGTGCTGCTGCTCAGCCACACCCTCGGCGGCACCACCGACCGGGTCGTCCTCGCGGGCGTCGCCGCCATGCAGCTCTTCTCCGCCCTCACGTCCTTCGTCGTGATGACCTCCGCGGACGCCGAGACGACCCGGGGCGTGCTGTTCTGGCTCCTCGGCTCGCTCGGCGGCGCCGGCTGGACCGACGTGTGGCTGTGCCTGGCCGTACTGGCCGTGGCCCTGGTGGTCTGCCTCTCCTACGCCCGTACCCTCGACGCCTTCGCCTTCGGGCAGGACGCGGCGGCCGCGCTCGGGGTGTCCCTCGCCCGGACCCGCCTGGTGCTGCTGTGCGTCACGGCCCTGCTCACGGCCGCGCTGGTCAGCTCGGCCGGTGCGATCGGCTTCGTCGGACTGGTCCTGCCGCACGCCGCCCGGGCCCTGACCGGCCCCGGGCACGCGCGGCTGCTGCCGGTCACCGCCCTCGCGGGAGCGGTGTTCCTCGTGTGGGTGGACACCCTGGCCCGGACCGTCCTCGATCCGCAGGAGGTCCCGGTGGGGGTCGTGACGTCGCTGATCGGGGTGCCCGCGTTCGTGGCGGTGCTGTACCGGACGAGGAGGGCGCGATGAGCGACGCGGAGACATCGGTGGCGGCACCGGGCGCGGTGAGCGGCGCAGGGGCATCGGCGGCGGGGCTGCGGGCCGAGCGGGTCGGCCGCCGCGCCGACGGGCGTCTCATCCTGGACGGCGTCGCCCTCGCGCCCGAGACCGGCTCCACGGTCGGCGTCCTCGGCCCCAACGGCTCCGGCAAGTCCACGCTGCTGCGGCTGCTGGCCGGGCTGCTCACGCCGACCTCCGGAGTGGTCACCCTCGACGGCACACCGCTGGGCGACCTGCCCCGCCGCACGGTCGCCCGGCGCCTCGCCGTGGTCGAGCAACAGTGCGACACCCAGGTCGAGTTGACGGTCGGGGACGTCGTACGGCTGGGCCGCGTCCCGCACCGCCGGGCCTGGACGCCCGCCTCCGCGGACGACGAACGGGCGGTGCGTGCCGCCCTGGAGCGCACCGGCCTCGACGGCCGGGCCCGGCAGCTGTGGCACACCCTCTCGGGCGGCGAACGCCAGCGGGTGCAGATCGCCCGCGCGCTCGCCCAGGAGCCCCGGGAACTCCTCCTCGACGAGCCAACCAACCACCTCGACATCCACCACCAGCTCGACCTGCTCACGCTGGTCACGGGCCTGCCGGTCACCACCGTCGTCGCCCTGCACGACCTCAACCTCGCGGCGATGTACTGCGATCGGGTCGTCGTGCTGTCCGCGGGGCGGGTCGTGGCAGCGGGCACTCCGGGCGACGTCCTCACGGCCGAGCTCGTCGCCGACGTCTACGGCGTGCGGGCCGCCGTCAGCCGCGAAGGGCCCGAGGGGCGGCCTCATGTGCGGTTCCTGGGCACGCTGGCCTGACGGGAGCGGACGGACACGCCATGGGCGGGGCGATCGCGCCACGGCGGCCGGAAAACGCCGAACCTGCCTGCGTGTGCCCGCCCACCCGCCTACGCTCGCCTCGTGCTGCGCATCATCGACGCCCGAACCCGTGAGCCGGTCGACGCCGCCCCGGCCCGCCGGGGCCTGACCCGTGTCGAGGTGCACGCACCCGGCTCCGACACGACGAACCTGCGGGTCCTGCTCGTCGGGGACCTTCTGGTGCGGACCCTGGAGCTCGGCGGCACGCCGGTGTGGGCGCTGCTGACCGGCGGCCACCGGCAGGCGGAGCTGCGCGCGCACGCCGCGACGCTCGGCGTCCGCCCCTTCGAGGACAGCCCCGACGTCGGTGCCGGTCTGGGCGAGTCCCAGGTCGTCCACGTCACCACCGAGGACGGGGCGGCACCCGACGGAGTGCGGATCGCCGTCGCGCCCGCGGAGCCGGGTCCGCCGCACCCCTGTGACCCCGCCGTCCTGCGCCTCGCCCTGATAGGCCGGCACCACGGCACCCCCGTCCGGCTGGAGGCGGCCGGACTCGACGACGCCCACGCCACCCTCGCCCGCTGGCGCGGCGCGGTCGCCCGCTGGGCGCGGCAGCCCTCGCGGCCGGTCCCCGACGACGTACGGGGCCGGCTGCGTGGCGCCTGGGACGACGACCTGGACGTGCCACGGGTGCTGGACGTCCTGCGCCAGGTCGAGACCGAGCCGGAACTGGCGGACGGCGCCCGCTTCGAGACCTACGCCTACGCCGACCGGCTCCTCGGCCTCGACCTCACCCGCGACCTGGGATCCCCGTCATGATCGAACGCTCCGGAGCGGGCCCGCTGCGCCGCCTGATCGTGCTGCGGCACGCCAAGTCCGCCTGGCCCCTGGACGTCGTCGACCACGAACGCCCCCTCGCCCCGCGCGGCCGCCGGGACGCCCCCGCGGCCGGGCGGGCCCTGGCCGACGCCGACCTCCTGCCGGACCTGGCGCTGTGCTCCACCGCCGTCCGCGCCCGGCGGACCTGGGACCTCGCCGCCGCCGAGTGGGGCACTCCGCCGCCGGTCCGGCACGACCGGCGGCTGTACGCCGCCGGACCCTCCGGCCTGCTGGCCGTGGTGCACGAGGTACCCGCCGCGGTGGAGACGCTGCTGCTGATCGGGCACAACCCGGGCCTGGAGGACCTGGTCCTGGCCCTCGCCGGTGACGGCCTCGACGACACCCTGGAGCAGGTCCGCACGAAGTTCCCCACGTCGGCGATCGCCGTGCTGTCCTGGCGCGGCACGGCCTGGCGGGACCTCGCCCCCGGCACCGCGCTGCTCACCTCCGTGACCGTGCCCCGGGGCGCGAAGAAGTAGCCCCGGGCCCGCGCATAGGCTGGCCGGATGCCCGACGAATACCGCACGGTCGCCGGCGCCGGCGTGCACGAGACCGAGGTCAACCGCTCACGCTTCCTGTGCGCCCTCGCCCCGGCGGCCACCGAGCAGGAGGCCCAGGACTTCATCGCCGCCGTCCGCAAGGAGCACGCCGACGCCTCCCACAACTGCTGGGCCTACGTCATCGGCGCCGACGCCTCCGTCCAGAAGGCGAGCGACGACGGCGAACCCGGCGGCACCGCCGGCGTCCCCATGCTCCAGATGCTGCTGCGCCGCGACATGCGGTACGTCGTCGCCGTCGTCACCCGCTACTTCGGCGGGGTCAAACTCGGCGCCGGCGGGCTCATCCGGGCGTACGGCGGAGCGGTCGGCGAGGCCCTGGACACCCTCGGCACCCGCACCCGCCGCAGGTACCGGCTGGCTACGGTCACCGTCGACCACCAGCGCGCCGGCAAGCTCGAGAACGACCTGCGCACCGGCGGGCGCGAAGTCCGGGACGTGCGCTACGGGGAGGCCGTCACCCTCGAGATCGCCCTCCCGGACGCCGATGTGCCCGCCTTCCGCTCCTGGCTCGCCGACGCCACCGCCGGCACGGCCCGCTTCGAGGCGGGCGGGGAGGCGTACGGGGACGCCTGACGGCGGCCCCGCCTCGCACACGGCGGCGCGGCACGCGCGGGGTCCGGTCGGCCCGCCGAGGCCAGCGGGCGGTCGGCCCGCCGAGGTCAGCGGGCGGTCGGCCCGCCGAGGTCAGCGGGGACCGGCTCCGGTCCGGCCCTCGGCTCCCTCCCCGTCCTCGACCGCCGCCCCCGCCGGGACGCGGCCCAGCCGGAACCCGAGCAGCGCCGTGCCGACGGCGAGGGCCGCGAGGACGTACGCGGTGCGGTCGAAGGCCGCCGCGAAGTCGGCCAGGTCCGTGTCCGGGCCCGGCGACTGGGGATTGGTACCCAGAAAGCCGCGGTACAGGGCCCCGATGACAGCTACCCCGAAGGCCATCCCCGCCTGGGTGACGGTGTTGAGCACACCGGACCCGGCGCCCGCGTCGTCCGGGTGGACCCGGGTGAGAACGGTGTCCACCAGGGGCGCGACGACCAGGCCCTGCCCCAGCCCGGACACGCCCATCACGGCGGCGAGCGCGACCGCCTGGTCCGAGCCGTCGAGGCCGGTGACGGCGGGCACGGCGACGAGACCGGCCGCCATGACCAGGCCGCCCGCCACCGACACCCCGATACCGAACCGGGCGGCGAGCCTGCGGCACGCGGCCGAGGCGACGATGAACCCGAGGCCGAGCGGCACGAAGACCAGGCTCGCGGCCAGCGGGCTCTGCCTCAGGCCCGACTGGAGGTGATAGGTGAGCACCAGGAACAGCCCGGCGTTGCCCGAGAAGAACATCAGCACCGTGCCCATGCTCAGCGGGAACCCCTTGGCCCGCAGCAGCCGGGCCGGCAGCAGCGGGTCGTTCCCGGCGGCCTCCGTCCGGCGCTCCCAGCGCAGGAACGCCAGGGTGCCGACGGCGCCGAGGACGAAGCACGGGTACGTCCACCAGGGCCAGCCGTGCTCACCGCCGAGGATCAGCGGGATCAGGACGAGCGGCAGCAGCACGGCGGTGAAGGCCGCCCCGGCGATGTCCAGGCGCGGCCGGTCCGCGCTGCGGCTCTCGCTGACGGCGGGCACGGCCGCGCACAGGATCGCCGCGCCGATCGGCACGTTGATCAGGAAGATCATGCGCCAGCCCAGACCCGCCACGTCCAGGTCCAGCAGCAGGCCGCCGCCCACGAGGCCGGCGATGACGCCCGCGCCGATGGAGGCGCCGTAGGCACCGACGGCCCGGGCGCGGTCGCGCTCGTGCACGAAGACGGCCCGGATGAGGGAGAGCACCTGCGGCGTCATCACCGCGGCCGACAGGCCCTGCAGCACCCGCGCCGCGATGAGCGTGCCCGGGCCGGGCGCGAGCGCGCACAGCAGGGACGTCAGAGTGAAGGCGGCCACGCCGTACTGGAAGGTGCGCTTGCGGCCGATCCGGTCGCCCAGACGGCCGCCGGTTACCATGCCCGCTGCGTAAGCGATCACGTACCCGTCGATCACGAACTGGAGCTGGCCGAACCCGGCGTTCAGGTCCGCCTGGATCCCCGGAGCGGCGACGTTCACGATGAACATGTCGATCTGGCTCATGAACATCGCCAGCAGGACCACGGTGAGTCCCGCCCAGTCCCGTCCGGTGGCTCGAGGAGGGCCGGTGGTGGAGGCCCCGGCCGTGGCCTTCGGACTCGCATTCCGTGTCACAGTGCGCATATCACCACTCGTCGTCGCATACGTTTAGCGCTAAATTCAGATCTAAATGTAGCAGGTGGAAGGGAATCCCCATGAGGACGCCGGAACGAAGCGATCGCCGGCCGGCCGCCGCGAGCCCGACAGGAGACGACCCCGCGGACGCCATCGCGGCCGCGTGGAGCCGCGAGCGCCCCCAGACCCCGGTGGACTCCATCGGCGTGGTCACGAGGATCTGGCAGCTCGCCAAGCACTTCGGCGACGACCGCCGACGCGTCCTGGCCGAGGCGGGGGTCGACCCGGCCACCCTGGACCTGCTGAGCGTGCTGCGCCGCAGCGGGCCTCCCTACACGATGAGCACCCGGGACCTCGCCGGGCACTCCCTGGTCACCGCGGGTGCCATCTCGCAGCGGGTCGCACGCGCCGAACGCGAGCACCTGGTCACCCGCCGCCCCGCCCCCGGCCGCAGCCGCGCGGTGCTGGTGGAACTGACCACGGCCGGGCACGAGTTGGTCGAGCGCACGGTGGACCGGGTGCTCGCGCGCGAGGCCGAGCTCCTCGAAGGCCTGGGCGCGGAGCGGCAGGAGGCGCTCGCCGAACTGCTGCGTGAGCTGCTCGGCGACGTGCAGGAACAGCTCAACGTGCGGGGCGTCTCCCACGTGGGGCACGAGGGCCTCGGCCACCCGGAGCAGGGCTGATCCACTCGCTCCGGCCGTCACGGGCCCGACGGCCCTCGTGCCCCTGGGGCGCCGCCGGAGCGGCTCAGTAGCCGTGGGCGCTCGGTGCGTTCTGTCCGCCGTCCACGGGGATGTTCGCGCCGTTGACCGCCCGCGCCGCGTCCGAGAGCAGGAAGGCGATCACCTCGGCGACATCCCGCGGATCGACCAGCCGGCCGCCGGGGAACTCCCGCTCGAACCGGTGGTAGGCCTCCGGGTCCTCGTCCCGCAGCCTCGCCCAGCCCTTGCCCTCGATCAGCATCGAGCCGGGCGAGACGCAGTTGACCCGGACGCCCCGGGGCCCGAGCTCGCGGGCCAGGGAGGCGGCCAGGTGGATCTGCGCGGCCTTGGCCGCCGCGTACTGAGCCGGCGGTGCGGGCTTCCAGCCGGAGACGGAGGAGACCAGTACGGCGCTGCCCCCGGTCTCGGCCAGCGGTCCGGCGGCCTCGCGCAGGGCGATCGCCGGATGGGTGACGTTCAGGCGGCACGTCCGGTCCCAGTCGGACGGTTCCGTGGCACGCAGGTCCGTGCCGTGCGCACCGCCCGCCACGGTCACCAGGCCGTCCACCCGGCCGAGTTCGGCGGCGGAGTCCCGTACGAACGCCGCGAGGGCGTCCTCGTCGAGCACGTCCAGCCGCTCGGTGCGCAGGACGCGCCCGTGCAGGGCCCGCACCTCCCCGGCCACCGCCTTCAGCGAGTCGGCGTCCCGGCCGCACACGGCGATGTCGCAGCCCTGCGCGGCGAGCCGGAGCGTGGTCGCCCGGCCGAGGCCCCGGCTCCCGCCGGTCACGATCACCGCCCTGCGTTCCGCCCGCGACCGGCCCACCTCCCGTACGCCGTCCATGACGTCCGTGTCAGCCACTCGGTCCCCGCTCCTCTCGTCTTTCCTGACACCCCTCCCCGGCCGCGGGGATCAGCCCGTCCGCGCCGGGTCCCGCACCACGTACTCCCCGAGGATCCCGTCGATGCGGTCCAGCACGTCCTGCTCCAGGCGCACGCCCGAGGCCGCGACGTTCTCCTTGACCTGCTCCGGACGGCTCGCGCCGATGATCGCCGCCGAGACGGAGGGGTTCTGCAGGACCCAGGCGAGGGCGAGCTGGCTCATCGTCAGACCCAGGTCCGCTGCGACCGGGCCCAGCTCCTGGACGGCCCGCAGAGCGCCCTCGTCGTTCATCCAGTGGCCGACCAGCATGTCGACGAAGCCCTTGCCCGCGTCGCCGCCCGCCCGTGAATCCGACGGCGCGGCGGCGCCGGGACGGTACTTGCCGCTGAGGATGCCCTGCGCGAGAGGCGACCAGACGACCTGGCCCAGACCCTCCCGCTCGCACGCGGGCACCACCTGCGACTCGATGACCCGCCACAGCATGGAGTACTGCGGCTGGCTCGCGACCAGCGGGACGCGCAGCTCCCGGGCGAGAGCGGCGGCGCGGCTGATCTGCTCGGCGGTCCACTCGCTCACCCCGACGTAGAGCACCTTGCCGGAGCGGACCAGGTCCGCGAAGGCCAGCATGGTCTCTTCGAGCGGTACCGCGGGGTCGTAGCGGTGCGCGTAGTAGACGTCGACGTAGTCGGTGCCGAGGCGGCGCAGCGACGCCTCGCAGCCCTCGACGACGTGCTTGCGGGACAGGCCGCGGTCGTTGGGGCCGGGGCCCACCGGGTGGCAGACCTTGGTGGAGAGCACGAGGCCCTCACGTCGCTGACCGGCGAGCGCCTTGCCCAGCACGGTCTCGGCGCGGGTCTCGGAGTACACATCGGCGGTGTCGAAGGTGGTGATGCCCGCGTCGAGCGCGGCCCGGACGCAGGCCTGGGCCGTCTCCTCGTCGATCTGGGCACCGTGGGTGATCCAGTTGCCGAACGCGAGCTCGCTGATCACGAGGCCGCTGTTGCCGAGCCGGCGGAACTCCATGGGTGTGTCGCCTCTTCCTTCTCTGGTTCTGAGTCCGGTTCGTACCGGTGGTCCGGGGCGGCCGACGCAGGGGGCGCCCGGGCGGGTCCGGCCGGCCGGCTCACAGCAGGGCCGCCGTGAAGGCGACGACCTCACGGGCCTGGCGCGGGCTCAGCCGCGGGTCGCAGGCCGACTCGTAGCGGGGCAGCGGCGTGGCCGAGGCCAGCTCCGCCGCCGAGCCGACGCACTCGGTGACCGGGTGGTGGGCGGTCTCCAGCATCAGACCGGCGGGGTGCAGCCCGTGGGCGTGCAAGGCTGTCACGAAACCCTCGATCTCCCGGGTGACGTCCTCGACGGCGCGGCTCTTCTGCCCGGCGCCGTTGACCCGGGTGTTGCCGTGCATGGGATCGCAGATCCACGCCACGTCGGACGCCTCGTCGCCGAGCGCCCGCAGTACGGACGTCAGCTTCGGGACGATCCGGTCCCGGCCCATGCGCACGATCAGGGAGAGCCGGCCGGGGCGCCGCCGGGCGTCGAGCATCCGCACCAGCGTGCGGACGTCCTCGGGGGAGGCCGAGGGGCCGATCTTGACGCCCACCGGGTTGGCGATCGAGGCGGCGAACTGCACGTGCTGGTGATCCGGTTGGCGGGTACGGTCACCGATCCACAGGAAGTGGCCGGAGGAGCCGTAGCCCCTGCCGTCCGTGCCCGGGCGGACCAGTGCCTGCTCGTACTCCAGGAGCAGCGCCTCGTGCCCGGCGTACGTGCGCTGGGGCGCGGCCCGGCCGACCAGGCCCAGGTCCCGTTCCAGCAGGGTGCTCAGCGTGGTGCCGGCGTGCCGGTACGCCAGCAGCAGCCGGGACGGGAGGGCGGTACGGGCCGCCGCGGTGGGCTCGGGGGCGTTGACCGCGTCGCCGCGGTAGACGGGCAGTTCGGTGCCGTCGGGCAGGGTCTCGGTCGGGTTCGAGCGCGGTTTGGCGTACTGCCCGGCGATCCGGCCCATCCGGACCGTGGGCGGGCCGCCGGCCGCGGTGAACTCGTCGGCCAGGGCGTGCAGTTCGTCCGCCTTGGCGAGCACGGCGTCGGGGGTGGCGTCGGCGAACCGCTCGGCGCACTCCCCGGCCTGCAGCACGAAGGCCTCACCGCGGGCGGCCCGCCCGAGCTCGGTCGCGAGGTCGGCGCAGGCGGTGGCGTCCACCAGGGGAGGTTTGCGTTCCAGGGAGAGCAGGACGTCCTTGAGTTCGTCGAGCGAGGCCCATTCGGGCTGCTGCTGGGCGCGGGCCGGCAGCAGCAGGCGCGTGGCGGTCATGGTTCTTCCTCCGTGGGCTGGTCGTGGGGGAGAGGCACGGCGTCACACCGCCGCGGTCGTGGCGTCCGGGTCGGTGGTGGGGAGAGGCAGGTGGCGGGCCCGGGCCAGCGCGGCCGCCCGGGTGATCTCCCCGGCCAGCGGACGGTCCCGGTCCAGGGGCGGGAACTCCTCCCGCAGCTCCCGCCACAGCCGTGCCTCCTCGCCGTCCCGGTGTCCGGTCAGATGGGCGAGCTGGTTCACCGCGAGAAGCAGCGAGCCGAGGATCCACCAGGCCCGTTCGGTCATCTGGGCCACGGTGTTGGCGCTGTTGAGGGCGAGCGGCACCTGGTCCTGGTTGTGGAGATTGGTCGGCACGGCGGTGAACGACGCCGGATGGCCCAGCTGGCGCAGCCGGCCCAGATGGGAGCTCGCCGCGATCTGCACCCCGGCGAAGCCGCTCCCGGCGCCGGGCCGGGGCGTCAGCAGCGGGGGCAGTCCGCCGTTGGCCGCCGGGTCCAGCACCAGGGCGAGCTGGCGCTCCATCAGGTAGGCCACCTGGTGCGCGCAGGAGGCGTGCGTCTCCGAGGCGAAGGCCACGGGGGCGGCGTGGAAGTTGCCGCCGTGCAGCAGGTCGCCGTCGACGAGCACGGGGTTGTCGCTGCACCCCTCCGCCTCGTCGGCCAGGACCGAGCCCTGGAGGTCCAGCTGGTCCAGGACGGCGCCCAGCACCTGGGGGGCGCACCGCAGGGAGTAGCGCTCCTGGAGCGGGCGGTCCGGGCCGGGCGCCGGGTCGGGCGTGGCGCCCGAGGCGGTGCGTTCGGCCCGGATCCACGAGGCGACCGTCCGCTGCCCGGGCTGGTTGCGCACCCGTTGGAGCGCGTCCTCGTAGGGCTCGCCCGAGGCACCGAGCAGCGCGGCGGTCCGGCCGGTGAGGGCCGCGGCGGCCCGGGTGAGCGCGCCGAGCTCCCGGTGGGTGTGCAGGGCGCGGGCCAGACAGGCGCTGCTGCCGTTGACGAAGGCGAGCGCGGACCGCGCGTCCCAGATGACGGGAGGCAGGCCCAGTCCCTCCAGCACGGCCGAGGCGTCCGCCCGCCGCCACGCGCCTCCGGCGTCGCGGCACCAGGCTTGAGGGGCGGGAGAGTCCAGGGGCGGGGTCGGGGGGCGGGGAGACTCGAGGGCCGCGGTCCCGGCCCGGGGAGGCCGGGGGGCCGGGCTCCAGGCCGGGGAGGTGGTGTCGTCGGCGCTGCCGGCCTCATCGGCGGCCCCACCGTCGTCGCCCGACCCGGCCGCCGCGAACGCCAGCGCCGCGTGGGCCAGGGGGACGAGGTCGCCGCTCGCGCTGAGGCTGCCCTCGCTGGGTACCACCGGGACGAAACCGGCGTTCAGCAGGTCGGTGAGTCGCTGCCAGGTCTTCGGGGCGACGGCGGAGTGCCCCAGGGTCATGCCGCGCAGCCGGAGCCAGACCATGGTGCGGGTGACCTCCGGCGGCAGTGGTTCGCCCTGCCCGGTCGCCAGATGGGAGATCAGGCCGAGCCCCTGACGGGCCGGGTCCGGGTCGGCGGGATGGTCCACCAGCGGTCCGAAGCCGTGGGTGACCCCGTAGACGCGTCGGGAGCCGTCGAGGCCGGTCAGGGCGCGGTGGGCCGCCGCCATCCGGGCCTGGTCGACCGCGGTCGGTTCCAGGGGTTCGGTGCTGCGGTCCAGCAGGTCACTTACCAGTGTGTCGGGCGACCGGGGGTCGGAGGAGGGGTGGGGGAGGGGCATGGCTGCCTTCCGTCGTCCGGGCGGGCGGTCGCTTCAGCTCGGCCGGAGGCCGAGCGGCCCGACCGCCTCCTCCAGCAGCGCGGCCAGCCGGATCAGCAGCGGTTCGTGGTCGCGGCGCGCGATGAGCTGCACGCACAGCGGTGCCCCGCGCTCGTCCCGGGCGACCGGCATGGTGAGCGCGGGCAGGCCGGCGAAACTGGCGAGCGGGGTGTAGGCCACGCGCACGTCGTAGTCGGGGTCCTGCGGGGCCGGGATGGTCGACACCCGGGCGCCGGCGGTCGCGAGGTCCGGCGGCGCGGCCGGGTCCAGGGGCAGCAGCCAGGCGTCCACGCCCGCGGCGTCGAAGTCGCCCTCGACCGTGGCGCGGGTGTGCGCCAGGCGCTCCAGGATCCAGGCGTAGCGGTCGTCCTGGACCTTCGCCCCGACCTCCAGCGCACCGCGAGTGGTCTCGTGCAGGTCGGCGGGCACCCAGGGCCGCCACACCTGGTACGCGTCCCACGCCTGGCGCGCGCACAGCTCCCAGGCGGGTCCGCGCAGCGCCCACAGGTCGTCGACGCGCACGGCGTCGAGCAGGTGGCCGCTCGCTTCGAGGTGCCCGCAGGCCGTTTCCAGCGCCCCGCGCATGACGGGACCGCACGTGCCCTCGGGCCCCTCGGTGTTGGCCACGACTCCGATCCGGTACGGGCCCTCACCGGGCGGGCGCTGGGCGCCGAGCCGGTCGAGTCCGAGGAGCGGCCACAGGTAGGCCAGGTCCGCGGCGCTGCGGGCGGCCCAGCCCAGTGCGTCCATGGGCGGGGACAGCGGGAAGACACCCTCCAGCAGCGAGCTGCGGTGGGTCATCCGCAGGCCCACCGTCCCGCACTGGCCGGCGGGCCAGCGCACCGAGCCGAGGACGTCCGTGCCGAGGGCGAGGTCGCAGATGCCGGCGGCCACCGACACGGCCGTGCCGGTGCTGGAGCCGCCGGGGTCGATGTGCGGGACGTAGGGGTTGACGCACTCCGACCCGACCCCGATGTTCAGCTCGGTGGTGACCACCTTGGCCGTCACGGAGGCGAGTTCGGGCGGCAGGGCGGAGATCGCGGGGGTCGAGAGGCGGGCGTGGTGGCGGTGGCCGCGCAGTCCGAGCCGGGTGGGGAAGCCGGCCACGTCCACGGTGTCCTTAACACCGACGCGCACCGGCGGGGCGTCCGGGCCGAGCGGGGCGCGCTGGACACAGGCGCGGTAGCGGGCATCGGCCTCGTCGGACCAGGCGGCCTCGGCGGTGCGCCACTCCTCGGCGGTCAGGGTGCATCGGGAGCGGGCCGTCACCCTCTCCGGCAACGACATCCGTACCGGGGTGCCGGGGACCGAGGGCCGCGACGCCGGGGTCGTCCAACGCGCCTGCCGCGCATAGGCGGTGATCGCGTCCTGGGCTGTGGGGGTGTCAGACATGCTCGGGCTCCTCGGCGGGGGGTCGGGCGGCGGTGAGCTCGGCGGTGAGGACCTTGCCGGTGGCGCTGCGGGGGATGCGGGCGACGCGGTGCACGGCGCGCGGCGCGGGCAGGCCGGAGGGGAGCCGGCCCAGCATCCGGCGCAGGTCCGCGGGGTCGGCCGGCCGGGGTCCGGCGTAGAACATCTCGTAGTGCTCTCCGCGCACCGGGTCGCCGACGGGGGCGCAGACCAGGTCGACGCCGGGGCAGCGGGCGCGGGCCAGCTCCTCCACGCGGGCCAGGTCGCAGCGCAGCCCGTTCACCTTGATCAGCCGGGACGCCCGCCCCAGGTGATGGAAGGTGCGCGGGCCCACCGGCGCGACGAGGTCGGGCAACTCCCAGTCGTCCGGAGGAGTTTCGGCGCCGTCCCGGCGGGCCAGCCGCGGGCCGGCGACCCGCAGCCGCCGGGCCGCGCCGTCGCAGCCCGTGGGATCGCCGTCCGTGGCCGCGCCGGGTGGCGGCTCCACGTCGTGCAGGACCTCCACGTCGGGCAGCAGGGTCCAGGGGAGGGCGTCGTGCTGCCCGGCGGCGACGGGGCGGTGGGCGACGGCGCCGGTCTCGGTGGAGCCGAGCAGCTCGAACGCCCGGAAGCCGGTGCCGGTGAGGTGTGAGGTGACCTGATGGGCCGCAGGGGTGGTGGGGCCGGTGCTGTGCAGGGCGGTCACCCGGCCGTGCCGCGCCAGGGCGGGCAGGTGCCGGGCGAGCAGCTGCCAGGTGGCGGGCAGGCAGACCAGCAGGGTGGGCACGCCGTCGTCGAGCGGCGGCAGGGCGAGCGGCTGGTCCCACAGACCGGTCACCGGGACGCCCTCGATGCGGGGCAGTTCGCGGCTGTAGAGCCGGCCGTAGAGGTGCTCGGGGGGTGCGTAGGACACGATGCGGCCGAACCGGGCGGGGCCCAGTACCTCCTCGCGGACCAGGGCCGCCTCGGTGCGCAGCTGCGCCTCGGTGCGCAGCCAGGTCACCGGCGGGCCGGTGCTGCCGGAGGTGGCGAAGGCGACGTCCGGCACGGTCAGCTCCTCAGGCCGAGGGCAACCGTGTCCTCCAGGCGTTCGTGGGTGAAGCGCACCATCCGCTCGACGCTGGAGAACCAGTGGCGGACGTCGTCCGCGACGAAGTCCACCTCGATGCCGAACTCGCTCTCGACGGCCGAAATGCACTCCATGGCGGTGAGGCTGTCGTAGCGCTCACCGAGTGCCTGCTGGAGGTCGGCGTCGGAGGGTACGGCGGCGAAGGCGTCGCCGATGCGGGCGGCGAGGACGGACCGGGTGCGGTCGTGGATCTGCTCGGGGGAGGGGACGGTCGTGGTCATGGTCGTACTCCTTGCGGTGGATCAGGTTGCGGTGGATCGAGTTGTGGTGGATCAGGTTGTGGCGATGGCGATCAGGGGGAAGCGGGACCGCGGCGGGGACGCTGCACGCCAGGCATCGGCCTGGGCGCCGGTCAGACGCCGGTCAGACGGCGGTCAGACGGCGGTGAGACGCCGGTCAGACGGCGGCAGGCGCGGGGCGCACGGCGGTGCCGTCGGCCCGGCGCAGCCCTTCGCCGGCGCCGAGGTAGACGTCGGAGGGCGAGGTGGGACGGAACTCCAGGTAGCAGAACGGAGTCGTGGCGTCCGCGCCGAGTGCCTCGGTGACGCAGCGGGCGAGTCCGTCGCGGAAGGCGTCGTCGCGGTCGGGGCCCACACAGCAGGTCACCGACGCGTGGTGCACGCCGGTGGCGTCCGGCGTCTCGTGCGGCAGCGCCTCGACGGGCATGCCGCCGGAGAAGACGGTGCTCTCCTCAGTGGGCTCGAAGCGCACGACGACGTGACCGGCCTGGACACCCTGGGCGGTGAGCCAGCGGGTGACACGCAGGGCGACGGCCCGGCGCCGGGGGACGGGGAGTTCGGGGGTACGGATGGTGATCGTGGGCACAAGGCCTCCGGTTCGGCGGTTCAGGACAGGGCGAGCGCCGGCAGCACACCGGGGCCGGCCGTCAGGCGCCGGGCGAGCAGGGTGCCGAGGCAGTCGGCGAGCGGGCCTCCGCTGCCGGGGGCGAGGGGGCTCCAGGCGGTGCCTCCGGCGTCGCGCACCCGGTCGGTGAACGCGCGCAGGTGCGCGGTGTCGAGCCCGAGTCCGGCCCGGTCGGCGGCCAGCACGGCCTCGTAGGTGGACAGCAGGTCGGGGACCCGGTGCCCCTCGCCCGCGTAGCCGCCGCCGCGGACGCGATGGCGGGCGAGCAGGGCGCGGACGGCCTCGCTCGCTTCAGCGGGCTCGGCGAAGCCGGGGCCGAGGAGCATGCGGACCCGCTGGGCCTGGAGCGCCGGGCGCAGCCCCGGCTCGCCGCCCGGCACGTTGCCGTGCGCGTACGGCTCCCCCCGCGACGCGTCCGAGACACCCGAGAGCCGCGCACCGTGCGCATCGTGCGAGTCGGGCGACACGCGACAGGAGTCGATGAAGGCCCGGACGCCCTGGAGGTCCAGGCCGAGCCCGTCCGGTCCGCCGAGGAGGGCCGCCGTCTCCACGGCCGCGGCGGTGGACACCATGTCGGACCCGCGGCCCTCCCAGTAGCCGAACCCGCCGTCGGCGTTCTGCAGTCCGGCCAGCCAGCCGGCGATCCGCCTCCGGGCCGCCGGATCCTCGGCGAACGCCCCGGCCGCCAGCGCCCACAGCGTGCAGCGCACCTCGCTGCCCCGGCCCGGCATGTACATCACGCCGCCTTCGTTGGGCAGTTGGCAGCCCTCCAGCCAGCGCACCCCTTCCGGCCGCGGAGATCCCGGGTCTGCCGAGAGCACGGCGGCGGCGGTGCTCAGGGCGTCCGCGGCGGCCGGCGGCTCCCGGTAGGTGTACCCGCCGCCCGCGCAGCCCAGCTCGCAGATGCGGGCGGTGACGGCGTCGGCGACGGGGGCGAGCGGTGCGCCGAGCGCCTTCAGGGTGCCCACCGCGCAGAAGGACGCCCACACGTCCTCGACGTCGTAACCCTCCCAGCGGACGAAGGCGCCGGTGGGGCCGCGCAGGCCCATGACCCAGTCCCGGCAGGCGTCCGGGTCACGCGGCGTCTCGCCGAGGGCTCCAAGGGCGCCGACGGCCCGGTAGGTGGCCCACAGGCACGGCACCTGAGCGGCGGGGGCGAAGTGGAAGCCGCCGCTCGTGGCCTGCCGGGCGCGCAGCCAGTCGGTGAGCGCCGGGACGTCCCAGGGCGATGTCGCATCAAAGGCCTGCCCGGTGGCGGCGCGCCAGGCCATCACCCCGTAGTAGCAGGCCCGTACGTCGGCCTTGCCGCGGCGTGCGTCCTCGGGGGACCAGCTCAGCCCTCCGTCGGCGCACTGGAGCCGGCTCAGCCAGTCCAGCAGGCGATCCGGGTCGGGCACCCGGCCGCCGCACAGTTCCGCGGCCGAGCGGGTGGAGAAATGGGTGGCCCACACGTCGGGGGCCTGCCCCGGCAGCATCGCGTAGGCGTCGCCGGACCAGGTGCTGTCCAGCCAGCGGGACGTGGCGTCCAGGCCGGGAACCGGGCGGCCGAGGTCGCGCAGTCCCTGGGTGCAGTAGAAGGTGGCCCAGGCGTCGGAGAGCATGCCCCGGCTCCAGGCGTAGCCGCCGTCGGCGTTGCGCCGGCCGGTGAGATAGGCGGCCGTGCCGTCCGCGTCGGTGACGCTGTCGGTGCGCTCCAGCCAGGCCAGGGTCCGCACGGCGGCGTAGGTGCACCACAGGTCGGGTTCGCCGCCGGACACGCCGGTGCCCTGCGGAGCGCGCGGAGCGGTCGTCGCGGTGGTGGTCATCGGGCGACCTCCACTTCCCGGACGTTGGACCGCTTCCAGCTCTTCTGCGATGCGCCGCTCTTGGTGTTGGCGGGCAGGGAGTTGACGTGCACCACGTCGTCCCAGCGCAGTCCGAGCACTTCCTCGGACCGGTCCTGGACGCGTCGGCGCTCCTCGGGCTCGCCGTCGCGCCCCGCGCCGACCCCGCGTTCCAGGAGCAGCCGGGCGTAGCCGGCCTCGCCGTCCACCTCCAGCAGATAGCCGGTGGCGTCGGTGACGCCGTAGACGACCTCCTCGACGGCACGTACCGACAGCGGGGCGCCGCGCACCCGCAGGGCGTCGGCGGAGCGGCCGTGGACGGTGATCCGGGGTGCGGCGCTGCCGCACGGGCAGTCGGTTTCGATGGAGACCTCGTCGCCGGTGTCGAGCCGGAGGAGGGGCCTGGCGTGGGCGTTGAGCGGGGTGACGACGAGCCGTCCCTCCCGGTGCTCGCCCCGGTCGTGCAGCGGGACGACCCCGTCGGGCGTGGCGAGTTCGAAGTAGGTGGCGGCGGGCAGCAGATGCTGGCCGCCGCGCGGGCAGGCCGCGGCGAGCGTGCCGGTCTCCGTGCTGCCGTAACTGGCGTCGTATGCCTGTGCGTTCCACCACCGGCCCAGCCGGTCGCGGAAGGGCGCGGTGTTGACCTCGCCGAGCAGCATCAGCCGGTCCACCGAGGAGCTGAGGTCGCCGAGCTCCCCGCGTTGCGCCAGCAGCCGGGTGAACTGCAGGGCGACGCCGGGGGCGACGAAGACCGTGGTGGGGCGGAAGGTCCGCCACATCGACTCCAGCCGGTCCCAGCCGGAGATGCCGGTGGCGAACGGATAGGCCCGGACGTGGGCGAGGTCCAGGTACTCGCAGACCCCGGAGATCAGATCGGCCACAGGGACGATGTCGGACGGCAGCAGGATCACCACGCGCTCGTCGGCTCCGAGCAGCGGACGCCACGCCTCGGCCACCGAGACGGTGTTCCAGATGGTGTCCTCGGCCAGGCGCGGGGTGGGCGTGGGCTGCCCGGTCGTGCCGGTGGTCTCGTAGTACTTCGAGGCCTCGGTGGGGGTGGCGGCCGCATAGCGCAGGGGCTGCGCCTTCAGCGACTCACGGGGTGTCACGGGGAGATCCAGAAAACGGTCGAGGGAGAACTCGCCGATGTCGCCCCGGTCTTCATTCGGACCGTAGGCCTCGCTTCCGCGTGCGCGTTCCCAGGCCGCTGACAGTTTTCTCGTGTAGAAGTCCGCGTCCGGGACGCGTCCGTGATTTTCCCGTATCTCGGTCTGTGCCTCACGGAGTAATGCCTGGCGTTTGTCGGTGTGCAGTATCACACGCACCTCGCTCGTTTATCGCTGATCGCTTACGCACAACCGGGAAGCGGGAGGGCTGTGCGCGCCCGTGGCGTCGGTGGCTCGACGGGTTGCCCTGCGGGGGTCGGGAAGCCTCAGTTCAGGGCGTGCCGGAGGGACCAGGAGCCCGACCCACAGCGAACGTATAGCACTAAAGGTCGGCCATGCAACCGGCCCCGGGATCCTCAACTGGCCATGTGCGACCGAAAATCGACGACCTCCGCACCGAGGGAAAGCGCCTACTGATCGGTACGTTGCCCGAGTTGCTTTTCCGCCCTAGTCTCGGGCAGTGCCGGCGGGGCTTCCCAAGGCCTCGGACCGGGCGTGCGGAGTGCGCACGCGGTCGATCAACGCGGAACCAGAAGTGTTTTGAAGTCGCGGTCAAGCGCGTGCGAACAGCGGGTTTCCCGACCTGCTGGATCCCCTGTCTCCGCGCCGAATTACCGGTAACACCCCCACCTTTCATCCGGACACATCCGTCCGTCCCCCTCACCCCTTCGCTTGGAGCCTTTTCATGTGCGGAATCGCAGGCTGGGCCGACGTCGGTCTCGATCTCACCCGGGAGGTGGACGGCGTCGAACCCATGGTGCGGACCATGGCCTGCCGCGGCCCGGACGCCGCCGGGATCCACGCCGGTGCGCACGCGGTCCTCGGTCACCGCCGGCTGGCGATCATCGACCTCGACGGCGGCAGGCAGCCCATGAGCGCCCCCATGCGCCCGGATGCGGCCACCTCCGCCGGGCCCGGGGAGGGCGAGCGGCCCGCCGTCGTGCTCAGTTACAGCGGCGAGGTCTACAACTTCCGCGAACTCCGCGAGGAACTCCGCGGATTCGGCCACACCTTCCGTACCCGCTCGGACACCGAGGTCGTCCTGCACGCCTATCTCCAGTGGGGCCAGGACTTCGTCAGGCGCCTCAACGGCATGTTCGCCTTCGCCCTGTGGGACGAGCGCGACCAGCGCCTCCTCCTGGTCCGCGACCGCCTCGGCATCAAGCCCCTCTACGTGGCGCGGCTCGCGAGCGGTGTCCTGTTCGGCTCCGAACCCAAGGCGATCCTGGCCCACCCCGGCTTCCGGGCCCGGATCGACAGCCAGGGCCTCGCCGACCTCCTCGGCCTGGCGAAGACGCCGGGCGTCACGCCGTACCGGGACATCGAGGAGGTCCCACCGGGCTGCGTCGCGGTCTACGACCGCCACGGGCTGCGGACCGACCGGTACTGGAGCCTCGGGCGGCACCCGCACGAGGACGACGCCGAGGCCACGGCCGGCACCGTGCGGGCCCTGCTGGAGGACACGGTCACCCGCCAGATGGTCACCGACGTGCCGCTGTGCACCCTGCTCTCCGGCGGACTGGACTCCACCGTCCTCACCGCCCTGGCCGCCCGGGTGCAGGCCCGGGCCGGTGAACCCCCGGTGCGCTCCTTCGCCGTGGACTTCACCGGCAGCGAAGCCGACTTCAGGGCCAGCGACTTCCGGCCCGAACGCGACTCGCCCTACGCCCTGGAAGCCGCCCGGCACATCGGCACCGACCACCGGCTCATCGAACTCTCCGCCGGGGAGCTCACCCGGGACGCCCACCGTGACGCGGTCCTGCGCGCCCACGACCTGCCGTACACCTTCGGCGATGTCGACACCTCGCTGCACCTGCTGTTCCGCGGGATACGCGAGCACTCCACGGTCGCCCTGTCGGGGGAGTCGGCCGACGAGGTGTTCGGCGGATACGCCTGGTTCCACGACCCGGCGGCCGTCCGCGCGGCGCGGTTCCCCTGGCTCAGCCGGATGCAGCTGATCACCCCGGAGCTGCTCGCCCCGGCCTTCCGGGCGGCCACGCGCTTCGAGGAGTACCGCGCGGACCGCTACGCGCAGGCCCTCCGCGAGGTCGAGCACCTGCCCGGCGACTCCCCGTCCGAACGCCGCATGCGGGAGATCGGCCACCTTCACCTCACCCGCTGGCTGCCCGCCCTGCTCGACCGCAAGGACCGGCTCAGCATGGCCGCCGGGCTGGAGGTGCGGGTGCCCTTCTGCGACCACCGGCTGGTCGAGTACGTGCACAACACGCCCTGGGGCCTCAAGACACCCGGTGGCGACCCCAAAGGCCTGCTCAAGCGGGCCACCCGCGACATCGTCCCCCGCTCCGTGCTGGAGCGCCGCAAGAGCCCCTACCCGACCACCGCCGACCAGCTCTACGAGAAGGACCTGCGCGCCCGGACCCAGACGCTGCTCGCCGACCGGTCCTCGCCCGCCTTCGACGTCGTCGACGCCCGCGAACTCGCCCGGCTGCTCGAACACCCGCAGGGCCACTTCGACACGCAGCTGCGCCGCAACGGACTGGAGACCGCTCTCTATCTCGACCGGTGGATGCGGGAGTACGGCATCGCGCCGGAATGACCTGCTTCACAGCGCAGTTGTGGACATTTCCCCAGAATTGCCCCCGGAGGGGCGTGGCGCTCCGGGGTTCGTGGTGGACCAGGTGCCCACACGCGTTAGCGTGGTGGGTCTGACGGCGAGCCGGACCGGCTCGCGGCGGCCGAAGCGGACAGCAGGGGGAGACATGCAGGTCGGAGCGGCGTCTTGAGGCTGCTGCACACCTCCGACTGGCACCTCGGCCGCGCCTTCCACCGGGTGAACATGCTCGGCGCCCAGGCCGAGTTCATCGGTCACCTCGTCACCACCGTGCGGGAGCGCGCCGTGGACGCGGTGGTCGTGTCGGGAGACGTCTACGACCGCGCCGTGCCGCCGCTCGCCGCGGTCGAGCTGTTCGACGACGCCCTGCACCGCCTCGCCGCTCTCGGCGTGCCCACGGTGATGATCTCCGGGAACCACGACTCGGCCCGCCGGCTCGGCGTCGGGGCCGGGCTGATCGGGCGGGCCGGCATCCACCTGCGGACCGAGCCGTCCGCGTCCGGCACCCCGGTGGTGCTCGCCGACGGCGACGGTGACGTCGCCTTCTACGGGCTGCCCTATCTCGAACCGGCCCTGGTGAAGGACGAGTTCGCAGTGGAGAAGGCCGGGCACGAGGCCGTGCTCGCCGCCGCCATGGACCGGGTCCGCGCCGACCTCGCCGCCCGTGCCCCCGGCACCCGCTCCGTCGTCCTCGCCCACGCCTTCGTCACCGGCGGCGAACCCAGCGACAGCGAGCGGGACATCACCGTCGGCGGTGTCGCCGCGGTGCCGGCCGGGGTGTTCGACGGCGTCGACTACGTGGCGCTCGGGCACCTGCACGGCTGCCAGACCCTCACCGACCGCGTCCGCTACTCCGGCTCCCCGCTGCCCTACTCCTTCTCCGAGGCCGCCCACCGCAAGAGCATGTGGCTGGTCGACCTGGCCGCGGACGGCTCCGTCGACGCCGAGCGCGTCGACTGCCCGGTGCCCCGCCCCCTGGCCCGGATCCGGGGCACCCTGGAGGACCTGCTCGCCGACCCGGACCTGGCCCGGCACGAGGAGGCGTGGGTCGAGGCGACCCTGACCGACCCCCTCCGCCCGGCCGACCCGATGGCCCGGCTCACCGAGCGCTTCCCGCACACCCTCAGCCTCGTCTTCGACCCCGACCGCGACGACGCCGAGTCCGAGGTGTCGTACGCCCGGCGCCTCACCGGCCGCAGCGACCAGCAGATCGCCGAGGACTTCGTCGCCCATGTCCGCGGCGCCGCACCCGACCCGCACGAACAGGGCGTGCTGCGGGACGCGTTCGACGCGGTCCGGGCCGACGAGACCGTACGGGAGGTGGCCCGGTGAGGCTGCACCGGCTCACCCTCACCGCCTTCGGTCCCTTCGGAGGCAGCCAGACCGTCGACTTCGACGACCTGTCGACGGCCGGGCTGTTCCTGCTGCACGGCCCCACCGGCGCGGGCAAGACATCCGTCCTCGACGCCGTCTGCTACGCCCTCTACGGCTCGGTGCCGGGCGCCCGGCAGGGCGGCGGACAGGGCACGGCCCTGCGCAGCGACCACGCCGCATCCGCGACCCGCACCGAGGTCACCCTCGACCTCACCGTCGCCGGACGCCGCCTGGAGGTCACCCGCCAGCCGCCCAGGGAGCGCCCCAAGAAGCGCGGCACCGGCACCACACTGGACAAGGCCCAGACATGGCTGCGCGAGTACCACGCGCCGGCCGGGACCTGGAAGGACCTCAGCCGCTCCCACCAGGAGATCGGCGAGGAGATCACCCAGCTGCTCGGTATGAGCCGGGAGCAGTTCTGCCAGGTCGTGCTGCTGCCGCAAGGCGACTTCGCCCGGTTCCTGCGCGCCGACGCCGAGGCCCGCGGCAAACTGCTGGGCCGCCTGTTCGACACCCGCCGCTTCGCCGACGTCGAGAAGCGCCTCGCCGAGCGGCGCCGCACCACCGAGACCCAGGTGCGGGACGGGGACGCGGAGCTGCTGGCCGACGCCCACCGCATGCAGCAGGCCGCGGGCGACGCCATGGAGCTGCCCGAGCTGGCCCCGGGCGAACCGGGACTCGCCGAGGCCGTACTGAACGCGGCCGCCGTCGCCCGCAGCACCGCCCGCGAGCAGCTCACCGTCGCCGCCTGCACGCTCACCGCCGCCGAGTCCGCGCAGGCCGCCGCCGGCCGCGCCCTGGACGACGTACGCGAACTCGTCCGGCTCCAACGGCGGTTCGCCCAGGCGCGGGAGCGGGCGGCGCGTCTGGAGCAGGGAGCCGAGGCCCACCGGGAGGCCCTGGCGCTCATGGAGCGGGCCCGCAAGGCCGAAGCGGTCGCGCCCGCCCTGGACCTGCGGGAGTCCTCCGAAGCCGAACACCGCCGGGCGGCCGCCGCCGAGGCACGCGCGCGTGCCCTGCTCCCGGACACCTTCGCCGACGCGGGCGCGGCCGGTCTGGCCGCCGCCGCACGCCGGGCCGCCGAGGAGCTGGGCGGGCTCGACTCGGCCCGCCGGGCCGAACGGCGCCTGGCCGAACTCCTCGACGAGCGCGCCGGCCTGGACCGCCAGGAGCGCGCCGACGCGGACCTCCTGCACGAGGCGGAGGCCTGGCTCGACGGCTGGGAGGAGAGGCGCACCGCACTCCACAGCCGGGTCGACACCGCGCAGCAGGCCGCCGCCTTCGCCGAGCAGCTCGCCGAGCGGCGCGAGCCCGCACAGCAGCGGCTCCGCGCGGCCCGCATGCGCGACCAGCTCGCCCAGGACACGGACCGGGCGGTGCAACGGGTCCGCACCGCGCAGGACGAGACTTTGCGGGCCAAGCAGCACTGGCTCGACCTCAAGGAACAGCGCCTGAACGGCATCGCCGCCGAACTGGCCGCACACCTCACCGACGGCGCGCCCTGCGCCGTCTGCGGCGCCACCGAACACCCCGACCCAGCCCGCAAGGTGGCCGGGCACGTCGACCGCGAGGCGGAGGAGCACGCCCTCACCGCCTACCAGCGCGCCGACGAGCAGCGCGCCGAGGACGAACGGCGTCTCGCCGTCGTACGGGAGGCCCTCGCCGCGGCCACCGCGGAGGCCGGTGACAGCCCCACCGAACAACTCGCGCGGGAAGCAGCGGAGTTGGAGGAGCGGTATGCGCAGGCCCGCAGTGCCGCGGCCGAGCTGCACGCCGCGCAGGAACGGCTGCGGCAGGCCGGGCAGGAGCACGAACGGCGCCTCGCCGCCCGGCAGGAGACCGCCGTGCGGACCGCCTCCCGGGCCGGTCACCGGGAGCGACTGGACCATGAACGGGCTTTGCTGGAAACGGAGCTGGACCGGGCGCGCGGCTCCCTGGACAGCGTCGCCGCGCGGGCCGCACAGCTGGAGCGGCGCACCGCGTTGCTCACGGACGCCGCCGACACCGCCCGCGTCGCCGAGGACACCGCCCAGCGGCTCAAGGACGCCGACGCCCGGCTCGCCGACGCCGCCTTCCGCGCCGGCTTCGAGACCCCGCAGGCCGCGGCCGCCGCCCTCCTCGACAACGCCGCCCACCGCGAACTGCAACGCCGTCTGGACGCCTGGCAGCACGAGGACGCCGCCGTACGGGCCGTTCTCGCCGAGGCCGACACGGCCGCGGCGGCCCGCGAGCCGCAGGCCGACCTGGAATCGGCCCAGCGGGCCGCCGACGAGGCGGCCCGGCGGCTGCGCGACGCCGCCTCCGCCCACGACGCCGTCGGCCGGCGCTGCGCCGAACTCGACCGGCTCTCCGCCCGGGCGACCGCTTCCGTGCGCCGGCTGGCGCCGCTGCGCGAGGAGTACGACCGCGTCGCCCGCATGGCCGGCCTCGCCGCGGGCACCTCGGCTGACAACGAACGCCGCATGCGCCTGGAGTCGTACGTCCTGGCGGCCCGGCTGGAGCAGGTCGCCGCCGCCGCGACCGTCCGGCTGCGCCGCATGTCCTCCGGCCGCTACACCCTCGTCCACTCCGACGACCGCACCGGACGCGGCCGCAGCGGACTCGGACTGCATGTCGTCGACGCCTGGACCGGCCGCGAACGTGACACCGCGACCTTGTCCGGCGGCGAGACGTTCTTCGCCTCGCTCGCCCTGGCCCTCGGCCTCGCGGACGTCGTCACGGACGAGGCGGGCGGGGTGCGGCTGGACACCCTCTTCATCGACGAGGGCTTCGGCAGCCTCGACGACCAGACCCTCGACGAGGTCCTCGACGTCCTCGACTCCCTGCGCGAACGCGACCGGAGCGTCGGCATCGTCAGCCACGTCGCCGACCTGCGGCGGCGGATCCACGCCCAGCTCGAAGTGGTCAAGGGCCGGTCCGGCTCGACACTGCGCCAGCGCGGCACCGGCTGACGTCAGCGCCCCAGGGGACGCCCGGGGAGGGGCGAGGAGTACACCACGCTCGTGGTCACCGAGCCCAGTGCCCCGATCTTCCCGGACACCTCCTCCAGGTGGCGCATCGAGCGGGCCGTGACCTTGATGACGAAGCAGTCGTCCCCCGTGACGTGGTGCGCCTCCAGGATCTCGGGCGTGACGGCGACCAGGTCGTGGAAGGGCTTGTAGTTGCCGTTCGGATACCTCAGGCGCACGAACGCCAGGATTGGCAGGCCCAGCCGCTCGGGGTCCACCACCGCCGCGTAGCCGCGGATGACCCCGGCCTCCTCCATGCGGCGCACCCGGTCGGTGACCGCGCTCGCGGACATGGAGACGGCGCGGGCCAGCTCGGCGAAACTGGCCCGGCCCTCCCGCTGGAGGACGTCCAGAATGCGCCAGTCGGTGGCGTCCGGGGAATACTCGGTCATGCCCGAGGGATAGCAGGGGAATCCCCGGCGGATCAAGCAGAGCGCCGGGGATCGTCACTTCAAAGACGGCACCGGCGGCCATAGTTTTGCCGCATGACCACCACCGTGAACCCCGTCCTGCGCGTGGCCCCCGCCGCTCCGGCCGAGGCCGCCGCCCACTTCCGCGCGGGTCTCGCCTTCCACACCGACGTGTCCGACGTGGCCGCAGCACTCGACGCCGGCGGTGACCCCGGCTTCGTCCTCGTCGACTCCCGCTCCACCGAGGCGTGGGACCAGGGCCACATCCCCGGCGCGCTCCATCTGCCGACCGCGCTCGTCCCCGGGCAGGCCGGGCGGCTCCTCGACCGGTCGGTGCCGGTCGTCACGTACTGCTGGGGTCCCGGCTGCAACGGCGCCGCCCGCGCCGCCCTGGCCCTCGCCGAACTCGGCTACGGGGTCAAGGAGATGCTCGGCGGTTTTGAGTACTGGGTGCGCGAGGGCTTGGCCCTCGAGACCTGGCAGGGGCGCGAGCGCAGGGCCCCGGACCCCTTGACGGCGCCCGTGGACGCCGGCGACTGCGGCTGCTGAACCCCCGATCCTTTGCCGCGAGTTGACCCTGTAGGTTCTTGCGCCATGGTGCGATACGCGGAGCCGGGCGCAGTGGAATGGGTGGAGTCGGGCGGCGGACCGCTGATAGCGGTGCCGGAGACCGTCCTGCCGTTCTGGGCGGGTGCCGACGGCGAGGAGACGGCCTCGGACTACGACCGGGCCTGCGAGGTGACCGGCCACGTCGGCCTCATCCCGGTCGGCGACTCCACCGCCCTGGTCCTGGGCGACGAGCCCGCCTCGACCGCCTACCTGCCCGACCGGGGCATGTTCGTCCGGTGGTGCGCCGGC
Source organism: Streptomyces sp. AK010 (assembly GCF_014207295.1). Classification (NCBI taxonomy): domain Bacteria; kingdom Bacillati; phylum Actinomycetota; class Actinomycetes; order Kitasatosporales; family Streptomycetaceae; genus Streptomyces; species Streptomyces sp. AK010. Next base: position 78,438 of record NZ_JACHCX010000016.1, read on the forward strand.
GACTCCGAGCACGAACTGCCGGCGAGCGTCCCGCCGGCGACCGCCACGGCGGAGTGGGGACCGGAGACGACCTGGAAGGTGCCCGGGCCCGTCCGCCTCTTCGACGCGGCCTGGCCCGGGACGGGCCTCGCGGACACCGACCAGGTCCGGGTGGCCCTGGAACCCGGCAGATACGCGGTCCGCGCGGCGAGGGTCCAGCCGGGCCCGGAGACCTGGCTGGACCTGATCGAACTGCGCCTGTTGGCGCCGCGGTAGCGACGCCCCGCCGTCGCGGCTACACGCTGGCTCCGCGCAGGCGACGCCCAGCCGACGCGCCTACACCCGGGGTCCGCGACAGCGCGGCCCCACGGACGCGCCTACAACTGCGACAGTTCGTCCACCAGGTCGTCCAGACCGAGCGACCCCTGGGACAGCGCGGCCATGTGCCAGGCCTTCGGGTCGAAGGCGTCGCCGTGGCGGGCGCGGGCGTTCTCACGGCCCAGCAGCCAGGCCCGCTCGCCGAGCTTGTAGCCGATGGCCTGACCCGGCATGGACAGGTAGCGGGTCAGCTCGCTCTCCACGAAGTCCGCCGGCCGGCTGCTGTGCGAGCCGAAGAACTCCTGCGCCAGCTCGGCCGTCCAGCGCTCGCCGGGGTGGAAGGGCGAGTCGCCCGGGATCGTCAGCTCCAGGTGCATGCCGATGTCGATGATGACGCGCACCGCGCGCATCATCTGGGCGTCCAGATAGCCGAGCCGGCGCTCCGGGTCGGTCAGGAAGCCCAGTTCGTCCATCAGCCGCTCCGCGTACAGCGCCCAGCCCTCGGCGTTGGCGCTCACCATGCCGACGCTCGCCTGGTAGCGGGAGAGGTCCTGCGCCACGTGCTTCCACTGGGCCAGCTGGAGGTGATGGCCGGGCACGCCCTCGTGGTACCAGGTCGACACCAGGTCGTAGACCGGGAAGCGCGTCTCGCCCATGGTCGGCAGCCAGGTGCAGCCCGGCCGGGAGAAGTCGTCCGACGGCGGCGTGTAGTAGGGGGCCGCGGCGCTGCCCGGAGGGGCGATGCGCGACTCCACCCGGCGCACCCGCTCGGCCAGGTCGAAGTGGGTGCCGTCGAGCGCGTCCATCGCCTCGTCCATGAGGCTCTGCAGCCAGTCGCGGACCTCGTCGACGCCCTCGATGTGCGTGCCCTGCGCGTCGAGGTGGGCCAGCGCCTCCCACGGCGTGCCGGCGCCCGGAAGGATCTTCTCGGCCTCGCTCTTCATCTCGCCGAGCAGCCGGTGGTACTCGGACCAGCCGTAGGCGTACGCCTCGTCCAGGTCGAGGTCCGTGCCGTTGAAGTAGCGCACCCAGCGCGCGTACCGCTCCCGGCCCACCACGTCCGGCGCGCCCTCGATCGTCGGCGCGTACACGTCCCGCATCCAGTCGCGCAGCCGCACGACCGCCTCGGTGGCCGAGCGGGCGGCGGTGTCCAGCTCGGACCGCAGGGCCTCGGGGCCGGCCGCCGCGTACTGCTCGAACCAGCCGTGCCCCTCGCCGTCCGCGTCGGCCCACTCACCGAGCTGCGTCACGAAGGTGGCGGTGGCGCGGGGACCGGCGTACAGCTTCCGCTCCAGACCGAGCGCCAGGGACTCCCGGTAGCCCTCCAGCGCGGCCGGGACGCCGCGCAGCCGCTCGGCGATCGCCGCCCAGTCCTGCTCCGTCTGCGCGGGCGTCACGGTGAACACCTGCCGCACCGCGTGCGCGATGGAGCTCAGGTTGCTGACGGAACGAAGGCTCTCGTCGGCCTCGTGCACCGCGAGTTCGGCGCCCAGCCGCTCGCGCAGCAGCCGCGCGCACCGGCGTTCGATGTCGCTGTCCGCGCCGGGCAGCCGCTCGGCCTCGTCCAGCCGGGCCAGCGTCCGCCGCGCCAGCTCCGCGAGCGCCTCCTGCCCGGCGGGCGAGGTGTCGGGCAGCCTGCTCGAACTCTCCTTGTCGCCGAGGAACGTGCCGGTGATCGGGTCGAGGGCGACGAGCTCGTCGACGTAGGCGTCGGCGACCTCTCGGGGCAGCGGGCTCTTGATCTCAGACATGCCGCCATCCTCGTACGACGGACCACGCACGTCACGCCGATTGAGCCGAGGGCGAAGGCGGCAGCAGCGGCCCGCACTCCCACTGCTGGAAGATCAGCCGGGTCTCCACCCGTGCCACCTCCCGCTGCGACGTGAACTCGTCCAGCACCAGCCGCTGCAGGTCGGCCATGTCGGCGACGGCGACATGGACCAGATAGTCGTCGGGACCGGTCAGGTGGAAGACCGTCCGCGACTCCGGCAGGACCCGGATCCGCTCCACGAACGGTCCCACCAGCTCCCGGCGGTGCGGCCTGACCTGCACCGACAGCAGGGCTTCCAGTCCCCGTCCCAGCTTGGCCGGATCCAGCTCCAGCCGGTGCCCGAGGATGACGCCCGACCGGCGCAGCCGCGTGACCCGGTCCAGACACGTCGACGGCGCCACCCCGACCTGCGCGGCCAGATCCCGGTAGGTCGCCCGGGCGTCGTTCTGCAACAGCCGCAACAGATGGAGATCCACCGGATCGAGTACGACAGATTCAGCCATCGGCCGAACGTAGCACGGGAGCCGCACCCGGCAGCCCGGCCGATGTTCACCCTTGCCCACCATGGACATGGACACAACGAGCACGCGCGCCCACGACGACATACGCCCCGCACCGCGAGCCCTCGCCACCGAGGCCGTGCACGCCGGGCGGGACGACCTCGCCCGGCAGGGTCTGCACGCCCCGCCCATCGACCTGTCCACCACCTACCCGTCGTACGACAGCCGCGGCGAGGCGGCCCGGATCGACGCGTTCGCCACCACCGGCGCGGAGCCGGACGGCCCGCCCGTCTACGGAAGGCTGGGCAACCCGACCGTCGCCCGCTTCGAGACCGCCCTGGCCCGCCTGGAGGGCACCGAGGCGGCCGTGGCGTTCGCGAGCGGCATGGCCGCGCTCAGCGCCGTCCTGCTCGTGCGCGGCTCCGTGGGCCTGCGGCATGTCGTCGCCGTACGCCCCCTGTACGGCTGCAGCGACCACCTGCTGACGGCCGGGCTGCTGGGCTCGGAGGTGACCTGGACCGACCCGGCCGGTGTCGCCGACGCCCTGCGCCCGGACACCGGACTCGTCCTGGTCGAGTCCCCGGCCAACCCCACGCTCGCCGAGGTCGACCTGCGGGCCCTCGCGCACGCCTGCGGCTCGGTGCCGCTGCTCGTCGACAACACCTTCGCCACGCCGGTCCTCCAGCGCCCCGCCGAGCACGGGGCCCGGCTTATCCTGCACAGCGCCACCAAGTACCTCGGCGGGCACGGCGACGTCCTCGCGGGCGTGGTCGCCTGCGACGAGGAGTTCGCGGGCCGGCTGCGGCAGGTGCGCTTCGCCACGGGCGGCGTTCTGCACCCGCTGGCCGGCTACCTGCTGCTGCGCGGCCTGTCCACCCTTCCCGTCCGGGTCCGGGCGGCCTCCGCCACGGCGGCCGAACTCGTCCGCCGCCTCGCCGCCGACCCGCGCGTCGCCCGCGTCCACTACCCGCGCACAGGCGGCGCGATGGTCGCCTTCGAGGTGTACGGCGACCCGCACGAGGTGATCGGCGCGGTCCGCCTGATCACCCCGGCGGTGAGCCTCGGCAGCGTGGACTCCCTCATCCAGCACCCGGCCTCCATCAGCCACCGCATCGTCGACGCGGACGACCGCAGGGGAGCCGGCGTGAGCGACCGGCTCCTGCGCATGTCGGTGGGGCTGGAGGACGTGGAGGACCTCTGGTCGGATCTCGACCGGTCGCTGGGGCGCCCCGGAAGGGGCGCGGGGAACTGCGCGACAAGCCACGCCGAACCCGTGCCCGCCCACTGACGAACGCCCCTAGGACGCGGAGGCGCTCCCCAGTTCCTCCGCACTCGTCGCGATCGCCTCACCCAGCCGCGCCGTGATCACCAGCGTCCCCTCCTCGACCTGGTAGTCGAGAGGCAGCCCCAGCCCCCGCATGGCGGCGACCATCCCCGTGTTGGACGCCTGTGTCACGGCGTACACACTGGAGCACCCCGCCTCGACGGCCATGGCCACGAGCCGCGACAGCAACTGCGCCCCGACACCCCGCCGCTGCCACGCGTCCTCGACGAGCAGCGCGACCTCCGTCTCGTCCCCGTCCCACAGGAGGTGACCGAGCCCGACGACCCGCCCGGAGGCCGTCTGCACGGCGAGGGTGCGGCCGTAGCGCGGACTGAGCAGGTGGTTGAGGTAGCGGTCGGCGTCACCGACGGGCCCGTGATAGCGCAGCCTCAGCGTGCTCGCAGAGCAGCGCTCGTGCATCGCCCTGGCCGCTTCGAGGTCACGGGTGTCGGCCCGCCGCACGGTGATGTCGCTGCCCTCGGCGAGCGTGAGCACGTCCCGGCCGTGCGGCAGACGCGGTCCGAGCCGGGCGTCGAGTTCCACCAGGGCCCTGGCCCGGGCGAACTCGGTGGGGGTGAAGGGCAGATACGGCCGCTCGACGGTGATCACGCCGCCTTCCGGGCCGCGCAGCCGCATCACGGTGTCGTCGAGGGCGCCCTCCACGGGAACGCCTTCCGTGGCCCGGCCGCCGCCGGCCGGAGCGGGACGGGACCGGATCGTGCACCGGCCGAGCAACTGCCTCAGGGCCAGCGGCAGTTCCGCCGCGTCCAGGGCCGTGCGGGCGGCGAGTCCGAGGACCCGGGTCGGCGCGTCCACCAGGTCGTGGGCGTCGGCCCGCTCGATCCAGGTGTCGGTGCCACCGGCCGACTCGACGGCCGTGGTGACCTCGGACGCCGGCAGACCGGCCGGGCCCCGCAGCAGGAACTCGTCGACCGTGCCCGTGGCCAGCGGGTGCGTCTGCAGGCTCAGGATGTCGACGCGCCGCCCGGCCAGGGCACCGCACAGCGCGGCCAGGGACCCCGGTTCGTCCTGAACCGTGGTCCGCATCCGCCACAGGGTGTTCGCCCCCGGCACCGGCTCCGGTGCCGGGGACCCGGTATCACTCGTCGGCGGTGCGTGTTCCTGGCGACGTGTCCGCCAGGCGTGGAACGCCGCCGTGGCCCGCTGCCACGAGGTGGCGGGGCGGCAGTTGTCGTCAGGGTGCGTCACTCGAGCTACGTCTCGCGTCATGCACCCACTGTGACGGAACGGTGTTGCGTGATCGCGAACGCATTGTGACCGGCGGGTAAAGGGGGCCTTTTGCCCTCTTTGTCAACGCTTCAAACGTTGCGCTGCGTGCTACTGGCCGACCAGGCCCGGCTGGAGGGTCTGGGTGAACAGCACGGCGCCGTCCTGCTCCCGCAGACGCACCGTCAGCTCCCCGCTGTGGCCGTCGATGTCGACCTCGCCGAAGAACTGGTAACCGCCGGCGGGGGAGACGTTGGCGGTCGTCGGCGCCTTCACGAACACGCGGTCCGGGCCGAAGGTGGCGTCGAGCGCGCTCGCGGGGAAGGCACCGGCGTTGAGCGGACCCGAGACGAACTCCCAGAACGGCTCGAAGTCGGTGAAGGCGGCCTTGGACGGCTGGTAGTGCTGCGCCGAGGTGTGGTGCACATCGGCGGTGAGCCACACCGTGCCCGTGATCCGGCGGTGCTTGACGAACCGCAGCAGTTCGGCGATCTGCAGCTCGCGCCCGAGCGGCTTGCCGGGGTCGCCCTGCGCGACGGCCTCGATGTTCGGCGCGTCCGGGACGACGAGGCCGACCGGCATGTCGGCGGCGATCACCTTCCACACCGCCCGGGAGCGGGACAGCTCGCGCTTGAGCCACTCCAGCTGCTCCCGGCCGAGGATTCCCTGCGGGTCGACCGGCTGGTCGCCCGGCGAGTTGGCGTTGCGGTAGGTGCGCATGTCCAGGACGAACACGTCCAGCAGCGGGCCGTGGTGCTGCGCGCGGTAGACCCGGCCGTCGGGGCGGCGCAGCGTGGAGATCGGGAAGTACTCGGAGAAGGCCCTGCGGGCGCGGGCGGCGAGCACGTCGACGTTCTTCTCGGTGTACCGGGTGTCGGTGATGATCTCGCCCGGGTACCAGTTGTTGAGGACCTCGTGGTCGTCCCACTGGACGATGGACGGGACCCGCGCGTTGAAGGCCCGCAGATTCTCGTCCAGGAGGTTGTAGCGGAAGTTGCCGCGGAACTCCGCGAGCGTCTCGGCGACCTTCGCCTTCTCCTCGGTGGTGATGTTCCGCCAGGTCCGGCCGTCGGGCAGGGCCACGGTGCCGGTGATCGGGCCGTCGGCGTAGATGTTGTCGCCGCTGCAGAGGAAGAAGTCGGGGTCGAGGGCGCCCATCGCGTCGTAGATGCGGTAGCCGCCGAGCTCCGGGTTGATGCCCCAGCCCTGCCCGGCCAGGTCGCCGGACCAGACGAACCGCACGCCGTCACGGCGCTTGGCGGATGCGGTGCGGAAGGTGCCCGTGACCGGCTCGCCGGCGCGGCGCGGGTCGTCCGGGTCGGCGAGCAGCACGCGGTAGTGGATCTGCTCGCCGGACGGCAGGCCGTGCAGCCGGGTCGTGCCGGTGAAGTCGGTGCCGGGGCCCAGCAGCGGCCCGTGCCATCTGCGGGGGTTGCGGAACGACTCGGTCGCCGACGTCTCGACGATCATCCGGGCCGGCCGGTCGGAGCGCACCCACACCAGCCCGGAGTCGCAGGTCACGTCACCCGCCTGCACACCCCACCCCGCCGTCGGGCGCCCGGAGCGGGCGAAGGCGGGCGCCGCTCCGAGAGCGGTGGGCAGGGACAGGGCCGCCGACGCGGCGAGGGAGCCACGCAGGACGCTACGGCGCCCGGGCAACGGACGGTGGGACATGGATGCGCCTCCAGGGACGGGATCCGGCCAAGTGTGCAGAGCCACAACTACTGGCACGCCGCAGCGCCCACACGAACCCCAAGTGAACAACTGACCGCAGGGTGAGGGAACGCTCGAACCGGTCGGCTCACCCGGTCGCCGCCTCGGCCATCAGACGCACGCCCTCGGCGATCCGGGCGGGCGGCACATGGGCGTAGCCCAGGACGAGCCGGATCTCCTTGTCCCCCTCGGGCCCGGCCGGCGCGTGGGCGTAGGCCGAGAGCGGGCGCACCGCGACCCCCGCCTCCGCCGCCCGCGCGAGGAACCGCGCCTCGGGCCCGTACTCCTGCGGCAGTGTGGCGATCACGTGCAGGCCTGCGGCGATCCCGGACACCTCCGATCCGGGGAAGTGCGCGTCCAGGGCGGCGACCAGCGCGTCGCGCCGGTCGCGGTAGGCGCGCTGGCAGCGGCGCAACTGGCGGTCGTAGTCGCCGCGCTCCAGGAACCGGGCGAACAGGGCCTGGTCGAGGGCCGGGTGGCCGAGATCCATCGTGCGCTTGCGTTCGACGACCTCCTCCGTCCAGGAGTCCGGCACCAGCAGCCAGCCCAGCCGCAGGCCCGGCGCGAGGGACTTGCTGACCGAGCCCGTGTACGCCACGTGGTCCGGGTCGAGGCCCTGGAGCGCGCCGACGGGAGCACGGTCGTAACGGAAGTCGCCGTCGTAGTCGTCCTCCAGGACGATGCCGTCCACCGACCGCGCCCAGTTCAGCAGTTCCGCTCGCCGCCGGGCCGAGTAGGCGAGGCCGGTGGGGAACTGGTGGGCCGGAGTCGTCACCACAGCCCGCACGCCCGAGGACCGCAGCGGCTCCAGGGCGACCCCCTCGTCGTCCAGCGGCAGCGCCACGGCGGTGACGCCGGCCGAGGCGTACAGCGCTTCGTGCTGGGGACTGCCCGGGTCCTCCACACCGACGGTGCGCACCCCGCGCGCGTGCAGCGCGAAACCGAGCAGCGCCGTCGCCTGGGCCACCCCGGAGACGACCACGATCCGCTCCGGGTCGGCGACCACGCCCCGCCGCCGGGCGAGCAGTTCGGCCAGCGCGGTGCGCAGCCTCGGCAGCCCGCGCGGATCGGGGTAGCCCAGCTCCTGGTGCGGGAGGTCCGTCAGCACGCCGCGCTGCGCGGCGGCCCACGCCGCACGCGGGAACAGGGCCAGGTCCGGCGTCCCGGGCACGAAGTCCGCGCGGGCGCCGGGGACGCGCGGAGCCAGGTCGTGCGCCCGCGGCCGCGCGGCCCGGACGGCCGCGCCCACCCAGGTCCCGGCGCCCCGGCCGCTGCGCAGATACCCCTCGGCCGTCAACTGCTCGTACGCCTCCGTCACCAGCCCGCGCGAGACCCCCAGGTCCGCCGCGAGGTCCCGGCTCGACGGCAGCCGCGTGCCCGGCGCGAGCCGGCCCGAGCGGACCGCCTCGCGCAGTGCCGCCCGCAGGGACCGGCCACGCGTGCGTGCCGGAGCCGAGACGGCGGGGAGCAGCAGCTCCCAGGCGGCGGACGCCGTACCGTCGCCCGGATCCCGCTGCACTGGTCCCATGAGGGGAGACCTTAGAGGGTTCCCAAGGCAGGGGAGACCGCTGAGGCTCGCCGTACCCGGGGCGGGTCAGCGGCTGCCGTCGAGGACCACCCGGGCCACCAGCGCCGGGTCGTCGTTCATCGGGACGTGGCCGCAGCCGGGCAGCCGCACCAGCCTGGCCTGCGGGATCACGCCCTTGGCGCGCACGCCCTGGCGGGGGATGAGCAGCCGGTCCCGGCTGCCCCACGCCACGGTGACCGGCGTGCCCACGATGTCGTCGGTGAACTGCACGGTCCGCCCGGAGCGCAGTGTCTCGGAGAAGCCCTGGGCGTTCGCCAGCGCGAGCGTCTCCGCTACCACGGCCTCGGGTGAGCGGCGGCCCGGGCGGGCGTAGATGGTGCTGGTCAGCAGGGTTCGGCCGAGGGCCGGCCGGGCCAGCCGCTCGACCACCGGCGGCGGCAGGCGGCGGGCGATCTGCCGCATCGTCGACAGCACGGTGAAGGCGTAGCGGCGCTCGGCCTCGTTCCAGAACCCGGCGGGGGACAGGGCGGTCACCGAGCGGACGAGCCGGGCCCGCGCCAGGTCCAGCGCCAGCAGGCCGCCGAGCGAGTTGCCCGCCACGTGCGGCCGTTCGATCTCCAGCGCCCCGAAGAGCGCCTTCAGGACCGTGCTCATCGTCGGCAGGTCGTGCGCCATGCCGTCCGGGAGCGCCGGTGAATCGCCGCAACCGGGCAGGTCCACGGCGATCACGTCGCGTTCGGCCGCGAGCGCGGGGATCACCGGTTCCCACGCCTGCCGGTGGTGGCCGATGCCGTGCAGCAGGAGCAGCGGTTCACCGCTGCCCCGGCGTGTGTAGGACAGGGTCACGCTCTGCTCGCCCTGCGCGGAGGCGACTTTGAAGGAGACGGTGGCGGACATGGGGTGCTCCTCGGCTGTACTCGCTGACGGACGCCGTAGACAGCTTGTCAGCAATTGCTACCCGCGGGTAGCCCCATGGGGGCGCCGGCTTCACGGCGCCGGACCGCTCAACGGGCCCGCCGCACCTCCAGGTTGAACTCGGCGTGCCCGAACTTCTGGAACAGGCCGACCCACAGGGGCAGCCACATCTCCACGGCGCGAGCCGCCCGGATGCCGCCCAGGTCGAGGACGCGCTCCGCGGGCCAGCCGAACTCCCCGAGCAGCGCCGTCACCTGCTCCCTGGCGCCCGGGTCGTCCCCGCAGACGAAGACGTTGTGCTCGCCCGGCACACTGGCCGGATCCACCATCACCCGGCAGTTGACCGTGTTGAGCGACTTCACCACGCGCGCGTGCGGAAACGCCCGCTGGATCTGCTCGCCCACACTGTCCGAGCCGACCGGGGACAGCCGCAGCTCGCCCTCCTCGAAGGCCAGCGGGTTGGACACGTCCACGACGACCTTCCCGTCGACGTTCTCCGCCCCGGCCGCCTCCAGCGCGGCGAGCGCCACCCGCCCGCCGACCGCGTTCACCACGACCTCACCGAACTCCGCCGCCTCGGCGAACGTCCCCGCGCCCGCGCTCGGGCCGACTGAAGCGGCCCACTGCACGGCGGCCGTGTTGTCCCGTGTGCGCGAGCCGAGCCGCACCTCGTGACCCAGCTCCACCAGCCGTCCGCCGAGCGTGCGCCCGACCTGCCCCGTGCCCAGCACCGCGTACCGCATCGCCACCTCCGCAGCCGTGCCGCCGATCACCGGCGTCCTGTCGGCCATTCTGTCCGGGAAGGGGTGGTTCCGCCTGGACAGGGCACCATCGGTGGGCTGGGATGGAGCCGTGACCACCGAGACCGCGACCGACGTCTTCGAAACCCACCGTCCCGTCCTGCTGGGTGTCGCGTACCGCATGCTGGGCCGCGTCGCCGACGCGGAGGACATGGTCCAGGAAGCCTGGCTGCGCTGGTCCGGCGCACCCCGCGCGGACGTGCGCGAACCGCGCGGCTACCTCGTGCGGATCACCACCCGGCTCGCCATCGACCGCCTGCGCCAGATCAAGGCACGCGGCGAGACGTACGTCGGACCCTGGCTGCCCGAGCCGTACGTCACCGACTTCGGCGACACCGTGCCCGACACCGCTGAGCGGGCCGTGCTCGCCGACTCCGTCTCCGTCGCCGTCCTCGTCGTGCTGGAGTCGCTGTCACCGCTGGAGCGGGCCGTGTTCGTGCTGCGCGAGGCCTTCGCCTTCCCCTACGCCGACATCGCCGCCATGCTCGACCGCGGCGAACCGGCGGTGCGTCAGCTGGCCGGGCGGGCCCGCAAGCACGTCGAGGAGCGGCGCCCCCGCTACGAGGTCGACCCCGCCCAGCGCCGCGACTTCACCGAGCGGTTCCTCGCCGCCGCGGCCGACGGCGACCTCGAAGGTCTGATGGCGCTGCTCGCCCCGGAGGTCCGGCTCGTCGGCGACAGCGGCGGCAAGTCGCAGGCGCCGCTGCGGGTCCTGCAGAGCGCCGACAAGGTGGGCCGCTTCCTCGTCGGCGTCGCACAGAAGAGCCTCCCGGGCCTGTCCGTGCGGTTCCTGGAGCTCAACGGCGGCCCGGCCGCGCTGATCCTGTCCGGCGGCAAGCCCGACTCCGTCTTCCAGCTCGACGTGGCCGACGGCCGCGTGCAGGCGGTCTACATCATCCGCAACCCCGACAAGCTGCGGTCGCTGGCCGCCGGCTAGACACGCCGCCGAGCCGGTCAGCGGCCCCTCGTACAGGGCCGTGAACGTTCCCGGCCATTGGTCTTGACCAAGGATCAGGGCCGCCCTATGGTCGCAGAGAAGTGCAACAACCTTTAATAAACAAGGGCGCTAAAACGCCGCCGACCACGGCGATTGCGGAGGACAGGGTGGGGACCACGCAGCTGGAATCGGTGCAGGAACCGAAGTACTGGCATCTCAAGACGGTGCTCAGTGAAGCGCTCGACTCGGAGTTCGCGGTGGGCGAGATCCTGCCCAACGAGCGCGACCTGGCGGCACGCTTCGGCGTCGCCCGCGCCACGCTGCGCCAGGCGCTGGAGCAGCTCGAACTCGAAGGCAGGCTGCAGCGCCGCCGCGGTGTCGGTACGACCGTCGCGCCGCCCCGCATGGGCGTCTCCCTCGGCACCGGCCCGCACACCTGGCCGGGCGGCCCCGAGGACGACTGGCAGCCCGTCGACTGCACCACGGCCGTGCCTCCGGCGGCCGTCGCCGACGCGCTGGAGACCGGCCGCGAGGAACCCGTGCACATCGTGCGGCGCTCCCGCGTCTCGCACGGCCGGCCGGTCGCCGCGGAACTGCTGTACATTCCGCAGCCCTCGGTGCCCGAGCTCTCCGGCATCGACGCGCCGTCCGGAGCGGCACGCGCGCGTGCGGTGCTGCGGGAGCTGCAGCGGCCGGCGCTGGAGCGGCAGGAGAGCGCGGTGGAGCTCGGTTCCGCCGGGGCCGAGGAGGCGAAGGAGCTGGACCGGCTGCCGGGGGCGCCCGTGCTGGTGGTGACCACTCGGTTCGTGGCCGGGGGGCGTACGTCCGCGTTGTCGGTGGCGACGTACCGGGCTGACACGTGCCGGTTGACCTTCGGTGACTCGGGTGGCGTGGAGATTCACGCCGGGCCTCGGCAGAAGGCGTCCTGACCGTTCGATACCGGGGGGCAGCCCCGCGCCGCTAAAGGGGGCGTTGTTCCACCGCGAACAGCTGCTCCTCCACATGGTCCAGGGCCAGGCGCAGGGCACCGGTTGCCACGGCCGCGTCTCCCAGGGCGGAGAGGGTCACCGCCGGGGGGCGCAGGCAGTAGCGGGCGAGTTCCTCGCGGAGGGGGGCCAGGACACCGTCCAGGCCCGCCGCCCAGCCGCCGATGACGACCAGCTCGGGGTCCAGGGCGAGGACCAGGGCCGCCACGTCGTGGACCAGGCGCTGGATGAAGCGTTCGACGGCCGCGCGGGCCCGCTGGTCGCCCTCGCGGGCCTGCGCGAAGACCCCGGCGACGGCCTGCTCGTCGAGCGGGTGGAGAGGTTCGTCCGTGGTGGACAGGAGCGTCTCGGGCGTCACCCCCCGGCCCAGCAGATGCAGCGCGCCGATCTCGCCGGCCGCCCCGCCGTAGCCCCGGTGCAGCCGGCCCCCGATCAGGGAACCGGCCCCCGGGCTGAGCCCCGCCAGCACGAACACCACGTCGTCCGACTCGGTGGCCGAGCCCTTCCAGTGCTCGGCGACGGCCGCGGCGTTGGCGTCGTTCTCCACCAGGACCGGGCACTTGAACGACCGGCCAAGCCGCTCGCCCAGCCGCAGACCCGTCCACCCCGGCAGCGCCGTGCCCAGCCGGACCGTGCCGTCGGCCTCGACGATCCCGGGCGTCGCCACACCCACGGCCCGCAGCGAGCCGCGCGCGACCCCGGCCCGCCGCAGCAGCTCGGCGACGGCCCCGCGCAGCCGCTCCAGCCGCTCGTCGGCCCCCGCCGTCTCCGGCACTTCCTTGGCCTGGGCGCCGATCACACGGCCGTCCAGGTCGGACAGCAGCGCGGACACCCGGTGCGCCCCGATCTCCAGCCCGAGCAGATGCCCGGCCTCCGCCCGGAACCGGAACCGCCGCGCCGGACGCCCCTGCCGTCGGGCGGCGCCCTCCTCGGCGGCCTGCTCGACGACGAGCCCGGCCTCGATGAGCCCTTCGACGACGCCCTCCACGGTCGGCCGGGACAGCCCCGTCACCCGGGTGATCTCGGTCAGCGTCGCGCAGTCCGCGGCGCGCAGCGCGTGCAGCACCACCGCGGAGTTGATCCTTCGCAGCAGCGAGGGATCCCCGCCGGTCAGCCGCCCCACCGTCCGTCCTCCCAGGTCGTGCGCGTGTTGGCCGGATCGTACTTCGGCAGGGCACACCCCGGCGAGGGGCGGGCACCGGACCTCGGTGATCAGCCCGGCGCCACGAAGCCCGACTCGTAGGCCGCGATCACCGCCTGGGTGCGGTCCCGCGCCCCCAGCTTCGACAGCACCGCGCTGACATGCGACTTCACCGTCTCGGTTCCGACGACGAGCCGGGCGGCGATCTCCGCGTTCGACAGGCCCCGCGCCATCAGCCGCAGCACCTCGGCCTCGCGTTCGGTCAGCTGGGCCCGCTCCAGCACGGCCCGGGCCGCACGGTTCCCGCCGGTGTCGCCGTACTCGGCGGCGAGCTGGCGCACCCATGCCGGGAACAGCAGTGACTCGCCCTCCGCGATCAGCCGCACCGCGTGCGGCGTGTACCTCATGCTGACGGCCCTGTTCGCCGCGGGTGTCGCGGCCCTGCTCCGCAGCGGCGTGGCCACCCTCTCCCTGCTGGTGCCGTTCATCCTCGTCGTGTCGTTCGTGATCGGCGACGCCACGGGCACCGTCGCCGACTTCCTGCCCGACAAGGCCGGGCAGTTGGTCCTCCGGGAGACGTACGACGGCACGCTCGGGCCGTGGTCGGGGCTCGCGGTGACCGCGCTGTGGACGGCCGCCGCCCTGCTCGCGGGAGCCTGGAGCGTGCGCCGCAGGGACGCGTGAGGGCGAGCCGGTCGATGCCCCGCCAAGTGTCAGTGGCGGCGGGTTTACTGGACCCATGAACATCGCACAGCACATCGCCCTCATCGACGAGCTGTGCTACCGCCCCTTTCCGGCGGAGCACGGCCCGTCGGACGTCGGTGCCTCGGGGCCCGGTCACCACATCGCGGTGTTAGAGGCCGCGACCGACGACGACCCGGCGGCCAGGGCGGTGACGATCGACCAGTTCGAGAAGGACCGCGACGCCGTCTACGAGCTCCTCGCCTCCCGCTGGGGCGACACCCTTCCGTACAACCTGCGGACCGTCCTGTTGCGCACCGAGCGGGAGGAGGTCCCCGTGCCATGGGCGGAGTTGAGCGCGCGGGCGGGCGTCGCGCACCTGTGGCAGGTGGAGGGCACGGGCCGCTGGGTCGCCGTGGCGGTCGCGGACCGGGACCCCTCGCGGGAGGTCCAACTGCTGGCCCTGGTCACGGAGACGGACCCCCCGTAGGCGGTCAGCTTCCGGCGGCTTCCCGCAGCCGTCCGAACTCCTCGGCCATCGTGTCGAGCGTCCAGTGCGCGTTCAGCCCGCTCGGATTCGGCAGCACCCACACGCGCGTGTCCCCGATCGTCCGCGCCTGCGGCCCCACCTGCGCCTTGCGGTCGTCGAAGGCAGCGCGGTACGCGGTCACCCCCACCACGGCCAGCCAACGCGGCCGCAGCCCTTGCACCTTCGCCGCGAGCAGCCGCCCGCCCTCCCGGTACTCCTCGGCGCTCAGCTCGTCGGCCCGCGCGGAGGCCCGCGCCACGACGTTGGTGATGCCGAGCCCGTACGACGGCAACTCCCGCTGCTCGGACGGCTTCAGCAGCCGCGGCGTGAAACCGGACCGGTGCAGCACCGGCCAGAAGCGGTTGCCCGGGCGGGCGAAGTGATGGCCCGTCGCGGCGGTCATCAGGCCCGGGTTGATGCCGCAGAACAGGACGTGCAGACCCTCCGCGACCACGTCGGGCACGACGCGGTCGCGGGCGGCCTCCAGCTCCTCGGGCGTGAATCGCGCCATCAGGGAAGGCGCGTCAGAGGATCGCGCCGGGCGTGTAGCCAGCGGCCTGGGGGTGCTGCTTCACGATCTCCTCGACCCGGGCGACGACGGCGGCGACCTGGTCGCCCGCGGCACCGGTGAAGGACAGCTTGTCGGCCATCAGCGCGTCCAGCTGGTCCCGGTCCAGCGGGATGCGCGCGTCGGCGGCCAGCTTGTCGAGCAGCTCGTTGCGCTCGGCGCCCTGCTCGCGCATGGCGAGTGCGGAGGCGACGGCGTTCTCCTTGATCGCCTCGTGCGCGAGCTCCCGGCCGACGCCCGCGCGCACGGCGCCCATGAGGACCTTGGTGGTGGCGAGGAACGGCAGGTAGCGGTCCAGCTCACGGGCGACGACCGCCGGGAACGCGCCGAACTCGTCGAGCACCGTCAGGAACGTCTCGAGCAGACCGTCCAGGGCGAAGAACGCGTCAGGCAGGGCGACCCGGCGCACCACCGAGCAGGACACGTCGCCCTCGTTCCACTGGTCGCCCGCCAGCTCGCCGGTCATCGAGGCGTAGCCGCGCAGGATCACCATCAGGCCGTTGACGCGCTCGCAGGAGCGGGTGTTCATTTTGTGCGGCATCGCCGAGGAGCCGACCTGGCCGGGCTTGAAGCCCTCGGTGACCAGCTCGTGCCCGGCCATCAGCCGGATCGTCTTGGCCAGCGACGACGGGGCCGCCGCCAGCTGCACCAGCGCGGTGACGACCTCGTAGTCCAGTGAGCGCGGGTAGACCTGGCCGACCGAGGTGAACGCCTGGGAGAAGCCCAGGTGCGTGGCGATCCGCTGCTCCAGGTCCGCGAGCTTCCCGGCGTCCCCGCCCAGCAGGTCCAGCATGTCCTGCGCGGTGCCGACCGGGCCCTTGATGCCGCGCAGCGGGTAGCGGCCCAGCAGCTCCTCGACCCGGCCGTACGCGACGAGCAGTTCGTCGGTGGCGGTGGCGAAGCGCTTGCCGAGGGTGGTGGCCTGCGCGGCGACGTTGTGGGAGCGGCCGGCCATGACCAGCTCACCGTACTCGCCGGACAGCTTGCCGAGCCGGGCCAGGACGGCGACCGTGCGGTCGCGCACCAGCTCCAGCGAGAGGCGGATCTGGAGCTGCTCGACGTTCTCGGTGAGGTCGCGGGAGGTCATGCCCTTGTGCACGTGCTCGTGCCCGGCGAGGTCGTTGAACTCCTCGATCCGCGCCTTCACGTCGTGCCGCGTGACCTTCTCGCGCTCGGCGATCGAGGCCAGGTCGACGGTGTCGAGGACACGCTCGTAGTCGGCGAGCGCCGCGTCCGGCACCTCGATCCCGAGGTCCTTCTGGGCCCGCAGCACGGCGAGCCAGAGCCGGCGCTCCAGCTTCACCTTCTGCTCGGGCGACCAGAGCGTGGCGAGCTCGGTGGAGGCGTAGCGTCCGGCGAGGACGTTCGGGATGCGGGGCTTGGCGGGAGCGGAAGTCACGTGCACGGATTCTACTGGCGATTCGTGCAGGCCAGCGCCGCGGGTGTCCTTGTCGGAACCTACGAGAGCACCGGGGCCCTCTCCACCTGGGGCTACGCCCGGTCCTCGTACGGCAGCAGCTCGGGCCTCTTCGGGGGCAGTCCGTCGCCCGAGGAGCGGCCCGTCAGACGGCGGCCTATCCACGGCAGCAGGTGCTGCCGGGCGAACCGGGCGTCCGCGACCCGTCGCAGGACCCAGCCCGGCGGCAGTGTCGCCGGCATCGGCGTGTGCCACTCGGCGTCCTCGGGGTCGTGGCCCAGCGTCTGCCACACCGCCTCCGCGACCCGGCGGTGGCCCTCGGCCGTCAGGTGCAGCCGGTCCACGTCCCACATCCGCGGGTCGCTCAGGGACGGCGCGCCGTACAGGTCGACGACGATCGCGCCGTGCCGGTCGGCCAGCTCGTCGACGCAGGCGAACAGCTCCTCCATGCGAGGCCGGAACCGCTGCAGGACGGGGCCCTGGCGGCCCGGGCTGCGCATCAGGACGAGCTGCCGGCAGGCGGGGGCCAGCTTCTCCACGGCCTCCTCCAGGAGCCCGCGGACCCGGCCCATGTCGCACTTGGGCCGCAGCGTGTCGTTGAGCCCGCCGACCAGGGTGATCACGTCGGCACCCATGGCTGCCGCGACGTCGACCTGCTCGTCGACGATCTGCTGGATCAGCTTGCCGCGCACGGCCAGGTTGGCGTACCGGAAGCCGGGCGTCCGGGCCGCCATCCGCGCGGCGAGGAGGTCGGCCCAGCCCCGGTAGGTGCCGTCGGGCATCAGGTCCGACATGCCCTCGGTGAAGGAGTCGCCGAGGGCGACCAGGCTGCTGTAGGTAGGGTTCGTCTGCATGGCGACGGAAATGGTATCCCGTGCACATACCCATCAGTCGGTCGGCCTCCATGGACTCCCGCCCCGAGATCCCGCACGCCGGCCCTCACGGACCACCACCCGGACATCCCGCACGCCGACCGTCACGGCCCCCCCCCGGACATCCCGCACGCCGGTCCCCACGGACCACCCTCGGACATCCCGCACGCCGGCCTCGCCGCCCCGCCCCGCGTCTCACGTCCGCTGCCCGAACAGCTCCCGCAGTACGTCCTCCATGGTCACCAGCCCGGCCATCCGCCCGTCCGCCCCGAGGACGGCCGCGAGGTGTGTGCGGCTGCCTCGCATGGCCGTGAGGACGTCGTCCAGTGGCGTGTGCTCCCG
Organism: Streptomyces sp. AK010; assembly: GCF_014207295.1. Classification (NCBI taxonomy): domain Bacteria; kingdom Bacillati; phylum Actinomycetota; class Actinomycetes; order Kitasatosporales; family Streptomycetaceae; genus Streptomyces; species Streptomyces sp. AK010. The sequence continues at coordinate 95,986 of NZ_JACHCX010000016.1, forward strand.
CACGCGTGCGATGGGGCGCATGTCCCGCAGCCGGAACGGCGTGTCCCGCCCGACGGCGTCCAGGGCGTCCTTCACGTGCAGGTAGCCCACGATCCTCCGCCCCTCGTCCACCACCGGGAAACGCGAGAACCCGGACTCCGCCGACAGCCGCTCCAGCTCCTCCGGCGTGATGCCGACGCTCGCGTACACCACGTCCTCCAGCGGCATCACCACGTCCCGCACCGGGCGGCGGCCCAGCTCCAGCGCGTCCCGCAGCCGCTCCTGGGCCCGGTCGTCGATCAGGCCGGCCTCGCTGGAGTCCTTCACGATCTGCGCTATCTCCGCGTCCGAGTAGGAGGCGGCGACCTCCTCCCGGGCCTCGACCCGCAGCAGCTTCAGCAGGGCGTTCGCGAACGCGTTCACCGTGAAGATCACCGGGCGCAGCGCCCGGGACAGCGCCACCAGGGGCGGCCCGAGCGCCAGCGCGCTGCGCACCGGCTCGGCGAGCGCGATGTTCTTCGGCACCATCTCGCCGAGCAGCATGTGCAGATAGGTCGCGAGGGACAGCGCGATCACGAAGGACACCGCGTGCCCCGCGCCCGCGGGCACGCCCACCGCGTGGAACACCGGCTCCAGCAGATGCGCGATCGCCGGCTCGGCCACCACGCCCAGCACCAGCGTGCACAGCGTGATGCCGAGCTGTGCGGCGGCCATCAGCGCGGACACGTGCTCCAGGCCCCACAGCACACTCTTCGCGCGCCGGTCACCCTGGTCGGCGTAGGGCTCGATCTGGCTGCGGCGCACCGAGATCAGCGCGAACTCGGCGCCGACGAAGAAGGCGTTGACGACGAGCGTCGCCAGTCCGATCAGCAGCTGGACGGCGGTCACAGCTCCACCCCCTTCTCGTCGGTCCCGTGGTCGTCGAGTGGGGCACGCAGCCGGACACGGGCGGCCCTGCGCCCCGTCGCGTCCAGGACCTCCAGGTGCCAGCCGGCGATCTCGAGGGTGTCCCCGGCGGCCGGTATCCGGCCGAGCACCGTGGCCACCAGTCCGGCGAGCGTCTCGTAGGGCCCCTCCGGAGCGCGCAGCCCGACGCGTTCCAGGTGGTCCACGCGGGCGGAGCCGTCGGCCGAGTACAGCGCGTGCCCGGACTCGTCCGTGCCGGCCGAGGCCAGGTCCGGGGTCTCGTGCGGATCGTGCTCGTCGCGCACCTCGCCGACGACCTCCTCGACGATGTCCTCCAGCGTGGCCACGCCCGCCGTGCCGCCGTACTCGTCGATCACGACGGCCATCGTGCGTTTGCCGGAGAGCCGGTCCAGGAGCCGGTCGACGGTGAGCGTCTCCGGGACCAGCAGCGGTTCGCGCATCAGCTCGGAGACGTAGATCCGCGTGCGGCGCTCGGCCGGCACCGCCAGCACGTCCTTGACGTGGGCCGTTCCGACGACCGAGTCGAGCGTCCCGCGGTAGACGGGGAACCGGGACAGGCCGGTCGCCCGGGTCGCGTTCGCGACGTCCTCCAGGGTCGCCTGCACCTCCAGCGCGACGACCTGCACCCGGGGCGTCATCACGTTCTCCGCGGTCAGGTCGGCGAGGTTCAGGGTCCGCACGAACAGCTCGGCGGTGTCGGGCTCCAGGACGCCCTCCTTCGCGGAGTGCCGGGCGAGGGCCGCCAGCTCCTGGGGCCCGCGCGCCGAGGCGAGCTCCTCGGCGGGCTCGACGCCGATCCGCCGCACGACCCGGTTCGCCGTGTTGTTGAGGTGCCGGATGAACGGCCGGAACGCCGCACTGAACCATCGCTGCGCGTTGCCCACGGTCTTGGCGACGGCCAGCGGCGAGGAGATCGCCCAGTTCTTCGGCACCAGCTCGCCGACGACCATCAGGAACACCGTGGACAAGGCGGTGCCGATCACCAGCGCGATGCTGTGCGACGCCGAGCGCGAGATGCCGAGATCCTCCAGCGGCCCGGCGATCATGGCGGCGATCGACGGCTCGGCGAGCATGCCGACCACCAGGTTCGTGACGGTGATGCCGAGCTGCGCACCGGAGAGCTGGAACGTCAGACTCCGTACGGCCTTCAGCGCGCCCTGTGCACCGCGCTCACCGCGCTCGACGGCCCGCTCCAGCTCGGCGCGCTCGACCGTGGTGAGGGAGAACTCGGCCGCCACGAAGGCGCCGCAGGCGAGCGAGAGCAGGATCGCCGCCAGGAGGAGGAGCACTTCGGTCATCGGTTCACCCCCGTTCCATGGTTCTCCAGGACGGGGCGGAACGCGCGGTGTCGCGCACGGGGACGCTCGCCCATGGGCGGACGCTCACAACCTTTCATGCAGGACCGAGTGGCCAATCAAGGGTAAAGGATGGGCAAAGCCCTCAAAGTCGCCCGGGCGTGGCCGGTCAGGCACCGGCGGGCGAGAGCCGGTAGGCGCCCCCGTGAGTGACGACCCGCCCCGCGGTGGGCGGTGCGAAGTGAGTGCCCAGGAGGAGGGTGTCCGTGCCGACGTTCTGCCTACGCCGCCGAGCAGATCGACGTCATCCTCACCCGCGCGACCCGGCGCGGGGAGCGGACCCCCGACGCCGAGTCGGTCATCGACCGGGTCGTCGCGCCCATGATGTACCGCATCCTGTTCCGCCCGGACGGCCTCGACGCCGCCTACGCCCGGCGGCTCGTGGCCGGAGTCCTGCGCGGCGTCCAGAAGCGGTCGCGGGCAGTGCCGGCGTCCACGCCCCCGGCACGGGCTCAGTCGGTCAAAGGCTTGACCCAGCGCCGCCACTGCTCCTCGGGCTCGTAACCGGCGGCGTCCCACGCCCCGTGCGCGATCTCGTTGCGGGTGAGCACCATCGCGTCCGCGCGGCGCCCCCCGAGCCGTACGAACCGCTCCTCCGCGGCGCCGAGCAGCGCGGACGCGATGCCCTGGCGGCGGCGGTCCGGGTGCACGGCCAGCCGGTACAGATGGCAGCGCCAGCCGTCGAACCCGGCGATCACCGTGCCCACCAGGTCGCCGCCGCTCTCGGCGAGGATCAGCGCCTCGGGATCACGGGCGACGAGCCGCTCCACACCACCGCGGTCGTCGCTGATGCTCGTGCCCTCGGCGGCCACCTTCCAGAAGGCCGGCACGGCGTCGAGGTCCTCGGGCGTCGCGGGCCGGATGCGCACGTCGGTCATCCCAGGATCACATCACCCGCGTCGAGCCCCGTCAGACCGTTTCACCATACGGACGTCACTCCTGCGCGATGGCCGCCAGTACGTTCATCCGGGAGGCACGCAACGCCGGCAACAGCGCCGCCACGACCCCGACCACCGCCGAGCCGACCACCACCAGCACGATCGTGACCCATGGGATCGCCAGCGCCGTCATGCCCTGGAGCGCCAGCACCTGCTGCATGCACACCCCCCACACCAGCCCCAGCACCAGCCCGAGGACCGCGCCGAACACCGCGATCACCACCGACTCCAGCCGGATCATCCGCCGCAGCTGACGCCGGGCCAGCCCGATCGCCCGCAACAGGCCGATCTCCCGGGTGCGTTCGACCACCGACAGCGCGAGGGTGTTGACCACGCCCAGCACCGCGATGATGATCGCCAGCCCGAGCAGCGCGTACACGAGGTACAGCAGGACGGCGATCTGGTCGTGGACCAGCCGTTTGTAGTCGGCCAGGTCCCGCACCCGCACCTGCGGGTACGGTTCCAGCGTCTCCTCCAGGTTCGCGCGCAGCTCGTCGTCACCCGTGCCGGCGGCGGCGTTGACGTAAAGCGCGGAATCCTGCCCGCCCGGCGCGTACCGCTCCAGGGTGCCCAGCCCGAAGAACAGCCCGCCCTGGGTGCCGAATCCCTCGGCGGAGTCCTGGTCGGTGAGCGCGCCGACCGTCAGCTCGGCCGAGCGTCCGCCCGGGAACTCCACCGGGAGGGTGCTGCCCGCCCGCACGCCGTGGTCGCGTGCGAAGTCCCGGTCCATGGCGAGCCGCCCGGGCGCGAGCGCGGACGCGGAGTCCCCTTGCACGTAGGTGATGTTGGCGACGTCGTCGAGCCGCGGACCGTAGCCCGCGGCGGTGGTCTCCACGCGGTCGCCGTCCGGGAGCCGCACCGCGACCGGGGTGAACCGCCCGCGCACGACCAGGCCCACCCCGTCGGTGCCGCGCACCTTGCCGGTGACCTCCTGCGGGAACGGCTGGAAGTTGGCGTTCTGGATCACGAAGTCGGCGCCCAGCGTCGTGTCGATCTGCCGGTCGAACGACGCCGTCATCGACTCGCTCGCCACCGACATCCCGCCCACCAGGGCGATCCCCACCATCAGGGCCGCAGCCGTGGCTCCGGTACGGCGGGGATTGCGCAGGGCGTTGCGCTGGCTCATCCGCCCGATCGACCCGAACAGCGCCGGGAAGGCCGCGCCCAGCACCCGGATCACCGGACGCACCAGCAGCGGTCCGGCGACCACGGTCGCGATCAGGGTGAGCACCACGCCGAGGCCCAGCAGGGACGCCGCCGACGAGGTCTGCCGCGACACCGCGCACCCCGCGAGCGCCGCCGCACCGGCCGCCCCGACGATCCCGCCCGCCACCGCGCGCATCCGCAGCGGCCGGCCCACCCCGGCGACCTCGGCGTCCGAGAGCGCGGCCATCGGCGAGACACTCGCGGCCCGCCGCGCCGGGAGATAGGCGGCGACGAAGGTGACACCGAGTCCGACGACGTACGCCGCCACCGGGGTCACCCAGCCGATCTCCATCTCGTCGGCGTCGATGTTCATGCCGAGCAGGCCCATCAGACCGATCAGCCCGGCCGCGAGCCCGATGCCCGCGGCGAGTCCCAGCGTGGAGCCGACCAGGCCGAGCAGCAGGGCCTCGGTGAGCACCGAGCCGCGGACCTGGCGCCGGTCGGCACCGAGGGCGCGCAGCAGACCGAGTTCGCGGGTGCGCTGGGCGATGAGCATGGAGAAGGTGTTGACGATCAGGAACACGCCGACCAGCACGGCGATCCCGGCGAAGCCGAGCATCACGTACTTGATGACGTCGAGGAACCCGCCCAGTTGCTCGACGTCCGACTTGGCCTGTTCGCCGGCCGTCCTGAAGTCGTAGGTGTGCGCGCCGAGCGCGGCGGCCACGCGCTGCTTGAGCTGAGCGTCGCCGACGCCCGCCGCCGCGTCGACCGAGATGCCGGTCGCCGTCCCCGGCCGGCCCAGCAGCTTCGTCTGAGCCGTCGGCGTGTCGAAGTAGAACAGCGCGGAACCGGGGTTCGTCGTCGTGAACGTGACGATGCCGACGACCCGCACCTTGAACGACCCGGGGGGCGCGATGACGGTGAGGGGGTCGCCGATGCGCACGTTCCTGCGGTCGGCGGTCTCGGAGTCGAGCAGCGCCTGGGCGGGGCCGCGCGGGGCGTGGCCCGAGGTCAGCTCGACCGGGCTGCGCTCGCTCGGGTTCCAGGCGTAGCCGAGCGTCGGTGCCCCGGCGGTCGGGCCCACCGGCCGGTTGTCCTCGTCGACGACCGTGAGGCCGTTCACCTTGACGTCCGCGCGGGCCGCCGCGACCCCGTCGACCTGCCGGACCCGTTCGGCGAGCGCGGCCGGCAGGGTGGCCGTCCGGCCGGAGGGCACCGCCTCGTCGAGGTCCTCCTTCGGGCTGACCGTGACATCGGCCGCGGTGGAGGCGAACAGCCGGTCGAACGTACGGCTGACGGTGTCCGAGAAGATCAGGCTCCCCGTGACGAACGCGACGGACAGCAGGACGGCGAGCGCGGAGAGCAGCAGCCGCCCCTTGTGCGCCAGGAAGCTCCGCAGGGTCGCCTTGAGCACGGGCTCAGTTCTCCTCGGGGGACGCGGGGGCGTTTTCGTACCGGGTGCGGATCACGTCGAACCGCTTCATCCGCTCCAGGACCGCCTCCGCCGTGGGGCGCTGCATCTCGTCGACGATCTGGCCGTCCCCGAGGAAGAGCACCAGGTCCGCGTGGGCGGCGGCGCCGGGGTCGTGGGTGACCATGACGACGGTCTGCCCCAGTTGGTCGACCGCCTCGCGCAGGAAGCCGAGCACCTCCAGGCCGGCCCGCGAGTCGAGGTTGCCGGTCGGCTCGTCCGCGAAGATCAGCTCGGGCCGGGAGGCCAGCGCCCGCGCGCAGGCCACGCGCTGCTGCTGCCCGCCGGACAGCTGCGACGGCCGGTGCCCGAGCCGGTCCCGCAGGCCCAGGGTGTCGATCACCTGGTCCAGCCACTTCTCGTCCGGTTTCCTGCCCGCGATGTCCATCGGCAGGGTGATGTTCTCCAGCGCGTTCAGGGTCGGGATGAGGTTGAACGACTGGAACATGAACCCGATCCGGTCGCGGCGCAGCCGTGTCAGCTCGCGCTCCCTCAGCCCCGTGATCTCGGTGTCGCCGAGCCACACCTGACCGGCCGAAACGGTGTCGAGCCCCGCCAGACAGTGCATCAGGGTGGACTTCCCGGAGCCCGACGGGCCCATCACGGCGGTGAACCGGCCCCGGACGACGTCCACGTCCACCGAGTCGAGTGCGAGCACGGCCGTCTCGCCCGAGCCGTACGCCTTGGTGAGACCGCGGGCGCGGGCCGCGATCCCGTCGGCCGGCGCGAGGCCGGGAGCGTGCTCCGCAGCAGGTGTGGACAAGGCCGCCTCCTCTGGGTGGACGTCAGGACCTCCTGGCCCTGCACGAGGGTAATGTGACCCGGCCCACACTCGGTATCCTCCGCGGGTCGGACACCGCCCTTGCCGGTGCTAGCACCCTCGCGCTAGCTTCGAGGTATGGCGAAGACCCAGCTGAACGTGCGCGTCGACGAGGGCACCGCCCGCGCCGCCCGCGAACGCGCCCTCTCCCGCGGCATGAGCGTCAACCGCTACATCGAGGAACTGGTCAGACAGGACACCGGCGAGGTCGGCCACACCTTCGTGGAGGCCGCCGCCGACTTCATGAAGCAGTACGAGTCCGTCTTCGCCGAGGAGTTCGATGGGGGTGCCCCCGCTCGAGCGAAGCCGAGAGTGGGGAAGGGCCGTGAGGGCACGCGCGAAGGTCGCCGCTGAACCGTTGAACAACCTCGACATCGACCTCGCCTGGCTGCTGATGCTCGCCGAGCACCACACCCCCGGAGACCCCCAGGTCACCGACTGGGGAGCCCTCGTCGCCGCCGTCGCCCGCCACCAGGCCGCCATATTCGACGTCCCCGTCTACGACAGCCCGCACGCCCGCGCCGCCGCGCTGCTCCAGCTCCTGCTCCACGTGCCCGCGCTGGAGCGCTCCAACGCCCTGTTCGCCTCCGCCGTGGCCTACGCCTATCTCGTCGCCAGCGGTGTCAAGGTCATCACCTCGCCCGAGCAGGTCCGCGACCTAGCCCGGCTGGTCAAGAACGGTGAGGCGTCCGTACGGGACATCGAGCAGGAGCTGCGCCAGTGGAGCCTGTGACCACCGGCCGCACTACCCGCTGACCGGACGCCACGCCGTGCCCAGCACGCAGTACGAGCTGGGCAGCCGCGGCCCCTCCTCGGGCATCAGGACCTGCCGGTAGGGGCCGAGTTCGAACCCGGCGTCCCGCAGGGCCCGCACCGGCTCCCGTGCCACGTGGCAGCCCCCGCTCAGCACCGGCCACACCGTCCGGTCCAGGGCGTGCTGAGTGAAGGTCATCGCCCGGCCACCGCCCCGGCCGTGTTCGAAGAAGCGCACCTCGCCGCCCGGCCGGAGCACCCGCCGCAGCTCCCCGAGCGCCCGGGGCACGTCCCGCACACTGCACAGCACCAGCGACACCACGGCCGCGTCGAAGCCCTCGCTCTTGACCGGCAGCGCCTCGGCCGCTCCCGGCACCACGTCCACCGGCACCTCGGCGCGCAGCGCGGCCGCCACGGCCAGGTGCCGCAGCCGCCGCTCCGGTTCGATCGCCACGACCTCCGCGACGGCACGCGGGTAGTGCGCGAAGTTCAGCCCGTTGCCCGCGCCGATCTCGATCACCCGCCCCGACAGCCCGTCGAGCAGTCTCCCGCGGATCCGGCCCATGCCCATCCGGGTCTCGGCGGCGACACTGACCCGGGCGTAGCAGCGGGCGAACAGCGGATGGTGCACGGCGTCCCGTGGCACCTTGCCGGAGCGGAGCGGCATGGGGACCTCCCAGACGAGGCTGGCCTTGCGCCTCAGAGCGATTGTCCCCCGGACGGGCCCGTCGCACCCCTGTCCGCTACCGAAGGATTACCCGGCCCAGCACGGGAAGGTGGTCGCTCCCGGTCTCCTCCCGTGCCGACAGGGCGAGCAGACCGGCGGCGCCGAGCGCGCCGGTCACCAGCCAGGGGTCCCACGACGACCTGCCGCCGGCGGCCACGCTAGGCGAGTTCCGCCGCCAGCAGGGCGGCAGCGCCGGCCACCAGCGGATTGTCGGCCGGGGCGTCCTCCTCCGGCTGGGTGGTCAGGACGGACATCACGATCGGCGGGCCGTCCGGCGGCCATGTGATGCCGACGTCGTTGTTGCCGCCGTAGCGTCCGCCGCCGGTCTTGTCGGCGATCAGCCAGTCGGCGGGCAGGGCCTTGCGGAACTTCTCGGTGCTGGTGGTGTTGCGCAGCAGCCAGTCCGTGAGCCGAGCCCGGTCCCGGGGCTCCAGCGCGGTGCCGAGCACGAGCCGGGCGTAGGTCAGGCCGATGGCGCGCGCAGTCGTCGTGTCGGTCACGCGCCACGGCTCCGCGGAGTTGAGCTCGGGCTCCCAGCGGTCGAGCCGGGTGACCCGGTCACCGACCGAGCGGGCGAAGCGCGTGACGGCGGTCGGCCCGCCCAGCTCCTTCAGGAGCAGGTTGCCCGCGGTGTTGTCGCTGAAGCGGATGGTGGCGTCGCACAGTTCGCCGACGGTCATGCCGGTCGCGACGTGGTCCTTGGTGATGGGGGAGTAGCCCGACTTGGTGACGTACTCCTGGGTGTACTGGATACGCCGGGCCAGGAACTCGCCGTCGCGGTCGAGGTCGCGCAGGACGGCCGCGGCGGCGAGCGTCTTGAACACCGAGGCCATCGGGAAGCGTTCGTCGGCCCGGTACACCACCGTCCGGCCGGTGCGCAGGTTGCGGCCGTACACGCCCAGCCGGGCGGTGTGCTCCTGCTCCAGTTCCCGCAGCCGCGCGGTGACGCCGCCGGTGCCGGACAGGGCGTGGGCCGTGCCGCCGCCCAGTGAGAGAGCGACGGCCGTGCCCAGCACGAGGGCCGTACGGCGGGACGGGCGTGATCCGTTCGAGTACAAGATGGTCCCTTCGGAGGTGATCACGTACGAAGTTCACCACGCAATCACGCCCAGCCTCGGTTTCACCGCGAGCGTCCCGGTCCCTCAGAACGCCTCGGGTGCCTCCCGGATCCGGAACGCCTCCGCGTCCCACGAGCCGTCCAGTCGGGGCGCCAGCCAGTGCGGCGCCCCCGCCTGGAAAGCGGCGGGGGAGAGGGCGCCCGAGCCGGCCGGAACCGAGCCCAGCAGGGGGGCTTCGGCCACCTCCGGCAGATCCGCGAGATTGCAGCGCGCGGCGAGATCGGGCGCCGCGGGCCAGCTGCCGATCACGATCCCGGCCAGGTCCAGCCCCCGGGCCCGCAGTTCACGCGCCGTCAGCTCCGTCGTGTTCAGGGTGCCGAGCCCCGCAGGGGTCACGACCAGCACCGGCGCCGACAGCAGCCGGGCCGCGTCGGCGAGGGTGCCACCGGCCGCGTCGAACCGGACGAGCAGGCCACCGGCTCCTTCGACCAGCACCAGGTCGTGCTCGGTGGCCAGCTTGGCGGCGGCCTCCGCGACCTCGTGCGGATGGACCGGGGTCCGCCCGGCCCGGCGCGCCGCCGTGGCCGGCGCCAACGGCTCGGGAAACCGGGCGAGTTCGGCCGTCGTCACCGGGCCCGCGAGGCGTGCCACCTCGGCGGCGTCCCCGGGCTCGTCCGGCCCGACGCCCGTCTGCGCGGCCTTCAGCACGGCCACGGAGCGGCCGGCGGCGACCGCCGTCGCTGCCACGGCGGCGGTCACGACCGTCTTTCCGACCTCCGTGCCCGTGCCCGTGATCACCAGTACCGGCATGTCATCCCTCCCGCGCGGCCGCGCACACGGCCCGCGCGATCCGGGCCAGGTCCTCCTCGCCCGTCACGTACGGCGGCATGGTGTAGATCAGATCGCGGAACGGCCGCAGCCACACGCCCTCGCGCACGGCCGCCGCCGTCGCCGCCTCCATGTCCACCGCGTGGTCCAGTTGCACCACGCCGATGGCGCCGAGCACCCGCACGTCCCTCACGCCCGGCAGGTCCGAGGCAGCCGAGAGCCCGTCCCGCAGCCCCGCCTCGATCCGCTTCACCTCGGCGAGCCAGTCCTGACCGAGCAGCAGCTCGATCGAGGCGCAGGCCACCGCCGCCGCCAGCGGATTGCCCATGAACGTCGGGCCGTGCGCGAGCACCGGTACCTCGCCCTGCGAGATGCCGTCCGCCACCCGCGCGGTGCACAGGGTCGCCGCCATCGTCATGTAGCCGCCGGTCAGCGCCTTGCCCAGGCACATCACGTCCGGTGTCACAGCCGCGTGCTCCGCCGCGAACATCGCACCCGTACGGCCGAACCCGGTGGCGATCTCGTCGAACACCAGCAGCACGTCGTGCGCGTCGCACGCCTCGCGCAGCACCCGCAGATACGCGGGGGAGTGGAACCGCATCCCGCCCGCGCCCTGCACCACCGGTTCGACGATGACCGCGGCCAGCTCATCGGCGTGCCGCTCGATCAGCGACCGCAACTGCTCGGCGTACGCCTCGTCGTACTCCGCCGGGGGCGGGTCGGCGAACACCTGACGCTGCAGCACCCCGGTCCACAGGTCGTGCATCCCGCCCTTCGGGTCGCACACCGACATGGGCTGCCAGGTGTCGCCGTGGTAGCCACCGCGCCAGGTCAGCAGCCGCTGCTTGCCGCGCCGGCCCAGCGAACGCCAGTACTGCAGGCACATCTTGACCGCGACCTCGACCGACACCGAACCGGAGTCGGCGAGGAAGACATGCTCCAGGCCCTCGGGCGACATGTCGACAAGGAGCTTCGCCAGGCGTACGGCGGGCTCGTGGGTGAGCCCGCCGAACATCACATGGCTCATCCGCTCCAACTGGCCGCGCGCGGCCTCGTTGAGCACCGGGTGGTTGTAGCCGTGGATCGCCGACCACCAGGACGACATCCCGTCGACCAGCTCTAGCGGACCGTCCGGCCCGCCCGGACCGTCCGCGACTCCCGAGCCGCCCGGCACCCCCGAGCCGTCGGCGAGCCGCAGCCGTACCCCGCTCGCCGACTCCACGACGAGCGGTTCCTGCCGTCCGGGCATCGGACCGTACGGATGCCACACATGCCGCCGGTCGAGCTCCAGCAGCTCGGGCACCGTCAGCTCAGGCATTGGGCGCGAGGTCCGTTCCGGCGCCCCGGCGGCGAACGGAGACCAGATCGGTACGGGCATCGGCGGCCGTACGGGGCTCGGAGGCCTCCGGCGCGGCGTCCGAGCCGCAGGCTCCGTCACCCCCGGAACCGCAGACGCCGCCACCGTCGTGGCAGCCTCCGGCGGCCCGGTGCTCCGGCAGCGTCACCTGGCCGGTGCCCTCCACCTCGAAGCCCGCGTCCGCGATCATCTCCAGGTCGGCCTTGCCGGCCTGGCCCTCACTGGTGAGGTAGTCGCCGAGGAAGATCGAGTTGGCCAGGTGCAGCGCGAGCGGCTGCATCGTGCGCAGATGGACCTCGCGCCCGCCCGCGATCCGCACCTCGACGTCCGGGCAGACGAACCGCGTCATCGCCAGGATCCTGAGGCACCGCTGCGGGGTCAGGTTCCACTCCTTGCCGAGGGGGGTGCCCTCGAACGGGATCAGGAAGTTGACCGGAACCGAGTCCGGGTCCAGCTCACGCAGGGAGAAGACGACGTCCACCAGGTCCTCGTCCGTCTCGCCCATGCCGGCGATCAGCCCGGAGCAGGCGGACAGACCGGCCGCGTGCGCCTTCTGCACGGTGTCGACCCGGTCCTCGTAGGTGTGCGTGGTGGTGATCTCCCCGTACGTCGCCTCGGACGTGTTGAGGTTGTGGTTGTAGGCGTCGGCGCCCGCCTCGCGCAGCCGCTCGGCCTGGCCGTCGGAGAGCAGCCCCAGGCAGGCGCAGACCTCGACGCCCTCGTTGTTGTCCTTGATCGTCCGAATCGTCTCGGAGACCCGGTCCACGTCCCGGTCGGTCGGGCCGCGCCCGCTCGCCACCAGGCACACCCGCTTGGCCCCTCCGGCCACACCGGCCGCCGCCGCGTCGGACGCCTGGTCGGGCTTCAGCCAGGTGTACTTCAGGATCCCGGCCGTCGAGCCGAGCCGCTGCGAACAGTACGAGCAGTCCTCGGGGCACAGGCCGGACTTGAGGTTGACCAGATAGTTCAGTTTCACCCGCCGTCCGAACCAGTGCCGGCGCACCCTTCCGGCCGCGGCCACCACATCGAGCAGGTCGTCGTCGGACGTCGCAAGGACGGCCAGAGCCTCGTCGCGGGTCGGCAGCTCGCGCCGAAGCCCCTTGTCCACCAGCGTGTTCAGCAGGTCCATGGAAGCCGATCCTGTCCTAAGGAGGTGCCCGGGGCAAAGGAGAGTTCGCACAACAGAGTCGCTTCGAGGTGTGGGTATTGCCACACACTGACCTGCTGGTGGTCCCGCTAGTGTCTGTGCACTGCCTACAAATTCCCCGGAGGACCACCCATGGCGTTCGGCTGGATCGACGAGCAGGCGGAGCTGCGCGCCCGCGCCGGACTCGTACGGACTCTGCGCCCCCGTCCGGCCGATTCGCCGCTCCTGGACCTGGCGAGCAACGACTACCTCGGGCTGGCCCGCCACCCCGAGGTCACCGAGGGCGCTGCCCGGGCCGCGCGGACCTGGGGCGGCGGCGCGACCGGCTCCCGGCTTGTGACCGGCACGACCGAACTGCATGCCGAACTCGAACGGGAACTGGCCGATTTCTGCGGTTTCGAGGCGGCTCTCGTCTTCTCCTCCGGGTACGCCGCCAACCTCGCGGCGGTCACCGCGCTGGCCCCGCACGGCTCTCTGATCGTCTCCGACGCGGGCAACCACGCCTCGCTCATCGACGGCTGCCGGCTCGCCCGCGGTACCACCCAGGTCGTGGCGCACGCCGAGCCGGACGCCGCGCGCAAGGCGCTGGCCACCCACGAGGGCACGGCCATCGCCGTGTCCGACACGGTCTTCTCGGTCGACGGCGACGCGGCCCCCCTCGCCGCCCTGGCCGAGGCCTGCCGGGAGCACGGCGCGGGGCTGGTCGTCGACGACGCCCACGGGCTGGGCGTTCTCGGCGACGGAGGCCGCGGCGCCCCGCAGGCGGTGGGGCTCGCGGGCGCGGACGACGTCGTCGCGACGGTCACGCTGTCCAAGTCGCTCGGCAGCCAGGGCGGAGCAGTCCTCGGCCCGGCCAGGGTCGTCGAGCACCTGGTCAACGCCGCTCGGACGTTCATCTTCGACACGGGACTCGCCCCGGCGGCGGCCGGTGCGGCCCTGTCGGCCCTGCGGCTGCTGCGCCGGGAGCCGGAGCGGGCTGAGCGGGCCCGGGCGGTGGCGGGCGAACTGCACGCACGCCTGACCGCCGCGGGTCTGGAAGCGGTGCGTCCGGACGCCGCGGTGGTCTCGGTGCGGGCGCCCTCTCCCGAGGACGCCGTGCGCTGGGCGGCGCAGTGCCGCGCGGCGGGCCTGGCCGTGGGGTGCTTCCGGCCCCCTTCCGTGCCGGACGGCATCTCACGGCTCAGGCTGACCGCACGCGCGGACCTGACCACTCAGCAGATCGAACGCGCTGTACGGCTGATCGGCGAGACGCGGCCATGAGTCGGCGTGACACGGCCGTGCGTCGCACGATGACGGACTGAACGATGACGGACTGAACGACGACGGACTGAACGACGACGGACTGACGATGGCGAACTGATCAGAAACGATCAGATGCGGTCGACCGCGGCCGTGAACGTTGCCCAGCTCCTCGGTGAGAAGAGCAGCGCGGGTCCGGCCGGGGCCTTGGAGTCGCGCACGGCGAGCAGTCCGGCCCAGGGCGGGGCATCCGGACACGCGGTCTCGACGCAGTTGTTCGCGCCGGTGCTGTAGCTGCTGCGCAGCCACCGCACACCGTGCAGTTCGATGCTTGAGGGGACGTGACGAGGCAGTGCACGCATGGTGCCTCCTTACGCGCCGGCGGCTGTCCCGGCGATGAAATCCAACGAGTCCTCGGGCGAAAGGGCGTGGATCTGAAGGGCGTTGAAGGCCTCCGTGTAGGCCTGGAGGTCTTCTTTCCGTTCGAGGTAGAGGCTACTCGTCAAGTGGTCGAGAACAACCACATCCAGATCAGAAGTGCTCGAAAATGAGAAGATTACGAAAGGGCCGGTGACGCCGATGTGCGCCCCGGCATTGAACGGCAGCACTTGCAGGCGCACTTGGGGCAGCCGGGCAGCCTCGACCAGTCGTGCCAGCTGGCGGGCCATGACCCCGGGTCCGCCCACCTCGCGCCGCAGCACCGCCTCGTCCAGGACGGCACTGAGTTTCAGCGGGGGAGCCGCGCGCAGCACGTCCTGCCTGGCCAGCCGCACCTCGACCAGCGTGTCGAGCCGGTCCTCCGGAAGTCCCTCCACCGCGGCCCTGGTCACCGCCCGCGCGTACTCGGGCGTCTGGAGCAGGCCCGGGACGACGCTGGTCTCCAGCGTGCGCATCGCGCCGGCCTGCGACTCCAGGCTGATGAAGTCCCGGTAGGTCGGCGGCAGTACCCCGCGGTAGGCGTGCCACCAGTGGTGCCGGCCGCCGCTCTCGTCGGACCCCGCCAACATCATGAGCAGTTCGCGAAGTTGGGAGTCCGCCACACCGTAGGCATCGAGAAGTAACCGCACATCGGCGGGTTTCACCCCGCTCGTGCCCGTCTCGATCCGGCTGACCTTGGACTGGTGCCAGCCCACCAGCCGGGCCGCCTCACCGCTCGTGAGCCCCGCAGAGGTGCGCAGCGCACGCAGTTCGGCGCCCAGTTTCCGGCGGCGCACCGCGGGACCGTGCTGCATGGGCTCCTCCTTACTCCTTCCGAGCCACCCAAATACGGTCTCGCGTCGCAGAGTTCACCGCTTTGAGCGACAGATATATGCATATCTTGGTGGATCGCCGTCCTTCAGGGGTGTTCTGGTGGCAGTCTGGCGACGAAGCACCAGTCCGGGACCGTACTCGAACCATCCGCTCCGTGTCGGGCTGTGGTCCCGTGGGAAAGGGACGAGGTCGCCATGGCAGACCATCTGGAAGCATCCGTCACTCTGCCGAGCGATCCCGCCTCGGTCTCCGCAGCGCGTGCCTATGTGGTGGGAACGCTGGCGGAGTGGGGGCTGCCGGCGGACACGGAAGTGTCCGACACCGTCCGGCTCATCATCTCCGAACTCGCCACCAACGCCGTCCAGCACACCTTCGGTCAGTCACCCACGTTCACCGTGGATGTCGCACTGGACCGTGACGAGCACCTGCGGATCGGGGTCACGGACAGCCATCCGCGGTTCCCCAGACGCCTGCCGGCCGCCGTCCAGCAGGACAACGGCCGCGGCCTGGTCATCATTCGCTGGCTGACCGCGGAATGCGGCGGCAGACTCCGTATCCGCCCCACTCGCGAGGGCGGCAAGACCATCTCGATCGAACTCCCCTGGGTCGTCCCGGCCCAGCCGGTGACGACCGTGGTGCAGCAGGAGCTCTAGGCACACACCGCAGGAACCCTGTTCACCCGCGGCAGGAGCCCTGCCGGCCCAGAGCAGGACCCGAAAGGCATGTCCAGCGGGTGCCCTCCGCGCACCCCGGCCCGCGCGACCCACATCCGGGCCACCCCCGCGGCCATGACGCCCGCTCCGCGCCTCGCGCCCCGTCGGAGCCCGCAGCCGTCACCGGTGCCGTGCCGACGCCTCCCGGTGCGCCGCCGCCCCTCGGAGCCCTGACGGCTGACCGACGGTGTGCCACAGCGGTGCGGAGATCCCGACGTCGCCCCCGGCCGTTTCCTCCTCGGTGGTCCTTCCGGTGCCGTCCGCCTCCGCACGCAGCCCCGCCCGCCGCACCAGCCGCGGGAGCAGCCCCACAGGCCGACGCAGACCAGGAAAGCCGCGGCGCCCGCGGCGGCACCGCCGGTCCGGCCCGTGGTCACGCCGGCCACCAGCAGCACGGAACCGCTGAACGCGAACACCAGCACGCACAGGGCCGATGGTGGCCAGGCGCGAGGAGACCTGCACGATGCGGGGCTTGACGCCCTGCTGGAAGAGGGAGCGGTCAGCGCGGCCGAAGCGGTGAAGAGAGCGGCGGCGAGGACGGCCAGCAGCAGTGCGACGACGTAGGTGATGCGCTGGACCGTGCCGAGGTCCTCGAAGCGCGAGGTGAAGGCCGGCGACAGCAGGAAGGCGAAGAGGAACTGCACACACCCGTCTGGGTGACGCGGAGTTCCTGGAGCAGCTCGACGAAGGTGCGGTCGGCGCGTTGTAGCCGGCGTCTCGTTGCGCGCGGTGCAGGGGCGGTGCTCGGCCATGGGGTCACAGGTGTCCAGATGAGCCCGTGTCACGCTCCGGCGTGCGGCGGCGCGTCAAGGACGCCGCCGCACGCCGGGCGGATCACTTCACGCGTCCGTACCAGACACTCTTGGTCCAGATCTTCTGCAGTCGCACCACGTCCCCGCTCTTCGGGGAGTGCCAGAGCTTGTTCTTACCCGCGTAGATACCGACGTGGTACACGTTGCTGCCCGAGTGGAAGAACACCAGGTCGCCCGCCTTGCGGTTCTTGGCGGAGATGTGGTGCGTCTTGTTGTACTGCTGGGCAGCCGTGCGGGGAAGCTTCTTGCCGGCTTTCTTGAACGAGTAGAGCGTGAGCCCGGAGCAGTCGAACCGGTGCGGACCGGTGGCCCCGTACCTGTAGGGAGCACCCTTCTTGGAGGCCGCGATCTGGAGCGCCTTGGTCGCCGGTGTGGCCGCCGCCGCCTCGGATGCGAAGCCGGGCGCCACGATGGAGCCGCCCACCGCGGCGATGGTGAGCGCCGAGGCCGTGCCGGCCCGGGCCATGAGCGACGGGACACGATTGAGCGCAGTCATGCGCAACCCTTCGTCAGCCGCCTGTGAAGGATGACCTGTCGGATTCGGGCTGACAAAGTTGCCCGGCCGCTGACGCGGCTTCACCCCAAGGGCTGCTCGGCTCCGGTCATGGCGTGACCGTCCCGGCGACCCGTCGTGCTCGGGTCCTCCACTCCTGCCGATCCACTCCTGTCGACCGGTCATCCGGGCGGCGGCAGGACTCGGCGTCCGCCCGGATCGCCCCGCCACAGCGGCGGGGGCTTGTCGTCAAACAGGGATCTTGGCGCATGCGTGTCCGGATTTCCCAACGGAACCGGGGATTTGTGTTGTTACTCACCACTCACCCGTTCGGGTGGACACGTGTGCGTTCGAGCCGCTGTCCACGGGTTCGCGGAGCTCCGGACCAGGGATGGAATGCCCCATTGCGTCCGCCGGCTACGCGCGTTGCGCAACCGGAACGGTCCCGAAACTCGTCTCCCGCCTACTCCGAACAGAGGTACGTCTTTTGGTCCGTTTCAACTCAGCTCCGGACGCATCGCGGACGGCGCGTGCGTCCGGACCGACGGTTCCACGTCAACTGACGGACTCCGGAGGCAGGGTGAGCCGGGCGGTGCGCCGCTCGCCGTCCAGCACCCGCAGGGCCCGGGCCAGGGTGCCGGCGTGCAGTTCCGTCTCGCCCCGCCGGTGCATCAGGGCCAGCGCGTCACGCAGCGCGGTCGCCTTGCCGACCAGGGCCTGGGCGGCGCGCAGTCCGCGGTAGGTGTCGCCGTCCTGGGCCGGGTTGATACGGCCGAGCAGGTCGACGACCTCGAGGTAACGGTCGATCAGTTCCGCCTCGGCGCGCGTCAGGGCGGGCAGGGGCGGCAGTTCGGGCGGGAGCACCTGGCCTCACCGACCGGTCGGCGGGGCCAGGGTGGCCTTGCGGCCGGGGATGATCCCGTCGATCAGGCCGTACTCCACCGCCTCCTGGGCGGTGAGGATCTTGTCCCGCTCGATGTCCGCGCTCACCTGCTCCCGGGTGCGGCCCGTGTGCAGCGCGAGCATCTCCTCCATTCGGCTCCGGATGCGCGTCAACTCGTCGGCCTGGATGGCCAGATCACTGGCCTGCCCCCGGACCGGCTCGGGCAGGGCGGGCTGATGGATCACCAGGCGGGCGTCGGGCAGCGCGAATCGCTTGCCGGGCGTGCCCGCCGCCAGCAGCACCGAGGCCGCGGCACCGGCCTGGCCCAGGCAGATGGTCTCCACGTCGCAGGAGAGGTACCGCATCGTGTCGTAGAGCGCCGTCATCGCGTGGAAGGTGCCGCCGGGGGAGTTGATGTAGAGCGAGATGTCGCGCTCCGGGGCCTGGTGCTCCAGGTGCATGAACTGGGCCATCACGTCGTTCGCCGAGGTCTCGTCCTCCTCGGGGCACCGGTGGACGAGACCTCGGCGCCGCCGTAACGCTCGGTTCCGTCCGCGAGGCCTTCGGGGAGGCGGCGCGGCAGAGTCCGCCCTGCCGCCGGACGAACTCGTCACCCCGGTCCTCGGAAGGACGCTCGCCGCCCGCGCGTCCCTGGTCGTCGACGGCCGGCCCGCCTTTCCGCGGGTCGTCGTCCAGGTGTGGGGCGAGACCCTGCGCAACGAGGAGCTCGCGGTTGTCCTGGGGGAGGGCTACGGCTCGGTCCGCGCGGCCCGGGGGAGGATCGTCGAGGGCTATCAGGAGGCCGGCATGATGCGGGCGGACGTCGCGCCGGACCACGTGGCCCGCACGATGATCGCCTCCGTGCTCGGGTTCATCGCCCAGCAGTCCCTGCGGTCCCTCTTCGGCCCCGCCCCGGTCGAGGTGCTCCGGGACGGTCTGCGGGCCCTGATGAGCATGCGCGGCGGGGACCCGGGTGGATCACAGCTCGGTTAACGTGCCCGAAACGCAGTCCAATTAGCCTGCCGATCCACGCCACCTGGCACTTTGCCCCGTGGCCGCGGCAACCGGGCCCCGCACGGCCCGGAGCGACGACTGTGAGGTGGGACGTGCAACTGACCCCGCACGAGCAAGAACGGCTGCTGATCCACGTGGCGGCCGACGTGGCCGAGAAGCGCCGGGCCCGCGGGCTCAAGCTCAACCACCCCGAGGCGGTCGCGCTCATCACCTCGCACCTCCTCGAGGGCGCCCGGGACGGTCGCACCGTCGCCGAACTCATGTCCTCCGGACGCAAACTCCTGACCAGGGACGACGTCATGGTGGGCATCCCGGAGATGATCCACGACGTGCAGGTCGAAGCCACCTTCCCGGACGGTACCAAGCTCGTCACCGTCCACGACCCGATCGTCTGACGGGGAGCCGCCGTGATTCCCGGAGAGATCCTCTTCGCCGACGGGCCGATTGCCTACAACGAGGGCCGTGGCGTCGTCCGCCTCACCGTCCTCAACGCCGCCGACCGGCCCGTCCAGGTCGGCTCCCACTACCACTTCGCCGAGGCCAACCCCGGCCTGGAGTTCGACCGCGCCGCGGCGCGCGGCAGGCGGCTCAACGTCGCCGCCGGCACGGCCGTGCGCTTCGAGCCCGGGATCCCCGTCGACGTCGAACTCGTGCCGCTGGCCGGCGCCCGTGTGGTGCCCGGCCTGCGCGGGGAGACCGGAGGTGCCCTCGATGCCTGAGATCTCGCGTGCCGCGTACGCCGACCTGTTCGGCCCGACGACCGGTGACCGGATCCGCCTCGCCGACACCGACCTGCTGGTCGAGATCGAGGAGGACCGCTCCGGCGGCCCCGGTCTCGCCGGTGACGAGGCCGTCTTCGGCGGTGGCAAGGTCATCCGTGAGTCCATGGGTCAGGCGCGGGCCACCCGCGCGGAGGGCACGCCGGACACCGTGATCACCGGTGCGGTGATCATCGACCACTGGGGGATCGTCAAGGCCGACGTCGGCATCCGCGACGGCCGGATCACCGGCATCGGCAAGGCCGGCAACCCCGACACCATGGACGGCGTCCACCCGGACCTGGTCATCGGCCCGGAGACCGAGATCATCGCCGGCAACGGGCGGATCCTCACGGCGGGCGCGATCGACGCGCACGTCCACTTCATCTGCCCGCAGATCGCCGACGAGGCCCTCTCCTGCGGCATCACGACCCTCGTCGGCGGCGGCACGGGCCCCGCGGAGGGCTCCAAGGCCACCACCGTGACCCCCGGACCCTGGCACCTCGCCCGGATGCTGGAGGCGATGGAGGCCTTCCCGCTCAACATCGGCCTGCTCGGCAAGGGCAACACCGTCTCCCACGAGGCGATGCTGTCCCAGATCCGCGGCGGCGCCCTCGGCCTGAAGCTGCACGAGGACTGGGGCTCCACCCCGGCCGTCATCGACGCCTCGCTGACCGTCGCCGAACAGACCGGCATCCAGGTCGCCATCCACTCCGACACCCTCAACGAGGCCGGATTCGTGGGCGACACCCTGGCCGCCATCGCCGGCCGGGGCATCCACGCGTACCACACCGAGGGTGCGGGCGGCGGGCACGCGCCGGACATCATGACGGTGGTCTCCGAGTCGTACGTGCTGCCCAGCTCCACCAACCCGACCAGGCCGTTCACCGTCAACACCGCCGAGGAACACCTCGACATGCTGATGGTCTGCCACCACCTCAACCCGGCGGTGCCGGAGGACCTGGCCTTCGCCGAGTCCCGGATCCGCCCCTCCACGATCGGCGCGGAGGACGTGCTGCACGACCTGGGCGCGATCTCGATCATCTCCTCCGACTCCCAGGCCATGGGGCGTGTCGGTGAGGTCGTCATGCGCACCTGGCAGACCGCCCATGTGATGAAGCGGCGGCGGGGCGCCCTGCCCGGGGACGGACGCGCCGACAACCGCCGCGTACGTCGCTATGTCGCCAAGTACACGATCAACCCCGCGCTCGCCCAGGGGCTGGCCCGGGAGATCGGATCGGTGGAGAGCGGCAAGCTGGCCGACCTGGTGCTGTGGGAACCGGCGTTCTTCGGCGTCAAGCCGCAGCTCGTCATCAAGGGCGGGCAGATCGCCTACGCGCAGATGGGCGACGCGAACGCCTCGATCCCCACCCCGCAGCCGATCCTGCCGCGCCCCATGTACGGGGCGATCGGGCGGGCGCCGGCCTCCAATTCCCTCAACTTCGTCGCCCCCTTGGCCGTCGAAGCCGGGTTGCCGGAACGGCTGGGGCTCGGCAAGCGGTTCGCGGCGATCGAGTCGACCCGCGGTGTCACCAAGGCCGACATGCGAGAGAACGACGCCCGGCCGGAGGTGCGGGTCGATCCCGACAGCTTCGCCGTGCACATCGACGGGGAACTGGTCGAGGCGGCGCCCGCGGCCGAACTCCCCATGGCCCAGCGGTACTTCCTGTTCTGAGGGTGGTCTGATGTCGCGTGCAGCGCTTCTCGTCCTGGCCGACGGGCGGTTTCCCGCCGGGGGGCACGCGCACTCCGGCGGTGCCGAGGCGGCGGTCAAGGCCGGTCGGATCAGTGGGGCGGCGAGCCTGGGGGAGTTCTGCCGGGGGCGGTTGCACACGGCGGGGCTGACGGCGGCGGGACTGTCCGCGGCCGCGGCGCTCGGGATCGACCCCGTCGCGCTGGACCGTGCCGCGGACGCGCGCACGCCGTCGCCCGCGCTGCGCGTCGCCGCGCGGAAGCTGGGACGGCAACTGCTGCGGGCCGCCCGGGCGACCTGGCCGTCCGCCGAACTGGACGCGCTCGGAAGGGAGTTCCCCAAGGGGGCGCATCAGCCGGTGGTGCTCGGGCTGGCGGCCCGGGCGGCGGGGCTGGGGCCGGTGGACGCAGCGTACTGCGCGGCGTACGAGAGCGTGAGCGGACCCGCGTCGGCGACCGTGCGGTTGCTGAGTCTGGACCCCTTCGACGCGACGCGGGTGCTGGCCCGGCTGGCCCCGGAGGTGGACCGGGTCGCGGACCGGGCGGTGGAGGCGGCCCGGAAGGTGGTCGACGACGGGTTCGACGCCCTGCCGGCGGGGTCGGCACCGCTGCTGGAGATCGGGGCGGAGGTGCACGCGGCGTGGCCGGTACGCCTGTTCGCCTCGTAGCTGCTTCGAGAAACGCCGCGCAGACCGACCGCCCAGGGGCGCGGGGCTGTGCTCGATGTGCCGCTCCGCCGCGTGAGCGCGCCCAGCCTCCCACTCACCCGCCCCCCGACGCCGGAACCCGCCATCCCGCATCGCCCGCGAACCCGGGCCCGTCCCACCAGGAGCCGCACATGCACCTCGATCACGCCCACGACACCCCCACCGCCCTCAGCGCGGACGCCCACCGTCCCGACGGCACCCTTAGGGCGCTCCGCATCGGACTCGGCGGCCCCGTCGGATCCGGGAAGACCGCCACCGTCGCCGCGCTCTGCCGGGCGCTCCGGGACGAGCTGGCGCTCGCCGTCGTCACCAACGACATCTACACGCGCGAGGACGCCGAGTTCCTGCTCCGCGAGGCCGTGCTGCCGCCCGAGCGGATCACCGCCGTGGAGACGGGCGCCTGCCCGCACACCGCGATCCGCGACGACATCTCCGCGAACCTGGAAGCGGTGGAGGACCTGGAGGACGCGGTCGGGCCGCTGGACCTGGTGCTCGTGGAGTCCGGCGGGGACAATCTCACCGCGACCTTCTCCAAGGGGCTCGTCGACGCGCAGATCTTCGTGATCGACGTCGCCGGGGGCGACGACATCCCGCGCAAGGGCGGACCGGGCGTGACCACCGCCGACCTGCTCGTCGTCAACAAGACCGACCTCGCCCCGTACGTCGGCTCCGACCTCGCCCGGATGGCCGCCGACGCCAAGGCGCAGCGCGCCGAACTGCCGGTCGTCTTCCAGTCGTTGCGGAGCGAGGCCGGGGTGGCGGACGTCGCCGCATGGGTGCGTGCGCAGCTCGCCGCGTGGACCGCGTGAACGTGCGTACCGGGGCCGGGGTGCGGTCCCTCGCGCGGATCGTCGCCCGGGACGACGGGCGCGGCGGGACCTCGCTGCCCGTGCTGGACAGCGACGGACCCCTGGCCCTGCGGCGCACCCGGGCCACCGGCTCCGAGGCTCGGGTCATGCTGGTCGGCGCGATGAGCGGGCCGCTCGGCGGTGACCACTTCACCGTGGAGGGGCGGGTGGAGGAGGAGGCGCGGCTGTCCGTCGGGTCGGCCGCCGCCACCATCGCGCTGCCCGGGCAGGCGAAGGGCGAGGCCCGCTACGACGTCCGGCTCGACGTCGCCGATCACGGCGAACTGCACTGGCTGCCGGAGCAGTTGATCTCAGCTCAGGGCAGCGACCTGTACGTCACCACCCGCGTCGAGCTCGCGCCCGCCGCCCGGCTCGTGCTGCGCGAGGAGCAGGTGCTCGGACGCGTCGGTGAGGAACCGGGGCGCCTCACGAGCCGTCTGACCGTGCGGGTCGCCGGGCAGGCCGTGCTCGACCAGGAACTGGCCTGCGGGCTCGGTGCGCCGGGCGGCTGGGACGGGCCCGCCGTCCTGGCGGGGCATCGGGCTGTCGGGCAACTGGTCGTCGTCCGCCCGGAGTTCGCCGTCGAGCCGGTGGCCGCGACGGTGCTGGGGGAGGGGGCCTCGGTCGTACCGCTCGCCGGACCCGCCGCGCTGGTGACCGCGGTGGCGCCGGACGCCCTCAGACTGCGGCGACTGCTCGACGAGGCGTTCGCGTCGCTCCCGCGGACGTAGGCGTCCGTAGAGCAGCACGGCCTCTCCGTTTATCGGATTGGCAAAGAAGGGTGTCCGGCCCTGTTGTCAGGGACCTCACAACAGGAAGGATCCTCCGTACTGTTCGCAACGAGGTACGGGGAGGTCCCCCTTGAGGGGTTCTAGACCGAAGAAGCGGGTGGCGGCGCTCGGTGCGGCCGGCGCGCTCGTCACGGCCACGCTGATAGCCGGCGCCGTCGCGGCGCCCACCGCGAGCGCGAGCGCGGGCAGCGGTCACGGCCAGGACCGCGAGGCCCGCGGCGCCGCGATCGCCGCCGCCCGGGCCGCGAAGGCCGGCATCGACTGGCAGGACTGCCCCGCCGACTGGAACCTGGCCAAGCCGATCCAGTGCGGATACGTCACCGTGCCGCTCGACTACGCCAAGCCCTACGGCAAGCAGATCAAGCTCGCCGTCGACCGCATCGGCAACACGGGCACCAAGGCCGAGCGGCAGGGCGCGCTCGTCTACAACCCCGGCGGCCCCGGCGGCTCCGGGCTGCGCTTCCCGACCCGGGTCACCAACAAGAACGCCGTCTGGGCCAACACGGCCAAGGCCTATGACTTCGTGGGCTTCGACCCGCGCGGCGTCGGCAAGTCGACGCCCATCTCCTGCGTCGACCCGCAGGAGTTCGTCAAGGCGCCCAAGGCCGACCCGGTGCCCGACTCCGAGGCCGACAAGCTCGCCCAGCGCAAGCTGGCCCGCGAGTACGCCGAGGGCTGCCAGGAGCGCAGCGGCGCGATGCTGCCGCACATGACCACGCCGAACACCGCGCGCGACCTCGACGTCATCCGCGCCGCCCTCGGCGAGAAGAAGCTCAACTTCCTCGGCGTCTCCTACGGCACCTACCTGGGCGCCGTCTACGGCACGCTCTTCCCGGGCCACGTGCGCCGCATGGTCGTCGACAGCGTCGTCAACCCCTCCCGCGACAAGATCTGGTACCAGGCCAACCTGGACCAGGACGTCGCGTTCGAGGGCCGCTGGAAGGACTGGCAGGACTGGGTCGCCGCGAACGACGCGACCTACCACCTCGGCACCACCCGCGCCGCCGTCCAGGCGAAGTGGCTGGAGCTGCGCGCCACCGCGAAGGAGAACCCCCTCGGCGGGGTCGTCGGCCCGGCCGAGCTCATCTCCTTCTTCCAGAGCGCCCCGTACTACGACTCCGCCTGGGCGTCGACCGCCTCGGTCTTCAGCAAGTACGCCGCCGGCGACACCCAGGCGCTTGTCGACGCCGCCGCCCCCGACCTGTCCGACACGGCCGGCAACGCCTCCTCGGAGAACGGCAACGCCGTCTACACGGCCGTGGAGTGCGCCGACGCCAAGTGGCCGACCAGCTGGCGCAAGTGGGACCGCGACAACACGCGGCTCCACAAGGACCACCCCTTCATGACCTGGGCCAACGCCTGGATGAACCTGCCGTGCGCCACCTGGCCGGCCAAGCAGCAGACGCCGGTCGACGTCAAGACCGGCAAGGGCCTGCCCGGCGTGCTCATCGTCCAGTCCGAGCGGGACGCGGCCACCCCGTACGAGGGCGCCGTGGAGCTGCACAAGCGGTTCAAGGGCTCCCGCCTGATCACGGAGAAGGACGCGGGCTCCCACGGCGTCACCGGCCTGGTCAACCCGTGCATCAACCCCCGCGTGGACAGCTACCTGCTCACCGGCAAGCTGGACGGCGCCGACGTGACCTGCGCGCCGCACGCCACGCCGAAGCCGTAGTCGTCACCGACTCGGTTCGGTGGTGAAGGGGCGGCCGGGATCCCGGCCGCCCCTTCACCATGCCGGCCGGGCCGCGAACCAGGCGTCCTCCGCCGCGTAGTCGAAGAGGTCCGGGTAGGCGCGGGCGAGGGTGGGGAACGCCTCCCGCCAGTCCTGGCCGGACAGCCGGCGGACGAGCCACTCGACCGTCTCCGGCAGGCTCTCCGGGTAGGACACGACCGGCCGGTACCCCGGCTCCCGTTCCGCGGCCGACATGTCACACACCACCGGCAGCTCCACCGACCAGGGGGAACCGCCCACGGACCCCCGCGCCGGGCCGTCGAGCAGAACGGTCTGCGTCTCCACCCCCATGACCGCGTCCACGGCGGCCCCGATCTTAGACACGGCCGGTGGCAGCGGATCGCAGGCGTTGAGCACCCGGGAGCCCGGCCGGGCCGCGGCCAGCCGGATCAGTTCGGCGATGTTGCGTGCCGCCGACGTGTGGAAGAGGCTCTCGCCCCGGAAGGCGAGCACCCGCCTGCGCCGGCCGTCGAGGTTGCGTTTGACGAAGTACAGCTCGCGGGGGAGCGGGCTGTACGGCCCGTGGATCGCGCCCGGGCGCAGCACGGTGGTGGGCAACCGGTCGCCCACCGCGCGCAGTTCACGCTCCAGGGCCGTCTTGCGGGTGCTGTACGTGGCGTCCCCCGGCGGGACCGTGACCTGGTCCTCCGCGATCGGTACGGGGTACTGCGGGAGTCCGTCCGGCTCGCCCATGGTGTCGAAGCCGCGGCCCTTGCCGTCCTCGTACACCGACACGGACGACACCACCACGGCCGCGCCGATCCGGTCGGCCAGGCCCGTCAACTGCCGTGCGTGCCGGGCCCCGTAGGCGACCATGTCGACCACGAGGTCGCAGCCGTCACCGATGAGCGCGCCGAGCGCCGCGTCGTCGTCGCGGTCCAGCCGCCGTGTCCGCACCCCGCCGGGCCAGTTCTCGTGCCGGGCGCCGCCGCGCGAGGCGGCCGTCACCTCCCAGCCGTCCCGCGCCAGCGCCTCCACCGCCGGCCTCCCGATCTGCCCGCCCGCCCCGATCACCACAGCACGTCTCATGCCGCGACCGTAGATCGCCGGGGGCGGCCGGGGAACCTGACTCTGCCGACAGCAGAGCTCAACCGAGGGGCATGCGCCGGAACTTCCGCTCCTTGGGGGCGGCGGCCTCCTCGGCCTTCACCACGGCCGCGTACCGGTCCACGTACTCCTGCTCCGACAGGGAGAGGATGGCGTACATGATCTCATCGGTGATGGCGCGCAGGATGGCCTTCTCGTTCTCCATGCCCTCGTAGCGGGAGAAATCCAGGGGCTTGCCGAAGCGGATCACGACGGGGTGGATGTTGGGGATGAGCTTGCCGGGCGGCTGGGCCTCGAAGGTGCCGATCATCGCGCAGGGGATCACCGGGACGCCGGCCTTGAGGGCCATCACCGCCACGCCCACCTTGCCCTTGTAGAGCCGGCCGTCGTGCGAGCGGGTGCCCTCGGGGTAGATGCCGAGCAACTCGTCCTTGCTCAGCACGCCGAGGCCCTCGCGGATCGCGGCCTGGCCCGCGTCCTTGCCGGAGCGGTCGACCGGGATCTGCCCCGCGCTGCGGAAGAAGAACGCCGTCAGGCGGCCCTTGAGGCCCGGGCCCGTGAAGTACTCGGCCTTCGCGAGGAAGGTGATGCGCCGTTTGAGGATCGCGGGCATCAGGAAGTGGTCCGAGAACGACAGGTGGTTCCCGGCGACGATGGCGGCGCCCTCCGAGGGAACGTGCTCCAGGCCCTCGATCCGAGGCCGGAAGACCAGTCTCAGCAGCGGGCCCAGCAGTACGTATTTCAACAGGTAGTAGAACAAAGCGGGCGCTCCTCGACTCTCGCGGTGGACTCAACCGCCGCGTTCCAGCAGGTCAACCGGCATGTCGTGGGGTGCCAGTCTAGGTGCAGGTGCGGCCACCGGGCACCTCGTGCGGGCGGACCGCACAGATCCTTCGCCAAACGGCTGAGGGTCAGTCAGGCGTCGGCGTCCGGTGGTGCGCATGCGGCTGGGGAGGACCACGCGACCAGCGTGCTGCGCCACCCGGGTGACGGGCAAGCCGAACGGGGGGCGTGGCGCGATAGCGGGGGTGCGTGGCGGGCCGGTGGTTCTTGCCGGCGGACGGCTGCTGTGGGCGGTGGCCCCGGCCGCGGCGACGAGTAACCTGCCAGGCATGCGGATCTCTGTCTCCTCCGACATGGACGAACCGGTCGCCCGCTCCCTCGTTGCCGCCCTGCGCGAGCGGGGGCACGAGGTGCGCCCGCACGGCGCGCTGCGCCCGGACGGCGACCCGCAGTGGGCGGTGTGCTCCGAGGCCGCGGCCCGCGAGGTCGCCGACGGCACGGCCGATCAGGCGGTGGTGTGCTGCTGGACCGGCACGGGTGCCTCGATCGCCGCGAACAAGGTGCCCGGTGTGCGGGCCGCCCTGTGCACGGACGCCTACACGGCCGACGGGGCGCGCCGCTGGAACGACGCCAACGTGCTCGCGCTCAGTCTGCGGCTGACGTCGGAGCCGCTGCTGACGGAGATCCTCGACGCGTGGTTCGCCGGTGCGCCCAGCACGGACGCCGAGGACCGGCAGAACGTCGACCGCGTCCGGCTGCTCGACCACGGAAAGACCCGCATGTAGTCACAGCCGCACGATGATCAGCGCGGTGTCGTCGGTGGAGCCGCCGGGTGGCAGCAACTCCAGCAGGACGGTGTCGGCGAGGGTCTCGGGATCCTGGTCCCGATGGTCGCGCAGGGCGTCGGCGAGCCGTTCCAGACCCTTGTCGATGTCCTCGCGACGCCGTTCGATCAGACCGTCGGTGTACAGCACGAGCGTGGCGCCCGGCGTGAACGTGGTCTCGGCCTGGGGCCGCGGGATCGGGTCCGGTCGGGCGTCCAGCGGCGTGTCCGTGGCCTGGTCGAGGAACTCCGTGCGCCCGTCGGCGTGGACGAGCACGGGTGGGGGATGGCCGGCGCTGCTGTACGTGATGACGTGACGGTCGCAGTCGATGAAGGTCGTCACGGCGGTCGCCGACTCGGCTCCGTCGATCACGTGGGCGTAGCGTCCCAGCACGTCCAGGGCCTGGGCCGGCCCCTCGGCCACCCGGGAGGCCGCGCTGAGCGCACT
The DNA here is from genome assembly GCF_014207295.1 of Streptomyces sp. AK010. Taxonomy (NCBI): domain Bacteria; kingdom Bacillati; phylum Actinomycetota; class Actinomycetes; order Kitasatosporales; family Streptomycetaceae; genus Streptomyces; species Streptomyces sp. AK010. The sequence continues at coordinate 124,529 of NZ_JACHCX010000016.1, forward strand.
GCGCAACTGGCCCATCACCCCGGCCGCCTCCAGCCCGTGCCCCACCACGTCGCCGACCGAGACGCCGATCCGGTCGCCGCCCACCAGGTCGACCAGGTCGTACCAGTCGCCGCACACGTTGAGCGCCCCGACGGCGGGCCGGTACCGGACGGCGGCCGGGTGATTGCGGACCTGCCGCGGCGCGGGCAGCATCGCCTCCTGCAACGCCAGCGCCACCTCCCGCTCCCGGGAGTGCGCCTGGCGCAGCCGCTCGTTGAGCTCCTGCAGCTCACGGGCGCGGGTGTACAGCTCGGCCTCCAGCACCCGGGCCCGGCTGTTCCGGCCCCCCGGAGAACCGCCCCGGGCCCGGATCAGCTCCGTGACCTCCTCCACGCGGTGCAGGATCAGCACGACCTTGCCGTCCGAGCCGAGCAGCGGCGCGTTCACCGGGCTCCAGTACCGCTTCGACCACTCACCGGGCCGCTCCGGGTCCTCGACGTCGTAGCGCTGCAGGGCCATGGTGTCGCGCTCCCTGGTGACCAGGACGCGGTACAGCGAGGCCTCCAGATTGCGCATGCCCGTCGCGGCCGGGTCGTTCGGGTTGTCCGGGAAGACGTCGAACAGGTACTTGCCGATGAGCTGCTCGCGCGAGCGGCCGGAGACGCGGACGAACTCCTCGTTGACGTCCGCGTACACGAGCTCGGGTGTCAGGAGCGCCACCATGCCGGGCAGGGCCCGGAACACCGCACCGTAGTCGATCGCAGTCTCCGCCATGGCCGCCGCCTCACCGCTGCCGGGATTACACCAGTTTCGCACGGTATAGGCGAACCTCAACCGGCTTCATTCCGGGAGCTCCGTCAGGGCCTGCTCGGCCCAGATGACCTTCCCCTCGGGCACGAAGCGTGTGCCCCACCGCTGCGTGAGCTGGGAGACCAGCAGGAGCCCGCGCCCGCCCTCGTCCGTCGTACGGGGATGGCGCAGATGAGGAGCGGTGGCGCCGTCGTCGAACACCTCGCAGACCAGGGCGCGCTCCCGGATCAGCCGGAGCCGGATGGACCCGGTGGCGTACCGCATGGCGTTGGTGACCAGCTCGCTCACCACCAGCTCCGTGGTGAAGGCCAGCTCGTCCAGGCCCCAGCGCGCAAGCTGCCGGGTGGCCGTGCGGCGGGCTTCGGCGACCACGGCCGGGTCCGAGGGCAGCTCCCAGGCCGCGACCTGCCCGCTGCCGAGACGTTTCGTCCGGGCCATCAGCAGGGCCACGTCGTCATAGGGGCGGGCCGGGACCAGCGCGTCGACCACGGCCCTGCAGTACGACTCGAGCGGGCCCGACCGCTCCAGCGCCCGGCGCAGCCGCTCCCGGCCCGCGTCGACGGCCCAGGTCTCGCCCCGGGCCAGCAGGCCGTCGGTGTGCAGCGCGAGCGTGCTGCCCTCTTCCAGGGGCAGCTCGGCCGCCTCGAACGGCGGGCCGCCCACGCCGAGCGGCGGCCCCTGCGGCAGGTCGACGAACACGACCGAGCGGTCGGGCATCACCACGGCCGGGGCCGGATGGCCCGCCGCGGCCATCGAACACCCGCCGTCGACCGGGTCGTAGACGACGTACAGGCACCCGGAGCCCACGCCCGGCGTGCCCGCGGAGCCCGCCGTCCCGGTATCCGCACCCTCCTCCCGCGCCGACCGCGCCACCAGGTCGTCGAGGTGCGCCAGCACCTCCTCGGGCGGCAGATCCAGAGCCGCCAGGGTCCGTACGGCGGTCCGCAGCTGTCCCATGGCCGCCGCGGCGTCGATGCCGTGACCGGGCACCTCGCCCACGACCAGCGCGACGCGCGCCCCGGACAGCGGGATGAGGTCGTACCAGTCGCCGCCGAGACCGGTCAGCTCGTCGGCCGGCCGGTAGCAGGCCGCCACCTCGACGGCGTCCTGCTCGGGCAGCCGGTGGGGGAGCAGACTGCGCTGCAGGACGAGCGCGGCGTCCCGCTCACGGGTGTAGCGGCGGGCGTTGTCCACGCAGACGGCCGCGCGGGCGACGAGATCCTCCGCCAGCCGCAGGTCCTCCTCGTCGAAGAACTCCCGGTCGTGGCGCCGGTAGAACGTCGTGATGCCCAGGGTGATGCCGCGCGAACGGATGGGCACGGTCATCACGCTGTGCAGCCCCAGCTCCAGGAACGTGGCCCGGCGGCCGCTCGGGGTGTCTTCCGTGGTCCAGTCCCGGGTCAGCGGGTCGAGCCGATCCGCGTGCCAGGACCGGCCCGTGGCCAGACAGCGGAAGGGCGGCGTTCCGGCCCGGAAGGCCACCACCTCGCCGATCTCGATGACGGCTTCAGCGAGGTCCTGCACGGACCGGTAGCCGGCACGGCGCAGCTCCACCGGCTCCTTTGAGTCCGCGAGCGGGCCGGGGGCCGGCTCGGCGCCCCGCAGCACCGACTCCAGCAGGTCCACGGTGACGAAGTCGGCCAGCCCCGGCACGGCCACGTCCGCGAGTTCCTGCGCGGTGCGCGTGAGGTCCAGGCTGCGGCCGATGCACTCACCGGCCCGGTCGAGCAGCGCCAGCCGCTGCCGCGCACGGTGCCGGTCGGTCATGTCCACGACCGTGTAGTACACGCCGATCGGATGGCCCCGGTCGTCCTCGAGCCGGGTGAACGACAGCATGTGCGCCGTCTCGCGCAACGGGGCCGAGCGCACGTGGCCCACGTGCTCGTAGCCGACCACCGTCTCGCCGGTCTCCAGCACGTGCCGCATTTGTGCCTCGACCGCCTGCCCGTCCATGCCGGGCTGGACGTCCGCGAAGCGCAGTCCGAGCCGTCGTGCCGCCGGGCCGCCGCCGAACTGTTCCAGGGCGGCGTTCGACCACACGAAGCGCAGGTCCGTGTCCACGATGGCGATACCGACCGGGGCGCCCGCCGCCATCTGCTCCAGGACCGTGCGGCTCATGTCCCAGCCGGGGGCGTCCGCCAGCTCCGACAGGAGCATCAGCCAGCGCGAGCCGCCGTGCGCCTCCTCGGCCGAGGTGATCCGCGCCGCGACCTTCACGGGATGCCCGTCCCGGCGGCGGGCCGTGAGCAGCCCCGTCCAGCCGCCGTCCCTGCGGCAGCGCTCGACCAGGTCCGGCACGCGCTCCGCGTCCTCGGCGGCCAGCAGGTCGGCCAGCTTCCTGCCGACCGCCTCGGACGCCGGGTACGCGAGCAGCCGCCGGGCACCGCTGGTCCAGCCCGTCACCACGCCCTGTGGATCGAGCAACAGGGGCGCCGCGTCGGCCACGTCGAACCGCTGCCGGGCAACGCCGTACACCTCGTCTGCGCCCACGGCCGACCTCTCTGTCGCTGAGAGTGGTCTACCACCTCTTGCCCCAATCTTCACCCTTCTGGCATCGAGGGGCGGCTTGTGGACGGCCGGTCGGGGCGAGGGAGGCGCTTGAGGCACCGTTCCGTTTCCGAGCCGGAAGTTGAAGGGGGAGACTCGACGGGCCCGGCGGCCCTTCCTGGTCCAGGACCCGGGAGGGCCGCGTGGGGCAGGGGCGGCCGGCCCGTGTCGAGCCCTCCGCCCCTGTCCCCGTATCCCGGGCGCCCCCTCTACCCCAGCGCCTTCTCCAGCGCCGCGAGCGCCCCCGTCAGTTCCTCGCTCGTGATGGTGAGCGGTGGGGCCAGGCGGATCGTGGAGCCGTGGGTGTCCTTCGCCAGGACTCCCTCCCGCATGAGGCGTTCGCTGATCTCGCGGCCGGTGCCGAGCGCGGGGTCGATGTCGACGCCCGCCCACAGGCCGCGCGAGCGGAACCCGACGACGCCCTTGCCGACCAGCCCCGTCAGGCCGTCGCGCAGGATCACGCCCAGCTCGGTCGCCCGGCGCTGGAACTCGCCCGTCTCCAGCAGTTCCACCACCGCCGTACCGACCGCGGCGGCCAGCGGATTGCCGCCGAAGGTCGAGCCGTGCTCACCCGGGTGCAGCACGCCGAGCACCTCCCGGCGGCCGACCACCGCCGACACCGGCACGATGCCCCCGCCCAGCGCCTTGCCCAGCAGCAGCACGTCCGGCACCACCGGCTCGTGTTCGACCGCCAGCGTGCGGCCCGTGCGGCCGAGCCCGGACTGGATCTCGTCCGCGATGAACAGACAGCCCTTGCGGCGGGTCAGCTCCCGCACGCCGGCCAGGTAGCCGTCGTCGGGAATGATCACCCCCGCCTCGCCCTGGATCGGCTCGATCAGCACCGCAGCCGTCGTCTCGTCGACCGCCGCCTCCATCGCGGCCAGGTCGTTGTACGGCACCACCCGGAAACCGGGCGTGAACGGCCCGAAGCCCGCCCGGGCCGTCTCGTCCGTGGAGAAGCTGACGATCGTCGTCGTGCGCCCGTGGAAGTTGTCCGCCGCGACCACGATCGTCGCCCGGTCGGCCGGCACGCCCTTCACGTCGTAGGCCCACTTGCGGGCCACCTTCACGCCGCTCTCCACCGCCTCCGCGCCGGTGTTCATGGGCAGAACCATGTCCATGCCGGTCAGCGCGGCCAGCCGCTCCGCGAACTCGGCGAGCCGGTCGTTGTGGAAGGCACGCGAGGTGAGGGTCAGCCGGTCGAGCTGACGATGGGCCGCCTCGATCAGCGCAGGGTGCCGGTGACCGAAGTTGAGGGCCGAGTACCCGGCGAGCATGTCGAGGTAGCGCCGCCCCTCCACGTCCTCCACCCAGGTGCCCTCGGCGCGGGCGACGACCACCGGCAGCGGGTGGTAGTTGTGCGCGAGGACCGGCTCCTCCGCGCGGATCAGCTCCTGCGAGCCGCGGGTCTCCCGCGAGCCACGGTCCCCCTGCGAGTCCTCGGTGCGGACGGGTGCGGTCATGAGCGGATCTCCCGGATCTCCTGGGTGCAGCACTTGATGCCGCCACCGGCCTTCTGGAATTCGGACAGGTCGACGGGGACGGGGACATAGCCTCGGTCGGAAAGCTGCCCGGCCAGGGCCGTCGCTCCCGGTGAGATGAACACGTGGCGCCCGTCGGAGACAGAGTTGAGCCCGAACGCCATCGCGTCCTCGCGGGTGGCGAGCACCGCGTCCGGGTACAGCCGGGCCAGCACCTCACGACTGCCCGGCGAGAACGCCTCGGGGTAGTAGGCGATGTTGTGCTCGTCGAGGACGAACAGCGCCGTGTCCAGGTGATAGAAGTACGGATCCACCAGCGTCAGGCTGATCACCGGCGTCCCGAAGTACTCCTGCACCTCGCTGTGGGCCTCCCGGGTCGTACGGAAGCCCGTCCCGGCCAGGATCCAGCGGCCGGCCAGGACCAGGTCGCCCTCGCCCTCGCACACCGACTCGGGGTGATACACCTCGTAGCCCTCCGCCTTGAACCACGCCTCGAAGGGCACGGACTCGGGACGGCGCTGGGGCGCGTGGAAGAGCGAGCCGAAGACACGGCCGTCAACGACGACCGCCGCGTTCGCGGCGAACACCATGTCGGGCAGGCCGGGGACTGGTTTCACACTGTCCACGGTATGGCCGTGGACACGGTAGGTGTCGACCAGCGCCTGCCACTGGTCCAGGGCGCGGAGGACGTCGACGGGTTCGTCGGGATGCATCCACGGGTTGATCGCGTACTGCACGGCGAAATGTCTGGGTTCGCAGACGAGGTAGCGCCGCCGGCGCGGCACACGGGAATCGGGCACAGAGGGGTCCCTCCGCTTCCTCACGGTGTGTGACTGGGGGTTGACACAACGGTAGGAACTGACGGTGGTGCCCGACAAGAAACAAAGATTGCGCGTTCACGCAGGAACGCTGCGTCCTGCGGCCGCTCGGCGCACGTCTGCTGCGCCCTACGCGCCCCCCTCCGGAGCCGGCTGACTCGCCCCGGCCTCCGGACTCTCCGGCAGCAGATGGGACAGCACCATCACGCTGATCGTCTTCCGGATGAAGGGCTCCTGCCGGATCCGCTCCAGCACCTCCTCGAAGTGCTCCACGTCCCGCGCCCGCACGTGCAGCAACGCGTCCGCGCCGCCCGTCACCGTCATAGCCGCCGCGATCTCCGGGTAGTCGCGCACGACCTCCGCCAGCCGCCGCGGCGGGGCCGCGCCCTCGCAGTACACCTCGACGTAGGCCTCCGTGCGCCAGCCCAGCGCCGACGGCTTCACCGTCGCCGAGAACCCGGTGATCACACCGGTCTCGCGCAACCGGTCGACCCGCCGCTTGACCGCCGTGGCCGACAGCCCGATCGCCGTGCCGATCTCCGCGAACGATGTCCTCGCGTTCGCCATCAACGCCGTGATGATCTTCCGGTCGAGCTCGTCGAACGCCATGGACCTGCTGCTCATGCGGGCACTGTATCCACCGGCACCCCCGCCCGCGCCCGCCCGGCGCGGGCACCGTGTCCAGCGGATACGTCCACACCCGGCACATGTCCAGACGTACGGATCACCCCTACACTCCGGGTCATGCTGCGCGCCCTGGCTGTCGACGACGAACGCCCCTCCCTGGAGGAACTGCTCTACCTCCTGCACGCCGACCCCCGCATCGGCAGCGCGGAGGGCGCCGGCGACGCCACCGAGGCGCTGCGCCGCATGAACCGCGCCCTGGAGTCCGGCCCCGGCGGGCCCGAAGCCATCGACGTCGTCTTCCTCGACATCCAGATGCCCGGCCTCGACGGCCTCGACCTCGCCCGGCTCCTCACCGGCTTCGCCCGGCCGCCGCTCGTCGTGTTCGTCACCGCCCACGAGGACTTCGCCGTGCAGGCCTTCGACCTCAAGGCCATCGACTACGTCCTCAAACCGGTCCGCAAGGAACGCCTCGCCGAGGCCGTCCGCCGGGCCGCGGAACTGCGCGGCGCCGCCCCGCGCATCCCCGTGCACGAACCCGACCCGGACCACCTCCCCGTCGAACTCGGCGGCGTGACCCGCTTCGTCGCGGTCGAGGACATCACCCATGTCGAGGCGCAGGGCGACTACGCCCGCCTGCACACCGTCAAGGGCAGCCACCTGGTCCGCATTCCGCTGTCCACCCTGGAGGAGCGCTGGCGCACCCGCGGCTTCGTCCGCATCCACCGCCGCCACCTCGTCGCCCTGCGCCACATCGGCGAACTCCGCCTCGACGCGGGGACCGTCAGCGTCCTCGTCGGCTCCGAGGAGCTCCAGGTCAGCCGGCGCCACACCCGCGAACTGCGTGACCTGCTGATGAGGAGGCCGTGACCGTGCCCCCGGACCACACCGAACGCCGCGTCGTCGTCACCGGCCCGCCCCGGCAGAGCGGCCGGGCCTCCTCCGGCTACTACCGCCCGCGCACCGAGATCGACGAGCAGACCACCCTCGGCCACACCTACGTCCGCTCCCTGATGCGCACCCAACTGCGCGCCGCTCTCACGGTGTTCGCCATCCTCGGCCTGCTCGTCGGACCGCTCCCGCTGCTGTTCGCGGCGATGCCCGACGCCCGCCGCCTGGAATGGGCCGTCCTCGGCTTCGGCCTCTACGCCCCCCTCGTCCTGCTCGCCCGCTGGTACGTCCGCCGCGCCGAGCGCAACGAGCGCGACTTCATACGCCTCGTGGAAGACCGCTGAAGCCCCACCGATGAACTCCAGCTACGCCATCCCGGCCGTCGCCCTCGTCGTCGTCGCGACGGTCCTCGTCGGCGCCTTCGGCCTGCGCATCTCCCGCACCACCTCCGACTTCTACGTCGCCTCCCGCACCGTCGGCCCCCGCCTCAACGCCGCCGCCATCAGCGGCGAGTACCTCTCCGCCGCCTCCTTCCTGGGCATAGCCGGACTCGTCCTCGTCCAGGGCCCCGACATGCTCTGGTACCCGGTCGGCTACACCGCCGGCTACCTGGTCCTGCTGCTCTTCGTCGCCGCCCCGCTGCGCCGCTCCGGCGCCTACACTCTCCCCGACTTCGCCGAGGCCCGCCTCGCCTCCCAGGCCGTGCGGCGGCTGGCCGGTGCCTTCGTCGTCGGGGTCGGCTGGCTCTACCTGCTGCCCCAGCTCCAGGGCGCCGGACTGACCCTGACCGTGCTGACCGGGGCGCCCGACTGGCTCGGCGGAGTGATCGTCGCCGTCGTCGTCACCGCCACCGTCGCCGCCGGCGGCATGCGCAGCATCACCTTCGTACAGGCCTTCCAGTACTGGCTGAAGCTCACCGCCCTGCTCGTCCCCGCCCTGTTCCTGGTCCTCACCTGGCAGAGCGACGGAGCACCCCGGCACGCCTTCGACGAACCGGCCACCTTCCGCGAGCAGCGCGCCGTCCGCGTCGATGACACCGTCGACCTCACCCTCGACCGGCCCCTGACCGTCACGGTCACCGGCACCGTCGACGGCCGGACGCACACCGGCACCCGCCTGGAGCTTGCCGCCGGCACCCATCGCATCGACAGCGGCACCCGCCTCACCTTCCCCGCGGGCGCCCCCGTCCCCAGGGCCGAGCGCAGCGGCGGCGGCGACCTCTCCCCGTCCCAGGCCGAGAGCGGCGAGGAACGCCCGCTGTACGCCACGTACGGCCTGGTCCTCGCCACGTTCCTCGGCACCATGGGCCTGCCGCACGTCGTGGTCCGCTTCTACACCAGCCCGCACGGCGTCGCCGCCCGCCGCACCACCGTCGCGGTCCTCGGCCTGATCGGCGCCTTCTACCTCCTGCCACCCCTCTACGGGGCACTCGGCCGCCTCTACGCCCCCGAACTCACCCTCACCGGCGATCCGGACGCCGCCGTCCTCCTGCTGCCCGACCGCATGATCGGGGGAGTGGGCGGCGACCTGCTGGGCGCACTGGTCGCGGGCGGCGCCTTCGCCGCGTTCCTGTCCACGGCCTCCGGCCTGACCATGGCGGTCGCGGGCGTCCTCACCCAGGACGTCCTGCCCTCCCGGGGCGTACGGCACTTCCGGCTCGGGACGGTCCTCGCCATGGCCGTGCCCCTCGCGGCCAGCGTCCTGGTCGGCGGACTGCCGGTCGCCGACGCCGTCGGGCTCGCCTTCGCCGTCTCGGCGTCCTCGTTCTGCCCGCTGCTCGTCCTCGGCATCTGGTGGCGGCGGCTGACCCCGCCCGGAGCCGCCGCCGGGATGCTCGTCGGCGGCGGCTCCGCCCTGCTCGCCGTCGCCGCGACCATGGCCGGCTACCCGGGCGAGGGCGCCGCCCTGCACGCCCTGCTCGCCTGGCCCGCGCTGTGGTCGGTGCCGCTGGGCTTCCTCACCATGATCCTGGTGTCCCTGGCCACCCCCGGCCGGGTCCCGCCCGGCACCGCGGCGGTCCTGGCCCGGTTCCACCTGCCCGAGGAACTGCGCACGGAGGTGCCGGCATGAGCGGGTTCCTGGCGGGCGTGTGCGTCGCCATCCTCCCGGTGCTCGCCCTGGGCGTCTGGCTCGGCCGCCGCACCGCCCGGGCCAAGAGCCTCGCCGGCCTCGGCACCCCCGTCGAGCACGCCACCTTCGAGACCCTGCACACGGCCTCCCTCGCCGCGCCCCCGCTGCGGTCCGGCCTGACGGAGGAGACCGCCCGCAAGTCCGCCCGCAAACTGCGCTCCCTGCTCGGCACGGACGCCCTCTGCCTCACCGACCTGCGGCAGGTCCTGGTCTGGGACGGCGACGGCGCCCACCACCGCACCGAGATCATGGAACGCCTCGCGGACTCCCTGGAGACCGGCCGCGGCGAGGCCTTCCGGCTCACCTGCGACAGCCTCGACTGCTCGGTGCGCTGGGCGGTCGTCGCCCCGCTCACCGTCGACGACCGGGTGCACGGCGCCCTCGTCGCCTGCGCGCCCCGCGAGTCGGCGGTGCTCGTCCGTGCCGCCGGAGAGGTCGCCCGCTGGGTCTCGGTCCAGCTGGAACTGGCCGATCTCGACCAGTCCCGCACCCGCCTCATCGAGGCCGAGATCAAGGCGCTGCGGGCCCAGATCTCCCCGCACTTCATCTTCAACTCGCTCGCGGTGATCGCCTCGTTCGTCCGCACCGACCCCGAGCGCGCCCGCGAGCTGCTCCTCGAATTCGCCGACTTCACCCGCTACTCGTTCCGCCGGCACGGCGACTTCACCACCCTCGCCGAGGAACTGCACGCCATCGACCACTACCTGGCGCTCGTGCGGGCACGCTTCGGCGACCGCCTGTCCGTGACCCTCCAGATAGCGCCGGAGGTGCTGCCGGTGACCCTGCCGTTCCTGTGCCTGCAGCCGCTCGTCGAGAACGCCGTCAAACACGGTCTGGAGGGCAAGGCCGTGCCCTCCGGCAAGTGCCACATCCAGATCACCGCCCAGGACGCGGGCGCCGAGGCCCTCGTCGTCATCGAGGACGACGGCGCCGGCATGGACCCCGGCCTGCTCCGCCGCATCCTCGCCCGCGAGGCCAGCCCCTCGGGCGGCATCGGCCTCTCCAACGTCGACGACCGGCTCCGCCAGGTGTACGGCGACGACCACGGGCTGGTCATCGAGACCGCCGCGGGAGCCGGCATGAAGATCACCGTCCGGCTACCGAAGTACCAGCCGGGCGTGCACTCGGCGGGGCGGCTGACCAGGGAGTGATCCGCCCCACCGGCGAGGCCGGGGAGTGAGCCCCACCGGCCGACCGGGCGGCGAGCCCTCAGGTGCTGCGCGTGGTGACCACCAGTCCCAGCGTGATCAGACCCAGCACGACCCAGCCGAACCACAGCCAGCCGTTGCTGCCGAGCGCCACCGTGTAGGCAGTCACCACGACCAGCCCGCCCAGCGTGAGCGCTCCCATGGTCTTCGTGGAGTTGGAACCGTTCGTGGAACCGGGCATCGCAACACCCTCCTCGGGCTCGGTTCCTCCATGGTGCCCGGCGGACGCCCGGCGCGCACGGCCCGTACCGAAGAGGTCTTCAGCGCCCCTGTGTGTTCAGCGAGGCGAGATAGGCGTTGTACGCCTCCAGTTCCTTGTCCCCGTCGCGGTCGGCGGCCCGGTCCGTGCGCTTGGCCTGCCGCTGGTCCGAGGCGTACCACTGGAACAGCAGGGCCACCAGCACCAGCACGGAGGGGATCTCGCTGAACGCCCAGGCGATGCCGCCCGCCGCGTTCTGATCGGACAGCGCCTCGATGCCCAGCGAGCCGGGCGGGTTCTTGAACGTCTGGACCATCGGCTCGGACGCCATCATCAGCGCGATCCCGAAGAACGCGTGGAACGGCATGCCCGCGAACAGCTCCAGCATCCGCATCAGGTAGCCCGGGCGGTGCGGGCCCGGGTCCACGCCCATGATCGGCCAGAAGAACACCAGGCCGACGGCGAGGAAGTGCACCATCATCGCGATGTGGCCCGCCCCGGAGCCCATCAGGGTGTCGAAGAGGGGCGTGAAGTACAGCCCGTACAGGCTCGCGATGAACAGCGGGATCGTGAACGCCGGGTGCGTGACGATCCGCATGTACCGGCTGTGCAGGAACATCAGCAGCAGCTCACGCGGCCCCTTGTGACCCCGCCCGGCCGGCGGCAGCGCCCGCAGCGCCAGGGTGATCGGCGCGCCGAGCAGGAGGAGGATGGGCGACACCATGCTGATGACCATGTGCTGCACCATGTGCACGCTGAACATGACCATGCCGTAGTCGTTCAGCCGGGTGCACATCATGAGCACGATGCTCAGCACGCCGATGGTGAAGGCGACCGTCCGCCCCACGGGCCACTTGTCCCCGCGTCGGACGAGCCGCACGACACCCCACCCGTACAGCGCGAGCCCGGCCAGGCAGGCGACGAGAAAGAACGGGTCCGTGGACCACTCCAGCCCTCGCCCCAGCGTGAACGGCGGCAGATCCATGGTCATGCCGTGCCCGCTGTGATCCATTCCGCCGGCTCCTGTTTCGTGGGGGTGTGCAGCAAGTTGTCCGCCCACAAGAGTAGGACCGCCCCCGGTCGTGGTGACGACCGGGGGCGGGTCCGTCGTCCCTCAGGGGCGCGGGAACTCGGCCTCAGAGTACGGTCTCCGCCTCGTCGTACCGCTCATCCGGCACGGTCTTCAGCGTCTTCACGGCCTCGGCCAACGACACCATCACTATGTCGGTGCCCCGCAGCGCGGTCATCTGCCCGAACTCACCCCGGTGCACGGCCTCCACCGCATGCCACCCGAACCGCGTGGCCAGCACCCGGTCGTAGGCGGTCGGCGTACCGCCCCGCTGCACATGCCCGAGGATCACCGGCCGGGCTTCCTTCCCCAGCCGTCCCTCCAGCTCCACGGACAGCTGCCGGGCGATCCCGGCGAACCGCTCGTGCCCGTAGATGTCCTTGCCGCCCTCGTCGAACTCCATGCTCCCGGCGCGGGGCTTGGCCCCCTCCGCCGCCACCACGATCGCGAAGCGCTTGCCCGCCTCGAACCGCTCGCCGACCCGACGGGTCAGCTCCTCTGTGTCGAAGGGCCGCTCGGGCACCACGATGGCGTGCGCGCCGGCGGCCATTCCGGAGTGCAGCGCGATCCAGCCGGTGTGCCGGCCCATGACCTCGACGACCAGGACCCGCTGGTGGGACTCGGCGGTGGTCTTCAGCCGGTCCAGGGCCTCGGTCGCCACACCCACGGCCGTGTCGAAGCCGAAGGTGACGTCCGTGACCGCGATGTCGTTGTCGATCGTCTTCGGCACGCCCACGACGGGCAGACCGCTGTCCGACATCAGCCGGGCGGCCTTGAGCGTGCCCTCGCCGCCGATGGGGATGATCGCGTCGAGGCCGAGCTCCTCGACATGGCCCTTCGCCCGCTCCACGCCGTCCCGCAGATGGGAGGGCTGGACCCGGGAGGACCCGAGAATCGTGCCGCCGCGGGCGAGGATGCCACCCACCGCGTCGAGGTCGAGCTTGAGGTAGTCGCACTCCAGGAGGCCCTTCCAGCCGTCCCGGAAGCCGATGACCTCGTCGCCGTGGTCGACGACGGCACGGTGCACGACGGACCGGATGACGGCGTTCAGGCCGGGGCAGTCGCCGCCGGACGTGAGGACACCAATGCGCATAGCCCGAATTACCTTCTCAACGTGGGCCGGGGACCGGACCACGTTGTCCGGCTGGAATCCCCGCCACCCTAGCGGCATCGAGGGGCCGGACCGAAGCACGCGTCCGCCTGCTGGACGACCCCGCTCACCTGTGCGGATGGGCCGACAGACGGGCTGTTGACCAGCAGGTTGACGCGTTCTCCCCGCACGCTGCCCGGACGCGCTCAGGCAGGCTGCTGAGCAGCCGCGATGCGCTCGTTGCGAAGGGCCTCATACCACTGGTCGTCGGTCGGCGGCAGCGCGTTGACGTCGAGGGCCAGCTTCAGCAGCAGGTCGGCGATCAGCGGGTTGCGCGCGAGCACCGGCCCGTGCATGTACGTGCCGAAGACGGTGTCGTTGTACGCGCCCTCCGTGCCGTCGCCCGTGCCGTTGCCGTTGCCGAAGCGCACCTGGGCGAGCGGGCGGGCGGTGGGGCCGAGGTGGGTGACGCCCTGGTGGTTCTCGAAGCCGGTCAGCGGGGGCAGGCCGAGGCGGGAGTCGATGTCGCCCAGCACGTCACCGACGCACCGCGCGCCCTCGCCGCGCGTCGACACCACGTCCAGCAGACCGAGGCCGGGCTCGCGCTGGCCGAGGTCGTTGATGAACTCGTGGCCGAGGATCTGGTAGCCGGCGCACACGGAGAACACGATGGCGCCGTTCTCCACGGCCCGCTGCAGTCCGCCGTCCCGGCGCAGCCGCTCGGCGGCGAGCCGCTGCGGCCGGTCCTCGCCGCCGCCGATCAGGTAGATGTCGCCGGAGGTCGGGATCGGCTGGTCGCTGCGCACGTCCAGCCGGGCCACGTCCAGGCGGCGCTGCCGCGCCCGGCGCTCCACGACGAGGACGTTGCCCTGGTCGCCGTAGGTGCTGAGCAGGTCGGGATAGATCCAGACGACCCGCAGTTGGTTGTCGCTCACAAAAAGTCCCCTGACGTCTCGTGCTCAGTTGCCGACGCGCCGGCGCAGGTCCTGGAACGCCGTGTAGTTGGCGATGACCTCGATACGCCCTGGCGGGCACGCCGCCACGGCCTGGTCGAGGTTCTCGTAGACCTGGAAGTGCTGGTCGGCGACCTCCAGGCGCACCGCCAGGTCCAGTCGCCGGTCGCCGACGACGCAGATCGGGTGGCCGGTCAGGCGCGTGTAGTCCACGTCCCACAGCCAGGAGGTGTCGGTGCCGTCGGCGCCGCGCGCGTTCACGGAGAGGATGACCGGCGTGGGCGGCGGGTCGATCAGGGAGAACGTCTCCAGCCAGCCGGCCGGGTTCTTCGCGAGCAGGAGTCGCAGGTCACGGCCCTGGAACTGGACGATGTCGTAACGCCCGGCCACTGCCTGCACCTGGTACATGCGCTCCAGCGCGACCTGCGGCGGCACCCCGAACACGGCGGCGACGGCGGCCGAGGAGGCGGCGTTGGCCTTGTTGGCGCGGCCGGGCAGCTGGAGGTGGATCGGCCAGGCCGAGCCGTGCGGGTCGAGGACGTGGTCGCCCGAGAGCGCCCAGCTCGGCATGGGACGGCGGAAGCCGCACTCGCCGCAGAACCAGTCGTCGCCCGGGCGCTGCATGACGCCACCGCACGACGGGCAGGACCAGGCGTCGTCCTTCCACATCTGCCCGGCTGCGACCCAGATCACATTGGGGGAGGACGATGCCGCCCACACCACCAGCGGGTCGTCGCAGTTGGCCACGACCACGGCCTTGGAACCCGCGAGCCCCTCCCGCCAGTTCTCGGCGAGCATGCGCGTCTCTGCGGCCCGGTCGAGCTGGTCGCGCGAGAGGTTGAGCAGGGCGATGCACTTCGGGGCGGTGTCCCGGGCGACGCCTGCGAGGTACTTCTCGTCGACCTCGACGACGCCGTAGCGGGCGTCTGAGCTGCCGGCGAGGGCCGAGGTGATGCCGGCCGGCATGTTGGCGCCGAGCGCGTTGGAGACGACGGGGCCCGCCGCGCGCAGTGCCTCGGCGATGAGCCGGGTGGTGGTGGTCTTGCCGTTCGTCGCGGAGACCAGGATCACGTCCAGGTTCTGGGCGAGCCGGGCGAGGAGGTCGGGGTCGAGTTTCAGCGCGACCCGGCCGCCGATCACCGAACCGCTGCCGCGCCCTGCGGCGCGTGATGCCGCCGCGACCGCCTTGCCCGCGGTCACGGCCAGCTTGGCCCGCGGCGAGAGCGGGTCCGAGTTGCCTGCCATCAGTTCTCGATCCTCCTTGCGTACGCGCCGCGCCTTGAAGCCTGACGGCCACGTGGTGTGGACCTCAGCCTATCGAGATCCATTCGCACTCCCGAACCGCGGCACTGTGGCGAACTCGTGTGGGAGACGCGGACCGACAGGACCTTACTCTTGCCGCCATGCGACAGAGCTCCATCCCCGGCGCCCACGGCCGCGTGAGACCCCTCACCCTGCACGGCGATCCGGTCCTGCACACCCCCTGCGCGGAGGTAACCGACTTCGGCCCCGAACTGGCCCGGCTCGTCGAGGACTTGTACGCGACCATGTACGCGGCCCAGGGTGTCGGCCTCGCCGCCAACCAGGTCGGCGAGGCCTTGCGGGTCTTCGTCTACGACTGCCCCGACGACGAGGACGTCCGCCACGTGGGCCATGTGATCAACCCCCGCCTGGCCGAAAAGGACGGCGTGGTGATCCGGGGCCCGGAGGGCTGCCTGTCCCTGCCGGGCCTGGAAGCGGGCACGGAACGCCACGACCACGCGGTCGTCGAGGGCTTCACGATGACCGGCGACCCCGTCACAATCCACGGCACGGGCTTCTTCGCCCGCTGCCTCCAGCACGAGTGCGACCACTTGGAGGGCCTGATCTACGCGGACCACCTGAGCGGCTGGCGCCATCGCAGACTGATGCGACAAGTGGCCCGGGCCTCTTGGAACGCCTGAGCGCCATCGCCTCAGGGGGGCCGGGGCGCCCGGGCTCTTGCCGCGCCCGGGCGGCAACGCCTCAAGGGCGCGGGGAACTGCGCGAACAACCCCCACCGGCGGTCAGCCGAACCGCGACGCTCAGAACCCCGGCCCCCCCACCCGGTCCCCGGCCGCCGCAAGCCGCCCCCACAGCAGATCAGCCAGACTCCGCACCAGCTCAGCACGAGAGCAAGGCCGTTCCCCCAGCCACCAGTCCCCGGCCGCATGCATCATGCCGACGATCCCGTGCCCCCACACCCGCGCCAGCTGCTGCCCGCCGGGCCCGAGATCCAGCCGCTCCTCGATGACCTGCGCCAGCTCCTCGCCCATCCGCCGCAGCAACGGCGCGCTGTGCTTGCCGACATCGAACCCCGCGTCCCCGGGCTGGCCCCCCTCCGCGGGGTGCATCAGGAACCGGTACACCTGGGGCCGCAGCTCGATCGCCGTGAGGTACGTGTCCAACGTCGCCTCGACCCGCTCCCGTCGGTCCGCCGGCGCGTCCAGCGCCGCCCGCAGCGAGTCCAGCAGCGCGTCGGTGTGCCGCATGGCAAGGGCCGCGTAAAGTCCGCCCTTGTCACCGAAGTGCCGGTACAGAATCGGCTTGGTGATGCCGGCTTCCGCCGCGATCGCGTTCATCGAGGCCTGCGGGCCGTCGCGCAGCACCACTCGGTCGGCGGCCTCCAGCAGCTCACGCCGGCGGCGGTCGGCGGACCGTTGCTGATCGGTCCGCTGCGTGGTGTCCATGATCTCTCCCCACCCGTGCTGTTTCGATGACGCCTGCGCAAACTAACACTGAAGCATGCCCAGGACACCGAACGGGTGCCGACCGGTCGGTAGGAGTTGACTTCGACTACCCGCCGGTAACAGACTGCTGTTACCGCAAGTAACATGCACGTGTGCCGCTGGAGGGGACGACATGGCCGAGTTCACCATGGAGCTCAACGACGAACAGAAGGAGGTCCGGGACTGGCTGCACGGCTTCGCGGCCGATGTGATCCGCCCCGCGGCCGCCGAATGGGACGAGCGTGAGGAGACTCCCTGGCCGGTCATCCAGGAAGCCGCCAAGGTCGGCATCTACTCCCTGGACTTCTACGCCCAGCAGTACTTCGACCCGACCGGCCTCGGCATCCCCATGGCGATGGAGGAGCTGTTCTGGGGCGACGCGGGCATCGCCCTGTCGATCGTCGGCACCGGCCTCGCCGCCGTGGGCGTCCTCGCCAACGGCACCGAGGAGCAGATCGGCACCTGGATCCCCCAGATGTACGGCGACGCGGGCGACGTCAAGGTCGCCGCGTTCTGCTCCTCCGAGCCCGACGCAGGCTCCGACGTGGCCTCCATGCGCACCCGGGCCGTGTACGACGAGGCCAAGGACGAGTGGGTGCTCAACGGCACCAAGACCTGGGCGACCAACGGTGGCATCGCCAACGTCCACGTCGTCGTCGCGGTCGTCGACGCCGACCTCGGCTCCAAGGGGCACGCCTCCTTCATCGTCCCGCCCGGGACGCCGGGCCTGGCCCAGGGGCAGAAGTTCAAGAAGCACGGCATCCGCGCCTCCCACACCGCCGAGGTCATCCTCGACAACGTGCGCGTTCCCGGCTCCTGCCTCCTCGGCGGCAAGGAGAAGCTGGACGAGCGGCTGGCCCGGGCCCGGGAGCGGGCCAAGGCGGGCGGCGAGCGGGTGAAGAACGCGGCGATGGCCACGTTCGAGGCCTCGCGCCCGGCTGTCGGCGCGATGGCCGTCGGTACCGCCCGTGCCGCGTACGAGGTCGCCCTCGACTACGCGAAGACGCGTGAGCAGTTCGGCCGGCCGATCATCGACAACCAGGGTGTCGCCTTCGAGCTCGCCGACATGCGGACGCAGATCGACGCGGCCCGGCTGCTGGTGTGGCGCGCGTCCTGGATGGCGGTCAACGGCAAGCCGTTCACGGCGGCCGAAGGCTCGATGTCCAAGCTGTTCGCGAGCGAGACGGCCAAGAAGGTCACGGGCCAGGCGATCCAGATACTCGGCGGCAACGGCTACACCCGGGAGTACCCCGTCGAGCGGATGCACCGCGACGCGGCCATCTACACCATCTTCGAGGGCACGAGCGAGATCCAGCGCCTGGTCATCGCCCGCACCCTCGCCGGTGTGCCGATCCGCTAAGGCATGCGGGTCGACGTGCGGGAAGGTGCTGAGGTCGTCGAGGATGCGGGGCCCACCCGCGTGGACGATGTAGAAGTCCAGACCGGAGGCGTCCCAGCCGTGGTCACCCGCCAGGTCCTTCAGCGCCGGCGCGAGCGGCTCCATGGTCGAGGGGACCCGCTTGTCCAGCAGGAAGTGGAAGCCCGTCGCCTTCACGTCGTACATGATCCAGTCGTCGGTCTTGGGGATCAGGTACGAACCGTTGCGTTCCAGGCGGATGCCCTCGCTGCCCCGGCCTCGGACCACGGCGGCGGCGATGCCGTCACCGAACAGGCCGTTCGACAGCAGCGAGCCGACGCCGATGTCGGTCGGCTGGTAGCACAGCGAGCAGAACTCGCAGGCCACGATCAGCACGTTGGCCTCGGGGTACGCCGTGCAGAAGTCGTGGGCGCGGTTGATCGCCGCGCCGCCGACCGCGCAACCCAGCTGGGCCACCGGCAGCTGACGGGTGGTCGGATCGAAGCCGATCTCGTTGATCAGCCAAGCCGTGAGCGAGGGCATCATGAAGCCCGTGCACGACACGTAGATGATCAGGTCCACCTCGGCGGTGAGCAGCTCCGCGTCGTCCAGCGCCCGCTGCACGACCGCCGGCACCCGGGCCTTCGCCTCGGCCTCGTAGAGCTTGTTGCGGTCCTCGAACCCGGGGTGCTTCAGCGTTTCCTCGATGGGCTGCACGATGTGCCGCGTGCGCACACCGGTGTTCTCTATCAACCGGAGGGCCAGCGGCAGTTGGGGGTGGCCGGCATGGCGCTCACGCGCCAGCTCCAGCATCTCCTCCATCGTGATCACGTGCTCTGGAACGGACACCGAGGGTCTGCACAAAGTCGCCATGAACGGTGCCTGCTTTCGCCTCGTGGAAGGCCCTTCGGCCCCGGTCAGAAGGTAGTTCACCTCAAGGGTGGTCCACCCACGATCACCCGCCCGTTCGCCGACTTCGCGCCGAACTACTCCGTATCAGCAATGCCGTGCCAGGCTCGTCCCGACACTGCGACGACGGAGGACGCGATGACGCACCCGGCCCGGGCTCTGCTGGAGACGACCACCGCCACCCTCGCCCCCGATCCGCAGGCCAATGCGCTGGTCCCCCGGATCGCCGACGGCACGGCTCCCCTCACCACCCTCGCCGCGCTCGCCCTGGAACAGACCTGGGTGATTCCCGCGGACCGCGGGGCGTTCGAGTTCCTGGCGGCGCGCGGCGAAGCGACCGACCCGCGGGCCGCGGCCTACTTCACCGCGCTGGCCGAGGGCGAGGCACTGGCGGGTGAGCGACTGACGGCGTTCACCCGAGCCTGCGGCGTGGACGAGCCGGGGGAGGCGTCGTACGCGCCCTTGCCCGGCTGCCAGGCCTACCCCGCATATGTGGCCTGGCTGGCCCTGAACGCCTCACCGGCGGACGTGGTCCTGGCGCTGACGGCCAACTTCTCGGCGTGGGGCGGCTATTGCGCGACGATCGCGACCGCGCTGCGGGAGCGGTACGGCTTCACCGACGAGGCCTGCGCCTTCTTCGACTTCTTCGCGCAGCCGGCACCGGAGCTGGACCGGCTGGCGGTGGCGGCGGTGCAGGAGGCCCTGGACACCGGACGCCTCGACGAAGAGCGGGCACACACGTACGGCCGCCTCCTGCAGACCTACGAGGCGATGTTCTGGAACGCGTTGACTCCAATGCCCTGACTACGTCGCGGTCCCACTGCTGTGGGCGATGCACGCCACATCGATGCGATCGGCCAGTTTCGCCAGCTCGATGGCCAGCTCGGCCACCGTGTCCTCGTCCAGCCCGGACTCCCCGCCCTCCACGAGCCGCACCCACCGACCCCCCACCGTCCGCAAGAGCTTGCTGACATCCGCCGCAGACACCTGCAAGGTCCCGCGGTCGTCGACGATCAGAGGCAAAGTCACTTCGCGGTTCACAGACGGGATCGTAGCCCCGCAACACTCACGCACCATGCCAAACAGTGGTGATGTTGCAGAACTCGCGGATTCCGTGCCCGGACAGCTCACGCCCGTACCCGGACCGCTTCACACCGCCGAACGGGAACGCCGGATGGGACGCGGTCATGCCGTTGAAGAACACCCCGCCGGCCTCCAGGTCCCGTACGAACCGGTCGACCTCCTCCTCGTCCCGCGTCCAGACGTTCGAACTCAGCCCGAACGGAGAGTCGTTCGCGATCAGCACGGCCTCGTCCAGGTCGGCCGCCCGATACAGCGTCGCGACCGGCCCGAACGCCTCCTCCCGGTGGATCCGCATCTCGCGGGTGATGCCGGCGAGGACCGACGGCGTGTAGTACCAGCCGGGGCCGTCCGGCCGCTCGCCACCGCACAGCACCCGCGCTCCACTGCGTACCGCGTCGTCGACGAGTTCCTCCACGTCGCGCAGCCCCTGCTCGCTGGCGAGCGGGCCGACCTCGGTGTCGTCGGCCATGGGGTCGCCGACCTTCAGCGCCTTCATGCCCGCGGCGAACCGCTCGGCGAAGGCGTCATAGACGTCCGTGTGCACGATGAACCGCTTCGCGGCGATGCAGGACTGCCCGTTGTTCTGCACCCGCGCGGTCACCGCGACCTTGGCGGCCCGGTCGATGTCGGCGGAGGGCATGACGACGAACGGGTCGCTGCCGCCCAGCTCCAGCACCGTCTTCTTGATCATCTCTCCGGCGGTGGAGGCGACGGCGCGGCCCGCCGGCTCGCTGCCGGTGAGCGTGGCGGCCTTGACCCGCTCGTCGCGCAGGATCTCGTCGACCGCCCCGGAGCCGATCAGCAGGGTTTGGAAGGTGCCCTCGGTGAAGCCCGCCCGGTGGAAGAGGTCCTCCAGGTAGAGGGCGGTCTGCGGGACGTTCGAGGCGTGCTTGAGCAGGCCCACGTTGCCCGCCATCAGCGCGGGCGCGGCGAAGCGGATCACCTGCCACAGCGGGAAGTTCCACGGCATCACCGCGAGCACCGGACCGATCGGCCGGTAGCGGACCCGGACGCGTGAGGCGCCGGAGTCCTTCACGTCGGAGTCGGCGGGTTCCTCGTCGGCGAGGAGTTCCTCGGCGTGGTCGGCGTACCAGCGCATCGCCTTGGCGCACTTCGCCGCCTCGGCCCGGGCCTGCTGGATCGGCTTGCCCATCTCGGTGGTCATCACGCGGGCGATGTCCTGCTGGTCCTCTTCGAGGAGGTCGGCGGCCCGGTGCAGCAGCCGGGCGCGCTCGTCGAAGGCCGTCGTCCGGTACGTGCGGAACGTGGCCTCCGCGAGCTGGAGCCGGCGCTCGATCTCCTGCTCGTCCATGGCCTCGTACGTCTTGAGCGTCTCGCCGTTCGCCGGGTTCACCGTTGCGATGGGCATGGCTGACCTCCCTCGGAGCGGGCTGTGTCTCGACCTTCCCGCGCGGCGGAGGGGACCGCAACGCGGGAGCGTCTCCTCAGGGCGAGTGCTCCGCCAGCCGGTCGAGAAACGCCGTCTGGGCCTTGACGATCACCGAACGGGCCCGGTCGAGGCCGAACCAGGCCACCCGGTCCAGCTCGGGGAACTCCTGGAGCCGTCCGGACTTCGGCGGCCACTCCATCCGGAAGGTGCCGGGCGTGATGGTCGCCGGGTCGAGGTCCGCCCGGATCGCCCAGGCCGTGACGACCTTGCCGCCTGTCTGCCGGACCTCGCCGAGGTCGATGGCGTCACCGTCGGGCGGGGGCAGCCCCAGCTCCTCCTGGAACTCGCGGCGGGCGGCACCCCAGGCGGGCTCGTCCGGCTCGTACTCGCCCTTGATCACGGTCCACGCCCCGGCGTCGCGCCGGGCGAAGAACGGGCCGCCCATGTGGCCGAGCAGCACCTCGAGGCCGTCGTCGCCGGGGTGGAAGAGCAGCAGGCCGGCGCTGCGCTTCACGGCGTCACCTCCGGGTGCGCGGCGAGCAGCGTCTCGACCGTGTCGGCGTCCTCGGGGCGCTTGTCCTCCCGGTAGCGGACGACGCGGGCGAAGCGGAGGGTGACGCCGGCCGGATAGCGGGTGGAGCGCTGCAGCCCGTCGTAGGCGATCTCGACGACGAGTTCGGGGCGGACTCGCACCACGTGGTCGTCGGTCTCGACGGCGAGCTGCTGGAGGCGTTCGGTCTGCCAGGAAAGCATCGCGTCGGTCATGCCCTTGAACGTCTTGCCGAGCATGGCGAGGCCGCCGTCGGCGGTGCGGGCGCCGAGGTGGAGGTTGGAGAGCTTGCCGGTGCGGCGGCCGTGGCCCCATTCGGCGGCCAGGACGACCAGGTCGAGGGTGTGGACGGGCTTGACCTTCAGCCAGGAGGCCCCGCGCCGGCCCGCGCTGTAGGGGGCGTCGAGCGCCTTGGCGACGACGCCCTCGTGGCCGCGTTTCAGAGTCTCTGCGAGGAACGCCTCCGCGGCGGGCGTGTCGTCCGGCCCGGACACCAGGGTGCGCCGCACCCGCATCGGCTCCGGCACCAGCCGGGCCAGCTCGGCGTGCCGCTCGGCGAAGGGCAGGTCGAGCAGGTCGTGGCCGTCGACGGACAGCGCGTCGAAGAAGACGGGGGAGACCGGCACCGCGCGGGCGGCGGTCGCCACGTCCGTGCGCGAGCCGACGCGGCCGGCGGTCTCCTGGAACGAGCGGGGGCGCCCGGCCTCGCCGAGGGAGATCACCTCGCCGTCCAGGATGAACCGCTCGCCCCGCAACCGGAGCGCGGCGGCCGTCACTTCGGGCAGCCGGTCGGTGATGTCGTCGAGGGTGCGGGTGTAGAGCCGCACGGTGTCGCCGTCCCGGTGCAGCTGGACGCGGATGCCGTCCAGCTTCTCCTCGACCGCGCAGGCGCCGAGCTTGTCCACCGCCTCGCCCACCGAGGAGGCGCTGTGCGCGAGCATCGGCCAGACCGGACGGCCGACGGTGAGACGGAACCGGTCGAGAGCGGCGGGGCCGTCCGCGAGCAGGGCCTGCGCGACCGTCTGGAGAGAGCCCGCGAGCATCACGGCCCGCCGTACGTCCGCGGGCGGCGCCCCGGTCGCCTGGGCGAGACCTTCCACCGCCACGGCGTCCAGGGCGCCCTGCCGCACCTCGCCGGTGAGCAGCCCGAGCAGGAACCGCTGCTCGTCCTCGGTGGCGGCGCCCATCAACTCCCCGACCAGCCGGGCCCGTTCCGCCTGGGAGCCGGGGCCCGACACCTTGGCGAGCTCGGCCAGCCGGGCGTCCACGTCCCGCACGGTCAGGCCCGGCTCCGCCGCCGGCTCGACCGGGCGGCTCAGCACCTTCCAGCCGACGCCGATCCGCCCTTGCGGCAGCCGTCCTGCCAGATACGGGATGACGATCGGCACGTCGTCGGCCTCCGCGTCCCGGAAGAGCTCCGCGAGCAGGGCCGTCTTGCGGGACCGCGCCGAAGTGGCGGCGACCTCCTGGGACACTCGGGCCAGCCGGTGCAGCAGCATGCAGCCATGGTGCACCGGAGGCGATGCCTCTACACCTGGGCGGCCGCGTCGAGGTCGGTCATCAGCAGATCCCCGACGATCGCCGACGCCGCCCGGTATCCGCCGCTGGCCGCGTGCACGACCTGCTCGGCGAAGCCGATCGCGTTGCCCGCGGCCCACACGCCCGGCACGGTCGTCAGGCCGGTCGCGTCGACCACCGGGTACGCGCCGAACGGCGTGTCGTGCAGCTCGGCGCCGAGCCCTTCCAGCAGGCCGGTCTGCGGAACGGCCCGGGGCGCGAGGAACAGCACCGAGCGCGCGTGCTCCGTACCGTCCGCGAGCCGGATGCCGGTGAGCCGGTCGTCCTCGACCACCAGCCCCGCGACCTCGCCGGGCACCACCTCCACCCCGGCCGCGGCGAGCCGGCGCAGATCCTCGTCGGACAGCTCCTCCTCGGCCACCGTGTGCAGGAAGAACCGCACGTCCTTCGACCACTGGGACACCATCAGCGCCTGGTGCACACTCGCCGGGCTCGACGCCAGCACCCCGAACGGCTGGTCGCGCACCTCCCAGCCGTGACAGAACGGGCAGTGCAGCACGTCCCGGCCGAACCGCTCGGCGACCCCGGCGACGGCGGGCAGCTCGTCCTTCAGCCCGGTCGCGACGACCAGCCGCCGGGCCTGTACGGTCCGGCCGCCGGCCAGCACCACGGTGAATTCCTCGCCCGGCGTCCCGGCGAATCCCTCGCTCGGCGCCCCGGTGGGGTCCTCGCTCGGCGCCCTGGTGGGGTCCTCGCCCTGAGCCTCGGTGAAGGCCCTGCCCTGCACCTCGGTGAAGTTCTTCCCCCGCACCCCGCCGAGGTTCTCGGCCCGCGTCACTTCCACCACCCTGTCCCGCGCGAGCTCCACGCCGTAGCGCGCGATCTCCGCCCGGCCGAGCGCCAGGAACTCGGTGGGTGGCATGCCGTCCCGCGTCAGGTAGCCCTGCATGTGCGCGGCGGGCGCGTTGCGCGGCTCGCCCGCGTCGACCACCAGCGTGCGGTGCCGGGCCCGCCCCAGCACCAGCGCCGCGGACAGACCCGCCGCACCCCCGCCGATGACGACCACTGCGTAGTTCTCGGTCATGTGACCACCTCCGCTGCCGAGCGTCGCTCCGGCCCTGCGGGATTGACAAACAACTTTGCCGAACCTGCAATACGACCATGACGACGGACGAGGTACTCGCGGGCGTGGGCCCCCGGCTGCGGCAGATGCGCAAGGAGCGGGAGGTGACTTTGGCGGCGCTCTCCGAGACCACCGGCATCTCCGTCAGCACCCTCTCGCGGCTGGAGTCCGGCCTGCGTAAACCCAGTCTGGAACTGCTGCTGCCCATCGCGCGCGCCCACCAGGTGGCGCTGGACGAACTGGTCGGCACCCCGCCCGCCGGCGATCCGCGCGTGCGATCGAAGCCGATCGTCATGGGCGGCCGCACCCACTGGCCCCTCACCCGCCAGCCCGGCGGCCTGCAGGCCTACAAGGTCCTCGAACCCAAGCGCAGGCAGGAGCCGGATCCGCGCACGCACGAGGGCTACGAGTGGCTGTACGTGCTGTCCGGGAAGCTGCGCCTGGTGTTGGGCGAGCACGACGTGGTGCTCACGGCGGGGGAGGCGGCCGAGTTCGACACCCGGGTGCCCCACTGGTTCGGGTCGACGGGGGAGGGGCCCGTGGAGTTCCTCAGCCTGTTCGGACCGCAGGGTGAGCGGATGCATGTGCGGGCCCGGCCGAAGGGCGCGTGACGTACGGGGACCCTCTGCGCGTGACTTTGCCCGGAGACTGTTCCCTGATGGGCAAGCGACCGCTTAGTATGCGAAGCGACCCCGGTCAGACGAAGCAGTCCCCCGTGGAGGCCCCGCATGCAGGCATGGCAAGTGCACGAGAACGGCGAGCCGGGCGAGGTGATGCGGCTCGAGGACGTTCAGCAGCCCACGCCCGGTGACGGCCAGGTCCTGCTGAAGGTACGGGCGGCCAACATCAACTTCCCGGACGCCCTGCTGTGCCGCGGCCAGTACCAGGTCAGGCCGCCGCTGCCGTTCACCCCGGGCGTGGAGATCTGCGGCGAGACCGAGGACGGCCGCCGGGTGATCGCCAACCCGGCGCTGCCCCACGGCGGCTTCGCCGAGTACGCCGTCGCGGACGCCGCCGCGCTCCTGCCCGCGCCGGACGCCCTCGACGACGCCGAGGCCGCGGCCCTGCACATCGGCTACCAGACCGGCTGGTTCGGTCTGCACCGCCGGGCCGGTCTGGAGGCCGGCGAGACCCTGCTCGTCCACGCTGCCGCTGGAGGGGTCGGCAGCGCGGCCGTGCAGCTCGGGAAGGCCGCCGGCGCCACCGTCATCGGTGTCGTCGGCGGCTCCGGGAAGGCGGCCGTCGCCCGGGAGCTGGGCTGCGACGTCGTGATCGACAGGCGTTCCGAGGACGTCGTCGCCGCCGTCAAGGAGGCCACCGGCGGCCGGGGCGCCGACGTGATCTACGACCCGGTCGGCGGCGAGGCCTACACCCAGTCCGCCAAGGCCGTCGCCTTCGAGGGGCGCATCGTGGTCGTCGGCTTCGCCAGCGGCACGATCCCCAGCCCGGGCCTGAACCACGCCCTGGTGAAGAACTACTCGATCCTCGGCCTGCACTGGGGCCTGTACAACACCAAGAACCCCAAGCTGGTCCAGCACTGCCACGAGCAGCTCACCGAGCTGGCCTCCCGGGGCGCGATCAAGCCCCTGGTGAGCGAGCGCGTACCGCTCGGCGGAGCGGCCGCCGCCTTGCAGAAGGTGGCGGACGGCCTGACCACCGGCCGCATCGCGGTCGTCCTGGAGGAGGCGGCATGACCGACGCCGAGGAACTGCGCAACCGCACCAAGGAGTTGCTGGCCGCCCACCCGCCGGCCTCCACCGACCGACTGGACTTCCTGCGGGCCCGCTTCGACGCCGGACTCGCCTGGGTGCACTACCCGGAGGGCCTCGGCGGGCTCGGCGCTCCCCGCTCCCTCCAAGCCGCCGTGGACGCCGAGCTGGAGGCCGCCGGGGCGCCCGACAACGACCCGCGGCGCATCGGTATCGGCCTCGGGATGGCCGCGCCGACGATTCTTCACTACGGCACCGAGGAGCAGAAGCGGCGCTTCCTCAGGCCCCTGTGGACCGGCGAGGAGGTCTGGTGCCAGCTCTTCAGCGAGCCGGGAGCCGGGTCCGACCTCGCCGCGCTGGGCACCCGGGCCGTGCGCGAGGATGGGGGCCCCTCCCGCTCGAGCGAAGGCGAGAGTGGGGGAGACTGGGTCGTCAACGGGCAGAAGGTATGGACGTCCAGCGCCCACGTAGCCCGCTGGGCGATCCTCATCGCCCGCACCGACCCGGACGTGGCCAAGCACCGGGGCATCACGTACTTCGTCTGCGACATGACCGACCCGGGTGTCGAGGTGCGGCCGCTGCGGCAGATCACCGGCGAGGCCGAGTTCAACGAGGTGTTCCTCACCGACGTCCGCATCCCGGACGCGCGGCGCCTCGGCGCCGTCGGCGAGGGCTGGAAGGTCGCGCAGACCACGCTGAACAACGAGCGCGTGGCCATCGGCGGCATGAGGCTGCCCCGCGAGGGCGGCATGATCGGCCCGATCTCGAAGACCTGGCGCGAGCGGCCCGAGCTGCGCACCCACGATCTGCACCAGCGGCTGCTGAAGCTGTGGGTGGAGTCCGAGGTCTCCCGCCTCACCGCGGAGCGGCTGCGCCAGCAGCTCGTCGCGGGCCAGCCCGGCCCCGAGGGCGCCGGCATGAAGCTGGCCTTCGCCCGCCTCAACCAGGAGATCAGCGGCCTGGAGGTGGAACTCCTCGGCGAGGAGGGCCTGCTGTACGACGACTGGGCCATGCGGCGCCCCGAGCTGGTCGACTTCACCGGCCGCGACGCCGGCTACCGCTACCTGCGCTCCAAGGGCAACAGCATCGAGGGCGGGACCAGCGAGGTCCTGCTGAACATCGTCGCCGAGCGGGTCCTCGGCCTGCCCGCCGAGCCGCGCACCGACAAGGACGTCGCCTGGAAGGACCTCGCCCGATGAGCGACCTGTTGTACTCGGAAGAGGAAGACGCGCTGCGCGCCGCGGTCCGCGACCTGCTCGACGACCACTGCGACGCACCCGGCGTCATCGCCCGCACCGAGTCGGACAGCCCCCACCACCTGGCCCTGTGGAAGGCCCTCACCGAGGGCATGGGCCTCGCCGGCCTGCTGGTGCCCGAGGAACTCGACGGCCAGGGCGCCACGCACCGCGAAGCCGCCGTGGTGCTGGAGGAGCTGGGCCGCGCGGTCGCGCCCGTGCCGTATCTGACGAGCGCGATCGTCGCCACCGAGGCGCTGCTGGCCTGCGGCACCGACGACCTGCTGCGCGACCTCGCGGCCGGCACGACGATCGGCGCCCTCGCGGTCGCCCTGAACGTCGCGCCGGGCGCCGCCTACCGGGTCGTCCGGCACGAGGACGGGCTGCTGCACGGCGAACTCACCGGTATCGCGGACGCCGCCGTCGCGCACGTGCTGCTCGTGCCGGCCGACGACGGCGGTCTGTACGCGGTCGACGCCACCGCCGCGACCGTCACGCCCCGGACCTCCCTGGACCTGACGCGGCCGCTCGCGACCGTCACCCTCGACGGAGTGCCGGGCCGGCTGCTGGGCGACGCCGAACCCGCCGTACGCCGAGCCCTGCGCGCCGGCGCCGGGCTGCTCGCCTCCGAGCAGCTCGGGCTGGCCGAGTGGACGCTGACGGAGACGGTCCGCTACCTGAAGGAACGCAAGCAGTTCAACCGGCCCGTCGGCGGCTTCCAGTCGATCAAGCACCGGCTGGCCCAGCTGTGGCTGGAGGTCGTCAACACCCGCGCGGCCGCCCGCAACGCCGCCGACGCGCTGTCGAACGGCGAGGACGTGGACGTGGCCGTCACCGTCGCCCAGGCCTACGCGGCGCCCGTGGCCGTGCACGCCGCCGAGGAGGCCGTTCAACTGCACGGTGGCATCGGCATGACGTGGGAGCACCCCGCGCATCTGTACCTCAAGCGCGCCAAGGCCGACTCGATCGCCTACGGCACGCCGGGAGCCCACCGCGAGGCACTGGCCGCACTGGTCGACCTCCAGGCTCCCTGAGGTCCGTCTCCTCGACGCCGGGAAGAATCCACCCGGGAAGCGCACGGAAGGGCCCGTCCCCCAGGGGCGGGCCCTTCCGTGCGTCTCGGCCACGGGGGGGAGGGGCTCTCGTGCGCCTCGGCCACGAGGGGAGGGGTTCTTTCAGGACCGGGAGCCGCCCGACGAGGCGCGGGGTGCGGCGCGGGGCGTGAGACCCCGCGTGTGCGTCTCGGCCACGGGGGGCGGGGTTCTTTCGCGCGTCTCGGCCACGAGGGGCGGGTTCTCTCGCGCGCCCCTCCCTCGAAGTGAACGCGTGGCGGCAGCCCGGCCAACTCCATGCGCGGGCCTGCTCCTTGGGCCTGCCGGGACCCATACTCACAGGGTTCCCGTACGGCACCTCAAGGGAGGCAGAACATGGCCCTCACCACCCGTCGCACGGCCCTCACCACCCGTCGCACGGCCCTCACCACCCTCGGCGGAGCCCTCGCGGGCTCGATCGCCCTCCCCGCCGCCCCCGCGGCGGCGGGCGAACACACGCCCGGGCGCCGCCCGTTGTGGCGCGCCCACTCCCACAACGACTACGAGCACCCGCGCCCGCTGCTCGACGCCCTCGACCACCGCTTCGGCAGCGTCGAGGCCGACATCTACCTCGTCGACGGCCAACTCCTCGTCGCCCACGACCCGGAGGACCTCGACCCGACCCGCACCCTCGAGTCCCTCTACCTCGATCCGCTCGCCGCCCGCGTGCGCGCCCACCGCGGCTCGGTGTACCGGGGGTACCGCGGTTCGCTGCAACTGCTCATCGACATCAAGACCGAGGGCTCCTCGACCTACCTCGAACTCGACCGCCATCTCCGGCGCTACCGCCACCTGTTCACCGCCTACGCCCGCGGTCGCGTGCACCGCGGGCCGGTCACCGCCGTGATCTCGGGTGACCGCGCGGCCCGCGCCCCCATGGAGGCCCAGACCGTCCGGCGCGCCTTCTACGACGGCCGCCTCGCCGACCTCGGCGGCCCGGCGCCGGCCTCCTTCATCCCGCTGATCAGCGACAACTGGGCACTCAACTTCACCTGGCAGGGCGTCGGCGCCTTCCCGGACGCCGAGCGGCAGAAGCTGCGGAACATCATGAAGGCCGCCCACCACCGCGGGCAGAAGGTGCGCTTCTGGGCGACCCCGGACCTGGCCGGACCCGCCCGCGACGCGCTCTGGGCCGAACTGCTCGCCGCGGGCGTCGACCACCTCAACACCGACGACCTCGCGGGACTGGAGGCGTTCCTCGACGCCCGCCGGACGGCTTAGGGGTCCTTTCACTATGAGCGTCCGATCAGGGCGCGTGGTCTGGTGCCGTGCGTCGCAAGGCGCCGGGAAGCCCTCGTAGCGGAGCTACTAGGGCTTTTCGGCAACGCGGCGAGGTGCGGTGCCAGACCGCGCGACCCGGACGGGCATAGTGAAAGGACCCCTTAGGCGCACAGAAGAACACCACACGTTCGGCGGACAGGTCAGCCGCCCGGACGAACCCTCCGCTACGCCACACTTGCGCCCGAACGCCGTGAACCGGACATGGCGGCGTGGCGGAGGAGTTGACGATGGCCATTTCCATCTCTGTGGTGCTGCTGCTCGTGATCCTTGCGGTGATCTTCCTCCGCAACGGCGGGCTGAAGGTCTCCCATGCGCTGGTCTGTCTGCTGCTCGGCTTCTACCTGGCCAGCACCAGCATCGCCCCCACCATCCACAGCGGCCTCACGGCGACGGCGGACATCGTCAGCGGTCTGCGTCCCTGAGTCGCCCCGAGAACACGCCGATGCCGTTCGGCACGAGACGTTCGGCGCCGCCGCTGGGGTGGTTGCGTACGGAGACGGTGCTCGCGCCCGCCTTCCGCGCGACCAGGGTCGACGACCCGCCGCCGTCCAGGCTGAAGGCGTCCTCCGAGCCCAGCTTCCGCATGGCACGGGCGACTTCGGCGATCGTCAGACCGCTGCGGTAGGCGGCGGCGCCGTCCAGTGCGAGCAGCAGCACGCGCCGTCCGCCGTCGGCGATCCCCACGGCCGTACGGACGGCCGACGTCGTGTCGTCGAGCCCCGGCAGCGGCTGCCCTCCCGACAGCACCGGGTAGCCGCCGAGGGCGAGCCGGTACGCGACGCCGCCCGTGGCCGCCACGAGGCTGTGCTCGACCTCGACCGATTCACCGGTGGAGAACTTGCGCAGCTGCTGGGCGCCCGCCTCCCGGCCGACCAGCACGGTCGTCCCCGCGGCGATGGGACCGCTGCCCGGGGCGTCGGCGGCGGAGACGACCTTGCCGTCGCGGACCGTCACCTCGTAGGTGTCCGTGCTGCACGGAGCGGCCCGGTCCGTGTCCGTGCCGCATGTGGCACGCACCCGGGAGATGCTGCCCCACTGGGAGGTGAACGCGCCGACGGAACCCACCGGCAGCGCGTACTGGTTGAGCCCGCCCAGAGGCAGCTGCGCCTCGGCCGTACGGACCGAACCGGCGAGTGCGAGCCGGTCCAGTCGCGCCCGCCCGTCGGTGCCGACGCCGAAGACGTCCTCGGTGGTGGTGCCGGGCGGCAGCGCCGGCCCGAAACGCTGGCCCTTCGGGACCGCCGCCTTGAGCGTCCGCCCGGCCGCGATCGCCGGACCCACGCTCGCTCCGGTCGCCTCGACGCCCGGGTGCTGCGTCTCGCTGATGTTGAAGAAGTCACCGTTGACGCCGGCGACCGCGCCCTGGGTGTTCGCCATCGCCGAGACCTGCGCGCGTGAGGCCACGGCCCCCGGGTACAGCAGATCGACCCGTACTCGCGGATTGCCGAGGTCGACCCTCAGCAGATGTGCGTGCGTCACCCCCTGGGCCGCCTCGATGTCGAACTCCTCGTACGTCACCCCCGGCGCTACGCGTCCGCCCTTCTGGACGGCGCCGGCCGGAGCCGCCCCCGCCAGGGCCGCACCGGTCAGTGCGGCGAACGCCGTGACACACGCCAGTGCCGCTCTGCCTGCTCCCCATCGCCTGCGACGACCTGCCACCGTGCCCCCTGATGCCTCGTCAACTGTCGGGATCCTCAGGGGCAGTGCACCAGACCGCGGGGGTCCGGCAGGGTGGCTGAACGCGGACTACGCGGGAACGGCTGAAAAGGAAGCACCCCTCCGGGTGCTTCAGCTGTCGCCCGTGCCGGTGGCGTACGGCGTGTGGTGCGCGGGCGTGTGGTCGATCGGCAGGCCGGGCCGCCAGGCGGTGAGGGCCTGTGCGCTGCACACGAACAGCTGCTCCGGCAGCCGGTCCAGGGCGAACCAGCGCCAGCGGCCCACGCTCTCCCCGGGCTGGTCCGACGGCTCGCCCCGCCAGGAGGTGACTCGGGCGGCCACGGTCATGCGGACGACACCGCCCGCGTCGTCCAGCAGCGTCCCGAGCAGCCGGACGTCCTCGGGCCGGGCCGCGATCCCCGTCTCCTCGCCGAGCTCGCGCACGACCGTCTCCTGCAACGACTCCCCGGGTTCCACCGTCCCGCCGGGCAGCTCCCACGTCCCGCGCCGGTGCCGGCCCAACAGCAGTCCGCGAGGCCCGTACAGGATGGCACCCACCCCGAGCGCGGCGTGCGCGGGCGGCGGCTTGCCGACGCGCGGCCGGGAGGTGACCCGGACCGGCCGGGTCACCCGGAAGAGCCGGTAGGAGGCCTGGTTGCCTTCCTCCGGGGCGTCGAGGACGTCGATCCCCTCCACACGCAGCCCGGATTCGGTGAGCAACGCCGTCCAGAGCTCCGGGGTGAGAATCCACATGCGGACGGTGACCTCACCGCCGCCCGCCAGCCGCAGGATCTCGGGCCGGGCGACCACCCGGTCCGACGGCCCGTCACCACGACTGTTCGTGTGCAGGACCGTGAAGCAGAGCCTGCCGCCCGGCCGCAGCGCCCCGGTGAGAGCGGGCAGCAGCCGGTGCGGATCGATGTACGGGACGCCGTTGACGGAGTAGACGACGTCGTACGGCTCGGCCGAGCGCAGATGGTCCACCGCGTCGCCCAGAACCAGCCGCAGCCCGGGCAGCGAGCCGTAGCGGGCGCGGGCCCGCTCGTACTGCCCGGCCGAGGCGTCGACCGCGTCCACCAGCGCACGGTGGTCCCGGACCAGATGGGCCGCGTGCCGGGCCGGGCCGCAGCCGAGGTCCAGCACCCGCCGGCCGGTCAGCTCCCCGAGCGCCTCGCTGCCCGGCCCGCCGCCCTCGAATCCCCAGTCGATCCGGGCCGCCTCGGACAACACCGTGCCCCGTCGCACATGGTGCGCCCCGTACGCGTCCCAGGCCTGGGCGTTGACCGCCTCCGGTTCGTCCGCCAAGGCTCAGCCGCCCGCCACGGCGTCACGCGGCAGCACCGTGACCCGGTGGAAGTTGCACCCGGCGAGCCGCGGCTCGCCGTCGTCGGCGGGCGGGGTCTGATGGGCCTTGAGGGCGATGCTCACCAGGCTCAGCAGCAGGTCGACGTCCGCCTCGCAGTCGAGGTGGACCGTCACCCAGCATGATCCGGGCAGCAGATGGATGGCACTCGAACCGGCGAGGTCGTAGTGGAAGCGCTGGATGGCCCGGCGGGTGAGGTGGAGGTCCACGTCCCGTGCGGAGTGGAAGTGGACGATCTCGTCACGGACGGAACGGAGTGCCCGTCCGGTACCGCAACTCGCCGGGCCCGCCATCAGGTCGGGCCAGGCCTGCAGGCGCTCCATGGCGCGCTGGGCCAGAGTCATGACCCCATCGTCGCCTGCTCACCGGCCCGCAACCAGGGGTTGAGCGATTTGTAACCGGGACGTGAGGTGGATCGCGGGGTATTGACCAGGTGTTCAGGCGGACTTGACGAGTCTGAGATAGCGCTTCCAGTCCCAGTGCCGGCCCGGGTCGGTGTGGTCGCTGCCCGGTACCTCGTGATGGCCGATGATGTGCGCGCGGTTCCTCGGGATGCCGTACCTCTCGCAGATCGCGGCGGTGAGCCGGGCCGACCGCTCGTACATGACGTCGGTGAAGTACCCGGGCCGGTCCACCCAGCCTTCGTGCTCGATGCCGATGCTGCGGGTGTTGTAGTCCCAGTTCCCCGCGTGCCAGGCGATGTCGGCCTCGCGCACGCACTGCGCCACGCGTCCGTCGGAGGAGCGCACCACGTAGTGCGCGGACACCTTCTTCTCCGGGTTCCGGAAGACGTTCAGGGTGCCGGAGTAGGTCGTCTGCGCCACGTGGAGGACCACGTAGTGCAGTGGATGGGCACGAGGCCGGTTCGACGGCGTGTAGTTGCCGCGGCTCGCCGGCCGCCATGCCGCTCCGGGGTGGTCGACGGTCTGGGGCCCGGCGTCCGCCCGAGTGCTGTGCAGCAGGGCCGCCGGGAGAGCGGTGAGGGCGGCGCTCGCGAGGATGCCTCGCCTGCTGGGGAGAGGGGTGGTCCGTTGCATGGGTGTGTGCCTTCCGGGCTCGACGGGAGGGGTCTCTTGCTCAACTGCGCGGAGCTGCGGCCGTTGCGGTCGCGGCCCGCCGTGATCAAGTTACGGCGCCTGCCGGTCGGTCGGGAGGATGCGGTGCGAATCGGTGGACGGGCTCTCGGATGTGGACAACTATCTCACCCGGTCGGGTGATTGGAAGAGCCCGGACAGGCCGGCGAACGGGGTCGACGGCCCGTCTCAGGCCTGTCCGGCGACGGCCGCGGGATCGTCCAGCACCGCCCGGACCACCGAGTGCGCGGCCCCCAGCAGAGGTCCCTGAGGGCCCAGCCCGGACACGGACACGGGGCAGGCCGGCCCCGCCGTGCGCCGCGCCAGTTCGTCCCGCAGTGAGGGCAGCAGCCAGGGAGCGAGGCCGGACAGTTCCCCGCCCAGGACCACACTCTGAGGGTCGAGCAGATTGACCGCCCCCGTCAGGGCCACACCGAGCGCCGTACCCGCGTCGCGCAGGGCTCGCCGTACCGACTCGTCGCCCTCTGCTGCGCGCCCCGCGAGCAGCCCGACCCGGTCCTCACCGGGTTCCAGACCGGCCGCACGCAGCACCGCCTCCTCACCCGCGTACTGCTCCAGACAGCCCCGCCCGCCGCAGGCGCACTCCGGACCGTCCGGCTGGACCGGCACGTGCCCCAACTCGCCCGCGAAACCGCGGGTTCCGCGCAGCAGCCCGCCGTCCACGACGACCGCGGCACCGATACCGATCTCCGCCGAGACGTGCAGGAAGTCGCGGGGTGTGCCGTCACCCAGCCAGAGTTCGGCCAGGGCGCCGAAGTTGGCCTCGTTGTCCACCGTCAGCGGGAGGTCCGCCGGCAGCAGTGAGCCGAGGTCCGTGTCGTGCCAGCCGAGGTTGGGGGCGCGCACGACGGTCCGGGCGTCGCGCGCCACCAGGCCCGGCACGGCGACCGCGAGTCCGGCCGGCCACAGGCCCTCATCGTCCGCCTCGGCGACGACCTGCCGGATCAGCTCGGTGAGCTCCGCGAGCACGGGCCCGGGGGAGCGGCCGCGGTTGGCTCCCTGCCGTAGCGCCCGCGACCGGGTCGCGCCGCGCAGGTCGACGGCGCAGACCGCGAGGTGGTCGACGCCGACCTCCGCGCCGATCCCGGCCGGGCCGCGACCGCTGACGGCGAGCGCGGAACCGGGCCGTCCCACCCGGCCGGGCCGCTCGGGCCCCAGTTCTTCGAGGAGCCCCGAGCGGATGAGCTCGTCGACGAGTGTCGAGACCGCCGCCCGGGTCAGACCGATCCGTGAGGCGACGGCGGCCCTGGACAGCGGACCCCCGTCGCGGACGGTGTGCAGGACCCGGGCGAGGTTGCGGCGGCGCATGCCCTGCTGGGTGTCGGGCAGGGCGCGTCCCGGTCCGGCGGGACGGGCCTCGTGCAGCGGTGCGGTCATGCCTGGCGCCAGTCCTCAGTGGGTGTTCGTGGGCCGCTCCAGCAGCGGAGCCGCGTCGGAGAGTACCCCGGCGATCCTGGCCAGCGTCTCCTCGTCCCGCTCGACGGCGTCGAGCACCGGCCCGGCCGCCGTGTCCCAGCGCCGCGCGACAGCCGCCGGATCCTCCCCGGTCAGCAGCCCGGCCGCCTGCGCGGCGGCGCCGAGCGCGACCAGTTCCCTGGCCTCGGGCACCTGCACGGGACGTCCGGAGAGCCTCCGCACGGTCTGCTGCCAGGCCGTGCCCCGGGCTCCGCCGCCGATCAGCAGTAGGGGTTCGGAACGGTCCGCGTCCTCGTCGAGGACGAGGTCGAGCGCGCCGAGCAGGGAGTGCACGGCACCGTCGTAGGCGGCCTGGAGGAGCTGGCCGCCGGTCGTGTCGTGGCGCAGGCCGTGCAGCAGGCCCGAGGCGTTCGGCAGGTTCGGGGTGCGTTCGCCGTCCAGGTAGGGCAGCAAGGTCACCGCCGTGCCGGGCTCCACGGACTCGCGGTCCAGGCCCAGCAGCGCCGCGACACGGTCGACGGCGAGCGTGCAGTTCAGGGTGCAGGCCAGCGGCAGCCAGTCGCCACGGGCGTCGGCGAAACCCGCCACGGTGCCGCTCGGGTCGGCGGGCCGGTGCCGGGACACGGCGTACACCGTGCCCGAGGTGCCGAGGCTCATCACCGGCACACCCGGCCGCGCCCCGAGGCCCAGCGCGGCGGCGGCGTTGTCACCCGTGCCGGGCGCGACCAGAGTGCCCCGGGAGAACGGCAGGTCGTGGCCGTCGCGCACCGTGCCCGCGACCTCGCCGGGCCGGACCACGCGGGGCAGCAGGGCCGGGTCGAGTCCTACGTGCGCCAGGATCCCCTCGTCGTACGCCTCCGTCCCGGACGCCCACCAGCCGGTCCCGGAGACGTCGCCGCGGTCGGTCGTGCCCTGCCCGGTGAGCCGCTCGGTGAGGTAGTCGTGGGGGAGGCGCACGGCCTTCGTGGCGCGCACCGCCTCCGGCTCGTGCTCGGCCAGCCAGGCCCACTTGGTGACCGTGAACGAGGCGGCGGGCACGCTTCCGGTGCGCTCGGCCCAGAACTTCGCTCCGCCCAGCTCCTCCGTCAGCCGGCGGGCCTGCGGCGCCGAGCGCACGTCGTTCCACAGCAGGGCGGGCCGCACCGGCTCGCCCAGGCCGTCCAGCGTGACGAGACCGTGCTGCTGCCCGCCGACCGACACCGCGGCGGCCTCGTGCGCCGCCTCACCGCACTGGTGCAGGGCCTCGCACAGCGCGTCCCACCACTGGCGCGGGTCGGTCTCCCGCCCGGACCCCGAGGAGACCGTGTGCGGCGCCTGGCCGCTCGCGACCACCCGGCCGGTGGACGCGTCGACGACCAGGGCCTTGGTGGACTGGGTGGACGAATCCACACCGACGACGAGCGGACCCTCGGCTGCTGACATCGGGCTTCTCCCTACTGCGCGCGGCACGTGTCTCCGTTCGGAGCCACCTTGTCTCTTCCCAGAGAGGTGCCTGCATACTAATTTGTAAATCGGCATGACGAAATAGCCTCAGCGAGGCCTCAGCGAGCAAGGAGCCGCGGCATGAGCTACCAGCCCACCCCCGAGGACAGGTTCACCTTCGGCCTGTGGACCGTCGGCTGGCAGGGACGGGATCCCTTCGGCGACGCCACGCGGCGTGCCCTGGACCCCGTCGAGACGGTGCAGCGCCTGGCCGGGCTGGGCGCCCACGGCGTGACCTTCCACGACGACGACCTGATCCCGTTCGGCTCGAACGACACCGAGCGCGAGGCGCACATCAAGCGCTTCCGTCAGGCGCTGGACGCCACGGGCATGAAGGTCCCGATGGCCACCACCAACCTCTTCACCCACCCCGTCTTCAAGGACGGCGCGTTCACCGCCAACGACCGCGACGTGCGCCGCTACGCCCTGCGCAAGACCATCCGCAACATCGACCTCGCCGCCGAGCTCGGCGCCCAGGTGTACGTGGCCTGGGGCGGCCGTGAGGGTGCCGAGTCGGGCGCGGCCAAGGACGTCCGCGCGGCCCTGGACCGGATGAAGGAGGCCTTCGACCTGCTCGGCGAGTACGTCACCTCCCAGGGCTACGACCTGCGCTTCGCGATCGAGCCCAAGCCGAACGAGCCGCGCGGCGACATCCTGCTGCCGACCGTGGGCCACGCCCTGGCGTTCATCGAGCGCCTGGAGCGGCCGGAGCTGTACGGCGTCAACCCCGAGGTCGGGCACGAGCAGATGGCCGGCCTGAACTTCCCGCACGGCATCGCGCAGGCGCTGTGGGCGGGCAAGCTGTTCCACATCGACCTCAACGGCCAGTCCGGCATCAAGTACGACCAGGACCTGCGCTTCGGCGCCGGTGACCTGCGTGCCGCGTTCTGGCTGGTCGACCTGCTGGAGTCGGCCGGATACACCGGTCCACGGCACTTCGACTTCAAGCCGCCGCGGACCGAGGACCTCGACGGCGTGTGGGCCTCGGCGGCCGGCTGCATGCGCAACTACCTCATCCTCAGGGAGCGCGCCGCCGCCTTCCGCGCCGACCCGGAGGTCCAGGAGGCCCTGCGCGCGGCCCGGCTGGACGAGCTGGCCCAGCCCACCGCCGCGGACGGCCTCCAGGCGCTGCTCACCGACCGGACGGCGTTCGAGGCGTTCGACGTGGAGGCGGCTGCCGCGCGCGGCATGGCCTTCGAGCACCTGGACCAGCTGGCGATGGACCATCTGCTGGGGGCGCGGGGCTGAGTCCGCGCGCACTGAGCGGCGGAGCCCGGGGCGCCGGCGAGGAAGAGGGCCTCGGCCGCGCCGGCGGTCCGTGCGGCCCGTCGGCCGGCCCCTCCGGCCGCGCCGACGGGCCCGTCACGCTCCGGAATCATGCGGTCCACGCCATGAGTCCGTATCAGCTTCCGTGCGCCCCTCCCGGCCCGAGGGGTGCGCGGCGACTCTGGTCGGTATGGCCATGCCGCCCGTACCGCCGCACCCGCCCGGGCCTCCCCGGCGCCGGAACCCGCTGTTCCTCCCGCTCGTCGTGTTCGTGGCCGTCGCCGCCGTGTCCCTCGTGGTGCTGATGGCCTCGGACAGGGGCGACTCGTCGGACAAGGAGCCGTCCGGCGAGAGCACGAGCGCCACTCCCGGCCCGTCCTTCCGCATCCCCACCCAGCTCCCCACGAGGCTGCCGAGCGAGCTGCCGACCCGGCTGCCGTCGGGCTTCCCGACCAAGCTGCCGAGCGGCCTGCCCAGCGACCTCGAATCACTTCTGCCCTCCCTCGACCCCGGCGAGCTGGTGCCCTGACACCTGCGCCTCGAAGTCGCGGGCCGGCTGGGCGACGAACACCGCCCTGTCCGTCTCCTCACCCGGTACGGGCCGCTCCATCGTCAGAGGGAGTTCCCTTCCTCGGGGGCCAGGTCCGCCGGCGCTGGAGCCGTCACCGAGGCCAGGGCCGTCGCCGGATCCTGGGCGGCGCCTCCGGCGGGCTGCCAGCGGCCGCGCTCCTTGCGGTAGGGCCACCAGCGGCCGTCCCGCCCGAGGCGCAGCTGGACCGGCGCGCCGTCGACCGTCCAGCGGTTGGCCCGGGCACGCAACTCCGGCCGCTCACCGGTCTCCCAGGCCGAGTCCAGGGCGGCACGCGCCCGTGCGAGCGTCTCGTCCTGCGGCTGCCACTCCTCGTCCAGGACGGACAGCGCCTCCGTACCGCCGTGACGCCAGGCGTGCACGGCCGTCGCCAGCCCCTCCCTGCCGCGTCCCGACCCGGCGGCGAGCCGGTCGGTCATCTCCGGGCCGGGACCACCCGCGGCCAGCCGTACCGCGTCCTGACCCGACGTCAACTCCACCTGGGGCCCCGCCTGGAGTGCTCCTCGGAGCAGGCCGTGGGCCCGTACGGCGGTCTGCGCGGCCAGGAACTCCAGCGCGGCCGGGTCGATGCCGGATGCCGGTGGCGTCTCGGTGCCGAGGGACGGCGGCACGCCCGGCTCGACGGGGAGCCCGGGCAGGGGCGGCAGCGGGGGCAGGATGCCACCGGCCGCGTAGGCCTCTGCGGCGTCCACACCTTCGGGGGCCGAGGCCTCCGCCGCGGACGCACCACTGCGGCTCTGGAGATCGTCCAGCACCGAACCCTCGGCGCGACCCCGCATCATCAGCAGCACGAACGGGTCCTGATCGAGCAGCCGGGCCACCTGGTAGCAGAGCGCCGCCGTGTGCCCGCAGTGGTCCCATGCCTCGCAGTCGCACTCCGGTTCCAGGTCGCCCAGGCCCGGCAGCAGTTCCACGCCCGCGTCCGCCGCGTCCTCGACCAGGTGCGGCGGCATCTCCCGGTCCAGCAGCGCCGCCACATGACCGGCCCGCTCCACCGTCATGTCCAGAAAGCGGTCCCACTGCTCGGGCGAGAGCTCCTCCAGCAGGACGTCGGCCCGGTGCGCCGTACGGTCGCGGTCCAGCACGACGGCCGTGAGCCGCCCGGGGCGCACCGACACCGCCCCGACCGCACCCGCGCGGGCCAGCCGGCGGCCCGCCTTCAGCTGCGCCGAGTCCAGCGCCGTGCCCTCCAGGGCCGTCAGCCAGGCCTGGCCCCACCAGGTCTGCGCGAAGCCCTTCCCGCGCGCGGGCGGCAGCGCCGCGAAGGTGCGTTCCATGTCGCCGTCAACGTGCCGAGTCATCGCAGGCCCCCTCGCAGTGCGACCAGATCCGCCAGTTCCGCGTCCGTCAGCTCCGTGAGTGCCGCCTCACCGGCGCTCAGGACCGAGTCCGCCAGTTTCCGCTTGCGCAGCAGCAGTTCGGCGATGCGGTCCTCTATCGTTCCCTCCGCGATGATCCGGTGCACCTGCACGGGCCGCAGCTGGCCGATGCGGTACGCGCGGTCGGTGGCCTGAGCCTCGACGGCCGGGTTCCACCAGCGGTCGTAGTGCACGACGTGCTCGGCACGGGTCAGATTCAGCCCGGTGCCCGCGGCCTTCAGCGACAGCAGGAACACCGGCACCTCGCCGTCCTGGAAGCGGCGCACCATGGCCTCACGCTCGGCGACGGGTGTCCCTCCGTGCAGGAACTGCGAGGGCGTGCCGCGGGCTGCCAGGTGCCGTTCGAGGAGGCGGGCCATCTGCACGTACTGGGTGAACACCAGCACGCCCGCCCCCTCGGCGAGGATCGTGTCGAGCAACTCCTCCAGCAGCTCCAGCTTCCCGGACCGCCCGGAGATCACCGGCCGCTCCTCCTTGAGGTACTGCGCCGGGTGGTTGCAGATCTGCTTGAGGCCGGTCAGCAGCTTCACGATCAGACCCCGCCGGGCCATGCTGCCGGCGCCGGAGATCTCCGCGAGGGCCTCGCGCACGACGGCTTCGTACAGCGCGGCCTGCTCCCGGGTGAGCGACACCGCGTGATCGGTCTCCGTCTTCGGCGGCAGCTCGGGCGCGATGCCGGGGTCCGACTTGCGGCGGCGTAGCAGGAAGGGCCGTACGAGACGGGCCAGCCGGTCGGCCGCGGCCGGGTCCTGACCGCCCTCGACGGCCTCCGCGTACCGCAGGCGGAACGTGCCGAGCCGGCCCAGCAGCCCCGGAGTCGTCCAGTCGAGGATCGCCCACAGCTCCGACAGGTTGTTCTCCACCGGGGTGCCGGTGAGCGCCACACGCGCGCGTGCACCGATGGAACGCAACTCCCGGGCGGTGGACGAGTACGGGTTCTTCACGTGCTGGGCCTCGTCCGCCACGAGCATGCCCCACGGCACGTCGGCCAGCCGGGGCGCGTCCAGGCGCATCGTGCCGTACGTGGTGAGCACGATCTCCCCGTCGGCCAGCCCGTCCAGGCCGCGCCGCGCACCGTGGAAGCGGCGCACCGGTGTACCGGGCGCAAACCGTTCGATCTCCCGCTGCCAATTGCCCATCAGGGACGTCGGGCAGACCACCAGGGTCGGTCCGGCGGACCCGGCGTCGGACTGCCGGTGCAGGTGGAGGGCGATCAGCGTGATCGTCTTGCCCAGCCCCATGTCGTCGGCGAGGCAGCAGCCCAGGCCGAGGGACGTCATACCCGCGAGCCAGTTCAGACCCCGCCGCTGGTAGTCCCGCAGGGTGGCGGCAAGGGCGGCAGGCTGCTCCACGGGCTGCTGCGCCTCGGGGTCCGCGAGCCGCTCCCGCAGCGTCGCCAGCCAGCCGGTCGGCCGCACCTCGACCCGGCGGCCCTCCACCTCCGCCCAGCCCGTCAGGGCCGCCCCGAGGGCGTCCACCGGTGTGACCTTGCGGTCCTGCCCGGAGCGGGCCAGGTGCGCCTCCCGGGGGTCGATCAGGACCCACTGGTCGCGCAGCCGCACCAGCGGGCGCTTCGCTTCGGCGAGACGGTCCAGCTCATCACGGTCCAGCCGCCTGTCACCCACGGAGAACGACCATGTGAAGGCGAGCAGCGCGTCGGCGGACAGGAACGACGGCAGGGCGGCGCGTTCCCTGCCGGACTCCGACTCGCCGTCGGAAGGCCCCACCTCCGCGTGCGTGCTGAGCTCACGGGACAGCCCCTTCGGCCAATGCACGTAGACCCCGGCCGTCCCCAGCGCGCGGGCACCCGCGCCGAGAAGGTCGGTGACCTCCTCGTCGGCGAGCTCGGCCGCGTCCGGCACGGCAGCCGACAGCAGTGGCGTCAGCGGGGCCCAGGCCCGGGCCGCCCTGCGCAGCGCCAGCAGCGCGTCCATCCGCGCGCGCGGACCGAAGGCCTCGCCCGCGGCGCCGGCCCAGACGTCCGCGGCGTCCGCGACGAGCGCCGGATCGCTGACGCTGTGCACCTGCAGCACGGCCCGGAACCTCACGTCCGCCTCGTCCGCCTCCTCCGCCCAGTCCGCCGCGTTCGTCAGACCGTCCGCCTCGATCCGCAGCGACAGCCGCACGCCCGCGTCGTGGCCCGCCGCGACATCGGCGGCCCAGGCGCGCTGCTCGGGCAGTCGCACCGGTTCCGGCCCGGCGTAGGCGGGGCCGCCCGTCACCAGGGGCGCCGCGGGGGAGCGGGGCAGGGTGTCGGCGACCGCGTCGAGGAAGGCGCGCAGGAGCTGTTCCGGGTCGGGCAGCAGCAGCGGCCCGGTGCCTTCCAGGGGCGTGGCGTGCGCCTCGGGCGGCATCGCCGCGGCCAGGCGGCGTACGGCCTCGATGTCCTGGGCGCGCAGCGGGCCGATGCGCCAGGCGTCGTGGTCGCCGGGGGACAGTCCGGGCAGCAGCAGTCCGCGCGCCACGAGGTGCAGGGCGTGCAGGGCGGCCGCGCCCCAGAAGACGGTGGACCGGTGCCCCTGCCCGACGGCCCGCGCACGCGTGAGGACCGGCAGGCCCGAGCGCACCGGGAGCAGGACGGCGGGGACCCGGGCCGCCTCGATCCCGCCGTCACGGGGCAGTAGGACGGTCAGGTCGGTGACGGACGCGGCGGCCACGACCGGAGGGGCGACGCCGTCGGGCCGCCAGAAGGCGACACTGCCGTTGCGCGCGGGGTCGCCGGGCAGGAACACGGAGCGGCACATGGCCAGGTCGGAGAGGTCGGAGGAGGGTGCCGGGAGAGACGGATGCTCGGCTATGGCTGATTCCTCAAATTTGACTAGTGAGGGCGGAGTCGCCGAGAGTACAGCACTTCCGGTGCACATGGGTATGGCTGAGCTGTGAGCTGGGTCACCATGGAGGTCTCAGGGGTGCGTCGGGGTCGCACCTCAGGGATGTCTCAGGGTCGCGGTCCGGAACCGCCGTGAAGGTGGGTCCGTTTTCGAGACAGAGAGCGGCAGTGGCCGCGAAGGAGGCGACAGTCATGTCGAAGAACGCCAAGATCGCCGCGGGCGGTGTGGCGGTCGGGCTCATCCTGCTGATCTGGCTGCCCTGGTGGGCAGCGCTCCTGATCATCCTGGGGGTCCCGGCCGCCGCGTACCTCACGCTGGATCCATCCCAGCGGCGCAGGCTGCGCCGCACCACACGCAAGGAGCTCGGCCGCTGAGGCGCTGAAGCGGCGCGGCCTCACGTGTACGGCGGCGGCCGGGCCGAACCGCCTCGAGGTGGCTGAGCGACTCGAGGTGGCCGTGCCGGGCCGACCCGGCCGTAGCGGATCGGTCCAGGTACCCATCGGTCCGGCTGTACCGGGTCGGTCCGGCTGTACCGGGTCGGTCCGGCTGTACCGGGTCGGTCCGGCTGTACCGGGTCGGTCCGGCTGTACCGGGTCGGTCCGGCCGTGTCGGCCAGGCCCGGCTGAATCGGCTCAGCCCGGCCCGACCGGCTCAGTTCGGCCGTACGGCGATCTTGTCCAGCGCGTCGAGGAGAGCCGGCAGCTCCGGCCCCCGGCCCACTGGCAGGACCTCGCCGGGTTCCTCGTCGAGCAGCACGAAGGCGATGTCGTCGGTCCTGGCGACGAGCGACCAGCCCGGACCGTCGGCCCGCAGGGTCCGGGCGTCACCCGACGCGAAGGACGACCGCACCCGGCCCAGCGGCGGTGGCGAGTCGAGGTACGTGCGGGCCTCCGCGAGGACGCGCCGGATGCCGCTGCGGCCCCCCTTCCGCCCGTTCTCCCCGCTCCCGTCCGGCTCGTGCTCCTGCTCGCCGTCCGGCCCGCCCTTGTCACCGGACGCTCCCAAGGGCGCGGGCGTCGGGAACTCCGTGTCGTCGACCTGCTCCCGCCACACCGCCCACTGGAGCGCGATCTCGTCCGCGCCCAGGCGCCGCTGGGCCGGCCCCCAGACGCCGGTGTCCGGCGGAGCCAGCGGTGGCCGGTCGTCCGCCTCCGGACCCGGGTCGTGCGGCGCGGGCACCCCAGGGGCCGCGACGGCGACCGCGAGGGGCCAGCCGGGCAGGGCCGCGACGACCGTGCGCTCGTCGGGCGACAGCTCGTACTCCATGCCGCAGTCCCAGGACGCGATGGCGACGGCCACCAGGGAGACGTCGTCGATGGCCACCGTCCACCGGGCGCCCTCGCCGTCCTGCCCGAGCACCAGCCCGTACCCGTCCGCGAGCGGCGCGAGACCGAGCGCCGCGCATGCCTCGGGGTAGTCGTCGCCCAGCACACTCGGGAACTTCGCCGGCGTCAGCAGCACCGCCGTGAGCACATAGAGCGCATCGTCCGCGGCGGCGACGGCTTCCTCGTCCGTCCCGGCCATCCCAGCCTCCCCATCGGTTCGTCCACCGGCGCGCACCCTAGTGCGCCAGGAAGCCCCTTGTCACGGCCTCGCATGTGCAGGCCGAGCTGCAGTTTTCCGGCGGACGGGGCGAACCGGCCGTCCGCCCCGCCGGCGCATCATGCCGCCGGCAGCCCCAGCAGCTCGCGCGCCACGGTCTCCGGCGACTCACCGCGCTCCCGGGCCAGTGCGACCACGGCCCGGCAGGCCAGCTCGTTCACGCCGAACGACAGCGCCTCCGGCGACACCCAGCCGGCCGCCTCGTAGGCCCGCTCCTGGTCGTGCTGCGCGCCGGCCGTCACGTAGGTCGCCGCGGCCTCGAAGAGGTTGTGCGGACGCTTGTCCCCGTCGGCCTTCGGTTCCGTGCGCATGGCATCCGCGACCCTTCCCCCGGCATTGCGGAACCTGCCCCACATACCGACCACCTTCCCCCCCCCGCGCTCCTGCTGTGCCCGGTCATCCATCTCCTGCTCACCAACGTAGAGTTGGGGAAGCTGTGGCAGAAGGGGGACAGCACGGTGAAGCGCTATTCGCGGCTCGAACAGATCCGGAGTATGGACCCGTACGAGGAGGCTACAGAG
Organism: Streptomyces sp. AK010; assembly: GCF_014207295.1. Classification (NCBI taxonomy): domain Bacteria; kingdom Bacillati; phylum Actinomycetota; class Actinomycetes; order Kitasatosporales; family Streptomycetaceae; genus Streptomyces; species Streptomyces sp. AK010. Next base: position 169,520 of record NZ_JACHCX010000016.1, read on the forward strand.
ATCTACCGGCTCAGCGTGGCGTACGAGTTCCCCTGGGACTTCACGCGCGCCCTGGAGCTGGCCCTGTACCGCACGTACGCCGTCCCCGGCATCGCCCGGCTGCTCGCGCGCACCGCGGAGCTCACGGACCGGGCGCAGAAGCGCTACGACGACACCTCGCTGCTCCTGGACGCCATCGTCGAGCACGGCTTCGGCAGCGACCAGGGCCGGACCGCGATCCGCCGCATCAACCAGATGCACCGCAGCTACGACATCAGCGACGACGACATGCGCTACGTGCTCTGCACGTTCGTCGTGATGCCGAAACGGTGGATCGACGCCTACGGCTGGCGCAGGATGTCACGCCACGAGACCGTCGCCAGTGTCGTCCACTACCGCACCCTGGGCCGGCACATGGGCATCAAGGACATCCCCGAGACCTACGAGGAGTTCGAGACCTGCCTCGACTCCTACGAGGCCGCCCACTTCGCCTGGGACGCCGACGCCCGGCGCGTCTCGGACGCCACACTCGACCTGATGGCCTCCTGGTACCCCGGCCCGCTCGCGCCCCTGCTGCGCACCACGACCCTCGCGCTGCTCGACGACTCGCTGCTGCGCGCCTTCCGCTACACCCCGCCGAGTGCCGCCACGCGCGCGTGGGTGCGTCGCGCCGTCCGGCTCCGGGGCCGTGCCGTCCGCCTGCTGCCGCCCCGGCGCGCCCCGCACTTCGCCCGCCAGAACCGGGAGATCAAGGGCTACCCGTACGGCTACCGGATCGCCGACCTGGGCACCCGCCCGGTACCGGGCCTGCGGGGCTGTCCCGTGCGGCACGGGGCGCCGGACGCCGAGGCCGGGTGACGCGGCGGCTCAGTCCTCGCGCACGGCGAGCGCGAGGAAACGGGAGTCCTCGTCGACGTACGACGTCAGGCGCCACCCGGAACCGGCCAGCAGAGGGCGGAGGCTGGGCTCGGCGCGCAGGTCCTCCGGGGTGAGCGGGCGACCGTGGCGAGCCGCGAGAGCCGCCCTGCCGATCGGGTGGAACAGCGCCAGCACCCCGCCCGGGCGCACCACGCGCGCCAGCTCCCGCAGGTTCTCGGCCGGGTTTTCGAGGTGCGAGATGAGGCCCGCCCCGAACACGGCGTCCAGCGACCGCGAGCGCAGGGGCAGCGCGGCGACATCCGCGAGGAGCAGCTGCCCGTCATGGTCCCGTCCGGCCCGTACGGCCTCCCGCAGCATGGCCGGGGTCAGATCGGCCCCGAGGACCACCCCGGAGGCCCCCACCGCGGCTCGCAGCGGCGGCAGGGCGCGGCCGGTGCCGCACCCCGCGTCGAGCACCCGGTCGCCCGTCCGCAGCCCGAGCTCGGCGACCGCGGCCGCATAGGCAGGGCCGTCGTCCGGGAACCGGCTGTCCCAGTCGGCGGCGCGGGCTGTGAAGAACTCCTGAACACGCGTCTGCTCGTCGCTCATGTACCGCATGATTCCTCACCGGTACGGATGACGCCTCACCGCCACGGATGACGCCGCACAGGCACGAAGGACGTCTCGGCGCACACGTTCGAGCGTGACCCGATCGCTCCGGTACACCCTTGGGTCATATTCCAACACCTTTCGAACTGCGCCCTCTTCGCGCGCCCCTGCCGGGTCTAGCGTCCCGGGGCCATGGGACACCTGGACCACGCAGCCCTGGGGTGGCTGACCCCCGCACTGTCGTACGTGATGGCCTGCATAGGCGCCGCGCTCGGTCTGCGCTGCACCGTCCGCGCGCTCGCCACCACCGGGCGCTCGCGCCGCAACTGGCTCGTCACCGCGGCCTCGGCGATCGGCACCGGCATCTGGACCATGCACTTCGTGGCCATGCTGGGGTTCGGCGTCACCGGCACCGACATCCGCTACGACGTGCCGCTCACCCTCCTGAGTCTCCTCGTCGCCATGGTCGTCGTGTGCGCCGGCGTCTTCGCCGTCGGCTACGGCAAGGACCGCGGCAGGGCCCTGCTCGTCGGCGGGCTCACCACCGGCCTCGGCGTCGCGAGCATGCACTACCTGGGCATGGCGGCCGTCCGGTTGCACGGCGACGTGACCTACGACCCGCTGCTCGTCGGACTCTCCGTCCTGATCGCCGTCGTCGCCGCGACGGCCGCCCTGTGGGCGGCCCTCAACATCAAGTCGCCCGTGGCGGTCACCATCGCCTCCCTGATCATGGGCGCGGCCGTCAGCAGCATGCACTACACCGGCATGTTCGCGGTGGGTGTGCGCGTGACGCCCTCCGGGGAGGCCCTGCCGGGGGCGACGGCGATGCAGTTCATCTTCCCCCTCGCCGTCGGCCTCGGCTCCTATCTCTTCCTGACCTCGGCCTTCGTCGCGCTCTCGCCGACAGCGGGGGAGCGTGCGGCGTCCGCCTCGGCCCAGCGGCCGGTCCAGAGCGTCGCCCCCTAGCCGGGCAGACGCCGGCCGTGCCTCGCAGGGCCGGTAAGCCACGAGGGCCGCTCCGGCCAGGGCCTCGGCCCGTACGCCCCGAACCACTCCCGAGCGAGGAGTCCATGCGAACACCCCGTAGGACCCCCACGGCCGGCGCCGACGCGCCGCCCTCTCCCGTGCGCGGCCGCCGAGCGCACGCCGGACCACCGGCCGACGAAGGCCCCGACACACCCTCGGACGCCGCGCCGGAGGTGGCGCCCACGCGCGCGGAGCGCTGGCACATACGCCCCCGCACCGTGCGCGCCAAGATCATCTGCCTGCTGATGGTGCCGGTCGTCTCCCTCCTGGCCCTGTGGGCCTACGCCACGGTCACCACCGCCCAGGACGTCTCCCGGCTCCGCCAGGTCCAACGCGTCGACGCCACGGTCCGCGCCCCCGTCTCCGCGGCCGTCGCCGCCCTCCAGGCCGAACGGGCGGCCGCCGTACGCCACGCCACCGACCCGTCCGCCGTCCGCCCCGGCGAACTGGACGAACTCGCCCGGCGCACCGACCGGGCCGTCGCGAAACTACGCCTCGGCAACGGCACCACCGTCGCCGACACCGGGGAACTGCCCGCCGGAGTCGCCCAGCGGCTGGAGGCGTTCGTCTCCGGCGCCGAGCAACTGCGGCCGCTGCGCACCGCCGTGCGGGACGGGCACGCGGGCTGGGCCGAGACGTACGACCGCTACACCGGGACCATCTCGGCCGCGTTCGAGGTCGGAGGGGCACTCACCGGCATCCGGGACGCCGACCTCGGATCCGACGCGCGCGTGCTGCTCGAATTCGCCCTTGCGGGCGAGGCGCTGGCCCAGGAGGACGCGGTGCTGGCGAGCGCCCGCCTGGACGGCACTCTGACGGGGGAGCGGCTCCGGCTCTTCACCGGCGCCGTCGATCTGCGCCGCACGCTCACCGAGTCGGCCGTCGCGGACCTGAGCGGCACCGAACGCTTCGCATGGGACGCCCTCGCCGCCGGCGGCGCCTACACCGGCCTCGGCGAGGTCGAGGACGGGGTGCTGGCCCGCGGGCCGGGCGCGAAGGCGGTCGAAGCGGCACCCGAGAGCACCTGGAACACGCCGTACGAGCGGGTGCAGAACGGCATGCGCACCATCGAGGACGACGCGGCACGCGGAGTCGCGGAGCGGGCCGACCCGTTCACCCGGGGACTGCTCACCCCGGCCGGCGCCGCCGTCCTGCTCGGCCTCGCCGCCGTAGCCGCCTCGCTCGTCATCTCCGTACGCATCGGACGCGGCCTCGTGGTGGAACTGGTCAGCCTGCGCAACAGCGCCCTGGAGATCGCCCGCCGCAAACTCCCCGACGCCATGCGGAAACTACGGGCGGGCGAAGAGATCGACATCCGCGCCGAGGCCCCACCGAAAGCGCCCGCCGAGGACGAGACCGGGCAGGTCGCCGAGGCCCTCACCACCGTGCACCGCGCCGCGCTGCGGGCCGCGGTGGAACGCGCCGAGCTCGCCAGCGGCATCTCCGGCGTCTTCGTCAACCTCGCCCGCCGCAGTCAGATCCTCGTCCACCGCCAACTGGCCCTCCTCGACAGCATGGAACGCCGCTCCGACGATCCGAACGAGCTGAGCGACCTCTTCCGTCTCGACCACCTCACCACCCGCATGCGGCGCCACGCCGAGAGCCTGATCATCCTCTCCGGGGCCGCCCCCGGCCGCGCCTGGCGCATGCCGGTGTCCCTGACGAACGTGGTCCGCGCGGCCGTCTCCGAAGTGGAGGACTACGCGCGCGTGGAGGTGCGGCAGCTCCCCGAGGCGGCCGTCGTCGGCGCGGCCGTCGCCGACCTCACGCACCTGCTGGCCGAGATCATCGAGAACGCCGCCCAGTTCTCCCCGCCCCACACGCGCGTGCGCGTCACCGGCGAACCCGTCGGCAACGGCTACGCCGTCGAGGTCGAGGACCGCGGCCTCGGCATGGGCAAGGAGACCCTCGCCGAGGCCAACCGCCGCATCGCCCAGTCCGAGGCGCTCGACCTGTTCGACAGCGACAGGCTCGGCCTCTTCGTGGTCAGCAGGCTCGCCGCCCGGCACGACGTCAAGGTCCACCTGCGGACATCCCCGTACGGCGGTACCACCGCGGTCGTCCTGCTGCCCACCGCCCTGCTCCACACCGGGGCGGCCGAAAGATCCCCGGAGGCGGCGGACCCCGCGCGGCATCCGGACGAACGCGCCTACGCGCGCGTGCCCGACGACACCTTCCTCCAGGACGCCGTCCCGGCCCAGGCCGACCGGCGTGCCCTCGTGGCGCCCGTGCCGGCCGCCGCGGAGCCCGAGTCCTCGCATCACGCGGAGACCTCGCGCCATGCGGAGACCTCGCGTCACGCGGACAGTCCGCGCCACCTGGAGACCCCGAGCCAGACCCCACCCCCAGGGGTCGCCACCTTGCGACTGCACCGCCCACCGCAGCCGCCTCAAGACTCCGACGACCTTCCGCGCCGCGTGCGGCAGGCAAGCCTCGCTCCTCAACTGCGTGAAAAGCGTCCCGAGGAGCAGCCGTCGGCGCCCGCTCCCCGGGACGACGAGCGCACCCCCGAACTCGTCCGGGACCGCATGGCCGCCTACCGCGACGGCTGGGCGCGCGGCGGCGGCAGGCGACCCGGCCGCGGCACCACTCCCGGCCCCGCGACCGGAAGCCACAGCAGCGAAGGAGACCCCGCATGATCCAGGACCCGAGCACCCAGTCCGCCCGGCGCTCCGGCGAACTCGACTGGCTGCTGGACGATCTGGTGCTCCGTGTGAGCGACATCCGGCACGCCGTGGTGCTGTCCAACGACGGCCTCGCCGTGGGCGCGTCGACCGGACTGCGCCGAGAGGACGCCGAGCACCTCGCCGCGGTCGCCTCGGGCTTCAACAGCCTCGCCAAGGGCGCGGGTCGGCACTTCGGAGCCGGAGGGGTCCGCCAGACCATGGTGGAGATGGACGAGGCCTTCCTGTTCGTGGCCGCCGCGGGCGACGGCTCCTGCCTCGCCCTCCTCACCGCCGTCACCGCCGACATCGGCCTCGTGGCCTACGAGACGGCCCGTCTGGTCAAACGCGTCGGCGAGCACCTCGGCACGGCACCCCGGGTGGCCGCGCAGCCACCCGCAGCCGGATGAACCGGGAGAACGGTCCGCGCAGATGACCGAGGACATGACGGACGCCCCGCACGAGCAGGGCAGCCAGTGGTACGACAACGAGGCCGGCCCGCTCGTCCGCCCCTACGCCATGACGGGCGGACGCACCCGGCCCGGCCCCAGCGGCGTACGGTTCGACCTGATCGCCCTGGTCACGCTGGACCCGGGCGCACCGGGCGTGGACGACGCCCCGCTCGGCCCGGAACACCGCAACCTCCTCGACCTGTGCCGACCCGAGACCCAGTCGGTCGCCGAACTCGCCGCCGGGGCGGACCTGCCCGTGGGCGTGGTGAGGGTCCTCCTCGGCGACCTCCTGGAACTCGGCTGCGTCACCGTCAGCCGCCCCGTACCACCGGCGCAACTGCCCGACGAACGCATCCTGCGCGAGGTGATCGAGGGCCTGAGAGCGCTGTAGCCCGCCATGCCACGCCACCGCACCGGCTGGTCACCCGTCTGTCGGCATCCAGCCCCACACCGCCCACGACACCCACACCGCCCACGACACCCACACCGCCCACGACACCCACACCGCCCACGACACCCACACCACTTACGCCTGCCCGACACCCGGCACTCCCGAGAGAAGTGATCAATGGTCTCCGAGCACTCCGACGCCTCGGGCGGCGACACCGCCGCACTGGCGCTGAAGATCCTGGTCGCCGGCGGATTCGGCGTGGGCAAGACCACGCTGGTGGGCGCCGTCAGCGAGATCCGGCCACTGCGCACCGAGGAACTCCTCAGCGAAGCGGGCCAGTCGGTGGACGACACCGACGGCGTGGACCACAAGACCACCACGACCGTCGCCATGGACTTCGGACGCATCACCATCCGCTCCGGCCTCTCCCTGTACCTGTTCGGCACGCCGGGCCAAGACCGGTTCTGGTTCCTGTGGGACGAGTTGTCGCAGGGAGCGCTCGGCGCGGTCGTCCTCGCGGACACCCGTCGCCTGGAGGACTGCTTCCCCGCGGTCGACTACTTCGAGCACCGGCGCATCCCGTTCGTCGTGGCCGTCAACTGCTTCGCGGGCGCCCGACGGCACGGCGCCCCGGACGTCTCGCGCGCCCTCGACCTCGACAGGGGCACGCCCGTGGTGCTGTGCGACGCCCGCGACCGCGATTCGGGAAAGGAGGTGCTGATCCGGCTCGTCGAGTACGCCGGGCGGATGCACACCGCCCGGCTGCTCGACTCGGTCGGCTGACGGGGACGGGCTTTGCCGGAGTCCGACAGGGCCTTCCCCGCGGTCAGTCCGCGATGTCCCGCTCCGCCAGCACCCTGTCGACGGTGACACGGACGAGGAGTTCGCCGGGGACGCCGTTGCGCGCGCCGAACTCTTCGGCGCGCTCTTCGCCCATGTACCGGGCGCCGATCCGGGTGGCCCAGTGCCGCACCTCGTCCAGGTCTTCCGAGACACGTGCGCGCCCCTGCAGCACCACGAAGGAGTACGGCGGCCGGTCGTCGTCCACACACAGGGCGATCCGGCCGTCCCGGACGATGTTGCGCCCCTTCACGGTCTTCTTGCCGGTGTTGAACACCACCTCGTCCCCGTCCAGCAGGAACCAGATCGGAGCCACGTGCGGGCTGCCGTCGGCCCGGACAGTGGAGAGCTTTGCGGTGCGGGTGCCGTCGGAGACGAACTCCCGCCATTGCGCGTCGGTCATCTTCTCTGCCATGGCTCCCATCCTCCTTGCCCCGGCAGCGGTCGTGGGGAAGGCTGAGATGGAGATCCTCCGGCCAGGAGGGGAATCGCACGGGGAGAAAACGGGGAGAACGGAAGATGGTGCAGAACCAGGGACTCGACTGGCTGCTGGACGACCTGACCGAGCGAGTCCACGAGGTGCGGCACGCACTGGTGCTGTCCAACGACGGCCTGGTGACCGGCGCGAGCACCGGACTGCGCCGCGAGGACGCGGAGCACCTCGCGGCCGTGTCGTCCGGGCTGCACAGCCTGGCCAAGGGCTCCGGCCGGCATTTCGGCGCGGGCAGCGTACGCCAGACGATGATCGAGTTCGATGACGCGGTGCTCTTCGTCACCGCGGCCGGAACGGGCAGCTGTCTCTGCGTCCTCAGCGCCGCGGAGGCCGACATAGGCCGGATCGCCTACGAGATGACACTGCTGGTCAACCGGGTCGGGGAGCACCTCGACGTGGATGCGCGCCAGCCCGAGCCAAAACCGATCACAGACCTCTGACCTGCACGTTCGTCACCTCCGCGGAGTTATCCACAGGCTCGCCACGAGATTCGCCGCAGCGGCTACGGTTTTTTGCACGGCGACCGCACACGGCGTGAGCCGCCGACTCCACGGGGGAGACCGACCATGTCACGCACCGGCACGACGTCCGACCGCCTTACCTGCGCCCCGAGCCGGGCCGCCCGCGAACTGGGCCTCAAGCGAGGCGACTTCGACCTCGCGGTGAACCTGGGGCTCATCCGGGCCATGCCCGACGAAGGGGGCGGGGGCCTGCGCGTGGCCTTGGCCGAGCTCGACCGCCTGCGCTCCGGGGAGGGCTTCCCGGACGCGCTGCGCGGACGCGTCGCGACCGTCGGCACCACAGCGGGCGCCGAGCTCATGGACGTGACGCCCACCAGGTTCACGAGCCTCGCGCGCTACGGCCTGCTGATCCCGGTCAAGTTCTACCTGAACCGCTACCGGACGGTCGTCTGGCTGTATCTGGCCGAGGAGCTACGGCAGTTCGCGGCCGAGGGGAGCCACGCCCGGCTGCTGACCGCCCGCCGCACACCCATGGAGATCCGGGAAGGAATGAAGGCCGGAACGGACCGGCGGCCCCGCAACTGGCGGGGGCGGCACGTCGGATTCCTGACACGCCAGGCGGGGGACGACCCCTGGGCACGAGCGGCGGCGGTCGCCTGCCTCTTGGATCCGGCCGATGTGGCGGACGTCGTGCGGGATCCCCGCGAGCGCACCCGCCTGGCCCGCTGCCAGCCCTGGCTCCCGGCCCAGGGCACCCCCGGTTCCCCCACCTCCGAGCTGGCCGAGACACTGATGACGGCGAGCGAGCCGGACGAAGTGGCCTGGTTCCGCGCGGACCTGGCGCACACGATGGAAACGGCTCGACGGCACCACCCCGTGGCGGCTCCCGCACCGGCGGCCCCACCCTCGCCCTGCACTTCGGTATGACCGGGCGTCTGGTCTGCGGGCATGCCGAGGACCCGGTCGAAGCGCATGACCGCGTCCTGTTCACTTTGGGCGGCGGCCGCCAGTTGCGCTTCCGTGACCAGCGCAAACTGCAGGGACTCTGGCTGGCACACGACGAGTCCGACGTCGAGGGGCTGCTGCGGCGGCAGGGGCCCGACGCACTGGAGGTGGACCGTGCGCAGTTCGAGGAGGTGCTGTCGTCGCGCCGCGGGCATCTCAAGACAGCCCTGACCGACCAGTCCGTTCTCGCCGGCCTCGGCAATCTGCTCGCCGACGAGATCCGGTGGCGGGCCCGGCTGCGTCCCGATCGCAGGGGCGCGCGACCTGAGCCGGGAGGACCGCCGCCGGCTGTACGACGCCATGCGCCGCACCTTGCGCTCGTCCGTCAGCGCCGGCTGCGTGCCACCGCGTGACTCCTGGCTCACCGGCCACCGGGACGGCCGGGACCCGCGGTGCCCGCGCTGCGGCACCGGCCTGCGCAGGTCCCGGATGGGCTGACGGGGCACGGTGTGGTGCCCGCAGTGCCGGCCTGACGGATGACCTGGGCAAAGCAGCGCCGGGCAGGGCAGGGCGAGACAGTATGGGCGGCCGGACAGGGCAGCCGCGGTCCTCGTCGCAGCGACGGCGGCCCGGCCGCCGAGGTCGGCGGCGACGTCCGTTCCCTCGGCGTCCCGGATGTCGGCGATCACGACGGAGGCCCCTCGGCCGAGCGAGCGCGAGCCACCGCGCTTCCGATGCCTCCGGCCCCGGTGACGATCGCCCCCCGCTCGCTGAGGCGTCCCATCATCGACCTGCTTCGCTCAGGGTGCCGCCGCGGTCTCGCGCTCCTCGTCCGGAGCCACCAGCGACTGCGTGAACGGAATCCGCGCCAGCGCGAGCACCCCCGCGGCGATCAGCGCGACGCCGAACAGCTGCGGCAGGAGCCACCACCCGGAGCGGATGGTCTCCTCGTACAGGGTGATGCCCAGCGCGAGGCTCACCAGGGCGTCGCCCAGGGTTAGGGCGGGCTGCGAGGCGACCAGCGGACCGGCCTGCATGGCGTTCTCCAGCAGGAACAGCGCGCACACGCCTGTGGCGGCGAAGGCGTAGGTCTGCCAGGCGGTGAGGAAGCCCACGAGGCCCTGCTCGTCGAGGATGTGCATGGCGGCCTTCATCAGCGCCGCGGTCACCGCGTAGCTGATCGCCGTCGCGGCGCCCAGGCAGGCCGCCCGGGCCCGGCCCTGCGGGCGCCGGAGGGCCGCGACGGCGAGGGCGACGACCGCCCCCGCGCACACGGCGAGCGCGGGAATCCAGCGGTCCAGCGCCACATGGGTACGGTTGCCGGCGGGGGAGGCGGCGGCGAGCGCGACCGCGAGACCGACCACCACCACCGTCACCGCCAGCCAGCCGGCGCCTGGCAGCCGCCGGTGCATCAGCAGCGACGCGACGATGAGGGTGAGCGGCAGCTCCAGCACGAACAGCGGCTGCACGATCGTCAGCGGGCCGGTGGCCAGCGCCAGCGCCTGGCAGACGGCGGCGCCGATCACCGCGAGGATCCCGGCCAGCCACACCGGCCGGCGCAGCAGATCGGCGATCAGCCCGGCCCGCAACCCTTGGGAGGCGGGCACGGTGAGTGCGGCCTTGCGTTGCAGCACGGTCGCGACGGCGTTGCTGAAGGCGGCGCAGATCGCGAACACGACGGGGAGCACGGTGTGCAGCGTGGCCACCTCCCGGATCGGCGGGCGTGTGACGTCGGCGGTGCCTGCTCCTGCCATGGTCGCCGGATCCGTTCGGGGGCGCGATCGGAACCCCGGCGCGCGCGGGGTTGCGACCGGCGAAGGGCCGGGTCAGCCCAGCTTCCGGAAGAGCCCCTCCTGCACCACGGACACGACCAGCCGGCCCTCACGGTCGTAGATCCGCCCCCGGGCCAGACCGCGGCCCCCGACCGCGATCGGCGACTCCTGGTCGTAGAGGAGCCAGTCGTCCGCGCGGAACGGACGGTGGAACCACATCGCGTGGTCCAGCGACGCAAGGTCGAAGCCGCGCGGGCCCCACAGCGGCTCGACCGGGATGCGGACGGCGTCCAGGAGGGTCATGTCGCTGGCGTAGGTGAGGGCGCAGGTGTGCACGAGCGGGTCGTCGCCGAGCGGCCCGACCGCGCGCATCCACACGGCGCTGCGCGGCTCGGCGTCCTCGACCTCCTCGGCGGTCCAGCGCAGCCGGTCCACGTAGCGGATGTCGAAGGGCTGGCGCCGGGCCATCCGCTCCAGCTGCTCGGGCAGCGCGCCCAGGTGCTCCCGGATCTCGTCGGTGACGGTGGGCAGTGACTCCGGGTCCGGGACCTCGCGGGCCGGTGGCAGCTGGTGCTCGAAGCTGCCCTCCTCCGGCTTGTGGAAGGAGGCGGTGAGGTTGAAGATCGTGCGGCCCTGCTGCACGGCCGTGACGCGGCGGGTGGTGAACGACCGCCCGTCGCGCACATGCTCGACCTGGTAGACGATCGGCACGCCCGGCCGGCCGGGGCGCAGGAAGTACGCGTGCAGCGAGTGCACCGGGCGGTCGCCCTCCGTGGTGCGCCCGGCGGCGACCAGCGCCTGCCCCGCCACCTGCCCGCCGAAGACCCGCTGCAGGGACTCCTGCGGGCTGCGGCCGCGGAAGATGTTGACCTCGATCTGCTCCAGGTCGAGCAGGTCGACGAGGCTCTCGGCCGGGTTCGTCGTCATGGGTGGGATTCTCCTGTGCTCGCTGCTGCCCGGCCCGTCACAGCTGGCCGACGTCGGTCACGCGGACGATCGCGCGGCCCTCCGCGTCCGAGGCCGTGAGGTCGACCTCCGCGCTGATGCCCCAGTCGTGGTCGCCGTTCGGGTCGTGGAAGATCTGCCGGACCCGCCACAGGGCGTTCTCCGGCTCCTCCTCGATGAGCAGCAGCTTGGGGCCGCGGGCGTCGGGTCCGGTGCCGAGATCCTCGTACTCGTCCCAGTACTTGTCCATCGCCTCGCCCCACGCGTCGGCGTCCCAGCCGGACTCCCCGTCCATCTCGCCCAGCTCACCGACCTGGTCGAGGGCGGCCAGTTCCACCCGGCGGAACATGGCGTTGCGGACCAGGACACGGAAGGCGCGCGCGTTGGCGGTGACCGGCTTGACCTCGTCGGCCTTCTCCTGGGCCTCCTCGGCGGTCATCTCCGCCGGGTTGGCCAGCTGCTCCCACTCGTCCAGCAGGCTGGAGTCGACCTGTCGCACCATCTCGCCCAGCCAGGCGATCAGGTCCTGGAGGTCCTCGGACTTGAGGTCGTCGGGGACGGTGTGATCGAGGGCCTTGTAGGCGCTGGCGAGGTAGCGCAGCACGATGCCCTCGGTGCGGGCCAGCTCGTAGTGGGACACCAACTCGGTGAAGGACATCGCCCGTTCGTACATGTCGCGGATGACCGACTTCGGCGACAGCGGATGGTCGCCGACCCAGGGGTGGCTCTTGCGGTACGTGTTGTACGCGCGGAAGAGCAGCTCCTCCAGGGGCTTGGGGTAGGTGATGTCCTGGAGCCGCTCCATGCGCTCCTCGTACTCGACCCCGTCCGCCTTCATCTGGGCCACGGCCTCGCCGCGCGCCTTGTTCTGCTGGGCGGCGAGGATCTGCCGCGGGTCGTCCAGCGTCGACTCCACCACGGACACCATGTCGAGCGCGTACGACGGCGACTCGGGGTCGAGCAGTTCGAACGCGGCGAGCGCGAACGTGGACAGCGGCTGGTTGAGGGCGAAGTCCTGCTGGAGATCGACCGTGAGACGGACGACGCGCCCCTCGGCGTCCGGCTGGTCGAGCTTCTCGACGATGCCGCCGTCCAGCAGCGAACGGTAGATCGCGATGGCCCGGCGGATGTGCCGCAACTGCTGCTTGCGCGGCTCGTGGTTGTCCTCCAGCATGCGGCGCATCGCTTCGAAGGCGTTGCCGGGGCGGGCGATCACCGACAGCAGCATGGTGTGCGTGACCCGGAACCGGGAAGTCAGCGGTTCCGGTTCGGAGCCGATGAGCTTCTCGAAGGTCTGCTCCGACCACGCGACGAAGCCCTCCGGGGCCTTCTTGCGGACGACCTTGCGGCGCTTCTTCGGGTCGTCGCCCGCCTTGGCGAGGGCCTTTTCGTTCTCGACGACGTGCTCGGGCGCCTGCGCGACGACGAAGCCCTCCGTGTCGTAGCCGGCCCGCCCGGCCCGGCCGGCGATCTGGTGGAACTCCCGGGCCCGCAGGGTGCGTACCCGGGTGCCGTCGTACTTGGTGAGGGCCGTGAACAGCACGGTGCGGATGGGGACGTTGACACCGACGCCGAGCGTGTCCGTGCCGCAGATGACCTTCAGCAGACCGGCCTGCGCGAGCTTCTCCACCAGGCGGCGGTACTTGGGCAGCATGCCGGCGTGGTGCACTCCGATGCCGTGCCGGACGTAACGGGAGAGGTTGCGGCCGAACTTGGTGGTGAAGCGGAAGTTGCCGATCAGATCGGCGATCTGATCCTTCTCCTCCTTCGAGCACATGTTGATGCTCATCAGCGCCTGCGCCCGCTCCACGGCCTGCGCCTGGGTGAAGTGCACGATGTAGACGGGCGCCTGCCGGGCGGAGAGCAGATCGGTGAGCGTCTCGGTGAGAGGGGTGTACCGGTACGCGTAGGACAGCGGCACCGGGCGGGTCGCCGAGCGGACCACCGCGGTCGGGCGGCCCGTGCGGCGGGTGAGGTCCTTCTCGAAGAAGGAGACGTCGCCGAGCGTCGCCGACATCAGCACGAACTGTGCCTGCGGCAGCTCCAGGATGGGGATCTGCCAGGCCCAGCCGCGGTCGCCCTCGGCGTAGAAGTGGAACTCGTCCATCACCACCTGGCCGACGTCGGCGTGCCTGCCGTCGCGGAGAGCGATCGACGCGAGCACCTCGGCGGTGCAGCAGATGACGGGGGCGTCGGCGTTGACGGACGCGTCGCCGGTGAGCATGCCGACGTTCTCGGTGCCGAAGATCTTGCACAGCTCGAAGAACTTCTCCGACACCAGCGCCTTGATCGGGGCGGTGTAGAAGGTGACCTCGTCCCGGGCCAGCGCGGCGAAGTGCGCACCGGCCGCGATCATGCTCTTTCCGGAGCCGGTGGGCGTCGACACGATCACGTTCGCGCCGGAGACCACCTCGATCAGCGCCTCCTCCTGGTGGGGGTAGAGCGTGAGACCCCGCTCGCCGGCCCACGACTCGAAGGCTTCGTACAAGGCATCGGGGTCGGGGGTCCGCGGCAGCTGATCGATGAGGGTCACGCCCCCATCTTGCCTGGCCCGATGCCCGATGCGGGAATCGGCTGCGGGCCCGAAGATCACGAACGCTACGCTGGGGCGCCGACGGGACGTCAGCGCGCCCGGTCAACTGGACAGCGGCACACGAGGAATGGGGCGGGCAGCGCCATGATGGGACCAGCACACTCACTGTCGGGAGCCGCCGCCTGGCTGGGCGTCGGCGCGGCCGCCGCGGCGGCCGGGCACCCGATGCCCTGGCCGGTCCTCCTCGTCGGCGCTCTGATCTGCGCCGGAGCCGCTCTCGCCCCGGATCTCGACCACAAGGCGGCCACCATCTCCCGGTCCTTCGGACCGCTGTCGCGCTGGCTGTGCGAGATCGTCGACAAGCTGTCGTACGCCGTCTACAAGGCCACCAGGAAGCAGGGCGACCCGCGCCGCTCCGGCGGGCACCGCACGCTGACGCACACCTGGCTGTGGGCGGTCCTGATCGGTGCGGGCACCTCGGTCGTGGCGATCACCAGTGACCGCTGGGGCGTGCTCGCGGTCCTCTTCGTGCACCTGGTCCTGGCCATCGAGGGCCTGCTGTGGCGGGCGGCACGCGGCTCCAGCAGCGATGTCCTGGTGTGGCTGCTGGCCGCGACCACCGCGTGGATCCTGGCGGGGGTCCTGGACAAGCCGGGCAACGGCGCGGACTGGCTGTTCACGGCGCCGGGGCAGGAGTACCTGTGGCTGGGTCTGCCGGTGGTGCTGGGCGCGATCGTGCACGACATCGGGGACGCGCTGACCGTGTCCGGCTGCCCGATCCTGTGGCCCATCCCGGTCGGGCGTAAGCGCTGGTACCCGATCGGGCCGCCCAAGGCCATGCGGTTCCGGGCGGGCAGCTGGGTCGAGCTCAAGGTGCTGATGCCGGTGTTCATGCTGCTGGGCGGGGTGGGCTGCGCGGCGGCGCTCAACTTCATCTGACCCCCGCGGAGCTCCGCCGCTACCAGGAACTCAGCCGCCTCAGGAGCCTTGCCCCGCAGGCCCCCAGGAGCGCAGGCCCCCAGGAGCGCAGCCGCCCCAGCCCCGCCCCGCCGCAGGACTCATCCGCCGCCGTAGCGCCGCTCGAACGCGGCGACCCGCCCCTCGGAGTCCACTGTGCGGGCCTTGCCCGTGTAGAAGGGGTGGCTCTCGGAGGAGATCTCCACGTCCACGACCGGGTAGGTCTCGCCGTCGTCCCATTCGATGGTCTGGTCGCTGGTCGCTGTGGAACGGGTGAGGAACGCGTACCCGGCGGCGCGGTCGCGGAAGACGACGGAGTGGTAGTCGGGGTGCTTGTCCTGCTGCATGGATGCTCCTCGAACGGCTCGGGACGGGCTTGCGATCAGCCGGACAGGGTGTCCTCGTCGACGATGTGCACCGCGGCCTCCTCGGCCGACGCCGCGGCGCCGTCGATGCCCACGTCCATGGCGACCAGCGCCTCCTCCTCGTCCTCGTGGGCGCCCTCGTCGGGTGCCACGAGCCGGCCGGAGCGCGCGGCGCCGACCTCGTTGTCCAGGAGTTCCCCGTCGGAGCCCGCGCAGTCCCCGAGGCCGTCACCGTCCGGGACGGCGGGGTCCGGCAGTTCCTCGGAGAGCCGCTGGTCCAGCGTCTCGCCCCGCTGCCGCTCGGCGGCCGTCACGCCGAGGTGCTCGACGGCCCAGGGCCGTTCGGGAGGGGACCAGCCCCGGTCCAGGGGATCGTCGACGCCGTCGTTCTCCAGGGTGTCCTCGGCGTCGAGCAGCCCCGTGTCCTCCCTCTGCTCGTCTTGGTCCGGCTGGTAGACGTCGTCTCCCCAGCCGTCGGAGCTGTTCACGACTACCTCCAGGGGGTGGGGACGAGCCCGTTGTCACGGGACCCGCTCCGGGCCGCCGCCGCACGGAGCACAGACGCCGCCCGAGCCACTGCTTCCCGGGCGTTCCCCGAGCCGGTGCCTGATTCCAGCCTTCCACCCCGGCTCGGGACCCCGCAACGCCAAAGACACGGCCGCCCCTCCGGGAGGCGGGCGGCCGTGTCGTACGACGAGGTGCTCAGCCGTGCCACGACCTCCACAGCGCCGCATACGCCCCGTCCGCCGCGACCAGCTGCTCATGGCTGCCCAGCTCGCTGATGCGGCCGCTTTCGACGACGGCGATGACGTCCGCGTCGTGGGCCGTGTGCAGTCGGTGGGCGATGGCGACGACGGTGCGGCCGTCCAGGACCCGGGCCAGGGACCGTTCCAGATTGCGGGCGGCGCGCGGGTCGAGCAGGGACGTCGCCTCGTCCAGGACCAGCGTGTGCGGGTCGGCCAGCACCAGGCGGGCCAGCGCGATCTGCTGGGCCTGGGCCGGGGTGAGCGCCAGCCCGCCCGAGCCGACCTCGGTGTCCAGGCCCTCCTGCAGTGCACGGGCCCAGCCGTCCGCGTCGACCGCGCCCAGCGCCGCCCACAGCTCGGCATCGACGGCACCGGTCCGCGCGAGCCGCAGGTTGTCGCGCAGGGAGCCCACGAAGACGTGGTGCTCCTGGTTGACCAGGGCCACATGGGAGCGGACGCGTTCGGCGGGCATCCGGGACAGCTCGGCGCTGCCCAGGGTGATCCGGCCGTCCCGGGGCGCGTAGATCCCGGCGAGCAGCCGGCCCAGCGTGGACTTGCCCGCACCCGAGGGGCCGACCAGGGCCAGCCGGGTGCCGGGGGAGACCTCCAGGGACACCTTGCGCAGGACGTCCACGCCCTCCAGGTAGCCGAAGTGCACCCGGTCGGCGTGCACGTGGCGTCCCTCGGGGGCCACCGACGGATCCCCGGCGTCCGGCTCGATGTCCCGGACCCCGACGAGCCGGGCCAGCGACACCTGGGCCACCTGCAGCTCGTCGTACCAGCGCAGGATCATGCCCACCGGGTCGACCAGCATCTGGGCGATCAGCGCGCCGGTGGTCAGCTGGCCGACGTCGATCCACCCGTGGAGGGCGAACACACCGCCGATCATCAGGACCGAGGCGAGCACGGTCACGTGGGTGGTGTTGATGACCGGGAAGAGCACCGACCGCAGCCAGAGCGTGTACCGCTCCCAGGCCGTCCACTCCCGGATCCGCTGCTCGGACAGCCCGACGCGGCGTTCGCCCAGGCGGTGGGCCTCGACGGTGTGCCCGGCGTCCACTGTCTCGGCGAGCGCGGCGGCGACGGCGGCGTACCCGGCGGCCTCGGAACGGTAGGCGGAGGGCGCCCGCCGGAAGTACCAGCGGCAGCCGACGACCAGCAGCGGCAGGGCCAGCAGCACGGCGAGCGCCAACGGCGGCGCCGTGATCACGAGGCCGCCCATCAGCAGGAACACCCACACCACGCCGATCGACAGCTGGGGCACGGCCTCGCGCATGGCGTTGCCGAGGCGGTCGATGTCCGTCGTGATGCGCGACAACAGGTCGCCGGTCCCGGCCCGCTCCAGCACCCCGGGCGGCAGCCGGACCGACCGGACGAGGAAGTCCTCGCGTAGATCGGCCAGCATCCGCTCGCCCAGCATCGCGCCGCGCAGCCGTACCTGACGGACGAACACGGCCTGGACGGCCAGCGCGGCCACGAAGAGCCCGGCGGTGAGTTCCAGCCGCAGGTCCCGCGCCCCGTCGGACACCCGCTCCACCAGTCCGCCCAGCAGCCAGGGACCGGCCATCGAGGCGATCACGGCGGCGGTGTTGACGGCGACCAGCAGCAGGAACGCCCGCCGGTGCCGGCGCAGCAGTTCGGTCACGTAGGTGCGGACGGTCTCGGGGGCGCCGACCGGCAGGGTGTTCGCCGTCGTCGGGGCCGCCGGGTCGTACGCCGGTGGCGCGACGCCGATCATGCCTTCTCCTCGATCTCTTCCAGTTCCTGCAGGACGTCGTTCACGGCGACGGAGCCGTCCAGCGTGGCCTCGTCGTCCGTCTCGCGGGTGACCACCGCCCGGTAGCGGGGCTCGGTACGCACCAGTTCGCGGTGGGCGCCGACCGCCACGGCCTCGCCGTCGTGCAGGAACACGACCCGGTCGGCGCGGTCCAGCAGCAGCGGCGAGGAGGTGAACACCACGGTCGTGCGCCCGGCGCGCAACTCCCGCACGCCCTGCGCGATCCGCGCCTCGGTGTGCGAGTCGACGGCCGAGGTCGGCTCGTCCAGGACGAGCGCCTCCGGGTCCGTGATCAGCGACCGGGCGAGCGCGAGCCGCTGGCGCTGACCGCCGGACAGGGACCGGCCGCGCTCGGTGATCCGGGCGTCCATGGGGTCGGTGGCGTCCAGTGAGCCCTGCACCAGCGCCGCCAGCACGTCGTCGCACTGCGCGGCCGCCAGCGCCGCTTCCGGCCGGACGACGCCCGACGCGGGCACGTCGAGCAGCTCGCGCAGCGTGCCGGACAGCAGCACCGGGTCCTTGTCCTGGACGAGGACGGCCGTACGGGCGCTGTCCAACGGCAGTTCGTCGAGCGGCACTCCGCCCAGCAGTACCGAGGTGCCCTCCTGGGACGCGTGCCCGCCCAGCCGTTCCGCCAGCAGACCCGCCGCGTCCGGATCGCCGCACACCACCGCCGTGAGACGGCCGGCGGGCACGAGCAGCCCGGTCTGCGGGTCGTACAGGTCGCCGGAGGGGACGTCGGCCGCGCGCGATCCGGCGGTGTCGGTGGGCCGTTGCAGTGACAGCACTCCCGCGGCCCGCTTGGCGGAGGGCCGGGAGAAGGAGTACGCCATGGCGATCTCCTCGAAGTGCCGCAGCGGGTAGGTGAGGACCATGACCGAGCTGTAGACGGTGACCAGTTCGCCGACGGTGATCCGGCCCTCGCGCGCCAGCCCCACGCCGTACCAGACGACCGCGATGAGCAGCAGTCCCGGCAGCAGGACCTGGATGGCGGAGATCAGGGACCACATCCGGGCGCTGCGCACGGCCGCGTGGCGTACCTCCTGGGAGGCGCTGCGGTAGCGGTCGAGGAACAGTTCCTCGCCGCCGATGCCGCGCAGCACGCGCAGGCCGGCGACGGTGTCCGAGGCGAGTTCCGTGGCGCGTCCGGCCTTCTCGCGCTGGGTGTCGGCACGCCGGGTGGCGCGGGGCAGCAACGGCAGCACGGCGAGCGCCAGCGCGGGCAGACCGACGGCGACGACCACGCCGAGCGCCGGCTGGTAGAGGAGCAGGCCCACGCAGACCAGCACGATCGTGACCAGAGCCGCGGTGAAGCGGGACAGGGCCTCGACGAACCAGCCGATCTTCTCGACGTCGCCGGTCGAGACCGCCACCACTTCACCGGCCGCGACGCGCCGCGTCAGCGCCGAGCCCAGATGGGCGGCCTTGCGGGCGAGCAGTTGCTGGACGCGGGCGGCCGCCGTGATCCAGTTGGTGATCGCGGTGCGGTGCAGGAAGGTGTCGCCGACCGCGTTGCCGACGCAGGCCAGCGCCAGCAGGCCGCCCGCCAGGGCGAGCCCGGTGCCGGAGCGGTCGACGACGGCCTGCACGGCGACCCCGACGCAGAACGGCAGAGCGGCGACGGAGGCGAAGTGCAGCAGTCCCCAGGCCAGCGACTTGAGCTGACCGCCCAGCTGATTGCGGAAGAGCCACCACAGGAATCGGGGCCCCGAACGCGCGTCCGGCACGCCTGGGTCGGGGTACGGAAGGTCTTGAATCTGCATGACGTCCCAGTGGCTCGTGTCAGGGGGTGGAGGCCGGCCGAAGGCAGCAAACCGTGACAGGTTCGCCCTGTCGCGAGGTGGCGGGCAACAGGTTTTCCGCCCACCGAACGGAACCGGCCGTCCGCCGTGCGCCACCGGCCGGCAACCGGCGGAACAGGCGTCCTCCAGGCCCACGGTCGACACAACCGGCGGAACAGGCCGTCCTCCGGGCGGCTCGGCCGACGACCGGCGGAATTCGGCCGTCCTCCGGGCGCACGGTCGACACAACCTGCGGAACAGGCCGTCCTCCGGGCGCTCGGCCGAGACCTGCGGAATCCGGCCGTCCTCCGGGCGCTCGGCCGGCGGAATTCGGCCGCCCTCCGGGCGCTCGGCCGACAGCCGGACGCCGTCGGGCGGCGCCGGGCCGACACCCCTCGCGCACCGACTCTCCGGGCCTCGGCCCGCCGCCCGGAACGCGGTGCGACCATGGACCGATGCACAGTGGTGGCGTACGACGAGCCGTGACCGCGACGGCGGTCCTCGCCTCATTCCTGACCGCTCTGTCCGCCTGCGGCGGCGCGGAAGGCAGTGGGGCGACACGAGCCGCGGGCCGGGCGGCAGGCACCCCTGCGGCCACGGCCGCCCCGACGAGCGTCCCCGGCGTCGGCGGCCGGCTCCATCGGCGGATCCCGTCCGGCTCCCGCCAGGTCGTCGCGGTCTACGGCGACGGGAAGGACTCCGCCGACTCCACGGTCGTCCTGTACACGAAGCACGGCTCGACCTGGCAGCGTGAGCGCGGCTGGGCCGGGCACAACGGCAAGAAGGGCTGGACCACCGACCACCACGAGGACGACGACCGCAGCCCCGTGGGCGTGTTCACCCTCAGCGACGCGGGCGGCGTGCTGCCGGACCCGGGCTCCGGACTGCCGTACACCCGCTCCGCGGCCTTCGCCGCCCCGCGCTGGTGGGCCAAGTCGCACTGGCACGACTTCGACTACGTCATCGCCATCGACTACAACCGCGTCAAGGGCACCCCGCCGAACGACCAGACCCGCCCCGAGGGTGAGAAGAAGGGTGGCGGGATCTGGCTGCACATGGACCACGGCAGCGGCACGTCGGCCTGTGTCAGCGTGCCCGAGCGGGCGATGAGGTATCTCCTGCGCACGCTCGACCCGCGACAGCGTCCCGTGGTGGTGATGGGGGACAGGGCGGACCTGGCGGCATAGTCCTCATTGCGCGGGTGGCCGACTCCCCGTAGAACACCGTCCATGAAGAGGCGGATCGGCATGTCCATGCTTGCCGGAGCGACCCTCCTGGCAAGCACCCTCCTCGGCACCGGACCCGCCGGGGCGGCGGACGTCCCGGCCCCGGCGGCCGGCGTCCCCGACGCGCGGGCCCGGGATCACGTGCCAGAGGAACGGGTTGGACCAGCCTACGGTCCACACCGTCGGGAACGGGGCGGCGATGCCGTAGTACGACCGGCTCGGCTACCTCCGCGTCGGCGGGGTCGAGATCCTCCGGACGTCGACCCCGCAGCCAGTGAAGTCGCCGAGGTGTACGCGACCGGCTCCGGCGGCGGCTGCGAGGAGTACCGGTACCAGCCAGACGAGGACGTTCACGGGTGTGCTCCAGCCGGTCTGCCCCTCGGGTACGCCGACGACCAAGACCTCGACGCGGTGCGGGCGGCCGTCGTTGAGGATCCCGGCGAAGGGGTGAGGTCGTAGGTGATGGGTTTGATGTCGAAGGAGCGCACCGTGCTGACCCTCGGCGACCGCGCCACGGTCGTCGGCACGCACGGCGGGCGACGCACCGCGTGGTCGCGGCTCGACGACTCCTCCACGGGCGATGCGACGTACACGGCGAACGTGCCGCGCGACCAGCACCACGCGGTCGGCACCACGAGTGAGCGCTACCGGCTGTACGGCTCACGCGGTTGCCACGACCGGACCCCGACCACCGTGCAGGGGGTGCTCACGGAGGACCGCAGCCGGTGCTGAGGTGAGCGGTGGGGTGCGTGTGACGTGTGTCACTTATGACGCTTTTACCTGGCTGAAACGTTGTGGTCTTGTGTGCGATCAAGGCGGCCTCCAGAGTGTTCGGAAACGGAAGCCGCTTTCCGCATCACAGAAGTCCCCTCCGGCTTTTGTGCGCCCCGTCCCCCCTAGGAGGCTTCGTGCCCCCGTCCGTACCGTCCCTCCCGCGACGCGTCGCAGGCACTCTACGTACCTCGCTTTTCGCGCAGGTTACCTGCGCGCTCGTCCTCGGAATCGTCGTCGGAAAGCTGTGGCCGGACACGGCCACGGCTCTCCAGCCGCTCGGCGACGGTTTCACCCGGCTCATCAAGACGGTGATCTCGCCACTGGTGTTCTGCGTGGTCGTCGTCGGCATCGCCAAGGCCGGTGACCTGAAGGCGTTCGGCCGGATCGGGGTCAAGGCCCTCATCTGGTTCGAGATCGCCTCGACGGCCGCCCTGGTCATCGGCCTCGTCGCCGCCAACGTCGTCGGCCCGGGCAAGGGCATGAACGTCGACCCCTCCTCGCTCGACGCCGCGGCGGTGGAGGAGACCACGGGCGGAGGTCATCTGCCCACGACGACCGAGTTCGTCCTGAACGCGCTGCCACAGAGCTTCGTCGGAGCCTTCGCAGAGAACGAGCTGCTCCAAGTCCTCATCCTGGCCTGCCTGGTGGGCGCCGCTCTGCTGCACCTCGGGCACACCAGGGTGCCGAAGGTCCTCCCCGCGATCGAGCAGGCCCAGGACATCATCTTCGCGGTCGTCGGCTTCATCATGCGGCTGGCCCCGCTCGCGGTGTTCGGCGCGATGGCCCACCTGGTCGGCAACTACGGCCTGGGCGTGATCCGGACGTACGCCAAACTCATCGTGCTCTGCTACGTGGCCGCGGCGCTGTTCATCGTGCTGCTGGCCGTCGCGCTGAAGCTGGTGACCGGCCTCAGTCTCTGGAAGTTCCTGCGGTACATCCGCGAGGAGATGCTGCTCGCGCTCGGCACGGCGTCCACCGAGTCGGTCATGCCGCGTGTGATGCAGAAGCTGCGCCGGGCCGGCGCCCGCGACGACGCCGTGGGGCTGGTGCTTCCCACCGGCTACTCCTTCAACCTCGACGGCGCCTCGCTCTACCTGTCCATCGGCACGCTGTTCATCGCCCAGGCGGTGGGTGTGGATCTGAACCTCGGCCAGCAGATCACCGTCGTCCTGGTGCTGATGCTGACCAGCAAGGGCATGGCGGGCATCCCCGGTTCGGCGTTCCTCGCCCTGTCCGCGACCGCCTCGTCCCTGGGAGCGATCCCGGCCGGTGCGGTCGCGCTGCTGCTCGGCGTGGACCGCATCATGGACTCGATGCGCGTCGTCACGAACCTGCTCGGCAACTGCGTCGCCGTCTTCGCGGTGTCCCGCTGGGAGGGGGCCCTGGACGCGGACCGGGCGAAGAAGGTGCTCGCCGGGGAGGACACCTCCACGCCGGACGACGGCGAGAAGGACGTGGGCGCTGAGAAGGCCCTCGGCGCCGAGAAGGGCGCCGGTGCCGAGAAGGGCCTCGGCGCTGAGACCGGCACCGAGGCGCAGGCGCCCGGCATACCGGCCCAGAAGCCCAACGATCTCAAGGAGCCCAAGGATCTCAAGGAGCTCAAGGAACCCGCTCCCGAGGCCGGTTGACAGGAATCGAGTGGGCCGCGGCCTCCGCTCCGTCAGGACGAGCGGAGGCCGCGGCCCGCTGTCGCGTCCCGGTCCGTCAGCATGGCCCCGTCGGCGTTCCGTCGATCAAGGTGTTCAACAACCCGCCGAGCGCCTCCCGCTGATCCCCCGTCAGCGGCGCGAGGATCTCCTCCGCGGCCGATCTGCGCGCCGCCCGCAGCTCGCGCAGCGCGCCCCGGCCGTCGTCCGTGAGCTCGATGCGGATCACCCGCCGGTTCGCCGGGTCCGGGACCCGCCGCACCTTGCCGCTCGCCTCCAGACCGTCGACCAGCGTCGTCACGGCCCGCGGCACCACCTCGAGGCGCTCGGCCAGGTCGGCCATGCGCGGCGGCGAGCCCCAGTGCGCCAGCGTGCGCAACAGCCGGGACTGGGCCGGAGTGATGCCGAGGTTGCGGTGCTCCAGATGGCGTTTCTGGATGCGGTGCACCCGGCGGGTGAGCCGCAGCAACTGCTCGGCGAGCAGGCCGTCGGCGTCGGGCGTGGTCATGCGGGAACAATATCAGGATGCAGTTCATTGTGAGCATAGGTAACAATGAGCGTGATCCGATCCGCCGCATCCCTCGTAGGAGCCCATGCATCCCGACCGTGAAGCCCCCTGGACCCCGCCGGCCGACTCGAAGGAGCAGCCCCGGCAGGTCCGCCGCATCCTCGGCCTCTTCCGCCCCTACCGGGGCCGCCTCGCGATCGTCGGCCTGCTGGTCGGTGCCGCGTCGCTGGTCTCGGTCGCCACGCCCTTCCTGCTGAAGGAGATCCTCGACGTCGCGATCCCCGAGGGGCGCACGGGCCTGCTCAGCCTCCTCGCCCTGGGCATGATCCTCAGCGCCGTCCTGACCAGCGTCTTCGGAGTCCTCCAGACCCTGATCTCCACGACCGTCGGCCAGCGCGTCATGCACGACCTGCGCACCGCCGTCTACGGCCGGCTCCAGCGCATGTCCCTCGCCTTCTTCACGCGCACCCGCACGGGCGAGGTGCAGTCCCGCATCGCCAACGACATCGGCGGCATGCAGGCCACCGTCACCTCCACCGCGACCTCCCTGGTCTCCAACGTCACCAGCGTGGTCGCCACCATCGTCGCGATGATCGCCCTCGACTGGCGCCTGACGGTCGTCTCCCTGCTGTTGCTGCCGGTGTTCGTGTGGATCAGCCGCCGCGTCGGCAACGAACGCCGCAAGATCACCACCCAGCGCCAGAAGCAGATGGCCGCCATGGCCGCCACCGTCACCGAGTCGCTCTCCGTCAGCGGCATCCTGCTGGGCCGCACGATGGGCCGCTCCGACTCGCTGACGAAGTCCTTCTCCGACGAGTCCGAGGAGCTCGTCGATCTGGAGGTGCGTTCGAACATGGCAGGCCGGTGGCGCATGGCCGTCATCACGATCGTCATGGCGGCCCTGCCCGCCGTCATCTACTGGACCGCCGGCATGGCCCTCCAACTGGGTGGCCCGGAGGTCTCCATCGGCACGATCGTCGCCTTCGTCTCGCTCCAGCAGGGCCTCTTCCGTCCGGCCGTGAGCCTGCTGTCGACCGGTGTGCAGATCCAGACCTCGCTCGCCCTCTTCCAGCGCATCTTCGAGTACCTCGACCTGCCGATCGACATCACCGAGCGTCCCGACCCGGTGCGACTCGACCGGATCAAGGGCGAGGTCCGCTTCGAGAATGTCTCCTTCGGCTACGACGACAAGGGCGGCCCGGTCCTCGACGGCATCGACCTCACCGTCCCGGCGGGCAGCAGCCTCGCCCTCGTCGGCTCCACCGGCGCCGGCAAGTCCACGCTGGGCTATCTGGTGCCCCGTCTCTACGACGTCACCGGCGGCCGCGTCACCCTCGACGGGACAGACGTCCGCGACCTGGACTTCGACACCCTGGCGCGCGCGGTCGGCGTCGTCTCGCAGGAGACGTACCTCTTCCACGCCTCGGTCGCCGAGAACCTGCGCTTCGCCAAGCCCGACGCCACCGACGAGGAACTGCACCAGGCGGCGAAGGCCGCCCAGATCCACGACCACATCGCGGCCCTGCCCGACGGTTACGACACCGTCGTCGGCGAGCGCGGCCACCGTTTCTCCGGCGGGGAGAAGCAGCGCCTGGCCATCGCCCGCACCATCCTGCGCGACCCGCCGGTGCTCATCCTCGACGAGGCCACCAGCGCGCTGGACACCCGGACCGAGGCCGCCGTCCAGGACGCCATCGACGCCCTGTCGGCCAACCGCACCACCCTCACCATCGCCCACCGGCTGTCCACCGTGCGCGCCGCCGACCAGATCGTGGTCCTCGACTCGGGCCGCGCGGTCGAACGCGGCACGCACGAGGAGCTCCTGGAGGAGGGCGGCCGGTACGCGGCGCTGGTACGCCGGGACGCTCAACTGGAACCGACAAGCTGAAAATATGCCGGGTTTGTGGCGATATGCGGGTTACCGTGCCCGCATGCAGAAGAACACTCCGCCACGGAGCACGATTCGACTGACGCGCAGGGGCCGCATCGCCCTCGTCGCGACCGGAGCCGTCGTGGTCGGTACCGCCGTGGCGGTGCCGCTGCTGACCCTGGGGACCGAGGAGGAGAGCCGCCCCACGACCCTGGCGATCCCCGAGGGATGGCGCGCGAGCCAGGTGTACACGGCCGTCGACAAGGCCCTCGCCCTGCCCGCAGGCAGCACGAAGAAGTCCCTGGACAAGGCCGCCCTGAAACTGCCGAACGACGCCGAGGGCAATCCGGAGGGCTACCTCTTCCCGGCCACCTATCCGCTCCAGGAGAAGGTCACGCCGGACAAGCTCCTCGCGCTGATGGTCGACACCGCGAACGACAAGTTCAACGGCGCGCCCATCGCCGCCGGGGCGCAGCGCAACGCCATGAACGTGTACCAGGCCGTCACCATCGCGAGCATCGTCCAGGCGGAGGCGGCCACCAGGGCCGACATGGGCAAGGTGGCCCGGGTGATCTTCAACCGCCTCGAGCGCGGCATGCCGCTGCAGATGGACTCCACCATCAACTACGCCCTCAACCGCTCCACCCTGCGTACGACGGAGAGCGACACCCGGATCGAGAGCCCCTACAACTCGTACCAGCGCATGGGCCTGCCGCCCACGCCCATCGCCAACCCCGGCGAGGAGGCGATGCGCGCGGCCATCAATCCGCCCCCGGGCAACTGGCTGTACTTCGTCACGGTCCGCCCGGGCGACACCCGCTTCACCGCGGACTACCAGGAACACCAGCGCAACGTCGCGGAGTTCAACGCGCAGGCGAAGAAGAGGAGCGGGGCGCCGGCGGCCGGGTGAGGCCCTGGTGGGCCCGGCCCCGTGTCACGCCGCGGCCGGCTCCCGCTCCAGCAACCGCCGGATGTCCCGCACAGCCGCGCGGCCGGCGCGATTGGCTCCGATGGTGCTGGCCGACGGTCCGTAGCCGACCAGATGGATCCGGGGGTCCGCGGCCGCGTGCGTGCCTTCCATGCGGATGCCGCCGCCCGGGGCGCGCAGCCGCAGTGGCGCGAGGTGGTCGATGGCGGCGCGGAAACCGGTGGCCCAGAGGATGACGTCGGCGTCGATGTGGCGGCCGTCCTGCCAGTCCACTCCCGTGGGCGTGATCCGGTCGAACATCGGCTGCCGGTCGAGCACCCCGTCCTCGATGCCCTGCCGGATCGCGTCGTTGAGCGGCAGCCCGGTGACCGAGACGACACTGCGGGGCGGCAGCCCCTGCCGCACCCGTTCCTCGACGAGCGCCACCGCCGTCCGGCCGGCGTCCTCGTCGAAGGGGCCCTCGCGGAAGACCGGCGGGCGCCGCGTCACCCAGGTGGTGGCCGCCGCGTACGAGGCGATCTCCAGCAGGTGCTGGGTGCCCGAGGCGCCGCCGCCCACGACCACGACCCGCTGCCCGGCGAACTCCTCGGGCCCGGGGTACTGCGCGGTGTGCACCTGCCTTCCCCGGAAGGTCTCCTGGCCCGGGTAGCGCGGCCAGAACGGCCGGTCCCAGGTGCCGGTCGCGTTGATCAGCGCCCGGGTCGACCACACACCCTCCGAGGTCTCCACGAGCAGCCGCCCGCCGGCCCCCTCGCGCACGGCCCGTACATCCACCGGGCGCCTGACCCGCAGGTCGAAGGTGCGCTCGTAGCGGTCGAAGTACTCGTGGATCACCTCGGCGGACGGTCGCTCCGGGTCCGCGTCCGTGAGCTCCATGCCCGGCAGGGCGTGCATCCCGTGCACCTTGCCGTACGTCAGCGACGGCCAGCGGAACTGCCAGGCGCCCCCGGGGCCGGGGGAGTGGTCCAGCACCAGGAAGTCGCGGCCCGGCTCGTAACCGGACCGCCGCAGGTGATAGGCGCCTGCCAGACCGGCCTGACCAGCGCCGATGACGACTACCTCGACCTCGCCCGTGTTGTTCACACTTCTACTAACCGGGGCGGGGTCGTGGATCTTCCCACGGTGGATCTTCCCGGCGGAGGGCGTGGATCCGAACGAGTGGACTCCGCCCCGCCCGAGCCGCAGGGCGGTCCCCGCCACCGGTGCGGGTGGCGACGACCTTCGCCCAGCGGCGCAGGTCGGGCAGGTCCGAGATCATCGCTCCGGCCGCCCAGGCCCAGCTGGGGTTCCAGTCGGTGACGTCCTCGACCTCGCCGCTGAGCGTCTGGTCGGTGTAGCCGCGCGGGTGCGGCTCGGGGGACTCGTCGTCCTGCGGGAAGAGGGTGTGGCGCAGACCGGCCGGGCGGAGCACCCGCTCGTGCAGGACGTCGGCGAGCTTGCGCCCGGTGACCTTCTCGATCACCAGGCCCAGCAGGACGAGACTGCTGTTGGAGTACTGGAAGTCCGCGCCCGGCCCGAAGGTGTTCGCGTGCCGGAACCCTAGGTGAGGACCTCGCGGGGGTTGAAGTACCGCTCCGGGGCGTCCAGCAGGTCGTCGCCCGGGCGATCACCGCGGTCGCGACCCCCGACACCGACAACGTCTATGACGGCTCGGTCGTCACCAGGCCGTGACGCGCGAGGCCCCCCGCCCGTCAGCGAGGCCCCCGCCCGTCAGCGAGGGCCCTGCCGCAGCCTCACGACCCGGTGGAAGGGCGCGCCGGGGTCGTCGACGGGGGCAGGTCGCCGTTGAACCGGGTGTCGGTGAACTCGGCGAAGTCCACCTTGCGCGGGATGAGCTTCAACGACGTGAAGGTGTCGGCGATCTCCTGCTCGGAGGCGATCAGCGGCTTGTCGACGGCGACCGCGATCCGGGTCGTGTAGGTGCGCTTCACCGCCGCCAGCGCCACGTCCTCGGGGAGCCCGGTGTCCTCGGCCCAGACCTTCGCCCACTCCTCCTGGTGGTCGTACACCCAGGTGTAGGCGCGCCGCAGCCGCTCCAGATAGTCCTTGAGGGCGGCCGACTTCTTCTTGTCCTTCAGCGTGGCCGGGGCCGCGACCTGGAAGGTGTGCCCGTTGGTCACGCCGTCGCCGTCGGTCAGTACCCGCCCCTGCCCGCCCCGGAGGATCTGGGAGGTGTACGGGTCCCACACCGCCCACGCGTCGACCTTGCCGGAGGTGAACGCGGCGAGCGCGTCGGCCGGCTGGAGGTACTTGACCTTGACGTCGCTCAGCTTCAGCCCGGCCTTCTTCAGGGACGCGACCAGTTGGAAGTGGGCGGAGGACCCCTGGGCGACGGCGACCGAACGGCCCTTCAGCCGCTCGGGGTTCTTCGGACACGGGTGGGGCATGGCTGATGCTCATGGGGGCTCCACAGGGGGAGAGTGCGGGCCGGGGAGGCATGCCTCGCCACCGCCGTGCCGACGCGATCAGACGCGAATCAGAGGCGAGTCAGAAGCGGATCGGGACCGATTCGGAGCGATCGCCGGGCAGGCGGAACGAAGGCGGGGAAGCCTCGAGATGGGGGAGGAAGGGCGTCAGCAGCCGCGGCGACACGCGGCGGAAGCCACCCGCAGCAGGTCGATGTGACCGCGCGTGGTGAGCAGGGCTGAACGCGACATGCAGCCGAACCTAGCCAGCTGGCATGCGCACGGTCAACGGCGTCTCGATCAGTGGGACGTCCGTATCGCCACCCGGCCCGGCGTGCCTCGGAGGAGTCCGGCGTGTGCGTCAGGATGGGGGCATGTCAGATGTCTTCACCACCCGAGTTCTCGACGTCAGCACCGGTGCCGCGGAGAAGGTCCTCGACATCACCGGTGACTGCGAGTCCTTCCTGCGCGAGGTGGCGGGCGGCGGCGACGGCCTCCTCAACGTCTTCGTCCCGCACGCCACGGCCGGCATCGCCGTTCTGGAGACCGGTGCCGGCAGCGATGACGACCTCCTGGCCGCGCTGCACACCCTGCTGCCCGCCGACGACCGCTGGCAGCACCGGCACGGCAGCCCCGGCCACGGCCGCGACCACGTCCTGCCCGCCCTCGTGCCGCCCCACGCGACCCTGCCGGTGGTGGGCGGGCGGCTGGAGCTCGGCACCTGGCAGTCGGTGTGCCTGGTGGACACCAATAGAGACAATGTCAACCGTCAGGTTCGACTGAGCTTCCTGGGCTGAGCAAGATCGTCCTGGGCGCGGCCGCCAAATCTCCGTACCTTGCGTGTTCGAAACGGAGAAGTCTTGCGTGGTACGGACCTGAACATGATCGAACGCCCCTACGACGGATGCGGGAAGTGCCTGCTCGGCGCGCGACGGCTGTCGCGGATGAAACTCGCCACGTCGTCGCCGGAGCGGCAACGCGAGGACGTGCTGACCGCCGCCGCGTCTGTCGGGGGCCACATCATCGGCTGGGCCGACGATTGGGAGGTGTCGGGCGCCACCGACCCGATGACCCGGCCGAAACTGGGCCCGTGGCTCCGCGATGAGAGAGGTCCGTACGACGGGTTGGTGGCCGCAGCAGTGGACCGGCTCGGCCGCAACGTCGTGGACTGCCTGAACACCGGCTACAAAATGCGTGACGAGGGGAAGCTGCTCGTCACCTACGGGCATGACGGTCCGTGGGATCTGGATGACCAGGTTGACGAGAACCGCTTCACCATGGAGGCCTGGGGCGCGCAGATGGAACTGCGGGCCATCCAGCGCCGAAACCGCAGCGCTACGGAGAAGACGCGGGCAGCGGGACGCCCGAAGGGGAAGCCTTCCTACGGGTTCCAGTACGTGCGGACCGTCATGGGCGGCAAGATCGATCACGTCGTCCTGCATCCGCACGCCTCGACTGTCATCCGTACTGTCGCCCGTCGCATCCTGGCTGATCCCGAGAACGTCACACCCAGCAGTGAGGCAGCTCGCCTGAGCCGGGCCGGAGAGCCCTCACCCGCTGACCACTTGGCCGTCATGTACGGCAAGCCGGCAGGCGGTCGTCCCTGGCAGCCGACAAGTCTGAAGAACATCCTTCTGTCTGAGGCGGCCTTGGGCTACTTGATGCACCAGGGTAAACCGGTGATCGGGCGAGACGGAAACCCCGTGCGGCTCTGCGAGGGCTTGTGGGACCGACCGACTCACGAGGCATTGAAGAAGGCGCTGGCTCCCCGGCGGACGCCCTGGATCGGCCGTCGCACAAACCGGGATTACATGCTCACGGAGCTGGCGCAGTGCGGCCAGTGCCACAACCGGCTGTACACGCAGACCTCCCACGATCAGCCGCCTCGATACGTGTGCACTGTCCGGAACAAGGGATGGCGGAGCGCTAAGGACTGTCAGCCTGCGCCGCTGGTACGGATGCAGTTGCTGGACGCGTATGTCGAGGAGTGGTTCCTGCAGAGGTTCGGCGACGGAATGATCTTCGAGACGGCCTACGACGAGGGGAACGGCGTGGCGGAACGCATGGCCGAACTCCGGGCCAGCCGGGAGCGTCTGCGCGCTGACCGCGAGGCCGGGCTCTATGACGCGCCAGATGACGCCGCGTGGTTCCGGGAGAAGTATGCGGCGATGGGACAAGAACTGGCCGAACTTGAACTGGAGCCGGAACGCCTGCCGGGTATGGTCCGGCGGCCGACGGGAGAGACCGTGCAGGACCGCTGGACCAAAGCGTTGGATGTCCAGGCCCGTAAGGAGATCCTCATGGACTTCGGTGTCCGGGTCACTCTCTACCCGAAGACAGCACCGGTGCGATGGGTGGCAGGCGTAGTGCATGGACCTGAACGGGATCCAGCGGGCGTCGCATGAAGTCTGGCGGGCCTTCATCGCATGTGATGCGAGGGCTTTCGTGGGCCTCGCGCTACATGAGAAGACCGGCGCAGCCAAACTCCAGAACTTGTGGACCCTGGGATCCTCGAAATTCCGAGAGTGGGAGTTCTGGCATGGCCCAGATGCACGGGCGTGAAAAACTCGTCGGTCAGATCACGGCGGAGGAGTGGAGGACCGGGCGACCGGCAGGACGTCGCTCCTGGCTTTTGACCACCAAGAGCGAGGAGGCCGCGGAGCGCGTTTCCGAGCTGTATCAGGGAGAAGTAGTGTGTGCAGCTTCCGGAGGTGACCTCTATGCCCGGAAGCTCCACGCAGAAGGCATCGCGGTGATTGTCGCCGGTGTGGCCAATGTGAGGCCTCGGCTTGCTCTGGAAAACGAACGGGGCCTCGTCCACGCCTGCGACGGTTTGAGGTACCTTCACCCGATGCTGGACGATGCGGGTGCCCCGTTGACCCCTTTGAACGCAGGGAGGCCGCGCGGTCTGGGGCCGGACCAAGGCCTGATGCTCGTCTGGTCTTCTGCCTAGCGGCAGCTCCGGGTCTGGGTGAGTTCTCGTTTCGGTCGTCGGCATGGCAGTTCTACGAATCGTTGGAATCGGTGACTCACAAGGTCGAGCGAACTGCTGGACCAGTGCAGATGGTGAGCTGCCCCGAGTTTCGTAGAGTCCGGTGATCTTGTTTCAGGCGGACTGCGGGGTTTGCTCCCGGCTCTGCCAGAAGGCTTCCTCGTACTCGGCGGGCGGTACGTAGTCGAGCGCGGAGTGCAGGCGTTCTTCGTTGTACCACGTGACCCACCGGAAGATGGCCCGCTCGACCTGGTCGGCGTCCTTCCAGGGGCCCTGCATCTCGATCAGCTCGGCCTTGAATGTGCCGTTCAGGGCCTCGGCCATCGCGTTGTCATAGCTGTCCGCGACGGATCCGACCGACGCCGAGGCGCCGATGTCGGCGAGCCGGTCGGTGTACCGAATTGATACGTATTGCGACCCGCGGTCGCTGTGGTGAATGAGGCCGGAGTCCTTCTTGATCCTCCGTCTCCACAGGGCCATCTCCAGTGCGTCCATTGGGAGTTCGGTCCGCATGTGGTTCGCGACCTGCCAGCCGACGGTCATCCGCGAGTACACGTCCAGGACGAACGCCACGTACGCCCAGCCCGACCAGGTGCGGACATACGTCATGTCCGCCACCCACAACTGGTCCGGGCGCGAGGCGGTGAAATCGCGGTCGACCAGGTCCGGCGGGCGGGGCGCCGACGGCTCGGGCACCGTGGTGCGGCGCCGCTGACCGCGGATGACGCCCTCGATGCCCAGCTCACGCATCAGCCGCTCGATGGTGCACCGGGCCACGTCGATGCCCTTGCGCCGCAGGGCGCGGGTGATCCGCCGGGCCCCATAGGTGGCCCCGGACTCCGCGTGGATCTCCTCGATCAGCGGCATGAGCTGCTCGTCGCGGAGCCGGCGGGCGGACTTCGGACGCTTCTTGCGGGCGAAGTACGTCGACGGCGACAGGTCCAGCACCCGGCAGACGGGATCGACCCCGAGGCCGCGTTCGCGCAGGTGGTCGATCACTTGCTCGGCCTCGTCCGGGGACGGTCGATCTCCTGGGCAAAAAACACGCTGGCGGCTTTCAGGATCTCGTTCGCCCGCTTCAACTCCGCGTTCTCTTTGCGGAGTTGCTTCAGCTCGTCGCGTTCGGCGGTGGTCAGCCGGTCGTCGCGTTCGCCGGTGTCAGCCTCGGCCTGGCGCACCCACTGCCGCAGGGCTTCTTTGTGGATGCCGAGGTCCCGGGCGACATGCGCGACCGGGCGGCCGGCGGTGCGGACCTCTCGGACGGCCCGCTCGCGGAGCTCGTCCGGATACTTACGTGGTGCTGGCACAGCTCGTGGTTCTCCTTCTGACCAGGATTATAAGCCTGGCTTCAGGGACTCCATGAAACGGGGTGCAGCTCACATCGAGGTGCCGCGGTCCGCGTGCACGGTCTCGGGCACGATCTGGTTGCGGACGATGGTCTCGCGTATCAACTCCTCGGCCCGCTGGGCCGATTCGGCCGCCTCGACGGTGTGGCCGACGATGTAGCGGCTGAAGATGTCGATGATGACGTAGGCGTGATACCAGATCCGGGGTCCTGTGGGCAGCGTCGCTTCGGCCTCGTGGGGAGGCCGTGCTGGTCCCGGGTCCGGGTCAGGCGGGTTGCGTCGGGGCGGGTTCGATGCTGACCTCGAAGCCGAGTGTTTCGAGCTGGGCGGTCAGGCGTTTGGCGCGCCGAGCGGGACTGAACCGGCGGGTGGCCCAGTCCGGGCCCAACTCCCGGTAGGGCACATGATCGTGGACGATGTGCCAGTAGGCGACGACGATGTCGTGTCGGGTCGCACCGAGCGCCTTGTAGCCACCGGCCCGGCCCTTGATCTGCATGTGATGCGCGGACAGGTAGGTGCCCTTGGCCTTCACCGCGCCCCACGCCGCCTCGGTGAGTACGACCTTCAACCACTTCGGGCCGGGCCGGCTGCGGCCGCCCTTCCGCTTGCCGCCCGAAGCATGATTGCCCGGACACACCCCCGCCCAAGAGGCGAGGTGGGCCGAGGTGGGGAAGGCCGACATGTCCAGACCGATCTCGGCGACCAGCACCTGGGCGACCTTCGTCCCGACCCCGGGGATGGTCTGGATCAGTTCCAGGACCGCGCCGTGCGGAGATCAGCGCGTCATAGGCGACGAGCCGCTGCTCCAGCCCGTCGATTTGGGCAAGGAGACCACGCACGATGACACCATGCTGCTCGACGCGGAAGCGGTGCTCGAGGGCCTCCTCCAGGGCTTCGCGTTTCGAGCGGAGCCGTCCCTTGGCCAACGCGGCCAGCTCCACCGGCGAGGTCACCCCGTCCAGCAATGCCTCCAGCACCGCCCGCGAGGTCTTCGACCACACCTGCGAGGCCACCGAGGTCAGCTTGATCCCGGCGCCCTGCTGCACCTTCTCCAGCCGCTGGATCACCCGGACCCGCTCCTGGGACACCGCCGTCCGCGCCCGGGTCAGATCCCGCAGCTCACGAAACACCTGCACCGGCACGAAGGACGGGCGCACCAGCCCGCACTCAAGGATCCGGGCGATCCACACCGAGTCGCCGACATCGGTCTTGCGGCCGGGCACGTTGCGCAGATGCGCCGCGTTGACCAGCCAGCAGGTGAACCGCCCCTCCAAAGAGGCGAAGACGGGCTTCCAGTACACCCCGGTCGCCTCCATACCGACAGCTCCACCTCTTCGCAGGCCAGCCAGTCACCCAGCTCGGCCAGCGCCCGCATGGAGGTCCTGAACGTCCGGGTCTCCGCCGCCCGCGAGCCCAGCCGCTGCCCCGGAGAACGGACCGTCGCCACCACCGTGTCCCGGTGCACGTCCAGTCCGGCGCACCGCTCGAACAGCACCTGCATCCCGGCCTCCTCCGCGACAGCACCGATCAACGTGCCGCCCGGAAGGGGCCTACTGATCCAAAGAGTCTGAGATTCGCGCTCGCAGCAGCAGTCGACAATCCCTCAAGCCCCAGCGTCATACTTTTCCCCGGACTCGTGGATACCAAGCGCAACCGACGTCTGCCCGGACAGCACCCCACCAGCCCGGGTTCGACGTAATTCGGGGGGTCTAGAGGTCCGGCCGGGCTGAACGTGCAGGTCATAGGGCTGCAGGGGCTTGCAGGGTGCGAAAGTGCC
>NZ_JACHCX010000017.1:0-182900 GCF_014207295.1 Streptomyces sp. AK010
ACGAGCAGCAGAGTGCCGAGCAGCAGGACTCACCGCATCAACAACTGTCCCTTTTCATCCGTACGCGGGTGGGGACGTTCACGTGTACGCCGACATCAGCAGACCAGATTCACGTCGCCTCCACGCCGGGCACCACCTGGCCAGTAAACGGGTTTCCGCCAGACTCATCCCGGGCCAAAAAGTAACACCCGGTTCTGATGCCATTTCATCAATAACGACGCGTCAACAGCGATCCCCTGCAAGGGAACTGCGCTCCGTCTCTCTGATCCCCACCTGACGTCTCACGGACGCCTTTTCCACAGTCGCTCACCACGGTCGCGTCACCGCTCCCGCAGCATGTGGCGGTTTGAAGCCTCCCCCCGCAGGGCGACTCCGAAGGGCCGAAAGTCCTTCATCTCTCGTGCAGCACCGCGTTCAGCTACTCAACTACCGCGAGCAGCCTCCCGCGTTCGTGGCACACCTTTTTTCAGGATCTCCGGTCTGGAGTGAGCGTCAGCCCTGTCCCACGGGCCCTGCCGTGCCCAGCGCCGACCCCGTCTGGTCGCGAGCGTCACTGCCACGGGCCGGGCCCGGAGCGGCCGGACCGGACCCGGAGGTGAGCATGAACCGGCCGAGGTAGTGGCCATTGCCGTAGGCGCGCAGCTCGATCTCGCCGTCCGGCCAGCCGACGGCGTCGAGGCCCCAGGGGCGTGTCCGCACGGAGTCGGATCTGCGAACGCTGTCATCGCCGCCTTGCGCCCGGCCCGTCTTCACGGCGGTGCACATCCGCCTGACCGAGTAGCGACCCTCCGGGCCACGAGTCGGGGCAGGCGAGTCGCAAGGCGGCAAGAGGAAAGGACCGTCCGATGGCACCGCGGCCACTGCCTGGCGCGCCCGTCAGGGACCCGTATGCGTGCGTCAGAGTCCCGTCAGAGAACGGAATTCTGGCTTGCCCCGCCCGTGCGCCACGCTTCCGTGGTCCTCGTTAACAGCGACTGGCCCCTCTTCGAACGACCGCCGAGCTCCCTCGGTGGTCGCGCCGCGAGCCACGCTTACGGGAAGCGCTCGCGCCTCCTCGACTCGCGTCAGCCGACGCCGCCTTCCGTCATCCGAGGGGTTCCGTGACCGACTCCGGTGCCCCTCGGTCCTCCTTCCCCTTCGCACGCACACCACCCCTGACCCGGGGCTGCGCAGGCGTGCGGAACCCCTGGATCGGATCATGTCCGACTAAGCCCTGTCGTCCTTGTCCGGCCGCACCGTCCTGGTCACCGTCGCCACCGCCGGCATCGGCTACGAGACCGTTCGGCAGCCCACTTCCGCGGCACGGGGCACGAGGACGTGGCCGTCCACACCGTCGCCGACCGCAGACGCCGCCATCTGGCTCCGGCCTGCGTAACCGCCGTGCGCGAGGACATCGCCTCCCGCGGCCATACCCCCGGCTGGAACTGCTCGGTTCACAACCGGGCCGGCCGTCTCCTGGCCTGGACCGCTGGATTCCGCCTGGTACGGGAGTATGTCCACTTCGCTGGATGCTGGAGGGCCTGGCCGACATGGGCAAGGACCAGGGGCGGGTGGGGCCTCGCCCGGAGTCCCAGCTGCACCACAAGGGCCAGCCCTGGTACCGCGTGATGTGCCTGACCGGCGTCGACTACTTCTCCACCCTCGGTTACCAGCCGGGCATCGCGGCCCTCGCCGCCGGCCTGCTGTCGCCGATCGCGACCATCGTGCTGGTGATCGTCACCCTGGCGGGCGCCCTGCCGGTCTACCGGAGGGTGGCGGAGGAGAGCCCGCACGGCGAGGGCTCGATCGCGATGCTCGAACGGCTGCTTTCCTTCTGGAAGGGCAAGCTGTTCGTCCTGACACTGCTGGGCTTCGCCGCAACCGACTTCCTGGTCACCATCACCCTGTCCGCCGCGGACGCCTCGACCCACCTGGTGGAGAACCCGCACCTCGAAGAGGCCCTGCACGACCAGCAGGTGCTGATCACGATGATCCTCATCGCGCTGCTCGGGGCGGTGTTCCTCAAGGGGTTCCTGGAGGCGATCGGCGTGGCCGTCGCCCTGGTGGCCAGTTACCTCGCGCTCAACGCGGTGGTGGTCGTCGTCGGCCTCTACCACGTCGTCACCGAGGGGCATGTCGTCACCGACTGGTCGAACGCACTGACCGCCGAACACGGCAACTTCTTCGTGATGATCGGGATGGCGCTGATCGTCTTCCCCAAGCTGGCGCTCGGCATGTCCGGCTTCGAGACCGGTGTCGCCGTGATGCCGCACGTCAAGGGCGACTCCGGCGACACCGAGCAGCAGCCCACGGGCCGCATCCGTGACACGAAGAAGCTGCTCACCACGGCCGCGCTGATCATGAGCGTCTTCCTGATCACGACCAGCTTCATCACCACCCTGCTCATCCCGGAAAAGGAGTTCGAGGAGGGCGGCAAGGCCAACGGCCGTGCTCTGGCGTACCTGGCGCACGACTACCTGGGCAACGCCTTCGGGACGGTCTACGACATCTCGACGATCTGCATCCTGTGGTTCGCCGGCGCCTCCGCGATGGCCGGCCTGCTCAATCTGATGCCGCGCTACCTGCCGCGCTACGGCATGGCCCCGCACTGGGCCCGCGCGGTGCGGCCCATGGTCATCGTCTTCACCCTGGTGGGCTTCCTGGTCACCTGGATCTTCGACGCCGACATCGACGCCCAGGGCGGCGCCTACGCCACCGGCGTCCTCGTGCTGATCACCTCAGCCGCGATCGCGGTGACCATCGCCGCGCGCAAGGCGGGCCAGCGGAACTGGACCGTCGGCTTCGGCGTCATCTCGGTGGTCTTCCTCTATACGACCGTCGTCAACGTCATCGAGCGTCCCGACGGCGTGAAGATCGGCGCCTGCTTCATCGCCGGCATCATCCTCATCTCCCTCCTCTCGCGGCTGATGCGCGCCTTCGAACTGCGCGTGACCGACGTGCACCTCGACGACATGGCGGAACGTTTCGTCCGGGACATCGCCAGCCGCAAGATCCGCTTCATCGCCAACGAGCCCGACGCCCGCGACAAGGCCGAGTACCGCGACAAGATCGCGCAGATCCGCAACGACAACGACCTGCCCGAGCAGGAGGACTTCGTCTTCGTCGAGGTCACCGTCACCGACCCGTCGGAGTTCGAGGCCGGTCTGATCGTGCGCGGCGCGGTCATGCACGGCCGCTACCGTGTCCTGACCCTGGAGTCGTCCTCCATCCCCAACGCGCTCGCCGCACTGCTCCTGCATGTCCGCGACACCACCGGCCGCATCCCGCACATCTACTTCGAGTGGACCGAGGGCAACCCCTTCGCCAACTTCCTGCGCTTCTTCCTCTTCGGCCAGGGCGAGGTCGCCCCGGTCACCCGCGAGGTACTGCGCGAGGCGGAACCGGACCCCACACGCCGCCCGCGCGTGCACGCCGGTTGACATGCCGTGCCTCGCCCGACGCTGCGGTGCGCCGGGCAGGAGACCCCGGCGGCACTCCCCCATGCACGCAGACCGCGCCAGAACCGCTGCGGGTCCGGCACCGCGAGCAAACGGTGACCACAAGACCACTCGAACCCAGTGACGGGACTGATGGGACATGAAGGCACTTCGGCACTGGAGTATGGGGACCAGGATCATCGTGCTCATGATGGGCTCCGGTGTCCTCGTCTCGGCGGGCGCTCTCGCCGAGTGGTGGTGGCTCATGGGCATCGGCGCGTGGATGCTCATCGCCGCCGGCCTGCTCGAAATGATCTACCGCCCTTGATCCACTCACCGGGGTCCGACACCCAGGCATCGTCCCTGTGAGGGAACCCGATTCTCGCCAAGACGTGCTCAGCATGCCGTCGCGCAGGCGGGTCAGCAGGCGTGTGATGAGGCGTGTGGACCGGTGCTCTGTCGCTGCCGGCGGCCTGCCCGTCCGGTCTCCTCGGTGCTGTCCTCCGAGCCGACCAGCAGGGCACGGTCTTAGATCGGAAGGGGACTGCTTTCAGCGACCGTAGTGCTCACCTGCCGGCGGCTGCGGAATCAGGGGTTCCCGACTCCGCAGCTCCCTGTCAGGCGGCCCCGGTGCGGCGGTGCTTGAGCCACCAGGCTCCGCCGCCAAAGGCCAGTACGGCCACACCGATGCCGATGGGCACGGCGAGGGGCATGCCGTCGTCGTCCTCGCTGCCGTCGGCCGCGGCCTTCGCCGAGGGGGCCGGTGTGGCCGGCTGGGCAGTGGGCTCGCCGGCGGTGGCGGTGGGTTCCTCGGCGGGTGTGGGGCTGATCGCCTTGGCGCCGGCTTCGGCGGGCTTCAGCTCGAGGCGCGGTGCGGGATGGCCGTGTCCGTGGCCGTCCCCGCTCTCCTCGTCGTCAAGTTCGATCCAGCGGTCGACCTTGCCGTCGCTGTAGGTCTGCAGGGTCTTGAAGACGAGGGACTCGGCATCGGGCAACTGCCGCACGGTGACGACGTATTCGGCGTCCTCCCCCACGGCGAGCTTGGGCCCCGAGACGGTGTAGCCCCGGCCGGTGGGGGCGAGTCTCCAGCCGTCCGGGCCCTCCTTGTAGGTGATGTCGCCGGGTGTGATGCCCTTGGGCAGGACCACTTCCAGCTTGGTGATGCCCGCGGAGCCGGACTCGGACGCCGCGGAGAA
The DNA here is from genome assembly GCF_014207295.1 of Streptomyces sp. AK010. NCBI lineage: Bacteria > Bacillati > Actinomycetota > Actinomycetes > Kitasatosporales > Streptomycetaceae > Streptomyces > Streptomyces sp. AK010. The sequence goes on from NZ_JACHCX010000017.1 coordinate 4,613, forward strand.
CGTCAGGACGGCGTTCCGGCCGAGGGCCCGGGCGCCCTCCGCCTCGACCTCGGCATGGGCCGCGGCCGGTCCCGCGGTGGCGACAGTGACCACGAACGCGGCTGCCGTGAGGGCGCCGAGACGGTGCAGGGTGCGTGCCAGGGTCGGGTGATGCACGGGAAACTCCCTCGATCCGTTGATGTGGGGGCTGTTTTCGAGCGTGGGGCGGGTCCTCTGGCCAGGCAGGGGCGCGCGGACGGCGCTCCCCTGCCTGGCCGAAGGTACGCGTCGATCGCGAAACGACGGGCCGGGCGTCGTGCGGCTCAGACCGCGGCGCCTTGCGCGGCGGCGGTCACCTCGTAGCCCGCCTCGGTGATCGCAGCCCGTACAGCGTCGTCGTCCACCGCCTCTGCGTGTACCGTCACCCGCCCTGCCGGGACGTCGACGTCGACCTTGGTGACACCGGGTACGTCCCTCACCTCTTCGGTGATGCTCGCGGCGCAGTGGCCGCAGTTCATGCCGGACACGGTGTAGGTCTTCTCGGCCATGGGATGCTCCTGACTCTCTGTTTCCGGCGGTTGTGGCGTCGGCCGGGGGTGGGCCGGATCGGGTTGCGGCCGCCCGGAGGGCGAACCGGGCGGCTGTGTACGTACGTGGCAGGTCAGGCCGCGGCGGCCACCGGCGTGCGGTGTTCGGCCTCGTCCAGCCACTCGATCAGCGAGGTGCGGGCCCGGGCGACCCGGGAGCGCACCGTGCCGACCGGGCAGTCGCTGACACTGGCCGCCTCCGCGTACGGAAGCCCGACGAGCTGGGTGAGGACGAAAGCCTCGCGGCGGTCGTCCGGCAGCGCGTCCAGCAGCTCGGCGAGGGCGACGCCGTCGTCGAAGCCGGGCAGGTCGCGCGGCTGGGCGCGTTCGGCGGCCGACTGCCAGTCGTCGGTGTCCGACAGGCGGGGGCGGGAGGAGCTGTAGCGGATGCTGTCGATCACCGCGCGGCGGGCTATGGACAGCAGCCAGGTACGGGCCGAAGACCGGCCTTCGAACCGGTGCAGGCTGCCCAGCGCCCGCAGGAAGGTGTCCTGGGTCAGGTCGTCGGCGCTCTGAGGGTCGGCACCGAGGAAGGTCACATAGCGTCGGACGTCTCGGTGCAGGGCGCGGACGAAGAGGTCGACGGCGTCGGGGTCGCCGCTGCGGGCGGCCAGTGCCCAGGCCGTGATGGACGCGTCTCTCGACGCTTCATTCGCGTCTTCGCGCAGTGCGGACAGGACAGGAGTGAGCACCTGGTGTCCTCCTTCTCTGGAATCCGGGGAGCGGTGTCCGGGTCGACGCGCGCAGGGCAGCGAGCGGGACGGCGGAACCGGTGAAAGGGGAGCGGTCGGGCGTGCAGGTGCGCGCGACCGATGCCCGAGGCGGGGAGACGACGGCTCGTCGTCCCCCTGTGCGGCCTCGGGAAGCCGGCTGTCGTCAGGCGACAGCGATCCCCATGGGTGGACCCCGGGAAGTGATCGCGTGGGCGAGGAGAAGGCGCCGCGGCTTGCGATGCGAACGGCCCCTGAGGGAGCGCACACGTGGCCGGTGCGGCGGCGCGGGCAGCCGGAGGATCAGACGCAGCGGAGCGACGAGCCATCCGGCGAAGGCACGCAGGATGCGGAACGCGGCGCGCTCGCCATGGGCGAGCCACAGGCCGCACAGCACCGCGGCCAGAAGGTGGGTGGCGAGCATGCCGGTCGAGGACATGCCACCCATGCCATGGTCCAGGGAGTGCGCGGTGCCCAAGTGGTGCATCGACCCCGTGTGGTCCATCGACCCCATGGAGTGCATGGCGCCCATCGCATGGTCCATGGAGCCCATCGAGCTCATGGACATCGGCGTGGCGCCGTGCTCGGCGCCCGGACCCGACGGCGAAGCGCACAGCAGGTAGCCCAGCCACTGCTGGACGAGCGACCCGCCGCCGGACGACTGCGAGTGGACCACTGCCTGGGCGAGCGAGAACGACGAGTGGAGTACGGCCTGGGTGGCGACCACGACGGAGCCGACCAGGACGGGCCCGCGCTCCCGGCCGGCCAGCCACCAAGCAGTGCCGCCGGTCGCCGACGACGCCGCGATCATGGCCCACCAGGGCACCGCGGTCCCGGACATCATGACGTGCCCCAGGGAGGCGAGCAGCACGCAGACGGCCGCGAACACAGCGGCCCTGAGCGTGCGAGAACACCACCCAACGGTCATGGCGCCTCATCCTCGCAGTCCGGGTCTCACGCGTCACGAGAGGGTACGGACCTGACCCGGGTGCACGACTCAATCCCCCGACTGTGATCCACGCCACAGCAACGGACGGGAACTCGCAGGAACTTGCTGCCGACTTCTGTCGCGGACCCGGGAAGGTCGCCGGGGGCTGAGGAGGGGTGCCGGTGGCGGCCGAGCAGAGTGAGATCCGGACCGCGGCCGAGGTTCCCCCGGCGCGGGCGACCACGGCCATGACCGCACTCCTGACGTGCGCGATGGCCTTCTCGATGATGCAACTGTTCCTGCTGGGCGCCCTCGGACCACGGCTCGTGGACGACCTGCGTGTCTCGCCCACCGTGCTGGGTCTGACCACGACCGTCGGCTTCGGAGCGGCCGCCGTGCTCTCACCGGCCGGCGGGCGCGTGGTGGACCGGCTGGGGCCGCGCCGCTGCCTCGTCGCACTGCTGCTGGTGTCGGCGGTGGCCCTGGCACTGATCGGCTCGGCGCCGGGGACGGGGCTTCTGCTGGCGGCGGTCGCGTTGGGCGGCCTGCCGCAGGCACTGGCGAATCCCGCCACGAACAAGACCATCCTGGCGGTGGTCCCCGCCGAGCGCCGCGGTTCGGTGACCGGGATGAAACAGTCGGGCGTGCAGTTGGGCGCGTTCGCCGCCGGACTGCCACTGGCCGCGCTGGCCGGGGTCGTCGGCTGGCGGGGCGCGGTGTGGGCGGCCGCCGCGACGGCCGTGGTGGCAGCGGTCTGGGCGGCGCGTACGCTGCCCGCCGATCCACCGCCGAAGTACGCACCCGCCTCATGGCTCCCCCGGGGCACCATCGCCTGGCTGGCCGTCTTCTCACTGCTGCTGGGCTGTGGCATCGCCTCCGTGAACACCTACCTCGTCCTGTACGGCGTGCGGCGGCTCGACCTCGGCCCTACGGCGGCCGCCGCGCTGGTGGCGGTGCTGGGTGTCGCGGGGATCGCCGGACGAGTGGGCTGGTCGAAGGCCGCCGGTCAGCCGGGGCGCGCGCGGTGGCTTCCCGGCGGGCTGGCGGCCGGAGCGGTGGGGGCGGCGCTGCTGCTCGCGGCCTCGGCGTACGCCCATCCGCTGGCATGGGTCGCCGCTGTCGCCGTGGGTGTCTTCGCCGTCTCCGCGAACGCGGTCTCCATGGTGCTGGTGATGCAGCGGGCCGTGCCCGGACAGGCAGGCCAGGACTCGGCCCTGGTCTCGGCCGGTTTCTTCGCCGGCTTCGCGATCGGTCCGCCCCTGTTCGGCCTGCTGGCCGCTGCCGGGCACTACGGGACGGGGTGGCTGCTGGTCGCCGGTGAGTTCGCGGGCGCGGGCGTGGTGGCGCTGGTCTGGGCGGTGCGGGAGCGGCGATCGGTCGTACGGCGATGAGCACGACGCGTGCGGCCGAGGGCCACCTGGACCGGACTGCCGCTGTCCCCGAGTGGGTCGGCCCCGCGCTGGAGTCCGTCCTCGGCCGGGTGGCTGTCACCCGGACCGAAGTCGCGGGCCGCTTCCCCCTGTTCGCGGACTCCCGCAGCGGCCGGTGGACGACGACCGGGCGGGGCTCGTGGACGGGCGGCTTCTGGGCAGGACTGCTGTGGCTCCGCGCCCGGCACACGGGGCAGGAGTCCGACCGCGAGGCCGCCGTGCGGTGCACCGGCCGGCTCACCGACTGGGTGGACACCGACACCGCGACGCGCGGACTGATCTTCTGGTACGGAACGGCGCTCGCCGACACCCCGGAGGCCGCCGCTCTGCGCGCGCGGGCGGCACGAGCCTGCCGGGGCGCGTACGACGCCGAACTCGGCCTGGTTCCCTGGGGCTCGGCGTTCGGCGGGCCCCGGCTGCTGGCACGCGTGGACGGCGTGCCCGGCATGGTCCCGCTGCTGACCTCGGTGGACCCCTGGGCCGCAAGGTCCCATCTCCACCGCCACCTCGAACTCTGCGCGGGCGAGGGCCCCTCGTACTGGTCCTGGCGGTACGAGAGGTCTGTCGGCTGGGCTCCCTGCGACGACCCTCCGCCGGGCTGGAGCCGAGGCCGGGCCTGGCTGCTGCTGGCTGTCGCCGACGCCGTACACCATCCCGATACCGACGATCTCGCGGAAGTCGTGGACCGCCTGCTCCAGGAGCCGTCTGTACCGCCGGCGGACGCGGGACACCCCGATGGCCCTCTCGATACCTCCGCAGCCGCCATCACCACGGTGGCCCTGCTCAAGCTCGGCCATCGCGACCAGGCCGTCGCACTGCTCGACGCACTCGTCAGCACCCATGTCACGGCGAATGGCCGCCTCGTGAACGGTTGCTACGACCTCTCCTCGGGAACGGCGACGCAACACGAGCTGGTCTGGGGCGACTTCTTCCTCGCCTACGCCCTCGCCGCACTCGCGGGCCTGGTCGACCCCCACGACGTCTGAGCGCTCCGCCGGAGGTGCGGTGACGGTTGTTCTTCGTCAGGGGGACCGCAGGACCCGGCGTGCGACCGCGGTGATGTGGAGTTCGTCCGGGCCGTCGAGGATCCGGGCGGCCCTGCCGGTGCGGAACAGGGCGGGCAGCGCGGTGTCAGGACCGAGACCCGCGGCCCCGTACACCTGGATCGCCGCGTCGGCCACCTGCTGCAGGGCGCGCGCGGCGGCCACCTTGGCCAGGCCCACTTCCACATGCGCGTCGAGCCCCGCGTCGAGGCGGGCCACCGCTTCGTACACCAGCGGGCGGGTCGTGCGCAGGGCGAGCAGCGACTCGAAGACGTGACGCTGGACGAGTTGGAGGTCGCCGAGCGGGCCTCGGGAGCGGGTACGGGTCACCGCGCGCGCCCGCATCAGGTCGAAGGCCCGGCGTGCCTGCCCCAGCCAGCGCAGGCAGCGCAGGGTGCGGCCCAGCTGGAGCCGTTCGCCCGCGACGGCCAGGGCCTTGCCGCGCGCGCCGATCAGGTGGTCACCGTCGACCACGACCTCGTCCAGGGCGATCTCCCACTGCCCGCCCGCCCCGAACACCGGCAGCTCGCGCACCACGCGGAAGCCGGGTGAGCCCGTGGGCACGAGGAGCAACGACAGGCCCTCCCGGTCCGCAGGTTCGCCGTCGGTGCGCGCGAGCACCGTGACCAGGTCGGCGTCGGACGCCCCGCTGGTGAACCATTTCCGCCCGCTCACCCGCCAGGTGCCGTGCTCCCCCGGCTCAGCCCGGGTGGCGGTGAGGAAGGGATCCGTACCCGGCGTCTCCGGCTCGGTCATGGCGTAGCAGGCCCGTATCTCCCCCGCGACGAGCCGTTCGGCGTACTGGTCACGGACGCCGGGGCTGCCGTACCTCCACAGCATCAGTGTGTCGAGCAGGGGGGCGGAGCCGAGGGCGGCCGGTCCGTGGTCGCTGGCTCCCTCGGCCTCGGCGACATGGGCGTACGAGCGCAGTGGCAGCCCCTGGCCGCCGAGTTCCGAGGGAAGCGGCAGCGCCCACAGCCCTTCGGCCTTCGCCTCCGCCTGTACTCCCCGCAGCACCGCGGCCGCCTCTGGCCCGCCGGCGTCCAGCACCGGCTCGTGGGGCACCACCCGGTCGCGCACGAACGCCGCGACGCGATCTCGCAACTCTGCTGTGTCCGCCGGGCATCGGGGCGCTCCGGTGATGTCCTCCATGCCGATCTTCCTCACTTTCCCCGGAGCCGCGGGAACCCCGGCGCCCGGCCGTCCGACTGCATCTTCCGTGGAACTGGTCGGGGGCGATCGCCCCCGGGTTCCCGCGCGTCAGGAAAGGAGAGGCATGGCAACTCCAGCCACACCGGCCATCGCGCGGACGGCCGGACCGCTCGACGGGCTCCGCTTCGAGGGTTCAGGTCCACCGGGCGCGGCGGACGCTCTGGTCGCGGAGCATCTGAGGCTGCTCGGCGCTCGGCCTGACGGCGCTTCGGGAGGCCGGTTCACCGTCACCGGGCGCGAGGCCGGCGAGGTCTCCGCCGGCACCGTCTGGGGCGCGACCGCGAGCGATGAGGCCACCGTGCAGGCGGCCAGCGGCATCATGGCGGTGCACGGCCGCCGCGACGGCGCCCCCCGCGGCCTGGCCGTCGACTACGCCGCGACCGCTACCGGTGTCCTGGCCGTGCAGGGCCTGCTGGCCGGTCTGCTGGCCCGGGCGCGCGGGACCGGGCACATCACCCAGGTCGACGTGAGCGCCGAGCGGGCCGGGCTGCTCACGGTCTCCCAGTACCTGGCCGCCGCAGGCGCCGAGGAGGGCGAGGCCGCCGAACTCGCCCCGGGCGGACCGCCCTTCACGTCCGCCGACGGCACGGTCTTCGAGGTGGAGACGCTCGACCCCGGTGTGTGGGCGGCGTTCTGGCGCGCCCTCGACGCTCCCGAGGCTGCGATACGCCAGGGATGGCGGCCCTTCCAGTTCCGCTATGCCACCGCCTGCGCACCCTTCCCCGAGGTGCTGCACGAGGCGGTACGGGTGAGTACCTGGGAGCGGATCCGGCAGGCGGCGGGCTCATCGGGGGCGGATGTGTGCCCGTTGGGGTCGCTGGCCGGGCGGGCCGCCGAGTACGACGGGGCGGCGCCCTGGGAGCTGACCCCGCACGACGCCGTATATGTCCCGCGCGGAACCCCCGGCGGCGGGCCGCTGGCCGGGTTCACGGTCCTGGAGGCCGGTCGCCGTATCCAGGCCCCGCTCGCTGCCCACGTCCTTGGTCTGCTGGGTGCGGAGGTGATCCGGATCGAGCCGCCGGGCGGCGACCCGTTGCGCGGTATGCCGCCGACCTGTTCGGGGATCTCGGCGCGGTGGCTGGCGCTGAACCGGGGCAAGAAGGCCGTCGAGGTGGACATCAAGTCCCCTTCCGACCGGGAGCGGTTGCGTGAGATGGCCGCCGACGCCGATGTGTTCCTGCACAACTGGGCACCGGGCAAGGCCGCCCAGCTCGGTCTCGACCGCGCGGACCTGGCCGTCGCCAACCCCGCGCTGGTCTACGTGTACACCAGCGGCTGGGCGGACCGGCTGCCCGACGCCCCCATGGGCACCGACTTCATGGTCCAGGCCCGCGCCGGCGTCGGCGAGGCGGTACGGCCCGCCGACGAGGCGCCCGCACCGTCCCTCATGACGCTGCTCGACGTGCTCGGCGGACTGCTCGGCGCCGAGGGGGCTCTCGCGGGCCTGCTGCTGCGCGAACGGACCGGACGCGGAGTGCGCGTGGACTCGTCCCTGCTCGGCGCCGCCGACGTACTGACCGCCCCCGCCCTGGCCCGGGCCGCACAGGGACTCGACCCGCGCCGGCCGGCCGGGTTCCGCCGCCCGCTGCGCACGGCCGACGGCTGGATCGCCCTGCCCGACCACGCCGCGATCCCGTACGACGTGAGCGAGCTGCCGACAGCTCAGGTACTGGAGCGGCTGCGCGAACGCGGCCTGCCCGCCGTCCCGGTCGTCACCGACCTCGCCGATCTCCTCTCCTCCGGCCCGATCAGCCGCGACGCACACGGCTCCCCCGCCGTCCCGAACCCCTGGAGCTTCGCATGACCGTGGCCCTGCACGACCTGCTGCCCGCCGAACTGCGCCGCTCCTGGGCCGTCGACGGCACCTGCCCCGACCTCGACCTGTACAGCCTCTTCCGCGCCCGCCAGATCGCCGACCTGCACCACACCGCCGTCCTCGACGCCAAGGGGAAACTCTGTTACACCGCCCTCGACCGCAAGGTGCGATGTCTGGCCGCCGGGCTGTCCGGGCTCGGCATACGCGCCGGTGACGTGGTCGGCATACAACTGCCCAACGGGCGGAACGCCGTCATCGCCGACCTCGCCCTGGCCGCCCTCGGCGCCGTCGCGCTGCCCTTCCCGGTCGGCCGGGGCGGGCGGGAGGCGGCCTCGCTGCTGCGCAGAGCGGAGGCGGTCGCCGTCATCGCCGCCACCGAACACCGCGGCAGCCACCACGCCGCCGACCTGCTCGCCCTGGCCGGCGAACTGCCCACCCTGCACACCGTGATCGCCGCCGGTCCCGGTACGGCCCCGGACCACGCTGTCGCATTCTCCGCGCTGCTGCGCACCGACCCCAGGTCCTTCACCGCGGCCCGCCCGGACCCCGACTCCGCCGCCCGCATCCTCGTCTCCTCCGGCTCCGAGGCCGAGCCGAAGATGGTGGCGTACTCCCACAACGCGCTGGCCGGCGGCCGCGGCAACTTCCTCGCCTCCCTCATCCCCGACGACCGGCCGCCCCGCTGCCTCTTCCTCGTCCCGCTGGCCTCCGCGTTCGGCAGCAACGGCACCGCGGTCACCCTCGCCCGGCACGGCGGAACACTCGTCCTGCTCGACCACTTCACACCCGAGGCGGCCCTGGACGCGCTCGCCGAGCACGAGCCCACCCACGTCCTGGGCGTGCCCACCATGATCCGGATGATGCTGGACCGGATCGCCGAGGGACACCACCCGCAATTCACTCCCCCGACGGCCGTCGTCGTCGGCGGCTCACCACTCGACGAGGCCACCGCCGACGAAGCCCGCCGCGTCTTCGGCTGCCCGGTCGTGAACCTCTACGGCTCCGCCGACGGCGTCAACTGCCACACCGGCCTGGGCGACGAACCCCTGCGCGGAGAAGGGCCCGGCATCCTCGCCGGACACCCCGACCCGCGCGTCGCCGACATACGTATCGCCGTCCCCGGCACACCCGGGTTCACTGAGGCACCGAAGGGTTCCGTCGGCGAGATCGTCGCGCGCGGTCCCATGACCCCGCTGTGCTACGTCGCCGCCCCGGACCTGGACGCCCGCTACCGCACATCCGACGGCTGGGTACGCACCGGCGACCTCGGCCTCATCGAGGACGACGGCACCCTGCGGATCGTCGGCCGCCTGAAGGACGTCGTCATCCGGGGCGGGGCCAACATCAGCCCGGCCGAGGTCGAGATCGAACTCGCCACGCACCCACGCGTACGGGACGTGGTGTGCGTCGGCGTGCCGGATCCGCTGATGGGCGAACGGCTCGCGGCCTGCGTCGTCCCACGGGGCGACGCACCCACGCTGGAAGACCTCACCGCACATCTGGACGCGCGCGGTCTGGAGCGCCGCAAACACCCCGAACACCTGCTGGTCGTCACGGAGTTGCCGCTGACGCCGGCGGGCAAGCCGGACCGGGCCCTCCTGCGTGAGCGGTGCTCCGCACAGGCGCCGGATTCCCTCGCCCGGGCCGTCTGACCCGTACGGCCTGGGGCCCGGCTCGATCGGTTCACCGAAAGGGTGAACGACGTGCGGGGCCGGAGCCAAGAGGCGGCTCCGGCCCCGCACTCGCTCGGCGGGAGCCCTCGCTACGAGCCCATGGCCTTCTTGATGGTGTCCGCCGCGTTCTTGTAGACCGCCATCAGGTCCAGGTCCTTGCCGGGGTAGTTGACGATCTCCACCTGTTTCGCCCCGGAGTCGGGCAGCACCTTGCCCGTCGTCATGTGGACGTTGTCGAAGACGTAACCGGGCTTCTTCTTCGCCAGGTCGGACAGTTGCTGGGCGGTCACGGCCTCAGGGCCGTACGTTCCCGCCACCTCCGCGCCCGCCATCTTCGCCGACCAGACGGAGAAGACCTGGGCGACGACGGCCGGGGCCTTGCCGTCCGGCCAGGCGTCCTTCAGCTCCTTCCGCAGGGTGCCGTACTCACTCCTGAAGGACGTGTCCCACCGGGCGGCGGCATCCTCGGTCCCGAACAGTTTGCCCAGCCGCGTGACTTCGGCACTGGCCTTGTCGGCGGAGTTGTCGAGGTTGACCTCGACCAGTTTCGCGTCCGACCCGGCGGCCTCCTTGATCTTCTCCGCGTACGGTTCGAAGGGTGCGTAGAGCACGAAGTCGGCGCCCGCGATCGCCGTGAGGTCCGACGGCTTGGGGTCGTAGTCCGGGGCGTGCTGCGCGGACGACGGGACGATGACCTTCACGTCCTTCGCGCCCGCGGCCTTGGCGAAGGCGCCCTCCCAGGTGGTGGTGGCCACGACGACAGGGGCGTCGCCGTTCTTCTTCCCACTCGTGCTCGTGTCCGCGCTGTCGGCCTTGTCGGAACCGCACGCGGTGGCGGTCAGGACGAGCGCGGTGCTCAGGCTCAGTGCGAGGACGGAAGGGAGACGGGCGATGCGGACGCGGATGCGCGCCATGAGCTGATTCTCCGTTCGGGAATGAGATGGACGGCCAGGACGACGATCCCGGCCGTCAGGACGAGCACGGGCCCGGGCGGCCAGTCGAGCTTCAGCGCGACGAGGAACCCGGTGAGGTTCACGACGACGCCGATGCCGACCGCCCAGGCGGTGATGGACTTCAGGGAGGTGCCCAGCCGCCGCGCGGCCAGCGCCGGCAGGAGGGTCAGCGCGTCGACGAGCAGCGCGCCGGTCAGTTTGATGGCCCCGGCCACGGACACCGCGACCAGGACGAGGAGAAGGAGGGTGAGCAGATCGACGCGCACCCCCGAGGAGAGGGCGAGTTCACGGTCGTGGAGCAGGAGGGCGAGGTCGCGGCGACGCCAGAAGAACAGGGCCGGTACGACGACGGCCAACACGCCCAGCAGCCACAGGTCGGCCGTGCCCACGGACAGGATCGAGCCCCACAGCAGCGCGAACGCGCCCTGCGCGTTGACTCCGGAGACGGCCAGGACCAGCAGCGCTGCGGCGATCGCCAGGCTCATCAGCAGACCCATCGCGCCCGACAGCCCGTCCGGCGTGCGGGCCAGCGGCGCGACCCCGGCTCCGGCGAGGGCGCAGGCGACCAGCGCGCACAGCATGGGATCGAGCCCGGTCAGCAGCCCCACCGCGATGCCCAGCAGCGCGACGTGCATCATCGCGAACCGCACCGGCATGATGTCAAGACCCACGATGACGACACCGATCACGGGCAGGCCGACTGCGGCCAACAGCAGGGCGGTGCCCGCCCGTTGAACCGGTATGAGCTGGAGAAGCGGTCCGAGGTCGGCGGCGGCGAGGCTGTTCACCGGACCTCCCTCAGCCGGCCTGCGGCCATCTCCAGCACTCGGTCGCAGCGGTCGGCCAGGGCCCTGTCGTGCGTGACGACCACCACGGTCACCGGCAGCGACAGCAGCACATCGGCGGCCTCCTCCTGTCCCGCGAAGTCGAGGGCCGCGGTGGGCTCGTCGGCCAGCAGCACCCCCGCCCCGGCGGCGACACCACCGACCGCGCGGGCCAGATACATGCGCTGCAACTGCCCTCCGGACAGCGTGTGCAGCGGCCGTCCGGTCAGTGCTGCGACTCCCAGTTTCGCCGCCGCCTCCACGGCTTCGGCCCGTGCTCCGCTGCTGGCCAGCAACTCGTGTGCGAGCAGCGGAAAACGCCCCACCGCGGGCTTCTGCGGAATCCAGGCACACGCCCGGCGCCGCCACGCCCACTCGGCCGCCGTCGCCGTGCCCCGCCCGCCGACCGTGATCTGTCCGCCGGCCTGGCGGTGCAGGCCCAGCACCGCGCGGATCAGCGTGGTCTTGCCCGACCCGTTGGTGCCGGTCAACGCGACCCGCTCGCCTGCCCCGATGTCGAGATCGACACCCCGTACGGCCTCGACGCGGCCGTGCCGGCAGGCGACTTCACGCATCCGCACATCCAGACCGTCCATCCCACCTCCTGCTCGTTCCCCGAGAGGAGTCGGAGGGAAAGGGCGGTGAGTTCCCGCCGGGCCAGGCGAATCCACGACACTTCGCGGCATCGCGTTCGCGCGTCTGCCGTCGAGCACGAGCCCGTGCCCTTCAGCGCTCTGCCCGGCCCGCGGCGATGGAAGCGCAGGGAAACGGAGCCGAACGCGCACCGCCCCGGCTTCGCCGCAGCACCCCGTGCGGCGTGGAGCGGTCACGGCCGAGCACGGTCTCGCCGGCCGGCCCGCGTCGCGCGGTGATCTGATCGAGCCCGCGGGCCGCCTACGGCAATGACGTCGAGCCCGGCCGCACCACAGCGGCCACGACCCGCACCGGGCCGCTGTGCCGGAAGTGCAGGGTGAACCGCACGAGGTCGCCCGGGCGCCACTGGCCCGGGCGGACGGGCACCGTCAGATCGACGCCGTGCGGCGACATGGCGAGGGTCTCGCCCGCCGCGACGGAGACGGAGTCGACCAGCGAGCGGTAGGCCGCGTTCCCCTGGGCCATGCGGTGCCGGGACAGCGTGACGTCCCCGGGGACCTCCCGTGCCGTGGCGCGGATCAGTGTGTCGGCCGAGCCGCCCTCATTGGTGATCCGGAAGAACGCCGCCGTCTCCGGCACTCCGTCGGTGGGCATGAGGACCTTGCCGACTTCGACGCGGATGTCCGCCGGACGGCCGGCCCGGCCCGCGCCGACCCAGGTCGTCAGGCCCGCCAGGGCGACGCTGCACGCGGCCACGGGCACCAGGACGGCGAGTGCCCCGTCCCTCAGCCGCCGCGGGGTGAGTCCGGCCAGTGCGGGCACCGGGATCCCTCTCATCGGACCAGAGCCTTCCCGACGGGGGGTCGTCGCCTCCGGCCCCCGGCGACGGACGGCTGCCAGGCGCGCAGCCGAAGGCTGTTGGCGACCACCAGGACGGAGCTCGCGGACATCGCCGCGGCGGCGACCATGGGGTCGAGCAGGCCGACCATGGCGAGCGGCACGGTGACGGCGTTGTACCCGAACGCCCACGCCAGGTTCGTCCGGATCGTGCCCAGCGTGCGCCGGGCCAGGCGTACGGCGTCGACGAGGGCCTCGATGTCCCCGCGGGCCAGGGTCAGATCGGCCGCACCGATGGCCACGTCGGTGCCGCTGCCCAGGGCGATGCCGAGGTCGGCGGCAGCGAGTGCGGCGGCGTCGTTCACGCCGTCACCGACGACGGCGACCCGCGCTCCGTCCTGCCTGAGCCGCTCCACGAGAGCGGCCTTGCCCTCGGGGGTGCACCGGGCGTGGATCTCCTCGATGCCGAGCGCCCGGGCGACGGCCTCCGCGGGGGCCTCGCGGTCGCCGGTGGCGAGCACCGGCCGGATCCCGAGCCGGCGCAGCCGGTCCACGGCCCGGTAGCTGCCCGGCCGCACGAGGTCCCCGACGGCGATCAGAGCCGCGGCCCGGCCGTCGATCGTCACGAGGACGGGCGTGTGCGTGGCTTCCTCCGCAGCGGCGAGCGCCTCGGCGAGGATGCCCGGCACCTCGCCGTCCGGCGCCGCCACTTCGACCGTGTGTCCGTCCACCTGCCCGCTGACGCCGCGCCCGGGGACCGCGACGAAGTCGGTGACCTCCGGCAGTGGTCCACCATTGCCCGCACGGCGTGCGAAGGCGGTGACCGCCCGTCCGATCGGATGCTCGGAGCCCTGCTCCACCGCACCGGCCAGCCGCACCACCTCGTCCTGCCCGGACCCGCCCGGCAGCACGGTCACCTCGGCCACCGTCATGTGACCGGTGGTCAGCGTGCCGGTCTTGTCCAGGACAACGGTGTCCACGTGCTGGAGGGCCTCCAGTGTCCGCGGTCCGCGCACCAGCACGCCCAGTTGGGCGCCGCGGCCGGTGGCGGCCATCAGGGCGGTGGGCGTGGCCAGGCCCAGGGCGCAGGGACAGGCCACGACCAGGACGGCCACGCAGGCGGTGAGCGCCGCCTGCGGATCGGCTCCCGCGCCGAGCCAGAAGCCGAGGACGGTCACCGCGACGGCGAGGACGACGGGGACGAACGCCCCGGCGACCGCGTCGGCCAGCCGCTGTGCCCGCGCCTTGCCGGCCTGCGCGTCCATGACGAGCCTGGTGATGCGGGCCAGTTGGGTGTCCGCGCCGACGGCGGTGGCCTCGACGAGAAGCATCCCGCCGACGTTGACGGCGCCACCGGTGAGGGCGGATCCAGGACCGACCTCGACCGGCCGGCTCTCACCGGTGACCAGGGACAGGTCAAGGGCGGAGCTTCCTTCCGTGACCCGCCCGTCCGTGGCGACCCGCTCGCCGGGACGCACCACGAAGACCTGCCCCACCCGCAACTGCTCGATGGACACCGACCGTTCGCCGTGTGCGTCCTTCACGGACACTTTCTTGGCGGCCAGTTCGGCGAGCGACCGCAGCGCTGCCCCGGTCCCTCGCCGGGCTCGCGCCTCCAGGTAGCGCCCCGTCAGCACGAACAGCGGGACACTCACGGCGGCTTCGAGGTACAGGTGGGCCGTGCCTTCCGAGGCCGAGGGCACCAGGCTGAAGGACATGATCATGCCGGGCTCGCCGGCTCCGCCGAGGAACAGCGCGTACACCGACCAGGAGAACGAGGCCAGCACTCCGAGAGAGACCAGGGTGTCCATGGTGGCCGTGGAGTGGCGCAGTCCGCGAAGTGCCCGGATGTGGAAGGGCCAGGCACTCCACACCGCGACGGGGGCGGCCAGCATGAAGCACAGCCACTGCCAGTTGCGGAACTGCAGGGCGGGCACCATCGACAGCACGAGGACCGGGGTCGACAGCAGCGCGGTGACAACGAGCCGCTCCCACGCGCCGCGGTCCTCGGCATCGAAGCCGTCGCTGTCTTCCGCGCTCCCGCCCTCGCCGTCCTCGCGGGCGGGCAGGGCGGCCTCGTAGCCTGCCTGCTCGACCACGGCCAGCAGGTCCTCGGGGGCGACGCCGGCCGGGTGGCTGACCCGGGCGAGCCCCGTGGCGAGGTTGACCGTGGCCGCCACACCGTCCAGCTTGCCGAGCCTCTTCTCGACCCGGCGGACACAGGCCGCGCAGGTCATCCCGCCGACGGTGATGTCCGTGACCGTGAGACCCGCCGGCGGTCCGCCCACTGTCACCCGCCGCTCCCGTGACGCATCCCCGGCATGTCCTCCATGCGTCCGGGCGCCTCGCCCGTGCCGCCACCCTCCCCGGCCGTTCCAGTTCCGTGCATGCCGGGCGCCACCGGCCCGGACGCCGATCCGACCAGATAGGAGACCGAATACAGCACCACCAGCAGGAGCAGGAATCCGCACAGCGCGGGAGGAGGAAGCAGCTTCCGGGCGGTCGCACCGGTGGAGCGACGGGATGGCTGCGGAGTATCGGCCATGACCGGCCTTTCCTGGTCGCATCGGGTTGTCTTGCCGGGGAGGACGGCCTCAGCCGTACCGCTCCAGTGGTCGGGCCGACGGGATGCCGGGTTCCGGCAGTCGATCGTGAGGCGGGTCACAGCGCGAAGTCGACACGGGCCTCACCTGTCGCGGCGGACCGAGGGAGAGCCCGGCGGGGCAGGGCCCGGCACCCCCACCGTAATGACATCCATTTTCATGTATCGTTTCGCACGCCAACTCGTACTCGGAGGTCCCCATGGCCGTGCCCAAACGCAAGACGTCCCGCAGCAACACCAGGCACCGCCGGGCGCAATGGAAGGCCACGACGGCTCAGCTGGTGACGGTCACGGTGGACGGGGTTCCGTACCGCGTGCCCCAGCGGCTGGCCAAGGCGTACGAGCGCGGCCTGCTCCGCCCCGAGGGCTGATCGCCGTATGACCCACGCCCCCTCGCCGCGCCTTCCCGTCACCGTCCTGTCGGGCTTCCTCGGCGCCGGCAAGACCACCCTGCTGAACCATGTCCTCACCAACCGCGAGGGCCTGCGCGTCGCCGTCATCGTCAACGACATGAGCGAGGTCAACATCGACGCCGCCCTCGTGCGCGGCGGCGAGGCGGCTCTGTCGCGGACCGAGGAACGCCTGGTCGAGATGACCAACGGGTGCATCTGCTGCACCCTGCGCGACGATCTGCTGGAAGAGGTGGACCGGCTGGCGCGCGAGGGACGCTTCGACTACCTCCTCATCGAGTCCTCCGGCATCTCCGAGCCCATGCCGGTGGCCGCCACCTTCGCCTTCGCCCGCGACGACGGCGCCACCCTCGGCGATCTGGCCCGTCTCGACACGATGGTCACAGTCGTGGACGCCGCCAACTTCCTTCCGGAGCTCGCCGGCGGCGACGAACTCGCCGAACGCGGCCTGGACCAGTACGAGGACGACGAACGCACCGTCAGCGACCTGCTGATGGACCAGATCGAGTTCGCCGACGTCATCGTCCTCAACAAGCTCGACCTCGTCGACGCGGCGTCCGCCGACCGGCTGCGAGCCACCCTGGCCCGTCTCAATCCCGCCGCCCGCATCGTGCCCGCCGTACGGGGCCGCGTACCGGCCGCAGAGGTCCTGGGCACCAGCCGCTTCGACCTGGAGCGCGCCCAGCAGGCTCCGGGCTGGGTCAGGGAACTCAACGGCGACCACGTGCCCGAGACAGAGGAGTACGGCATCTCCTCGACCGTCTTCCGCTCCTCGGCGCCTTTCCATCCCGGGCGGCTGTGGACGTTCGTGACCGAGGCCCTGGACAGCGGCGCTCACGGGCAGGTCCTCAGGTCCAAGGGCTTCTTCACGCTGGCCAGCCGGCCGCACGTGACGGGACTGTGGTCCCAGGCGGGCTCCGTGGCACGCTTCGAACCCTCCTCCGCGCGGGACACCGACAGCCCGTACGCCCAGGAACTCGTGTTCATCGGGACCGACTTGAACGCGGCATCCCTGCGGGACGCCCTGGACGGCTGCCTCATGCGGGACGGCGAGGCCCCGCCCGCCACCGATCCCTTCCCCGCGTGGGACACCTACGGTTTCGACGAGAGCTGCGCGCACGAGCACGACCCCCGCACCACCGTGACGGGGCACTGAGACTCCGGGCCGGACGGTGGTCGCAGCCACGGCACCGTCCGGCCCGGTACAACTGCGTCAGGGGGGCCGCACATGGACGGGCAAAAGCCGCGCCTGGGAACGGTGCAGGAGACACTCCTCATCCCGCTGTACGCCCGCGCGGTGGAGAACCGCAAGGAACAGGCCCTGCTGCGGGACCCTCGGGCCGAAGAGATCGTCGCCTCGATCGACTACGACTTCGGACGATTCGACGGCCTCCCCAGCCTCACCGGCGCGCTGCTGCGCACC
Organism: Streptomyces sp. AK010; assembly: GCF_014207295.1. Lineage (NCBI taxonomy): Bacteria > Bacillati > Actinomycetota > Actinomycetes > Kitasatosporales > Streptomycetaceae > Streptomyces > Streptomyces sp. AK010. The sequence continues at coordinate 21,634 of NZ_JACHCX010000017.1, forward strand.
CTGCTGTTCGACCGATGGGTGGGGGACTTCCTCTCCGAGCACCCCGACGGAACCGTGGTGGAGATCGGCACCGGCCTCAGCACGCGGTACGAGCGTGTCGACAACGGACGCGCCCGGTGGTTCGAACTCGACCTGCCTGTCCCGGACAGTTCGTTGGTGGCCTTCGGCAGTGTCACGGACGTCAGCTTCTCGCCCGAGTCCGGGTCTCAGGCATGCAGTTGGCGCTTGCCCGGCTCCGAGACGTACGCCGTCCGGTCGCGGACGAACAGGGTGGGCCGGGGCTGCTGCCAGTCCAGGGGCTCCATCCAGTCGCCGACCGCGTCGATCTTCTTCTCCACCTTGCCGGTCTCCGGGTCGATGACGTGGAGAACGCCGTTGATACCGAGGACGAGGGCCTCGCCGTGCGGGCCGCGGGCGAGGGAGCGGAAGGAGTAGCTGGTGCCGAGGTCGACCAGCTTCATCTTCGCGGTGCGGGTGTCGATCAGCGAGATGCGGGTGGGCCGTTCCAGTTCGGCCTCGGGGTCGGTCTTGTAGTCGCCGAGGAGGATCGGGAAGTCGTCGCTGCCGGCCTGGTTGCCAGTGCGGGCGTAGTCGTCGGCGGCGTCGACCTTGGTGAACTCGCCGTCCTTGTGCAGGAGTACGCCGTCCTCGCAGCCGAGCCCGATCACCTCGTCCATGGCGGCGGCCTCTTCGTGAAGGCCGGGGCAGTTCTCGGCGCGGGCGATCTCCTTGTCGTCCTTGTTGAGGACGAGGGCGCCGGTGCGCTTCTCCTCGGTGCCCCGGGTGGTGACGAGTTCGCCGTCGGCCAGTTCGATGGCGACACCGTGGTGGGGCTCGGCGCTCGTTTCCTCGACATCGCCCAAGGAACCGGAGAGGGCCGGTCGTTCGGGCATCGGCCCTACGTGGGCCGCGGGTCGGAGCCGGACACCGGATAGGGGACGAACGTGCTGCTGTCCGGGTCGACGCGCAGGGCGCGGCCGAGCGGCGGTGCGGCGCGCTGGGGGCAGTCGAGGCGTTCGCAGACCCGGCAGCCCATGCCGATCGGGGTGGCGGCCGAGGCGTTGTCGAGGTCGAGCCCGTCGGAGTAGACGAGGCGGTGGGCGTGGCGGATCTCGCAGCCCAGGCCGATGGCGTACGTCTTGCCGGGTTCGCCCCAGCCGCCGCGGTGCCGGGTGACCGCGCGGGCCGTCCACAGGTACCGCTGCCCATCGGGCATACCGGCCACCTGGACGTGGATGCGACCGGGGGCTGCGAAGGACTCGTACACGTTCCACAGCGGGCAGGTACCTCCGGCCCGGCTGAAGTGGAACGCCGTGGCGGACTGGCGTTTGGACATGTTGCCGGCCCGGTCGACCCGGACGAAGGAGAAGGACACACCGCGCTGGCGGGGGCGTTGCAGGGTGCTCAGGCGGTGGCAGACGGTCTCGTAGCCGAGGCCGTAGCGGTCGCTGAGGCGCTCGATGTCGTAGCGGAACTCCTCGGCCGCCGCATGGAAGGCGGTGTACGGCAGGATCAGCGCCGCGGCGAAGTAGTTGGCGACACCGATGCGGGCCAGCTCGTGAGCCGGTGTACCCGGCTCGAAGTCCTCCGTGGTGAGACGGCTCAGCCCCTCGTCGTGTTCCAGCAGGGCGAGCTGCGTCGCCATGCGGAAGGCCCGCTGGCCGGGCCGCAGCCGCGGGGAAAAGTGGAGGGTGAGGCCGATCCGGTCGTAGCGGTGCAGCCGTTCGCCGGGCTCCGCGCCGAGGCGGACGCCGTGGGCATCGGCGAGCCTTGTGGTGAGGGCTCCGATCACCTCGCCGGGCCGGACACCTATCTCCTCGGCCAGCTGCTCGGCGGCGAGGTCGGTGTCGTGGAGGTAGTTCTGCCGGCGGTAGAAGACGTCCCGGATCTCCTCGTGCGGCGAGGGCGACGCCGCCGGCGTGTTCCGGTCCCCGTCCCGGCCGTCCGCCGCCCCGGCCAGCCGCTCGGACAGCAACTGGTTGCGGCGCCCCAGGTCGATCAGCACCTGGGCGACCGACGGCATCCGTGACGCCAGTTGGGCGAGGCCGGTCGCGGAGACCCGGTCGGCGGCCAGCTCGCCGGTCAGCGCCTCGCGCAGGTCGGCCACGAGGCGGGCGGTGTCCCGCTCGGAGAAGAAGGCGGCGTCGACACCGAACGTTTCCGTCAGCCGGAGGAGCACCGGCACGGTGAGCGGACGGGAGTCGTGCTCCATCTGGTTGAGGTAGCTCGGGGAGATGCCGAGCACGCGGGCGAGTTCGGCCTGGTTCAGCCGGCGCTCCTCGCGCAGTCGCCGCAGCCGCGCACCCGCGTACATCTTGCTCACCGAGCGCTCCTGCCTACCGGGGGTCCGACCCGGTCAGCGCACGGGACGGACCGACCGTTGAGGGCTTCGCAAAGTTGGCAGAGTACAGCAGGAAGATGCGCAGAAGTTGACACATCGCCAAGCTTGCTGGCACCGAGTGCCAGTGCCAGAGTCTCAGTGCGGCCCGCCGGACACGGCCGAAACCGCCCGGAACCGGGGCGCGATTCACTGCCCTGACGTCGGTGATCCCGGCATTCGGGGCGTACCACGCCGACAGCATTGCTCACCTTCGCCCTCCGGGGTGACGGCGGGCCGCACTCCGGCAAGACGACACGCAGTGCCATCTCTTTTCGCACGGGCAGCGGCATTGGCAGACGGCACAGACCGAGGAGACGGTGACAGTCATGGCAGAAGCAAGGACGCGGGCGGCCGAGGAACTGGCCCGGCGCTGGGCCACCGACCCGAGGTGGCAGGGCATCGAGCGCACCTACAGCGCCGAGGACGTCGTCCGGCTCTCGGGCAGCGTCCGGGAGGAGCACACCCTGGCCCGGCGCGGCGCCGAACGGCTGTGGCGCCAACTGCACGAGCGGGACTACATCCTCGCGCTGGGCGCGCTCACCGGTGGTCAGGCCGTCCAGCAGGTCAAGGCGGGCCTGCAGGCGATCTATCTGTCCGGCTGGCAGGTCGCCGCGGACGCAAACCAGGCCGGGCACACCTACCCGGACCAGAGCCTGTACCCGGCCAACTCCGTTCCCCAGGTGGTCCGTCGGATCAACAACGCACTGCTGCGCGCGGACCAGATCGCCACCAGTGAGGGCGACAGCTCCACCGACTGACTGGCGCCGATCGTCGCCGACGCGGAAGCCGGTTTCGGCGGGCCGCTGAACGCCTTCGAGCTGACCAAGGGCATGATCGCGGCAGGCGCGGCAGGCATCCACTACGAGGACCAGCTCGCCTCGGAGAAGAAGTGCGGGCACCTCGGCGGCAAGGTCCTCGTCCCGACCTCGCAGCACGTCCGCACCCTGAACGCGGCCCGGCTCGCCGCCGACATCGCCGACACCCCGACCGTCGTCATCGCCCGCACCGACGCACTCGCCGCCAACCTGCTCACCAGCGACGTCGATGAGCGCGACGCCGAGTTCGTCACCGGTGAGCGCACGGCGGAGGGTTTCTACCGGGTCCGCAACGGCATGGCACCCGTGATCGCCCGCGGTCTGGCCTACGCCCCGTACGCCGACCTGATCTGGGTCGAGACCGGCACCCCGGACCTGGAGCAGGCACGCGAGTTCGCCGAGGCGATCCATGGGCAATACCCGGACCAGATGCTGGCGTACAACTGTTCGCCGTCGTTCAACTGGAAGGCCGCGCTGGACGACGACCAGATCGCCAAGTTCCAGCGCGAGCTGGGCGCGATGGGTTACAAGTTCCAGTTCATCACCCTGGCCGGTTTCCACTCCCTGAACCACGGCATGTTCGACCTGGCCCGCGGCTACGCCGAACACGGCATGACCGCCTACGTCAACCTCCAGGAGCGGGAGTTCGCCGCGCAGGCGCACGGCTTCACCGCCGTCAAGCACCAGCGCGAGGTCGGCACCGGCTACTTCGACCTGGTCTCCACCGCCGTCAACCCCGCTTCCTCCACCACGGCGCTCGCCGGGTCGACGGAAGAAGAGCAGTTCCACTAGGCCGCCGGACCGGACACCCGGCGTCCGGCCGGGGCCCGGACGGGCGGAGGGGGACGAACCGTCTCCGTCCCCCTCCGCTCCCATCCCTCAGGAGAGCCCGATGACCACCACCGCACTCACCCACCCCGTCCGCGTGCTCGCCGCTCCCGGCCTCCGGCACGACGAGATCCTCACCCCCGCCGCCCTGGACTTCGTCAATCGCCTGGCCGAGGCTTTCGTGTCGCGCCGGCGGGACCTGATGAAGGAACGCCGTCGGCAGGTACTGCGGCTGGCGTCGGGCTCGCCCCTCGACTTCCCCATGGTCACCTCCGCCGTCCGCGACGACCCCACCTGGCGCGTCGCACCGCCCGCGCCCGGCCTGACCGACCGGCGCGTGGAGATCACCGGACCGCCCGACCGGCGCATGGCCGTCAACGCCCTCAACTCCGGCGCCAAGGTCTGGATGGCCGACTTCGAGGACGCCACCGCACCCACCTGGGACAACATCATCGGCGGCCAGCTCACCCTGCTCGACGCCATCGAGCGGCGCATCGACTTCACCACGCCGGACGGCAAGGAATACCGGCTCGGCGACCGGCTCGCCACCATCATGATCCGCCCCCGCGGCTGGCACCTCAACGAGGAACACCTGACGTACGACGGCCGGCCCCTGCCCGCCGCGCTCGTCGACTTCGGCCTGTACTTCTTCCACTGCGCCCAGCGGCAGATCGCCGCCGGGTACGGACCGTACTTCTACCTCCCCAAGCTGGAGAACCGGTACGAGGCCCGGTTGTGGAACGACGTCTTCCTGCTGGCCCAGGAACTGCTCGGCCTCCCGCGCGGCACGATCCGCGCCACCGTCCTCATCGAGACGATCACCGCCGCGTTCGAGATGGAGGAGATCCTCTACGCACTGCGCGAGCACAGCGCCGGGCTGAACGCCGGCCGCTGGGACTACCTCTTCAGCATCATCAAGACCTTCGGCCACCGCACCGACTTCCTCCTCCCGGACCGCGCGAAGGTCACGATGACCTCCCCCTTCATGCGGGCCTACACCGAACTCCTCGTGCGCACCTGCCACCAGCGCGGCGCCCACGCCATCGGCGGTATGGCCGCCCACGTGCCCGGCAAGGACCCGACCACGAACGAGGCCGCCTTCGCCAAGGTCCGCCTGGACAAGGAGCGGGAAGCGGAGGACGGCTTCGACGGCTCCTGGGTCGCCCATCCGGGGCTCGTCCCGGTATGCCGCGAGGTCTTCGACGGTGTCCTCGGCGACCGCCCTCACCAGCTCGACCGCACCCGCGACGACGTCGAGGTCACCGCCGCCGACCTGCTGTCCGTACGCCGGATCAGCGGACCGCCGACCCCCGAGGGTCTGCGCACCAACATCATCGTCGCCCTGCGTTACTTCGCCGCTTGGCTGCGCGGGCAGGGGGCGGTCGCCATCGACGGCCTCATGGAGGACGCGGCAACGGCCGAGATCGCCCGTGTCCAGGTCTGGCAGTGGCTGCGGCACCGGGTCGTCGACCGGAAGACCGTCCTGCGGATGCTGGACGACGAGACCGTCGCACTCGGCGCCGAGTACCCGTACGCCCCTGTCGAGATCCGGGCCCTCTTCCAACGGAACACGCTCGTGGGCGAACTGCCCCTGTTCTTCACCCCGGACGCCTACGCCCGTCATCTCGTTCGCCGCCCCGAGGGTGCGGCATGAGCGGCGGCATCCGCCGCGTCGGCGTGGTCGGCGGCGGCCTGATGGGAGCGGGCATCGCCGAGGTATGTGCCCTGGCCGGGCTGGACACGGTGGTGTGCGAGGTGGACGCGGTCGCCGCCCGGGCCGCCCGCGACCGGGTGGCGGTCTCCCTCGACCGCGCCGTGCGGCGGGGCAGGCTGGAGGAGAGCGCTACTCCTCGGGCAGGACCGTGGCCGCCCACGCACGTCCTCAGCCCACGCTGCAGCGCAGGTCACAGCATCACGAGATGCGTCTGATGCCCCATCAGAACGAGCGTCAAATGAGCGGCAAGACACCTCGGAGAGCGTCATTTGAGCGTCAAGATTTCGCCCGTAACGCCCATAGCGCACATCCCGCACTTCGACTAAAGCTGCAGGTCAACGGCCTTTTTCGGCAGGCTCAAGGATCGCGACACACTCCACGTGATGCGTCATCGGAAACAGATCGAACGCCCGCAGCATCCGCACCCGGTACCCACCGTCCCGGAAGTACCCCAAGTCCCGCGCCAGCGCAGCCGGATCGCACGCCACGTACGCGATCCGACGTGCCCCCAGCGACGCCAGATGCTCCACCGTCTTGCGGCCCGCGCCCGCCCGCGGCGGGTCGAGGACGATCAGGTCGACCTCCTCGATGCCCGTACGCGGCAACACGCTCTCGACCTTGCCCTGTTCGATGCGGACGCGGTCGAAGTCGGCGAGGTTGTGCCGTGCGTCCTCCACCGCCCGCTTGCCGGACTCGATGCCGAGCACCGCACCCTGGTCGCCGACGCGGTCGGCGAGGGCGCCGGCGAAGAGGCCGACGCCGCAGTACAGGTCGAGGGCCATGTCGCCCTTGCGCGGCAGCAGGCCCTGCATGACCGCGGTCACCAGTGTCTCCGCGGCCTTCGGGTGCACCTGCCAGAAGCCGCCGTTGCCGACGCGGTGCGTGCGGCCGTCGGCGCGTTCGCGGACGAAGGGGCGGCCGTGGACCCGGTGGACGCCGCCGGAGCGCTCGTCGACCCGCAGGACCGAGACGGGGCGGTCGAGTTCGACCAGCGGGAGGCGCGCGCCCGGCTTCGGGGTGAGGATCACCTGGCGGTCCTGGGAGCCCGTCGCCGCGATCGCCTCGACGGAGTCCATGCCCGTCCAGGACCGCTTCTCGATGCCCAGCTCGCTGACGCCCTCCGCGGCGATCAGGCAGTGGTCGATCGGCTCCACCTCGTGCGAGCGGTGCCGGCGCAGGCCCGCCCGGCCGTCGGCGGTGACGGCGTACTGGACGCGGGTGCGCCACGCGGGCACCTGGCCCGCGGGCACCTTGTCGCCCTCCGCCGGCAGCACCGTGCCGTCCCAGCCGGCCTCCTCCGGGGTGAGCCCGGCGAGGTGCTGGAGCTGTTCGGCGATGACGTCGGCCTTCAGGCGCCGCTGCGCGCCCGGCTTGGCGTGCTGCCAGTCGCAGCCGCCGCAGCGGCCGGGGCCGGCGAACGGGCAGGGCTCGTCGATCCGGTCCTTGGAGGCGTCGAGCACGGTCACGGCGTCGGCGCGCAGGAACCGCGCGCCCTCCTCGCCCTCCGTCACCCGCGCCACGACCCGCTCGCCGGGCAGCGCGTGCCGGACGAACAGCACCTGGCCCTCGGACGTACGGGCGATGCAGTGACCGCCGTGGGCGACGGGGCCGACCTCGACCTCGTACTCCTCCCCCACCAGCGACTTCCTCGGTTCTGCCTGCATGGCGGGGTGACTCCAAAACACGTGAGGGGGAAGGGCCGAACGGAAACGGCCGGACAACAGCCCACCAGTCTACGTGGCTGTCACCCGACCGTTTCACACGAGCCGTGCCGTCACACGGATCGCACGCGTCACACGAGCACGCGTCACACGAGCACGCGTCACACGAGCACGCGTCACACGAGCCGTCGTCTCAGGAGAGGATCTTCAGCTCTGGTCAGGAGATCTTCAGCTCTTGTGCTCGGAGGACTCCTTCGACCGCACCTGCGCGGGGCCGCGCCGCACCGAGCCCGGCGCGTTCCAGTCCTGCTGCCTGCGGGCCCGCCGCTTGGCCGCCTCGGAGGACTGCAGCTGGTAGGGCACCGAGGTCACCATGATCCCGGGCGTGAACAGCAGCCGGCCCTTGAGCCGCAGGGCGCTCTGGTTGTGCAGCAGGTGCTCGTACCAGTGGCCGACCACGTACTCGGGGATGATCACGGACACCGCGTCCCGCGGAGACTCCTTGCGCAGCCCCTTGACGTACTCGATGATCGGCCGCGTGATCTCGCGGTAGGGCGAGTCCAGGACCTTCAGCGGTACGTCGATGCCGCGCCGCTCCCACTCCTCGCGCAGGGCCTTGGTCTCCGCCGGGTCGACGTTGACGCTCAGCGCCTCCAGCGAGTCCGAGCGCATCAGCTTGGCGTAGGCCAGGGCGCGCAGCGTCGGGCGGTGGATCTTGGAGATCAGCACGACCGAGTGGACCCGTGAGGGCCGTACGAGGTCGTCGCTCGGGCCGTCGGGGGCGGCGATCTCGGCGGCGACCCTGTCGTAGTGCTTCCTGATGGCCGTCATCGTCGCGTAGAAGATCACCATGCCGAGCAGGGCGACCCAGGCGCCGTGCGTGAACTTGGTGAGGAGGACGACGACCAGCACAAGGCCGGTGAAGAAGGCGCCGAAGGCGTTGATGGCGCGGGAGCGGATCATGTGGCGGCGCTTGGCCTGGTCCTTCTCCGTGGCCAGGTGGCGGTTCCAGTGCCGGACCATGCCGGTCTGGCTGAGCGTGAAGGACACGAACACGCCGACGATGTACAGCTGGATCAGCCGGGTGGAGTCGGCGCCGTAGATCCCCACCAGCAGTCCGGCGGCGCCGGCGAGGAGCACGATGCCGTTGGAGAAGGCCAGGCGGTCGCCGCGGGTGTGCAGCTGGCGCGGCAGGTACCGGTCCTGGGCCAGGATCGAGCCGAGCAACGGGAAGCCGTTGTAGGCGGTGTTGGCGGCGAGGAACAGCACCAGCGCGGTGGCCGCGGCCAGGAGGATGAACAGGAAGCTGCCCTTGCCGAAGACGGCCTCCGCGACCTGGGAGATCACCGGGTTCTGGACGTAGTCCGGGCCGAGCGGGACACCGTTGTGGATGAGGTCCTTGGCGGGGTTCTCCGCCATGCGGACGTCGGTGGCGGCGGCCAGCGCGATGATGCCGCAGAACATGGTGACGGCCAGCAGGCCCATCGCCGCGAGGGTGGTCGCCGCGTTCTTGGACTTGGGCTTGCGGAAGGCCGGGACGCCGTTGGAGATCGCCTCGACGCCGGTGAGCGCGGCGCAGCCGGAGGAGAAGGCGCGCAGCAGCAGGAAGACCAGCGCGAAGCCGGCCAGGCCCTGATGCTCGGGCTTGATGACGTAGTCCGCCGTCGGTGCCCGCATGGTGTCGTCCAGGACCAGCCCGCGGAAGGCACCCCACGCGATCATGATGAAGACGCCGAAGACGAAGACGTAGGTCGGGATCGCGAAGAGCGAGCCGGACTCCTTCACCCCGCGCAGGTTCATCAGCGTCAGCAGCACGATCACGCCGATCGCGCAGAGCACCTTGTGCTCGACGACGAACGGGATCGCGGAGCCGAGGTTCTCGATGCCGGAGGAGATCGACACCGCGACAGTGAGGACGTAGTCGACGAGCAGCGCGCTCGCGACCGTCAGACCGGCCTTGGGTCCGAGGTTGGTGGTCGCCACCTCGTAGTCGCCGCCGCCGCTGGGGTAGGCGTGCACGTTCTGCCGGTACGAGGCCACCACGGTGAACATCAGCACGACGACGGCGACGGCGATCCACGGGCTGAAGTGGTACGCCGTCACGCCCGCGATCGACAGGACCAGCAGCACCTCGCCGGGCGCGTACGCCACGGAGGACAGCGGGTCGGAAGCGAAGACGGGGAGTGCGATGCGCTTCGGCAGGAGCGTTTCGCCCAGCCGGTCGCTGCGCAGTGCGCGCCCGATCAGGATCCGTTTGGGCACGTCGGTCAGTTTGGACACAACAGAGGATCGTAGGCGTTCGATTGCGGGGTCGCCCACCCGCCACCCCTGATCGGCGTTCGATCTGCTCTCCGAGTGAATTCACAGGCGCATGCGGCTGCGGATTCCGCAGGTCACGCGCTTCGCATGCCTATATGACTAAGCTCCGTCCGGTTCCCGGCCGTTGCCGCCCCTGGAGGTCCCATGCACACGCCCGCCCAGTTGATCGGCGCCGCGGCCACCCTCGTAGCCCTCGGAATCCTGACGGTGGCGAGCGTGCGCAGCATCAGCCGCCGCAAGGACGTGTCGCAGGGGGCGCGCTAGGAGACGCCGGGGTGCCGGAGGGCTCCGGCCGTTCGGAGCGCTCCAGCTCCGCCACCCCCGCGCGAAGCTCCGCCGGCCCGATGACGGCGGCTCGGGTCGACGGGATCGTGCAGGCGTAGGCGCCGGCCACGGTGCCGTGCAGGGCGCTGCGCCGGGGCGGGGCACCGTCCAGCCAGGCGTGGAGGAACGCGGCGGCGAAGGCGTCGCCCGCGCCGTTGGAGTCGACGACCGGTGCGGGGGGCACGGCGGCGGGTACGTGGGTGAGCTCCCCGTCGGCCAGCAGGTACGCCCCGTCCGCTCCGGCGGTGGCGACGACGACGCGGGCCCGGCCCCGCTCGCCGATCCGCCGCATGGTCCGTTCCGGGTCGGTCAGGGCCGCGCTGGACAGGAAGACCAGGTCGGCCCGGCGGGCGAAGGGCTCGTGGTAGGGGTTGGCGCCGTCCCAGTCGTGCAGGTCGGTGGAGATCGTGAGGTCCGCCTCGCGCAGGGCGGGCAGCGCGTGGGCGCACGGCTGGGTGATGACGACGTGGGCGTGCCGGCTGACGGCCGCGAGTGCGCGGACCGTGTCCTCGGGCAGCCGGTCCGTGTCGGCGGCCCGGGTGGCGTCGTAGAGGGACGAGCGCCTGCCGTCAGGGCCGACGAGGTTGACCGCGCGTTTGGTGCCGAGGGGCTGCGGGACGGTGGTGAGCCCGATGCCGTGCTCCCGGTGCAGCGCACGGACGAGGTCGCCCTCGGGGTCGTCGCCGAGGAAGTCGAGGTGGTGGGTGCGCAGGCCCAGCGCGGTCGTCCCGAGGGCCACGAAGTCCCCGCTCTGGCCCGCGCGGGTCACGATCCCGGGCCGGATCATGTGGCTGTCCGCGAACGGCACGGGCAGCTCGGGCACGTGCACGATCGTGTCCACGCCCGCGCCGCCCAGTACGAGGACGTCGATCTCGGCGCTCATGGCAGTTCCTCCCCCGGCCGAAGGCCCGGCAGGGCCCTCGGCAACCCCCTCGACTTTGCGGATACGTTGGAGTCGGGCAGCCGAACGCGGCACCGCCCCCGGAGGGCATCATGGCGTGATTCCACCGGCATGATGTTGCCCGGCGGCCCGCACGCAGGCCGCGACGTGATCCCCGGCAAGCCGAGAGAGAGACATGAGCACGACATTCATGAAGGCCAGAGGGCCTGCAGGAAGCGCGGTGTGACGCGATGCATATCGTCATCATGGGGTGCGGAAGGGTGGGTTCCGCACTGGCCCAGAACCTGGAGCAACAGGGGCACACGGTCGCCGTGGTCGACCAGGACCCCACCGCCTTCCGCCGGCTGGGCTCCTCGTTCGGCGGCCGCCGGGTCACCGGTGTCGGCTTCGACCAGGACACCCTGCGCGAGGCGGGCATCGAGGAGGCCGGCGCCTTCGCCGCCGTCTCCAGCGGTGACAACTCCAACATCATCGCCGCGCGCGTGGCCCGTGAGATGTTCGGCATCGAGAACGTCGCCGCCCGCATCTACGACCCGCGCCGCGCGGAGGTCTACCAGCGCCTGGGCATCCCCACCGTCGCGACGGTCCGCTGGACGGCCGACCAGATGCTGCGCCGTCTGCTCCCCTCCGGCGCCGAGCCGCTGTGGCGCGACCCCACCGGTGGCGTCCAGCTCGCCGAGGTCCACACCTCCACCGCCTGGGTCGGCCACAAGATCAGCCGGATCCAGGAGGAGACCGGCGTGCGCGTCGCGTTCCTGACCCGGCTCGGCGAGGCGGTCCTGCCCACCTCGCAGACGGTGCTGCAGGAGGGCGACCTGGTGCACGTGATGATGCGCACCGACGAGGTCGACAAGGTCGAGGCGGCGTTCGCCAAGGGTCCCGAAGGGGAGGGCGGTCACTGATGAGGGTCGCCATTGCCGGAGCCGGCGCCGTCGGCCGCTCGATCGCGGGCGAACTGCTGGAGAACGGCCACGAGGTCCTGCTGATCGACAAGGCGCCGACCGCCATCTCGGTCGAACGCGTCCCGCAGGCCGAGTGGCTGCTCGCCGATGCCTGCGAGATCACGTCCCTGGACGAGGCGGCGCTCCAGCGCTGCAACGTCGTGATCGCCGCGACCGGCGACGACAAGGTGAACCTGGTCGTCTCCCTGCTGGCGAAGACGGAGTACGGCGTCCCGCGCGTCGTCGCCCGCGTGAACAACCCCAAGAACGAGTGGTTGTTCAACGAGTCCTGGGGCGTGGACGTGGCCGTCTCCACCCCGCGTCTGATGTCGGCCCTGGTCGAGGAGGCGGTGAGCGTGGGCGACCTGGTCCGCCTGCTCCGCTTCAGCCACGGCGACGCCAACCTGGTCGAGCTGACCCTGCCGGAGGAGTCGGCCCTGGCCGGCACGCAGGTCGGCGACGTCGAGTGGCCGCAGGACACGTCCCTGGTGACGATCATCCGCGGCAACCGCGTCCTGACCCCCTCCCGGGAGGACTCCCTGGAGGCCGGCGACGAACTCCTCTTCGTGGCCGCCCAGGCCCGTGAGGAGCAGCTGGAGGACCTGCTGTCGGTGCGGCGCGACGCGGCGAGCTGAGCCGGTCGCCGAGCGAACGGAAAGGGGCGTCCCGAGTGCTCGGGACGCCCCTTTCCGTCAGCTTCGGGGGGTCATGCGGCTCCAGAAGGTCACTGCTCGGCGGACCGAGCGGCGGCGGCCTGCCGGTCCCGCTCCTCGGCCGCCTTCTCCTCCGCCTCCATCTCCGCGAACACGTCGATGGGTGCGGGCGCCTTCGCCAGGAAGACCCACGTCAGATACACCGCGAGCAGGAACGGCGGGATCTTCAGGGCGACCAGGACCCAGCCCAGCTGCGTGGTGTCGGCCCACCAGTACAGCGGGAAGAGGATCGCGCACTTGGCGAGCAGGATCGCGCCCCACGCGTAGCTGGCCTTCGCATAGGCCTTCTTGCGGCCGGGGTTCCGGGTGCGCCAGGAGAGGTTCTCCTTGAAGACCGGGCCGAGGATCAGCCCGATCAGCGGCACGCCGCACAGGGTGGTGATGATGTAGGCGAGGCCCAGTCCCAGCGTGTAGAGCATGCCGGGCAGGTAGAAGTCCTTGGCGTTGCCGGTCATCATCGCGAAGACGACACCGAAGGCCACGCCGAAGACACCGCTGAAGGCGTGCTTGACGGTGTCCTTCATCACCAGCCGGACCACGACCAGCACCAGCGACACGGCCAGCGCCGCGATCGCCGACAGGTGCAGGTCCCTGTTGATCGTGTAGATGGTGACGAAGAGGAGACCGGGAACCACCGTCTCCACCATGCCCCGCACGCCGCCGAACGCCTCGAACAGGGCGGCCTCGGTCACCGCCCGGGCGTCGTCCGCAGATGTCTCTTCGGTCGGCTTGTCGAGCGACGTCACCGGCTACTCCCGTCCGAGGGGTCTCAGTTCGTACTTGGGATTGAACAGCACCCGGCGGCCCCGGCTCATCGAGATCCGGCCCGATGCGATCAGCTTGCGCCCCGGCTCTATCCCCACGATGGAGCGCCTGCCGAGCCACACCACGTCCAGCGCGGCGGAGCCGTCGAACAGCTCGGCCTCCAGGGCCGGGACTCCGGCGCGGGGCCGAAGGGTGACCGTGCGCAAGGTACCAGTAACCGTCACTATCTGCCGGTCCTGGCAGTCTCCGATCCGGATGCAGCCGGCCGTCTCGGTGTCCTCGCGAAGCTCCTCGGACTCCAGGTCCTCCTGCGACGAGGAGAGCCGGTCGAGCATGCGCCGGAACCGGCCCACCGGCTTTTCGGAACGAGGAACAGCACTCATGTCTGAAGCGTACCGGGGCCTGCTGACGAAGGGCGAGGAGCCTGTTTCCCGACGCGATGCCCCTCACTTCTCGAAGCGATACCCCATCCCCGGCTCGGTGATGAAGTGCTTCGGATGGGAGGGATCCGCCTCCAGTTTCCGCCGCAACTGCGCCATGTACACGCGCAGATAGTTGGTCTCCGTCCCGTACGACGGCCCCCACACCTCCTGGAGCAGCTGCTTCTGCCCGACCAGGCGGCCGCCGTTGCGCACGAGGACCTCCAGCAGGTGCCACTCCGTGGGGGTCAGCCGTACGTCCTTGCCGGCGCGGTTGACCTTCTTCGCGGCCAGGTCGACGGTGAACTCGCCGGTGTCGACGATCACGTCGTCCTCGCCGCCGCCGGCCGGTTCGGCTCGGCGGACGGCGGCCCGCAGCCGCGCCAGCAGCTCGTCCATGCCGAACGGCTTGGTGACGTAGTCGTCGGCGCCCGCGTCCAGTGCCTCGACCTTCTCGTCGGAGGAGTGCCGGGCGGACAGCACCAGGATCGGCACCCGGGTCCAGCCGCGCAGGCCCCTGATCACCTCGACGCCGTCCATGTCGGGCAGTCCGAGGTCGAGGACGACCACGTCGGGGTGGCGGGCGGCCGCGAGCTTCAGGGCGGTGGCGCCGTCGTGGGCCGCGTCGACCTCGTAGGTGCGTGCCTTGAGGTTGATCACGAGGGCGCGCACGATCTGCGGCTCGTCGTCGACCACGAGGACGCGGGTCATGAGGCCTGCCTTTCCGGTTCTGCCGCGGGGTGGAGCTCCGGGCGGATTCCCGCCGCACGGAGGGTGAGGACCATGGTGAGTCCGCCGCCGGGGGTGTCCTCGGCGTTCAGGGTGCCGCCCATGGCCTCGGCGAAGCCGCGCGCCACGGCGAGCCCCAGCCCCACGCCCGCACCGCGCGGGGCGTCGCCGTGGCGCTGGAAGGGCTCGAAGATGCGCTCCTTGGCCTCGTCGGGGACGCCCGGCCCCCGGTCGACCACCCGCACCTCGACCCGGTCGGCCAGCGCGCTGGCGGCGACCAGCACGGGGGCGCCGGGCGGACTGTACTTGACGGCGTTCTCGACGAGGTTGGCCACCGCCCGCTCCAGCAGACCGGGGTCGACGGCGACCATGGGCAGCGTCTCGGGCACGTCCAGGCCGGCGCTGCCCTCGGGGACGCCGCCGAGCGCCATCGGCACCACCTCGTCGAGGTCGATCTCACGGATCAGCGGGGTGACCGTGCCGGTCTGGAGCCGGGACATGTCAAGGAGGTTCCCGACGAGGTGGTCGAGACGGTCCGCGCCCTCCTCGATGCCCTCCAGCAGCTCGGCGCGGTCCTCCTCGGACCACTCGACGTCCTCGGAGCGCAGGGAGGTCACCGCCGCCTTGATGCCGGCCAGCGGCGTCCGCAGATCGTGGCTGACGGCGGCCAGCAGGGCCGTACGGATGCGGTTGCCCTCGGCGAGCGTGCGGGCCCGGTCGGCCTCCTCCTGGAGCCGGCGGCGGTCCAGGACGACGGCGGCCTGGGCGGCGAAGGCGGCCAGCACCCGGCGGTCCTCGGCGGGCAGCACGCGGCCGGTCAGCGCCAGGGCCATGTGATCCCCGACGGGTATGTCCACGTCGGCCTGGTCGGGCCGCTCGACGGGACGTCCCCGGCCGACGCGCCCGGCGCAGGTCCACGGCTCGACGTCGCCGGCCCGTTCCAGCAGGGCCGCGGACTCCATGCCGAAGATCTCGCGGGCCCGTTCGAGCAGGTCCTCCAGGCCGGTCTCGCCGCGCAGCACGTTGCCGGCGAGGAAGGCCAGGATCTCCGACTCGGCCCGCAGCCGGGCCGCCTGGTGGGTGCGGCGGGCGGCGAGGTCGACCACGGAGGCCACCGCCACGCCGACCGCCACGAAGATCACGATGGCGACGATGTTCTTCGGGTCGGCGATGGTCCACCGGTGCAGGGGCGGTGTGTAGAAGTAGTTCAGCAGCAGGGAGCCCACCGCCGCCGAGGCCAGGGCGGGCAGCAGCCCGCCGAGCAGGGCCGCAGCCACCGTCAGCGCCAGGAACAGCAGCATGTCGTTGGCGAGGCCGAGGTCGACGGTGTTGAGCAGCACCGCGAGGACGGGCGGGCCGGCGACGCCGGCGATCCAGCCCCACACCCGCCGGGAGCGCCCGAGGCGCGCGCCCCGGGCCACCGGCAGACCGCGGCCCTTGGCGACCTCGTCGTGGGTGACGATGTGCACGTCGAGGTCGGGCCCGGACTCCCGGGCGACCGTCGCGCCGACCCCGGGGCCGAAGACGTACTGCCACGTCTTGCGTCGCGAGGAGCCCAGCACGATCTGGGTGGCGTTCGCACCGCGGGCGAAGGCGAGCAGTGCGGCGGGTATGTCGTCTCCCACGACATGGTGGAACGTTCCACCAAGATCCTCGACCAGGGTCCGCTGCAGCGCCAGTTCCTTGGGCGAGGCCGAGGTCAGTCCGTCGCTGCGGGCTATGTAGACGGCCAGCACCTCACCGCCGGCGCCCTTCTCGGCCAGCCGGGCGCCCCGGCGGATCAGCGTGCGGCCCTCGGGTCCGCCGGTCAGACCAACGACGATCCGCTCGCGCGAGCCCCAGATCGCCGACACCCGGTGCTCGTTGCGGTACTGCGTGAGGTGGGCGTCGACCCGGTCGGCCACCCACAGCAGCGCCAGCTCGCGCAAGGCGGTCAGGTTGCCGGGGCGGAAGTAGTTCGACAGGGCGGCGTCGACCTTGTCGGGCTGGTAGATGTTGCCGTGCGCCATCCGCCGCCGCAGCGCCTCGGGCGTCATGTCGACCAGCTCGACCTGGTCGGCCCGGCGCACCACCTCGTCCGGCACGGTCTCCTGCTGCCGCACCCCGGTGATCGACTCGACGACGTCGCCGAGGGACTCCAGGTGCTGGATGTTGACGGTCGAGACCACGTCGATGCCCGCGGCGAGCAGTTCCTCCACGTCCTGCCAGCGCTTGGCGTTGCGGGAACCGGGGACGTTGGTGTGGGCGAGTTCGTCCACCAGGGCGACCTCGGGGCGGCGGGCGAGGACGGCGTCGAGGTCCATCTCGGGGAAGACAGCGCCGCGGTACTCCAGCTCCCAGCGCGGCACCTGCTCCAGGCCGTGCAGCATCACCTCGGTGCGGGGCCGTCCGTGGTGCTCGACGAAGCCCACCACGCAGTCCGTGCCCCGTCCGACGCGGCGGTGCGCCTCGGACAGCATCGCGTAGGTCTTGCCGACGCCCGGTGCCGCGCCCAGGTGGATCCGAAGCTTGCCGCGTGCCATGGCTCCATTGTCTTCCGGTGGTCTGCCGACTGCGCAGCGTCGACCCTACGGCCGGAAGGCACGAGGTTCGGGTCCCCTGCCCGGCTCCGGGGCGCACTTTGACGGAACTCTGACGCGGACCGGCGGGCGGACCGGACGCCGCGGTCCCCGCCCGGCGCCCGTCCGGTCAGGGGGTCAGGCGGGGTTGTCGCCGTGCGTGAGGGTCTCCCAGGCGACGAAGAGGTTGTTGCTGCCGGCGGGACGTCCCCGCCGGGTCAGCGTCGCGGTGTTGGTCATGGCGTGAGCGAGACGGTTGGCCAGGGCGTTGAGGCCGACCTCGGTCACCGGCCCGAGGCCGAGCTTGAGCGAGCCGCCGCACAGCCAGCCCTCGGCACCCGCACCGAGCTGGTACTTGGCGTGGAAGCCGAGTCCGTGCCGCAGCCGCTCGCCCACGTCGGTGCCGTAGAGGTCCTGGCCCTGGATGCGGCTGGTCTCGGCGACGTGCGAGATGGCCGAGAGGCCGTAGCCGGTGTGGGTGAAGTCGCGGCAGGTCTCCTGGCTGAGTCCGTTGACGAAGGTCGACTGGCCCTGCCAGTACGTGACGACCTTCTCCCGGGTGTTCAGGTTCTGGCTCGGCACGGTCTTCGGCAGCGCGCCGTCGGACTCCAGGTAGACGTAGGCGGCCGTGCGCGTGCGGAACCTCGCCATGGCCTTGTCGTACGACGCCCTGTCCTCCAGGAAGACGGAGATGCCGACGGCGGCCTCCATCATCGACAGCTCCCAGTTGCCGTTGGAGTTCGAGCCGTTGATGATCTCGGGCAGGTAGACGGTGCGGAGCATGGTGGCGAAGCGGCCGGAGTTCGCCCAGGTGCCGGTGTACGTGTACTTGATGATCTCGGCGGCCTTCGGCCAGGAGGAGCCGGCCCAGCCGGTCTGCAGGGGCGCGTTGCTGTTGGTGTGGTCCCTGATCACGGCGGACCAGGCGTCCATCAGCTCGATGGCCTTGCGGGCGTGCCGTTCGTCGCGGGTGAGGTACCAGGCGAGGGCGTGGGTGTACGCGGCGATCGCGTCCTCGCGCTCGTCGGTGCAGCCGAGGTCGGGGTTGGAGTACGAACCGCACTCGACGACCGCCCGGGGCCTGGGCGTGCGGTTCAGGTCGGCGTATCTGCTCGCCATCATCTGGTCGAAGGCGCCCTTCCAGGGCTGGGCGCCGGCGTTGACCTTGGACCGGGTGAAGTCCAACTGGCCCTTGGAGACGGTGACTCCGGGGTGGGCGAAGGCGGCGGGGGCGCTGGGGGCGGCGTCGGCGGGCCAGGCGAGGGCACCGGCGACGAGGGCGGCCGAGGCCGCGAGGAGAGCGGTTCTGCGCATGCGTGGGGGACCTTCCGTTCTCGTATATGAACGTGAAGCGCCTTTATGAACAGACGCGTGGGACGGAGACGGTAGGTACAGACCAATGCGTCGTCAAGGTTCCGCGCACGAGAAAGGGCCGCACCCCCGGTGGGTACGGCCCTGGTGTCTCTGAGGGGTCAGCGGACCTCGGTGATCTCCGGTCCGCGCTGGAGCTGGCCCATTCCACCCGCGAAACGGGAGCCCTCCTCCTGCTGCACGCCCTCGGGGACCATCTGGGCGTCGTTCGGAAGCTTCAGGACGATCGGGTCGCGGGGCGCCATCGGGCCCTCGCCGCGGACCACGACGGTGTCCCGGAAGATCTGCTCCAGCAGCCCGGCGGCCTGCGGCTGCACCGCGCCCTGGCCCGAGATGACCCCGCGCAGGAACCAGCGGGGGCCGTCCACACCGACGAACCGCACGACCTGGAAGCCGCCGGTGCCGTCCGGCAGCTGTACGGGCACCTGGGCGCGCAGCTCCCAGCCCAGCGGCCCCTCGACCTCGTCGACGATGCCGCCCTGCTGGGTGATGCCGGTGCCGATCTCCTCGCGCACCTCGCCCCAGATGCCCTCGCGCTTGGGAGCGGCGAAGCCCTGGAGCTGGATGGCGCTGTCGCGCAGCACGACCGTGGCCGCGACGATCGCGTCGCCCGCGACCTCGACCCTGAGCTCCATGCCGTCGACGCCCGGCACGAACAGGCCGCCCAGGTCGACCCGGCCTTCGCCCGGGTCACGGACCTCCGAGTCGTCCCAGGGCCCGTCGGGGCGCGGCGCGGGCTCGAGCCTCAGGCGCTCGCGCTCGTCGTCCGCCTCAGTGTCGACACCGTCGACGACCTGCTCGGCCTCGCCGGCCGCGTCCTCGGCGGCATCCCTCTTCTTGCGACGTCCGAACACGTCACTGTCCTTCCCGGTCGGATACGACCGAAGCGTATCGATTCCCACCCGCCTGACCGCCCATGGCGGCCTGACCGCTTGTGCCGCTCGTCCCGTCCACCGCCGCATGGCCTCCGGTGGATCCGAAGCCCCCCTCGGCCCGCGTCGAGTCGGGAAGTTTTGCCACCTCTTGGAAGCGAACCTTCTCGACCTGCTGGACTACCAGTTGGGCAATCCGGTCGAAGCGCTCGAACCGCACGGCCTCGCGCGGGTCGAGATTCACCACGATCACCTTGATCTCCCCACGGTACCCGGCATCAACCGTCCCCGGGGCATTCACCAGGGCGACGCCGCAGCGGGCGGCCAGGCCGGATCGCGGGTGCACGAAGGCCGCGTACCCCTCCGGCAGCGCCACAGACACTCCCGTGGCCAGCACGGCCCGCTCGCCCGGCTCCAGTTGGCACGCCTCGGTGGTGCGCAGATCGGCCCCGGCGTCACCGGGCTGCGCGTACGACGGAAGCGGTACGTCCGGATCGACGCGCCGGATGAGCACGTCCAGCGGCGGCCGAGTCACGGGGCTCGTGAGGGTGGGGGGGCTTTCCGCGCTGACGGGGCTGTCGGGCCGCATGGGACCGGTGGTGTTCCCGGGTCCGGTCGGGCTCACGGGTTCACCTCGAAGGCGCGGGCGCGCCGGACCTGGTCCGGGTCGCTCATGGCGGCCTGGATCTCCTCCTGGCGGCCGTGGTCGACGAAGTGGTCGACCTTCACCTCGATGAAGAGCGCGTCCGCGCGCACCGCGACGGGCCCGTCGGGGCCGCCGACGCGTCCGGTCGCGGTGGAGTAGATCTTCCGCCCGGCCACCGCCGTCACCTCCGCCTGAAGATGCAGCGTGGTGCCGACGGGCACGGGCCGTACGAAGTCGGTCTCCAGCCGTCCGGTCACCGCGATCGTGCGCAGCAGCCAGTTCAGCGAGCCGAGGGTCTCGTCCAGGGCGGAGGTCAGCACGCCACCGTGCGCGAGGCCCGGAGCGCCCTGGTGGGCGGGCTGCACGGTGAACTCGGCGGTGAGCGAGACGCCCTCGCCGGCCCGCGCCTCCAGGTGCAGCCCGTGCGGCTGCTCGCCGCCGCAGCCGAAACACCGGCCGTAGTGCGCGCCGAGGAGCTCGCCGGGCGCGGGTGCGTCCGGGTGCCGCACCGGTTGCACGGCGTCGGCCGGAGGCTGCAGAGCTGCGGAAGTACCACTCACAGCCGGAGACCTTACCCGCGCGTCGGCCCCTTCCGGACACCGTGTCAAGCTTGGCCTCATGCAGCTCTCCGCCGCCCCGTACGAAGAACGCCTCACCGCCCCGCGGACCTGGTGGCTGATCTCGTTCCTCGTGGGCGTCTCGATGGCCCTGATCCTGCTCCCCTTCGGCACGCTGCCGATGCTCGGCGGCCTCGCCGGGGGCACCGCGGTCGCGGCCGTCGCCGCGAGCTCCTACGGCTCGGTCCGCATCCGGGTGGTCGGGGACTCCCTGATCGCGGGCGAGGCGAAGATCCCGCTGGCGGCCCTGGGCGAGACGGAGGTGCTGGACGCGGAGGAGGCCCGTGCCTGGCGCACCTACAAGGCCGATCCGCGCGCCTTCCTCCTGCTGCGCGCGTACATCCCGACGGCCCTGCGCGTGGAGGTCACGGACCCGCAGGACCCGACCCCGTACCTGTACCTGTCCACGCGCGAGCCGGAGCGGCTGGCGCAGGCGCTGCGGACGGAGACGTCGGCGTAGCACACCTGCGCGGGGCATCACCCGGCCGCTGTGGGACGGCCGGTCTCAGCGCCCGTCGCCGTGCCGACCGCGGTGTCCGCCGTCGGGCCGGTGGTCCTCGTGGCGCCCCAGGGGGTCTCTGGTGATCTCGCCCATCTCCAGGGCATCCGCCGGACGTTCCAGGGTGGGGAGCGCCTCCAGGGCCTCCCAGGGCACCTGGATCTTGCGCAGGTCGCGGCGGATCCGGCCGGCGAGCTTTCTCGTCTCGCCCCGGTTCATGACCGCCCCTACGGCGGCGCCCACCAGGAACGGCATCAGATTCGGCATGCTGCGGACCATGCGCTTCATGATCCGCTGCCGCAGTTCGCGCTTCATGCGGCTGTTCAGCGCCGCGCTGAGTGTCGACGGCTTGGTCGCGTCGATGCCGCGCTCCCCCGACCACGAGTCGAGGTACGCGGTGCTGCGCTGTTTGAGGTTGCCGGGCGGGCGCACGCCGTAGACCTCGTGGAGTTCGGCGATCAGCTTCAGCTCGATCGCGGCGACGCCGGTGACCTCGGCGGCCAGTTCCGTCGGCATCGCCGGGGGTACGGGGAGCATCGCGGCCGCGCCGACACCGGCTCCGACCGTCGCCGTCGCGTTCGCGGCGCCCGCCACGAGCTTGTCCGCGATCTCCTCGGGCCCGAGGCCCGGGAACTGTCTGCGCAGCGTGGCCAGGTCCCGTACGGGGACGCGCGGGGCCAGCTCGATGATGCGGTCGGCGAGATAGGCGAGTCCGGCCCGGGCCCGGTCGCCGCCCTTGCGGGCGCCTTCCCTGGCCCGCTCCCGGATCGCCCCCGCCCGCCGTCTCGCGACGGGTGCGGGGACGTCCACGGACGCCGGGCGGTCACCCCGGCCCGCCGGTTCGAGCGAGGCCGCCCCCGTACCGGTGGAGCCTCGCTCGTCGTCACGCGCGCCGTACTGCGGGCCGTCCATCGGCCCTTCGTCCGCTTTCCGTTTGGAGAAGCGGCGCTTCCAGGGAGAGGTCGAGCCAGTCACGGCCGACCCCTCCTCAGTCGCAGTCGCGGCAGATCGGCTGACCGTTCTTCTCGCGGGCCAGCTGGCTGCGGTGGTGGACCAGGAAGCAGCTCATGCAGGTGAACTCGTCCTGCTGCTTCGGAAGCACCCGGACGGCCAGCTCCTCGTTCGAGAGGTCGGCTCCGGGCAGCTCGAGGCCCTCCGCGGCCTCGAACTCGTCGACGTCCACGGCGGAGGCCGACTTGTCGTTCCTCCGAGCCTTCAGCTCTTCGAGGCTGTCCGAGTCGACGTCGTCGTCGGTCTTGCGTGGAGTGTCGTAATCGGTTGCCATGGTCGCTCTCCCCCTCTGGGTGTCTGCGGTGTCTCCAGCGCACGTAACGCGTGAGAGGCCGGACTTGTGCCCGACCTGAGGCGGAGATTTTGCCTCACATCAAGGTCTGTTACTCAATCGACACCCAACCGGACTCCTGACGAGTGATCGGCTTGGATGGCGATGGGGACCGTACACGGTCCGAATGCTGCACGCCAAAGGCGTCTCACCGTGTACTTCCCGTGATCAAGACCCCCGAAAACCGGGATTTTCCCGGCTTTCCGACAGCATGCATGATCACGGAGAGTAGATGGCCGGAAAGGCGTCCCTGTGATCGATCACACACGGTGCGCGCGCGGTGCAGCCTCAGAAATTCCGCGCAAAGCGAACATCCCCGTGTGCCGCCGAGTTGATCGGCGACATGATCTCAGATCGGAAGCGTGACGCGCATGACGAGCCCACCCCCCTCACGCGGCTGGGCGTAGATGTGCCCGCCGTGCGCCCGGGCCACCGACCGGACGATGGACAGCCCGAGCCCGACGCCCTTGTCGCTGCCCGTCCGCTCCGTGCGCAGCCGCCGGAACGGCTCGAAGAGATTGTCGATCTCGTACGCCGGCACGACCGGGCCCGTGTTGGACACGACCAGGACCGCCTGGCCGTGCTGGACGTCGGTGGTGACCTCGACCCAGCCGTCCTCGGGGACGTTGTAGCGCACGGCGTTCTGGACCAGGTTGAGCGCGATCCGCTCCAGCAGCACGCCATTGCCCTGGACCACCGCGGGCTTCTGCTCGCCCCGGATCACCACGCCCTTGCTCTCGGCCTCGCCGTGCACCTGGTCGACGGCCTGCTCGGCGACCTCGGCGAGATCCACCGGTCCGCGCTCGACGATCTGGTTGTCGCTGCGGGCCAGGAGCAGCAGGCCCTCGACGAGCTGCTCGCTGCGCTCGTTGGTGGCCAGCAGCGTCTTGCCGAGCTGCTGGAGTTCCATCGGCGCGTTCGGGTCGGACAGGTGCACCTCGAGGAGCGTGCGGTTGATCGCCAGGGGCGTTCTCAGCTCGTGCGAGGCGTTGCCGACGAAGCGCTGCTGGGCGGTGAAGGCCCGCTGCAGCCGCTCCAGCATGTCGTCGAAGGTGTCGGCCAGCTCCTTCAGCTCGTCGTCCGGGCCGTCCAGCTCGATCCGGCGGGAGAGGTCCGAGCCCGCCACCGCGCGGGCGGTGCGGGTGATCCGGCCCAGCGGGGAGAGCACGCGCCCGGCCATGGCGTAGCCGAAGGCGAAGGCGATGACCGCCAGGCCCAGCAGCGCCAGCAGCGAGCGGCTGAGCAGGCTGTCCAGGGCGTGCCGGCGCTGCTCGTTGACGCACGCGTTCATGGCGTTGTTGAACTCGGCGGGCGACGCCTGGTCCGGCAGGTTGCAGATGTCGCTGGTGACCTTGCCCTCGACGATCTTGAACGGCAGGTCGCTGCCCACGTTCAGGGCCTGCGCGGCCAGCAGGTAGATGATCGACAGCAGCAGGATGCCGGCGATGAGGAACATGCCGCCGTAGAGCAGCGTGAGCCTTATGCGGATGGTCGGGCGCAGCCACGGGAAGGGCGGCACGGGCCTTCTGGGGTCCCAGGTGGGCTTGGGCGGCGCCTGCGGGGGCGCGGGAGTCGTTGCCACGGGATATCAGATCCGGTAGCCGGAGCCGGGGACGGTGACGATGACGGGCGGCTCGCCCAGCTTGCGGCGCAGGGTCATGACCGTCACGCGCACGACGTTCGTGAACGGGTCGGTGTTCTCGTCCCAGGCCTTCTCCAGGAGCTGCTCCGCGGAGACGACGGCGCCCTCGCTGCGCATCAGCACCTCCAGGACCGCGAACTCCTTGGGGGCGAGCTGGACCTCCTTGCCGTCGCGGAAGACCTCGCGGCGGTTGGGGTCGAGCTTGATCCCGGCGCGCTCCAGGACGGGCGGCAGCGGCACGCTGGTGCGCCGGCCGAGGGCGCGCACGCGGGCGATGAGCTCACTGAACGCGAACGGCTTGGGCAGGTAGTCGTCGGCACCGATCTCCAGTCCCTCGACCCGGTCGCTGACGTCACCGGAGGCCGTCAGCATCAGCACGCGGGTCGGCATGCCCAGTTCGACGATCTTGCGGCAGACGTCGTCGCCGTGCACGAGCGGGAGGTCGCGGTCGAGGACGACCACGTCGTAGTCGTTGACCCCGATGCGCTCCAGGGCGGCCGCTCCGTCGTACACGACGTCGACGGCCATGGCCTCCCGGCGCAGTCCGGTGGCCACCGCATCGGCGAGCAGTTGCTCGTCCTCGACGACGAGTACGCGCACGTTCCTGGTCCTTCCTCATGTCCACCCGCGCGGCCCGGCACCGGGCACGCAGGCAGGGGTCTTCGACGGTGCCTTGGTGTGTTGCCCTCCATCCTGCCCTTTTCGGCCATAAGTCGGAGGTAAGGCGGGTGGGGGCGCTGGCCCCGGGCGGGAATACGAGATTTTCTCCTCCGGTTAGGTTTCCACGGAGGGGAGCTTGGGGAGGACGGCTTTACATCCCACGATCACGCTCTGCTGGCGCCGCACCACCATGCGGTGCGCATCAATCCGCTTACCGCAGGGCGGGCGTGGGTGTCCGGCACCGTCGCCGCCCGGCCGAGCGGCGCTGGGCATCCACAGGCGGCGTGATCGTCCCTTCCGAACGGCACACCCCCGTGCCAACGACCCACGACCCAGGACGAGGGGGCGCAGCATGGACGCATTCACCGCAGGACTTCTGCAGCGCATAAGGGCGACCGAGTCCGATCTGTCCCGGGCTCGCGACGAGGGCGACGAGTTCCTCGTCGATGTGGAGCAGGGCGAGCTCGACGACCTGCGCCGACTCGCTGCCGAGCACGGAGTGGTGGTCAGCGCGACGAGCGTCTGATCAGGCAGTACGAAAGCGGGCCCCGGCGAATCCAGCGCCGGGGCCCGCTTGTCGTCACAGATGGCTGTCCACCTCGTGTCCGGCGCATCGTGGGCCGTCGCCGGGCGGGGTGCCGCCCCTCTCAGTCGTGCCAGGCGCCGAAGTCCTCCAGCAGGCGCTGGAGGGGCTCGAAGACGCCGGGGGTACCCGCCACTGCCAGATCGCCCGACGGGCGCTCTCCGGGGCGTCCACCGGTCAGCGCACCCGCCTCCCGGGCGATGAGGTCCCCCGCGGCGAGGTCCCAGGGGTGCAGGCCGCGCTCGTAGTAGCCGTCGAGGCGGCCCGCGGCCACGTCGCACAGGTCGATCGCGGCCGAGCCACCGCGCCGGATGTCGCGCAGCAGCGGGATCAGCCGCTGCGCCACATCCGCCTGGTGGGCGCGGACGCCGGCGACGTAGTTGAAGCCCGTCGAGACCAGCGCGTGATCCAGCGGCGGCGCGGGTCGGCAGGCCAGGGTGCGCTCGCCGCCCCAGGCACCGGTGGCCCAGGCGCCCCGGCCGCGCACGGCGTGGAAGGTCTCGCCGCGCATCGGGGCCGCGACGACACCGACGACGGTCTCGCCGTCCTGCTCGGCGGCGATGGAGACGGCCCAGGTGGGCAGCCCGTACAGGTAGTTCACCGTGCCGTCGAGCGGGTCGATCACCCAGCGGACGCCGCTCGTGCCCTCCGTCGCGGCGCCCTCCTCGCCGAGGATGCCGTCGTCCGGACGACGCTCGGCGATCAGGCCCGTGATCAGCTTCTCCGCCGCGATGTCCATCTCGGTGACGACGTCGATGGGGCTGGACTTGGTCGCGGCGACCGCGAGGTCGGCCGGACGCCCGTCCCGCAACAGCGCGCCGGCGCGGCGGGCCGCCTCCTGGGCGAGTTCGAGCAGGTCCGTGTGCAGGGGGTCGGTCACGGGGCTCCTCACGCGTAGGTGCTGTCGGCGCCCGCGGCGACGGGCCGGGGGGCGCGGGCCGGGCAGCAGCCGACCGGGCAGAGGTTGTGGCTCGCCCCGAGGGCGCCGAGGGCGCACGGCGTGACGTCCTGTCCGCGCTCGACGGCGGCACGCTCGGTGACGAGCTCGCGGATCGCGGCGGCGAACCTCGGGTCGGCGCCGACGGTGGCCGAGCGCCGCATCGGCAGCCCGAGCTCCCCGGCCCGGGCCGTGGCCTCCGTGTCGAGGTCGTAGAGGACCTCCATGTGGTCGGAGACGAAACCGATGGGGGCGATGACGACGGCCGAGACGCCGGCCGCGTGCCGCTCGTCGAGGTGGTCGCAGATGTCGGGCTCCAGCCACGGGATGTGCGGGGCGCCGGAGCGGGACTGGTAGACGAGCTGCCAGGGGTGGTCGATGCCGGTGCGCTCCCGCACGGCGTCGGCGATCTGCTGCGCCACGTCCAGGTGCTGCTTCACGTACGCGCCGCCGTCGCCGTGCTCCTCGACGGGGCCGGAGGTGTCGGCGGAGGCCGTCGGGATCGAGTGCGTCGAGAAGGCGAGGTGCGCCCCGTCCCGGACGTCCTCGGGAAGCTCGGCGAGGGACCGGAGCACCCCGTCGATCATGGGCTCCAGGAAGCCCGGGTGGTTGAAGTAGTGCCGCAGCTTGTCGACCTTCGGCAGCTCCAGGCCTTCCGCCTCCAGGGTCTGGAGCGCGTCGGCGAGGTTCTCGCGGTACTGGCGGCAGCCCGAGTACGAGGCGTATGCGCTGGTGGCGAGGACCAGGATGCGGCGGCGGCCGTCGCGGACCATCTCTCGCAGCGTGTCCGTCAGGTACGGCGCCCAGTTGCGGTTGCCCCAGTAGACCGGCAGGTCCAGTCCGTGCTCGGCGAAGTCCTTGCGCAGGGCGTGCAGGAGGGCGCGGTTCTGGTCGTTGATCGGGCTGACCCCGCCGAAGAGGAAGTAGTGCTGACCGACTTCCTTGAGGCGCTCCTTGGGGATGCCGCGCCCGCGCGTCACGTTCTCCAGGAACGGGACCACGTCGTCCGGGCCTTCCGGGCCGCCGAACGAGAGCAGGAGCAGGGCGTCGTAGGGGCTGACATCGCGCGCGTCTGGCATGAGTCGATCCTGCCACCCTGCACCGACAGCCGGGAAACGGCAGGGGTGACACCGGCGCGGCAGGCGGGCATCACGGGCGCCGCGAGACCGCTCCGAACGGGTGCATCGGAGCACCCCGGGCCGTAAGCTGTGTCTACTGCGTTCGCAGCTTACTGAGCCCTTCGGAGACCCCGTGCCCAGCCCCTACCGCGCCCTGTTCGCAGCCCCCGGCTCCAAGGGTTTCTCCGCTGCGGGCTTCCTCGGTCGGCTCCCGGTGTCGATGATGGGCATCGGCGTGATCACGATGATCTCCCAGCTGACGGGGAGGTACGGCCTGGCCGGTGCCCTGTCGGCCACCGTCGCGCTGTCCGCCGCCGTGGCCGGACCGCAGGTCTCACGGCTGGTCGACCAGTACGGGCAACGGCGCGCGCTGCGCCCGGCGACGCTGATCTCCCTGGCCGCGGCGGCCCTGCTGCTGTGTGCGGCGCACTACGGGTGGCCGGACTGGGTGCTGTTCGTGGCGTGCGTGGGCATCGGCTGCGTGCCGAGCGTCGGCGCGATGATCCGGGCGCGCTGGGCGGCCCTGTACCGGGGGACGCCGCAGTTGCACACCGCGTACTCCTTCGAGTCCGTGGTGGACGAGGTGTGCTTCATCTTCGGGCCGATCATCTCCATCGGCCTGTCCACGGCCTGGTTCCCGGAGGCCGGTCCGCTGCTCGCCGCCTGCTTCCTGGCCGTCGGCGTGTTCTGGCTGACCTCGCAGCGCGCCACGGAACCCGAGCCGCACCCGCGCGAGCGGAAGGGCGGCGGCAGCGCGCTGCGCGCGCCGGGGCTCCAGGTCCTCGTGGCCACCTTCGTCGCCACCGGGGCGATCTTCGGGGCCGTCGACGTGGTCACCGTGGCCTTCGCCGACGAGGAGGGGCACAAGGCCGCGGCGAGCATCGTCCTCGCGGTGTACGCGGCGGGTTCCTGTGTGGCGGGCATGGTGTTCGGACTGCTGCACTTCGCCGGGGCACCGGAACGGCGGTGGCTGCTGGGCGTCTGTGCCATGGCCGTGAGTATGATCCCCCTCCTACTGGTCGGAAACTTGCCGTTTCTGGCCGTGGCGCTGTTCGTTGCGGGTCTGTCCATCGCTCCCACGATGATCACGACGATGTCCCTCATCGAAGAGCACGTACCACGCGCGCAGCTCACCGAAGGCATGACCTGGGTGAGCACCGGGCTCACGGCGGGAGTCGCACTCGGCTCCTCCGCGGCCGGCTGGGTGATCGACGCGGCCGGGGCGCGTGCCGGGTACGGGGTTCCGGCGGTGGCCGGGGCCGTCGCGGTCGCGGTGGGTTTCCTCGGGTTCCGCCGGCTCAAACGACCGGCACCGGGTCGGGGAGGCTCCGTTGAGCAGCACAGCGAACGGAAAGAACGGCACGTGGCGTAACTGGGGCGGCAACGTCTCGGCACGTCCCGCGCGGGAGGTCACCCCTGCCTCGGTCGACGAGCTGGCCGCCGCCGTGCGGCGGGCCGCCGAGGACGGACTGAAGGTGAAGGCCGTCGGTGCCGGGCACTCCTTCACGTCCATAGCCGCGACGGACGGCGTGTTGATCCGCCCTCAACTGTTGACCGGGATACGCGGCATCGACCGCGAGAACATGACGGTCACGGTGGAGGCCGGCACCCCGCTCAAGAGGCTCAACGTGGCTCTCGCCCGCGAGGGTCTGTCGCTCACGAACATGGGCGACATCATGGAGCAGACGGTCTCCGGCGCCACCAGCACCGGCACACACGGCACGGGCCGCGACTCGGGCTCGATCGCCGCCCAGATCAAGGGCCTGGAACTGGTCACCGCCGACGGCTCGGTGCTGCGCTGCTCCGATAAGGAGAACCCGGAGGTCTTCGCCGCCGCCCGCCTCGGCCTCGGCGCCCTGGGCATCGTCACCGCGATCACCTTCGCCGTCGAGCCGGTCTTCCTGCTCACGGCCCGCGAGGAGCCGATGCCGTTCGACAAGGTCCTCTCCGACTTCGAGGAACTCTGGGCCGAGAACGAACACTTCGAGTTCTACTGGTTCCCGCACACCGGCAGCACCAACACCAAGCGCAACAACCGCAGTGCCGGTCCCGAGAGGCCCGTGCCGCAGCTCAAGAGCTGGATCGAGGACGAGTTCCTCTCCAACGGCGTCTTCCAGGTGGCCAACTGGGTGGGCCGCGCGGTGCCCGCCACGATCCCCGCCATCGCCCAGATCTCCAGCAAGGCCCTGTCCGCGCGGACCTACACGGACATCCCCTACAAGGTCTTCACGTCCCCGCGCCGGGTGCGCTTCGTGGAGATGGAGTACGCCGTTCCGCGCGCGGCCGTAGTCGGGGCGCTGCGCGAGCTGAAGGCGATGGTGGACCGCTCCGGCCTCAGGATCAGCTTCCCCGTCGAGGTGCGCACCGCCCCGGCCGACGACATCACGCTGTCCACCGCCTCCGGCCGGGACAGCGCCTACATCGCCGTCCACATGTTCCAGGGCACGCCCTTCCAGCGGTACTTCACGGCCGCCGAGCGCATCTTCACCGCCCATGAGGGCCGTCCGCACTGGGGCAAGATCCACACGCGGGACGCCGAGTACTTCTCCCGGGTGTATCCGCGCTTCGATGAGTTCACGGCGCTGCGGGATCGTCTCGATCCTGATCGGCGGTTCCAGAACGACTACTTGCGGAGGGTTCTGGGGGCGTAGAGGGCGCACCGGGGGTGGTGCTCCCGGTGGCGCTCGGGGTCGGGCTCGGGCTCGGCGTCGTACGGTTGCCCTCGCCGGTGGAGGGCGAGGGGTTGTCGCCCCGCGGTGCGCCGGTGCCGGACGGGTCGGCGGTAGGAGCGTCGTCGGCGCCGGAACCGTCGGACGTGCCGGAGTCGGACGTGCCGTTCGTGCCCGAGCCGCCCGATTCACCGGAGTCAGGTGCGGTGGCGCCGCCGCGGGAGAACGCGTCGCCGACCGTCGTGCTGCGGCCGCCGCTGAGGTTGTGGCCCGACGCCAGCTCGTAGGTGGTGATTCCGGCCATCGTCACGCCGAAGACGACGGCTGCCGCGAGCACGGGCCGCTTCCAGCTCCTGGCCCGCGTCCGGTAGACGGTGCCTTCGGTGAACTCGCCGGGCCTCGGCGGGGCTTGCCCGGCGGACCCGGCCGCTGGCCTGGCCGCCACCGCCGTCACGTCCCTGAACTGCTCGCCGGTGCGCTTGAAGAAGTGCTGGAAGAGACTGCCACCGCAGGTCGCGACCACACTGACGACGCCGGCGCCCAGGATCGTGCCGTACACCCCGAAGTACGAGGCCAGCTTGGCCGCCAGGACCGCCGCCACGGCACCGCCCGCGACCTGGGGCACGTTCAGGTCGATCCGCCTGCTCTTCTCCGTCCCGTGCTCGCTCGACTCGTCGACGCCATCGGATCTTTCACGCATCCCCGGACCTTGCCTGCCTTTCCCGTACACGGTCGTCCATCTGCACAAGAAGGGGACGTGCGGCCGTAACCCTTAGTTCCGATTCTGGTGATTACGTGAAGTTCCCCACGTTCAAGATCGCGGAATGGGGGCATGGGGCGGCCAAGTCCCACCCCTTGCGAGAAGTTGGGCGGCGCGCCAATCCACGCACGTGGCCCGAATGGAGTACTGTTGCGAGCCCTGGGTCCGGTGTCCCGTAAGGGTGCACAGGACCTTGAAGGACCGCCGGGAGGGGGCTAGTTGCACAGGGTGACAGAGTTCGTCACTTAGCGTTGCGAATAGGTAACCGTGCCATAACGGCGATCCAGGGCCCGCGCCCGACACGCCGGGCAACTCGGCAAGGTTGTGGCAGGCTGCACCCGGGCAGGCCACACTCGACTAGCGGAAGCAGCGACGCACGTGACGTCGGCAGGCACCACCCGGGAGGTCCCCATGCCCGAACTGCGTGTCGTGGCCGTCTCGAATGACGGCACACGACTGGTGCTGAAGGCTGCCGACTCTACGGAGTACACGCTTCCGATCGACGAACGCCTGCGCGCAGCCGTGCGCGGCGACCGTCCCCGTCTCGGCCAGATCGAGATCGAGGTCGAAAGCCACCTCCGCCCCCGCGACATCCAGGCACGTATACGTGCGGGCGCGACCGCGGAAGAGGTCGCGCAGATGGCCGGCATCCCCGTGGACCGGGTGCGCCGCTTCGAGGGTCCCGTGCTCGCCGAGCGCGCCTTCATGGCCGAGCGGGCCCGCAAGACCCCGGTCCGCCGCCCCGGCGAGAACTCCGGTCCGCCCCTGGGCGAGGCCGTGCAGGAGCGGCTGCTGCTGCGCGGCGCCGACAAGGACACCGTCCAGTGGGACTCGTGGCGTCGCGACGACGGCACGTGGGAGGTCCTGCTGGTCTACCGCGTCGCGGGCGAACCGCACGCGGCGAGCTGGACGTACGACCCGCCCCGGCGGCTCGTCCAGGCCGTCGACGACGAGGCGCGCTCCCTGATCGGCGAGTCCGACGACCTGGCCGCGCCCGAGCCCAGCTTCCCCTTCGTCCCCCGCATCGCCCGGCTGCCGCGCGACAGACCGCTGGATCGCCCCGAGCGGCCCAGCCTGCCCGCGCAGGCGTCCGAACCAATCGAGGAGACCACGGGCGAGCGCGACTCGCTGACCAGCCTGCTCGAGGCGGTGCCCAGCTTCCGCGGCGACCTGGTGGTTCCGGAACTCCCCCCGGCGGAGCCCGAGGAGGAGCCCGTCGTCGCGGAGGTCGAGGAGGAAGAGCCTCCGGCTCCCGCGGCCTCGGCCGGTTCCGCCTACGCGGACGTCCTCATGCCGCGTTCCGTGGGCAGCCACCGCGACCGGCTCATCGGTGCCACCGACCGCCAAGCCGAGGCGGACGGCGTGCGTCCGGGCCGCCGGGCGGCCGTGCCGAGCTGGGACGAGATCGTGTTCGGGACGCGGCGCAAGAAGCAGGAGTAGCCGGGTCGGCTGCCGAAGGACGAGGGCCGCGCTGTCCGTGCGCGGCCCTCTCTTCGTGTCGGGCTCTTCGTGTCGGGCTTTTGGCGTCCGGCTTTGGCGTCCGGCTTTGGCGTCCGGCCTTTGGCGTCAGGCTTTCGGCGTCAGGTCACCGCGGGTCCGGACCGACGGCCACCGGCCGGTCCGGGTCCGAGGACCACTCCGACCAGGACCCCACGTACAGCTCCGCCGGAATGCCGGCGGCCGCCAGCGCCAGGACCTCGTGGGCGGCGGAGACCCCCGAACCGCAGTACACGCCGACCCGCGCCCCCTCGGTCACGCCCAGTCCCTCGAACCGCGCCCGCAGTTGCCCGGCGGGGAGGAAACGCCGGTCGGCACCCACGTTCTCCGTGGTGGGCGCCGACACCGCACCCGGGATGTGCCCTGCCGCCGGGTCGATCGGCTCCACCTCGCCCCGGTACCGCTCCCCCGCCCGCGCATCCAGCAGCACCCCGGACCGTGCCAGCGCCGCGGCGGCGTCCGCGTCGAGCAGCCCCTCCCCCGGCTCGGGCACGAAGTCGCCCTCCTCCGGAGCCGGCACGGACGTGTCCAACGGCCCCTCCCAGGATGGCAACCCGCCGTCGAGGACCCGCACGTCCGGGTGACCCGTCCAGCGCAGCAACCACCACGCACGGGCCGCCGCCCACCCCTGGCCGCCGTCGTAGACGACCACCGGCGTCCCGGCCGACACGCCCGCCCGGCGCATCGCGGCACCGAAGTGCGCGAGGTCGGGCAACGGGTGCCTGCCGCCCTTGCCCGGCGCGGAGGCCAACTCCCGGTCCAGGTCGACGTATACGGCCGTCGGGAGGTGCCCTGCCTCGTACGCGGCCCGGCCGTCGAACGGCGGCTCCCCGGCCGCCTTGGCCGCGGTGAGCTGCCAGCGGACGTCGAGCAGGACCGGCGGCCGGGCGCCCGCGAGATCCCTGGCGAGGTCGGATGCGGAGATGATGGCGTTCATGGCCCCCATCCTCGCGCACGGGGGTGGCCGAGCCGTCCGTGTCCGGCTACTCTGCTCGGCCGGAGCGAAGCGATCACGCGGCGTACGGGAACAAGCACATGCTGTACAGCTGAACGACACATGCCGACAAGCGCGCCGCGAGGGACAGGGCCCGCACATCGGGCATTGTCCCGGACAAGGGACGCCCTACCGGGCCGCCCCGCCCGGCTGCGGAGAGCACGGCCACCGCGAGGCCGAGAAGAGAGTGACGATGACCGACGCACGGGCGTCCGGCCCGAACGGTGACACACCCGCTCGGCACGCACCCGGCGCGCCCTGCTGGGTGAGCCTGATGGTGCACCGCCTGGACGCGACCGAGGAGTTCTACGGAGCCCTGTTCGGCTGGGAGTTCCAGCCGGGGCCCCAGCAGCTCGGCCCGTATGTGCGCGCCCTGCTCGATGGGTGGGAGGTGGCCGGCATCGGACGGCTGCCTCCGGACCGCCATCTGCCCATCGCGTGGACGCCCTACTTCGCCTCGGAGAACGTGGATCTCACGGCCGGGACGGTACGCAGCCGTGGCGGCACGATCGGCGTGGGCCCGCTGGACGCCGCCGACGCCGGCCGCCTCGCGATCGGCTCCGACCCGTCGGGCGCGGTGTTCGGCATCTGGCAGGCCGCCGCACACCTCGGCACCGCCGTCTCGGGCGTACCCGGCACACCCGCCTGGAACGAGCTGCTGACCTTCGAGTCGGCGAGCGTCGCCAAGTTCTACCGGATGGTGTTCGGCTACGAGGAGGAGCCGGTGGTCTCCGCCGACTTCGACTACGTGACCCTGCACCTGGGCGGCGAACCCGTCGCCGGCATCCACGGCCTGGGGCACGCCCTGCCCCGCGACCAGGGGCCGCACTGGGTGACGTACTTCCACGTCGACGACGTCGACGACGCGCTGGATCATCTCATCCACCTGGGCGGGCACGTACTGAAGCCGGTACACGACACCGCCCACGGGCGGGTGGCGAGGGTGGCGGACCCGGAAGGGGCGCGGTTCGCGCTGCTGCAGCGGCCGAGTTGACGGCCGGAGAGCGGGGCCGGGTCCAGCGACGGACCGACGGCCGGAGAGCGGGGCCGGGTCCGGCGACGGACGGCGGCAGCGGTCGAGCCGGGGGCCCGGCTCGGCCGGGTCCGGCGACGGACGGCGGCAGCGGTCGAGCCGGGGGCCCGGCGGGCCGGCCGCAGGTCGGGCCCGCGCCACCGGCAGCAGGTCAGACGGACGTCACCGGCAGCACGTCCGGGGACAGAGCCGCCGCGTGGGACGTCGCAGCCGTCATCCGGCGGCGGTGGTGACGGCGGCACAGGACCTCGTAGCCGACCTCGTCGGCGGAGTGGGTGACGTCGCCGACGACCACCTGGGCGCCCTCGACGACCATCACCCCGCCTATCGTGCGGGCGTTGTGCGTCGCACGGGCTCCGCACCAGCACAGGGCCTCGACCTGGAGGACCTCGACCCGGTCGGCCAGTTCCACCAGCCGCTGCGAGCCGGGGAACAGCTTGGAACGGAAGTCCGTCGTGATGCCGAAGGCGTAGACGTCAAGGCTCAGGTCGTCGACCACACGCGCCAGTTGGTCGATCTGCTCCGGCGCGAGGAACTGCGCCTCGTCGGCGATCACGTAGTCCGCGCGGCCGCCCTGCGAGAGGTGGTCGACGAGATACCCGTAGAGGTCCTGTCCGTCGGCGACCTCCACCGCGTCCGTGACCAGGCCGAGGCGTGAGGACAGCTTGCCCTCGCCGGCGCGGTCGTCGCGCGAGAAGATCATGCCCTGCAGTCCGCGCGCCGAGCGGTTGTGCTCGATCTGGAGAGCCAGCGTCGACTTCCCGCAGTCCATCGTTCCGCAGAAGAACACCAGCTCGGGCATGTGGAGTTGAGCACCTTTCGGCGTGGGAGGGCGAGGTGGGGCTTGGAGTGGGGCTGCTTCAGGAGCGTACTTCGAGCAGGGGGACCAGCTGCTCGGCGGGGGTCATCGAACCGTGGTTGCCGACCATCGCCGACTCCTTCGGCTCCCGCTCGGAGGCGATGAGCAGGACGTCGTCCCGCGCGGCGGCGACCACGTCACCGATCCTGCCGTACACCCGTGCGTCGATCCGCGGGCCGAACCAGCCCGCCGCGATGGCCTCGTCGCGCGAGGCCACCCAGAACTGCTCGCCGAGCACCTCACGCCAGCAGGTCAGGACGTCGTTCGCCGCGCCGGGCACCGCGTAGACGTGGCGGGCGCGGCCCTCGCCGCCGAGCAGGGCGACTCCGGCGCTCAGCTCCCAGTCCTCGTCGAAGTCGATGCGGTGCTGCTCGTCGAAGGGCACGTCGATCATGCCGTGGTCGGCGGTGACGTAGAGCGCGCTGCGCGGCGGCAGTTGCTCGGCCAGACGCTGGACCAGGCGGTCGGCGTACATGAGCTGGCCGCGCCAGGCGTCGGAGTCGACGCCGAAGCGGTGGCCGGCGCCGTCGACCTCGGCGAAGTACGTGTACACCAGGGAGCGGTCGCCCGCGGCCAGCTGCTCGGCCGCGAGGTCGATACGGTCCTCGCCGGGCAGCCGCCCGAGGAACGTTCCTCCACTGAGCGCGACCTTGGTCAGCGGGGTGTTCTCGAAGGTCGGGGACGACACCTGCGCGGCGTGCACCCCGGCCGCGTGTGCCAGCTGGAAGACCGTGGGGTACGGCTGCCAGGGGCCGGGCGGACTCCACGGCTGCCAGCGCAGCTGGTTCATCAGCTCGCCGGTGTCGGGGTTGCGGACGGTGTAGCCGGGCAGTCCGTGCGCGCCGGGGGGCAGGCCGGTGCCGACGGAGGCGAGCGAGGTCGCCGTGGTCGCCGGGTAGCCGGCGGTGAGCGGACGCCCGGTGCCGCCGCGCGAGGTGGCGAGCAGGGACGTCATGAAGGGGGCGTCCTCGGGGTGCGCCCTCAGCTGCTCCCAGCCGAGGCCGTCGATCAGGAACACGCAGTTGCGGTCGGCGGGCGTCAGCTCGGTGATCGCGGCGCTCATGTCCGGGACGCCCAGGCCGGCGGCCAGGGTGGGCAGGAGGTCGGCGAGCGATCCGCTGCCGTACTCGGGGACGGGCGCGGAGGCGACGGTGAGCGGTTCGGGGTGGTCGTCCCAGACCGTCTTGGGCTGTGCCATCAGCGGGTCGTGTCCGCGGTCGCCTCGGAGAGGGACTGGGCGAAGGCGAGCGCCTCGCGCACGGTCTCCGGTCCGTCCCCGGCCTCGCTGACGCGCAGGCTGAGGTCGTCCGCCGTCGAGTTGCCGGTGTAGCCGTGGTCCGCCTCGCAGTTGGGGTCGCCGCACGCGGCCGGCTCCAGGTCGATGCGGGCAACGGCGCCCCAGCCGATGGTGAGGACGACCTCGCGGGGCAGGGTCCCCGGCTTGTACGACTCGGGGTTGGCGACCACGCGGCTGACCACGACCGACGAGATGCGGCCGATCTTCACGGACTCCGTCGACGTCGTGGCGTACGGCGTCGGGGAGGTGCTGTCGGCTGCCTGCTCGTCGGTGTGGCTGACGATGAAGCGGTTGTCGGTGAGGACGAGCACCGTCACATGCCGCCGGACCTCGTTCTGGTCGAACGTCGTCTCCTGGTGGACCAGGTACGACCGGATGGGCTCGCCGCCCACGGCGGCCTCCACCGCCTCGGCCACGAGGGCCGGGTAGTAGCCGCTGCGCTCGATCGCCGCCCGCAGCCCCTGGGTCGTCGTACTGGTCTTGGCCATGACGCCCATCCTACGGGGGACCACTGACTGCGAGGGACAGCTCGCCCCCTGTCAGTACGCGGGGAGGGTCCGCGGGCCGAGGTCGTCGCGGGCGGGCGGGTGCGCGAGGCGCACGGAGGCACCGAGGACGCTCAGGCCGTGTGAGGCGACGACGACCGGTTCCAGGGTGACCGCGACGACCTCGGGGTGGTCGTCGACCAGCCGGGACACCCGCAGCAGCAGCTCCTCCAGGGCACGGGTGTCGGCCGGTGCCG
This sequence comes from Streptomyces sp. AK010, assembly GCF_014207295.1. Classification (NCBI taxonomy): domain Bacteria; kingdom Bacillati; phylum Actinomycetota; class Actinomycetes; order Kitasatosporales; family Streptomycetaceae; genus Streptomyces; species Streptomyces sp. AK010. The sequence continues at coordinate 58,839 of NZ_JACHCX010000017.1, forward strand.
AGCCGCGCCAGCCGAACAGCAGCGGGGCGGTGCGGATCGAGCGCACCAGCGAGTGCGCCTCCCGGTCCGTGACCGGGATCAGCCGGTGCGCGGTGTCCCCGAGCAGCTGTGAGGCGGCCCCGGCGAGCCCGAAGGAGAGCACGGCTCCGGCCGCGGGGTCGATGACGGCCCGTACGACGACGTCCACGCCGCGTGGCGCCATCCGCTGCACCACCGGCCGCAGCTCCTCCGGCGCGCCGAACAGCTCGGTCAACTCGGCGTACGACCGGCGCAGTTGCTCCTCGTCCGCGAGGTCGAGGCGGACGCCGCCCAGGTCGGCGCGGTGCCTGAGGTGCGGAGCCGTGGCCTTGAGGGCGACGGGATAGCCGAGGTCGCGGGCGGCCTCGGCGGCGGCGTCGGGGGTCGGGGCGGGCAGGGCGCGGTGGACCTGGACGCCGTAGTGACCGAGGAGGTCGCAGGTCTCGTCCGTGCCGAGTGTGAGTCCCTGGCCGCGCGCGAGGAGGCCGTCGATCAGCGCGGCGGCGCCCTTCTCGTTGATGTCCTCGTACTCCGGCACCTTGCCGGGCTCGGCGGCGTCGCGCCGCCACTGCGCGTAGGCCACGGCCTGGCCGAGGGCGCGGACGGCGCGCTCGGCGGCGGGGTAGGCGGGGATGAGGTGGGCGCCTTCCGGGGCCTCGGCGGCGGGGAGTTGATCCGCTGCGGGCGTCGGACTTGGAGCGTTTTGTAGCTGATCATCCGTTGTGGCCTGCGGTGCCGTGCTCGCCGCCGCCGACAGGGCCTCCGCCAGGCCGCCGAGTTCCACGTGGACCACGAGGACAGGCTTCGACGGGGCCGCGGCCGATGCCGAGCGCAGCGCCTGCGCGAGGGCCGCGTCGCCGACCGGGCCCTCCCCCACCGCCGGTATGGCGGTGACGACGACGGCGTCGCACCGGTCGTCGGCCAGGGCACGCGACAGGGCGGTGTGGAAGTCGGCCGCCGAGGCCGCGGTGGTCAGGTCCTGCGGGGGGTGCGGTCGCAGCCCCTCGGCCAGGCACGCGTCGTAGGTGAGCAGACCGAGCGACTCCGAGTTGCCCAGGATCGCCACCCTGGGGCCGCCCGGCAGGGGCTGGCGGGCGAGCAGCAGGCCCGCGTCGACCAGCTCGGTGATCGTGTCGACGCGGATGACCCCGGCCTGCCGCAGCAGCGCCGAGACGGTCGCGTGCGGCAGCCTTGTCGCCCGGACTGCGTGCCCCTGGGGAGCGGCGCCGTGCCGTGCGCCCTGGACGACGACCAGGGGCTTGGCGGCGGCGGTGCGGCGGGCGAGGCGGGTGAACTTGCGGGGGTTGCCGATGGACTCCAGGTACATGAGGACGACGTCGGTGTCGGGGTCCTCGTACCAGTACTGCAGGACATCGTTGCCGGAGACGTCGGCGCGGTTGCCGGAGGAGACGAAGGTGGAGACACCGGTCACGCCCGTGACACCGCCGCCGCGCCGGTGCAGCCGGGACAGCAGGGCGATGCCGATGGCGCCGGACTGGGCGAACAGGCCGATGCGGCCGGGGCGCGGCACCTCGGGGGCGAGGGAGGCGTTGAGCCGGACCCGGGGTGAGGTGTTGATGATGCCGAAGGCGTTCGGGCCGATGATCCGCATGCCGTACGTGCGCGCGTGCCGCACGAGTGCGCGCTGGCGTTCGCGCCCCTCGGGACCGCTCTCGGCGTACCCGGCGGAGACCACGACCAGCCCCTGCACGCCGTGTTCGCCACACTCGGTGACGACCTCCGTGACGTGCTCGGCCGGCACGGCGACGACCGCGAGGTCGACCGGGCCGTCGATGTCCCGCACCGAGCGGTGGGCGGGCACCCCGTCGAGCTCCTTCTGCCCGTCGGGGAGAGCCTTGTTCACGGCGTAGAGGCGGCCGCTGTACCCGGCGTCCCGGATGTTGCCGAGGACGCTGCGGCCCACGCCGCCCGGGGTGCGACCGGCGCCGATGACGGCGACCGAGCCGGGGGCGAGCAGCCGCTGCACCGAGCGGGCCTCGGCACGGTGTTCGCGCGCGTACTGCACGGCCAGGGAGCGGTCGGTGGGTTCGAGGTCGAACTCCAGACGGACGACGCCGTCCTCGAAACTGCGCTTCTGGGTGTAGCCGGCGTCCGTGAACACCTTGATCATCTTGTTGTTGGCGGGCAGCACCTCGGCGGCGAAGCGGCGGATGCCGCGCTCCCGGGCGACGGCGCCGATGTGTTCGAGCAGGGCGGAGGCGACGCCGCGGCCCTGGTGGGCGTCCTGCACGAGGAAGGCGACCTCGGCCTCGTCGGCGGGTGCCGACGCGGGCGTTCCGTCCGGGCCGATCCGGTCGTAGCGTACGGTGGCGATGAACTCGCCGCCGACCGTGGCCGCGAGTCCCACCCTGTCCACAAAGTCGTGGTGCGTGAAGCGGTGGACGTCCTTGGCGGACAGGCGAGGGTACGGCGCGAAGAAGCGGTAGTACTTCGACTCGTCGGAGACCTGCTCATAGAAGCTGACCAGGCGATCGGCGTCATCAACGGTGATGGGCCGGATGCGCGCGGTACCCCCGTCGCGCAGCACCACGTCGGCTTCCCAGTGGGCGGGATACTCGTGCCGGGCCGGCGAGGTCTGCATGGGCCCCAGAGTACGGCTAGCGTCCGGCAGCGGGCGCGAGGCAGTCTGTGGAGGGCGTCAGTCGGGTCGAGGCCGCGATCCGACGGCACCCCTGGAGTGGAACGCGAGGACCGCTCCTGGTGGGCTTCACGATATGGGAAACTGGTCTAGACAACCCTGAAAACCGAAGGGCAGCAACACATGGCTGAGCGCCGCGTCAACGTCGGCTGGGCCGAGGGTCTCCACGCCCGCCCCGCCTCCATCTTCGTCCGAGCCGCCACGGCCGCAGGCGTCCCGGTGACGATCGCCAAGGCTGACGGCAACCCCGTCAACGCGGCCTCCATGCTGGCCGTCCTGGGCCTCGGCGCCCAGGGGGGCGAGGAGATCGTCCTCGCCTCCGACGCCGAGGGCGCGGACGCCGCCCTGGACCGGCTCGCCAAGCTGGTCTCCGAGGGTCTCGAGGAACTGCCCGAGACCGTCTGATCCGCCGAGCGCCCGATCCGGCGCACAGCGAGGGGCTCGTCCGAATCCACCGGGCGGGCCCTTCGCCGTTCCCGGGTGACGCGGGTGGGCCCTTCGCCGTTCCCGGGTGACGCGGGCGGGCCCTTCACCGTTCCCGGGTGACGCGGGCGGGCCCTTCACCGTTCCCGGGTGACGCGGGCGGGCCCTTCGCCGTTCCCGGGTGACGCGGGCGGGCCCTTCACCGTTCCCGGGTGACGCGGGCGGGCCCTTCACCGTTCCCGGGTGACGCGCGCGGGACGATCATCATTCCCCGGTCGACAAGGACGGGTCCTCGCCCTAATCCCCGTTCGGCGCGGGCGACACTTCGCCATTCCCGGTCCACGTTGCCTGGAATTCCGAGAATCCGGGCAGCGGAAATAAGCCCCCGGGAATTGACTGCTCTTTGTATACGGCCGCCGTGTTAATGCCGCGGGCTCGCTGTGTTTACGGGATGTTGCGAGTTCCTCACACGGTCGGCGCGTTCCTGGGCGGAGCCGAACCGCAGGCGGTGCGCGCCCTTGGCGCGCTCGGTGTGCAGCGCCGTGACCGCCCGCGCGCGCTCGCCGTCCCCGCGCGCCACCGCGTCCACGATCGCGCCGTGCTCGGTCCAGGACTCCACCGGGCTGGCCGGCGCCTCCACGGCGTACATCCAGGCGATCTTGTGGCGGAGCTGGGTGAGCATCGAGGTCAGCGCGGGGCTGCCGGAGGCCTGGGCGAGCGTCTCGTGGAACCAGCCGCCGAGAGAGCGCAGGTCGTCACTGTTCCCGCGGCGGGCCCGCTCCTGGCCCAGCCGGACGAGGCCGCGCAGGACCTTCAGATGCGCCTCGGTGCGGCGCTGGGCGGCGCGGGCCGCACCGAGCGGCTCCAGCAGCATGCGCATCTCCAGCAGGTCGCCGGCCTCCTGCTCGGTGGGTTCCGCCACGCACGCGCCCGCGTGCCGGCGGGTCACCACGAAACCCTCGGCCTCGAGCGTGCGCAGCGCCTCCCGGACGGGCACCCGCGAGACGCCGTAGCGGCGTGCGAGGAGTTCCTCGGTGAGCCGGCTGCCGCGTGCGTGGACACCCGCGACGATGTCGTCCCGGATGGCCGTGCACACCGAGTGCGCGGGAATACGCATGACCGACCTCCGCTTAATCCCCGTGAAACGCCGACGAGCGGCGTGCGTTCCGTGACTCTATTGCAATGAGCCGGAATTTCCGACGGCAGGCGACAATCCATGGATATTTTTTGGACAGCGGGGGGCCGTAAACGGCGAAAAGCCCCGGCTCGGGGAGCCGGGGCTTTCGGGGGAAGCGGAGAGGTTGCGGTCAGACACTCACGCCGTGCGAGCGGAGGTAGGCGACCGGGTCGATGTCCGAGCCGTACTCGGGGCTGGTGCGGGCCTCGAAGTGCAGGTGCGGGCCGGTGACGTTGCCGGTCGCGCCGGACAGGGCGATCTGCTGGCCCGGGGTGACCTGCTGGCCCACCGAGACGCCGATGGAGGACAGGTGACCGTACTGGGTGTACGTCCCGTCGTTCATCTTGATCACGACCTGGTTGCCGTAGGAGCCGCCCCAGCCGGCCTCGACGACGGTGCCCGCGCCGACCGCGTGGACGGAGGTGCCGCTGGCGGCGTGGAAGTCGACGCCGGTGTGGCTGCCGGAGGACCACAGACCGCTGCTGGCCTTGTAGCTGGTGGAGACGTACGAGCCGGAGATCGGGGGCACGAAGGAGTTGAGGCGCTTGCGCTCGGCCTCGCGGGCGGCGCGCTCCTTGGCCTCGCGGGCCTTCTCGGCCGCCTCCTTGGCCCGCTCGGCGAGTTCGGCGGCCCGCTTGCGGGCGGCCTCCTCGGCCTTCTGCTTGGCGGCGGCCTCGTCGGCGGCGTGCTGCTGCGCGAGCGCCTGGGCGTCGATCTGCTGGGCCACGGTGTCGCCCATGGTGATGACGACCGGCGTGAGGCCGGTCTGCTCGGCGCTGGGCTCGGCGGCGAAGGCAGCGGGGGCCGCCACGGTGCCGATCACGCCGGTGGTGGCGAGGGCCGCGACGCCCGCCGCGCGGGCGGTGGAGCGCTGCATCCTGCTGGGACGACGGTGCTTCCCGGTGGCGCGAGTGAACGCCATGTGGTGGCTGGTCCTTTCCTTCCCTCTCGCCTACCGGGTTAGCTGACGGGTTCGGAGCAGGAAGGTCTCCTACGGACTCCCTCGCGACTCGCGCGGGCGCCCGATTCACCCCAGGGACTGCGATGGGTCCCCGGCTCCCCTGGCTCGCGCCGTACGGGGACTCGGCGATGACTGTCCGGTGCCGCGGGTGCGGCGCACTACCTGACGAACAGCCCGGATGACGCTAAGCGGCGCCACTTTCAATTCCCAAACGAAACCCGGCTTTTGTAGCGCATCCCACAGGGCAGACAGGCAACTCCCATCCCAATTCGGGCATACAGGGGCCCTGGTGCCTTTGAAGACAAACCAGGGCCCCTGAGCGCGTGTCGTTCCGCGTGCCGCTACTCGGCGGCGACGACGGTGACTTCGCCGATGCCGAGGGCCTCGACCGGCGCCTTGATCTGCGCCGCGTCACCGACGAGGACGGTCACCAGACGGTCCACCGGGAAGGCGCTCACGGCCGCCGCGGTGGCCTCCACGGTGCCGGTCGCGGCGAGCTGCCGGTACAGCGTGGCCTGGTAGTCGTCGGGGAGGTGCTGCTCGACCTGGTCGGCCAGCGTGCTCGCGACGGCCGCCGCCGTCTCGTACTTCAGCGGCGCCACACCCACCAGGTTCTGCACGGCGACGTCCCGCTCGGCGTCGGTCAGTCCCTCGGCGGCGAGGGTGCGCAGCACCGTCCAGAGGTCCTGGAGGGCGGGACCGGTGTTGGGGGTGTCGACGGAGCCGCTTATGGCGAGCATCGCGGCACCCGTGCCGTCCGGGGCGGACCTGAGGACCTGGCCGAACGCCCGTACGCCGTAGGTGTAGCCCTTCTCCTCGCGCAGGACACGGTCCAGGCGGGAGGTGAGGGTGCCGCCGAGGCAGTACGTGCCGAGCACCTGCGCGGGCCATACGCGGTCGTGCCGGTCCGGCCCGATCCGGCCGATCAGCAGCTGCGTCTGGACGGCGCCCGGGCGGTCCACGATGACGACCCGGCCAGTGTCGTCGGCGGTGACCGGAGGCACGGGACGTGGCTCGGCCGAGGAGCCCGTCCAGGCGCCCAGCGTGTCCCCGAGCAGGGCGTCCAGATCGATGCCGGTGAGGTCGCCGACGACCACGACGGTGGCCGTGGCGGGGCGGACGTGCTTCTCGTAGAAGGCGCGTACAGCCGCGGAGTCGATGGCGGCGACGGTCTCCTCGCTGCCCTGCCGGGGCCGCGACATGCGCGCGTCCGCCGGGAACAGCTCCTTGGAGAGCTCCTTGGCGCCGCGGCGGGAGGGGTTGGCCAACTCGTGCGGGATCTCGTCGAGGCGGTTGTTGACCAGCCGCTCGACCTCGCTGTCGGCGAAGGCGGGCGCCCTCAGGGCGTCGGCGATCAGACCCAGGCCCTTGGTGAGCCGGGAGGCGGGCACCTCCAGGCTGAGCCGGACACCGGGGTGGTCGGCGTGCGCGTCGAGGGTGGCACCGGCGCGCTCCAGTTCCGCGGCGAAATCCTCGGCGGAGTGCTTGTCGGTGCCCTCGGAGAAGGCCCGGGCCATGATCGTGGCCACACCGTCGAGTCCGGCCGGCTCGGCTTCCAAGGGGGCGTCCAGCAGCACCTCCACGGCGACGACCTGCTGGCCGGGACGATGGCAGCGCAGCACCGTCAGGCCGTTGTCGAGCGTGCCGCGCTCGGGGGCCGGGAAGGCCCACGGCCGGGCGTCGCCCGCCTGCGGCCGGGGGTGGAAGTCCATCGTGGCGAGCTCGGTCACTTGGCCGCCTCCTCGTTCTCGTCGGCCGCGGCTGCGGTGTCGTCGGTGGTGCCGGCGGTCTCGTCGGCGACGGGCTCGTAGACGAGCACCGCGCGGTTGTCGGGTCGCAGGCGGGCCTTGGCGACCTCCTGGACCTCCTCGGCCGTGATCTCCAGCACGCGCTGGACGGCGGTCAGGGCGAGCTGCGGGTCGCCGAAGAGCACGGCGTACCGGCACAGTTCGTCGGCGCGGCCCGCGACCGTACCGAGCCGGTCCAGCCACTCGCGCTCCAACTGGGCCTGGGCGCGCTCCATCTCCTCGGGCGTGGGGCCCTCCTCGGCGAACCGGGCGAGCTCCTCGTCGATGGCGGTCTCGATGACCGGAACCTCCACGTCACCGGACGTCTTCACGTCCAGCCACCCCAGGGAGGGCGCCCCGGCGAGCCGCAGCAGGCCGAAGCCGGCCGCCACGGCCGTACGGTCGCGGCGCACGAGCCGGTTGTAGAGGCGGGAGGACTCGCCGCCGCCGAGGACGGTGAGGGCCAGGTCGGCCGCGTCGCACGCGCGCGTGCCGTCGTGCGGCAGCCGGTAGGCGGCCATCAGGGCGCGGGCCGGGACGTCCTCCTCGACGATCTCGCGCAGCTGCTCGCCGATGGTCTCCGGAAGCGCCCCGTCGCGCGGGGCGGGCTTGCCGTCGTGACCGGGGATGGAGCCGAAGTACTTCTCGACCCAGGCGAGCGTCTGATCCGGGTCGATGTCGCCGACCACGGAGAGCACGGCGTTGTTCGGCGCGTAGTAGGTGCGGAAGAACGCGCGCGCGTCCTCCAGGGTCGCGGCGTCCAGGTCGGCCATCGAGCCGATCGGGGTGTGGTGGTAGGGGTGGCCCTCCGGGTAGGCGAGGGCGGTCAGCTTCTCGAAGGCGGTGCCGTAGGGGACGTTGTCGTAGCGCTGGCGGCGCTCGTTCTTGACGACGTCCCGCTGGTTCTCCATCGACTCGTCGTCGAGTGCGGCCAGCAGCGAGCCCATGCGGTCGGCCTCCAGCCAGAGGGCGAGCTCCAGCTGGTGTGTGGGCATGGTCTCGAAGTAGTTGGTCCGCTCGAAGCTGGTCGTGCCGTTCAGCGAGCCACCCGCGCCCTGGACGAGCTCGAAGTGGCCGTTGCCCTTGACCTGCGCGGATCCCTGGAACATCAGGTGCTCGAAAAGGTGAGCCAGGCCGGTACGCCCCTTGACTTCGTGGCGCGAGCCGACGTCGTACCAGAGGCACACCGCCGCGACCGGGGTCAGGTGGTCCTCGGAGAGCACCACGCGCAGGCCGTTGGCCAGGCGGTGCTCGGTCGCTGTCAGGCCCCCGGAGCCTGCCTGGGCTGTGGCCGTGTGACCCATGGGCATGTACGTCCCTTCGATCGCTGAGCGGTTGTTCAGACCGCGGATTCCTGCCGGTCCTGCCACTGTATGCAAGCGCGCGAAGCCCTGGTGAAGTTCCCGGCGGCGACCTCGGCCCGACAGCACGCAAGCCGCCCCGGGCAGGGTCCTGGTCCCGGTTGTCAGTGCGGCGGTCCACAATGGTCCGCGTCAGTTCTCGTTCACGCTTCAGCATGAGCGAGCCGAAGGGCGCGCCGGTGATGAGAGGGCGAGCGCGCGGAGGCCCGAAAATTGAGCACGATCGGCCTCTCATCACCGGCATCAGTGCCCGTAGGCGAGCGACCAGGAAACAGAAGGAGCCGGCAGCGATGGCCCGCCGCAGCACGAAGACCCCGCCGCCCGACGACTCGTACGAGGAGCGGATCCTCGACATCGACGTCGTCGACGAGATGCAGGGCTCCTTCCTCGAGTACGCGTACTCGGTCATCTACTCCCGCGCCCTTCCGGACGCACGCGACGGCCTCAAGCCGGTGCACCGCCGCATCGTCTACCAGATGAGCGAGATGGGCCTGCGCCCCGAGCGCGGGTACGTCAAGTGCGCCCGGGTCGTCGGCGAGGTGATGGGCAAGCTGCACCCGCACGGCGACGCGTCGATCTACGACGCCCTCGTGCGCATGGCCCAGCCCTTCTCGATGCGGGTCCCCCTGGTCGACGGCCACGGCAACTTCGGCTCGCTGGGCAACGACGACCCGCCGGCCGCCATGCGGTACACCGAGTGCCGGATGGCCGAGGCGACGAGCCTGATGACGGAGTCGATCGACGAGGACACCGTCGACTTCAACCCCAACTACGACGGCCAGGAGCAGGAACCGGTGGCTCTGCCCGCCGCCTTCCCGAACCTCCTGGTCAACGGCGCCTCGGGCATCGCGGTCGGCATGGCCACGAACATGGCGCCGCACAACCTGCGCGAGGTCATCGCCGCCGCCCGCCACCTCATCAGGCACCCGAACGCCGATCTCGACGCGCTGATGAAGCACGTCCCGGGCCCCGACCTGCCCACGGGCGGCCGCATCGTCGGCCTGTCCGGCATCCGGGACGCCTACGAGTCCGGCCGCGGCACGTTCAAGATCCGGGCGACGGTCTCGGTGGAGCCCGTGACGGCCCGCCGCAAGGGCCTCGTCGTCACGGAGCTGCCCTTCACGGTCGGCCCCGAGAAGGTCATCTCCAAGATCAAGGACCTGGTCGGCTCCAAGAAGCTCCAGGGCATCGCCGACGTCAAGGACCTCACCGACCGCGAGCACGGCCTGCGCCTGGTCATCGAGATCAAGAACGGCTTCGTTCCGGAGGCGGTCCTCGAGCAGCTCTACAAGCTGACGCCGATGGAGGAGTCCTTCGGCATCAACAACGTGGCGCTGGTGGACGGCCAGCCGCTCACGCTGGGTCTGAAGGAGCTCCTGGAGGTCTACCTCGACCACCGCTTCAACGTCGTACGGCGGCGTTCGGAGTTCCGCCGCGGCAAGAAGCGCGACCGGCTGCACCTGGTCGAGGGTCTGCTGACGGCCCTGCTGGACATCGACGAGGTCATCCGCCTGATCCGCTCCAGCGAGAACTCCGCGCAGGCCAAGCAGCGCCTGATGGAGCAGTTCTCGCTGAGCGAGGTGCAGACGCAGTACATCCTCGACACGCCGTTGCGCCGTCTGACCAAGTACGACCGCATCGAGCTGGAGTCGGAGAAGGACCGCCTCAACACGGAGATCGAGGAGCTGACCCGGATCCTCGACTCGGACTCCGAGCTGCGCAAGCTGGTCTCCTCCGAACTGGCCAACGTGGCCAAGAAGTTCGGCACCGACCGGCGTACGGTGCTGCTGGAGTCGGGCGGTGCCCCGGTCGCGGCCGTGCCGCTCCAGGTCGCCGACGACCCGTGCCGGGTGCTGCTGTCCTCCACGGGTCTGCTGGCCCGTACGGCGAACGGCGAGCCCTTCACGGAGGAGCCCGGCGCCAAGCGCGTGAAGCACGACGTGATCGTCTCTGCGGTGCCCGCCACCGCCCGCGGTGAGGTGGGCGCGGTCACCTCGACGGGCCGGCTGCTGCGGCTGAACGTGGTCGACCTGCCCCAGCTCCCGGAGTCGCTGCCGACGCCGAACCTCGCGGGGGGCGCGCCGCTGGCGGAGTTCGTCACCCTGGAGGACGACGAGACGGTGGTCTGCCTGACCACGCTCGACGAGTCGTCGCCGGGCCTGGCGCTCGGCACGGCGCAGGGCGTCGTCAAGCGCGTGGTGCCGGACTATCCGGCCAACAAGGACGAGCTCGAGGTGATCGCCCTCAAGGAGGGCGACCGGATCGTCGGCGCGGTCGAGCTGCGCACCGGCGAGGAGGACCTGGTCTTCGTCACCGACGACGCGCAGCTGCTGCGCTTCCAGGCGTCCCAGGTCCGCCCGCAGGGGCGTCCGGCCGGCGGTGTGGCCGGCATCAAGCTCACCGAGGGCGCGAAGGTCATCTCCTTCACGGCGGTGGACCCGGCCGTGGACGCCGTCGTCTTCACCGTCGCCGGCTCGCGGGGCACGCTGGACGACTCCGTCCAGACGACGGCCAAGCTGACCCCGTTCGACCAGTACCCGCGCAAGGGCCGCGCCACCGGCGGTGTCCGCTGCCAGCGGTTCCTCAAGGGCGAGGACTGCCTGTCCCTGGCCTGGGCGGGCCCCGTCCCCGCGCTCGCCGCGCAGAAGAACGGCACCCCGGCCGACCTTCCGGACATCGACCCGCGCCGCGACGGCTCGGGAGTGTCCCTGGCGAAGACGGTGTCGGTGGTGGCCGGGCCGGTCTAGGCATGACCTAGCTAGAAGACCGATGAAGATCTCACTCCGGCCGCCGGGATCGCCCCGGATTGCCGGTAAATGTCAATCGCCACGAACCGGTGCAAGCCGGGCGCAATTCCAAGATCTTCAGGACACTCCTAGACCGGGTACGCGCCCTGCTCCTCGGGCTCGCGTACGTACCGCAGGACGCCCCACATGCCGTGCTCGTCGGCGTGTGGGGCGTCGCTCCTGGACGCCTCCAGCTCCTTCTCGAGCGCGGCGGCGTCGATCCCCGAGCCGATGAGGACCAGTTGGGTGAGGCGTCCGCCCCCGGCCGGCCAGGGCTCCGGGTAGAAGCGCAGGAACCGCCCGACGGCATGGACGGCGTAGCGGTTGCGGACGTCGTGCGGCCCGAAGTCGACGTAGCCCTTGATCCGGTACAGCCCCTCGGGGCGGCTGTCGAGGAACGTCATCAGCCGGCGCGGGTCGAGGGGGACCGGGGAGACGAACGACAGGCTGTCGTAGGCGGCGTGCAGGTGACCGGCGTGATCGCCCTCTTCGTGGAGGTCGGCTTCGTGGAAATCGGTTTCGTGGAGGTCGTCGAAGGACAGCTGCCCGATGCGCTCCTCGCTCGGCCGGCAGTCGAAGAGGAACTCGGGGTCGATCCGGCCGTAGGTGGCCGGGACGACGGCGGCGCGGTCGACGAGGGTCCGGACCAGCCCGAGCACGCGTTCGCCGTCCGCTGCGCGGTCGAGCTTGTTGACCACGACGAGGTCGGCCAGCGCGAGATGCCGGTCGATCTCGGGGTGCCTGGCCCGGGTGTCGTCGAACTCGGCGGCGTCGACGACCTCGACGAGCCCCCCGTACACCACCCCCGGATGCTCGCTGGCCAGCAGCATCCGCACGAGCTCCTGCGGCTCGGCCAGACCGCTGGCCTCGATGACGATGACGTCGATGCCGAGGCCGGGCTCCGCGAGCCGCTCCAGGTACTGGTCCAGTTCGCTCGCGTCGACGGCGCAGCACAGGCAGCCGTTGCCGAGGGAGACCGTCGAGTCGCCGAGCGCTCCCGCCACGGCCATCGCGTCGATCTCGATCGCCCCGAAGTCGTTGACGAGGGCGCCGATACGGCTGCCGCCGCTGCGGTGCAGGAGGTGATTGAGCAGGGTGGTCTTTCCCGAGCCGAGGAATCCGGCCAGGACGACGACCGGGATCTGCTGCGGTTTCGGACTCGGCTGGCTCACCGTGCGACCTCTCTCGCGCCGACGCGTGCACCGGCTCGCGTTCCCGGCACAACTGGGAAATGGGGATGCCGCCCCAGGATACGAGCCGTGAGATCCACGCCTGAGTGAACGATTGTTAGCAGCACTCGCGGGGCTCGCACGGACCTCCCCGAAGAACTGGACGGGTAGCTTCCCGCCGACGCGTCCAGGGCGGACTACGAGCGCATCGTCGTGGTCTCCCGCAGGACCCTCATCGACGCCAAGGGCGACATCCCCGACGCCTGATCCCGTCGGTCACCCACGGACCCGACGCGAAGGCCCGGTACCTTCCGGTACCGGGCCTTCGCGCTCCGCGGCGCCCTCGCTCAGGCGGGCAACGGCGCCGGGGCCTCCGGCCCCACGTACCGCGCCACCGGCCTGATGATCTTCGTGTCCTCCGCCTGCTCCAGGATGTTGGCGCTCCAGCCCACCGCGCGCCCGGCGGCGAAGGTCGGGGTGAACATCTCGCGCGGCAGGCCGCAGAGTTCCATGACCACGCCCGCGTAGTACTCGACGTTGGTGTGGAGTTCCCGGCCGGGCTTCAGCTCCGCCAGGATCGCCTCGATGCGACGCTCCACCTCGACGGCGAAGTCCACCCGCGGCCCGCCGAACCCCTGGGCGACCTCGCGCAGCATCCGGGAACGCGGGTCCTCCGTACGGTAGATCGCGTGCCCGAAGCCCATGATGCGCTCACCGGCGAGCACCCGCTGACGCACCCAGGAGTCGATACGGTCCGGGATGCCGATCGCGTCCAGAGTGTCCAGCGCGCGGCTGGGCGCACCCCCGTGGAGCGGCCCCGACAGTGCCGCCACCGCCCCGGCGAGGCACGCCGCCACGTCCGCGCCCGTCGACGCGATGACCCGGGCCGTGAACGTTGATGCATTGAATCCGTGATCAATGGTGGAGATCAGGTACTGCTCGATCGCCCGCGCGTGCGGCTCGCCGGGCACCGAACCGGTCAACATGTACAGGTAGTTCGCCGCGTAGGACAGGTCCTCCCGCGGCTCCACCGGTTCCAGCCCCTCACCCAGCCGATGCAGCGCGGCGAGCAGCGTGGGAACCGCCGCGGCCGCCTCGATCGTGTCCTGCCGGCGCCGGTCCGCGTCGATGTCGTACACGGGCCGGAACCCCTTCGCCGCACCCAGGAGCGAGAGGGCCGTACGCATCCCCGCGAGCGGACCGGAGCGTCCGCCGGCCGCGGCGACGGCCGGCAGCGCCGCTCGCACCTCGTCGGGCAGCCGACGCAGCGCGGCGGTCTCGGTCGCGAAGGCCGCGCTCCGCGCCGCGTCCGGCAGTTCGTCGTGGACGAGGAGATGCCAGACGTCCTCGAAGCCGCGGGTCCGCGCGAGGTCGACGGCCGAGTACTGCCGGTAGTGGTAGAAGCCCTCCAGACCGCGGACGTCACCGATCCGGGTGTCGGTGACGACGACACCGGCGAGCCCCCGAGGCACTTCGAGAAGAGTGGCTGCTGACCTGTTGACGGACATGACTTCCTCCCTGGACTTGATTCGACTATCCATGATTGACTCGATATCTGTCAATATTGATTGAATCAATACATCAGTCAATGGACCGGTGGACGGATACGGTGACCCCCATGCGCGATCAAGAGCCCGCCCCCACGGACGCGGAACGGCGGTTGAACACCAAGGAGGCCGCCGAGCTGCTCGGCGTGAAGCCGGAGACCGTGTACGCGTACGTGAGCCGCGGCCAGCTCAGCAGCCGACGGGCGAGCGGCGGGCGAGGCAGCACCTTCGACGCCGGGGAGGTCGAGGCGCTCGCCCGACGCAACAGGCGGGACGGCTCGGGCAGCTCCGGTTCGGGCAGCACCGGTTCGGGCAGCACCGGCGGGGGCAATTCCAGTGGCGAGCTGTCCGTCCGCACGCGCCTCACCCTCATCGAGAGCGACCGCTACTTCTTCCGCGGTGTCGACGCGGTCGACCTGGCCACACGGCACACCTACGAGGAGGTGGCCGAGTGGCTCTGGACGGGCCGGATGCTCCCGGGCAGCACGTTCACCGCGCCCGCAGGGTTCGTGTCCGTCGCCCGCCGCGCCGTCGAGGCGCTGCCCGAACACGCCGCGCCCGCGGACCTGCTGCGGGTGGCGACGGTCGCCGCCGCGACCGCCGACCCGCTGCGGTTCGACCTGTCCGAGGACGCCGTGCTCGGCACCGCGCGCACTCTCATCCCCACGCTCGTCGCCGCCCTGCCGCCGAGGGGACACGACCGCCGTGACGAGGGCTCCATGGCCCACCGCCTGTGGACCCGGCTCTCGATGCGCAAGGACCCCGACGAGGCGTCCCTGCGCGCCCTGGACGCCGCCCTCGCCCTCCTCGTCGACCACGACCTGGCCGCCTCCACCCTGGCGGTGCGCGTCGCCGCCTCGGCCCGCGCGCACCCCTACGCGGCGGTCTCCGCCGGGCTGGGCGTGATCGAGGGCCCGCTGCACGGCGCGGCCAGCGGGCTCGCCCACCGGCTGCTGCAGGACGTGCTCGAACAGGGCGACGCGGCACCCGTGATCGCGGACGAACTGCGCGCCGGCCGCCGCGTCCCGGGCCTCGGCCACCGGCTCTACCCCGGCGAGGATCCACGCGCGCGTGCCCTGTTCGCCCACCTGGAGCGGATCCCGCGCGCGGAACCCGCTCTCCTCGCGGCCCGCGACATCGTCGAGACCACCGCCCGGCACGTCCCGCTGCACGCCAACGTGGACCTGGCGCTCGCCGTGCTCACAGTGTCCTCCGGCATGGCGCCGACCGCGGGCGAGACGATCTTCGCCGTGGCCCGCACGGCGGGCTGGATCGCCCACGCCCTGGAGGAGTACGGCGAACGCCCCCTGCGGATGCGCCCCAGCGGTCTCTACGCAGGTCCGCGGCCTCCTCAGCCGCTGCCGGAGTAGCTCGGGGAGGGGCCGAAATTCGCAGCGGCCGAAGTCAGGTTAGGCTCACCTCTGTGAGTACGTGCTCAAGCGTCTCCCGGGACTTCGACGAGCCCGTTTCGGGAACCGCGGCCACCGCGAGGACCTGGCTGTTGATCGAACAGCCCGGTCCGTGGGGTGCCAAGGCGCTCACTTCGAGCCACCTGGACCCCGCCCTTGGACGTGCCCTGGAGGCCGCCGCCAAGGACACGGGCGTACGGATCGCGCTCATCCGCCGCCCCGGGCGCCATGCGGACCGCCGCATGCCCACCACGCGCCGGGTGTACGTCGCGCACGTCGTTCCGGGAAACGTGTGGCTGCACAGCGCCTCGACCTCGGACCCGGGACAGCTGCTCGGCCTCGACTTCGCAGCGCTCGGCCGGGGCGACCACCGTACGTTCGACGCGTTGCTCGGCGGCCGACGCCACGACGGTGACCCGCTCGCCCTCGTCTGCACCAACGGCAAGCGCGACCGCTGCTGCGCCCTCCTCGGCAGGCCCCTCGCGGCCGAGCTGGCGACGTCCGGGGTCGAGGGCGTCTGGGAGGTCACCCATCTGGGTGGTCACCGCTTCTCCCCCACGGTGCTGGTGCTGCCGTACGGATACGCGTACGGCCGGGCCGAGGCCCACTCCCTCAAGGAGGTCCTGCACGGTGCCCGGGAAGGGCGGATCGTCGCGGAGGGGTGCCGGGGCAGCTCCGCCTGGGAACGGCCCGGTCAGGCGGCCGAGCTCGCCGTGCGTACCAGGACGGGCGAATACACCGCGGAGGCGCTGAGCGTCGTCCGGACGGTCGGCTCGGCCCCGCGCTGGGAGGTGACCGTCGCCCACACCGACGGGCGCCGCTGGCAGGTCGACGTGTCCCAGGGCGCGGCACTGCCGGCCCGCCCGGAGAGCTGCGGGGCGTCCGTCCTCGGTCCCCCCGCGCGGATGGACGTGGCGGCGGTGCGCGAGCTGAGGATGGCGACGGCGCCGGCGGGCTGACTTGGTGCATTGACGCCGTCGGCTTTCGTGCATTGATGCTGCCGGCAGTCGTCCATTGATGCTGATGACACTGCACACATTGATCTGGAGATCCACGCCACACCCGTCTAGGGCAGGCAGCCGGCCGCACGTACCGTCTTGGGTATGAGCCCCACTCCCCCCGCACGCCGCCTGCGCCTCGGCCTGCCCCGGCGGGTGTTCTCGCAGGTGCTGCTGATGCAGGTGGCGATCGCCGCGGGAGTCGCGGTGCTCGCGACCGGATTGTTCCTCGCGCCCCTCGGCAACCAACTGGACGACCAGGCGATGCGCCGCGCGCTCGCGATCGCGCAGACGACCGCGCAGCAGCCGGAGCTCGCACGGGAGGTGCGGCAGACGCCGCCGTCGCCGAACGGTCCTGTGCAGCGGGAGGCAGAGCGGATCCGGAAGGCCACCAAGGCCGAGTACGTCGTGGTGATGGACTGGCGGGGCGTGCGCTGGTCGCACACGGACCCGAAGCAGATCGGCGGCATCGTCTCCACCGACCCCGGCCAGGCCTTGGCCGGCAAGGAGGTCATGGAGATCGACAGCGGCACCCTGGGCCGCTCCGCCCGGGGCAAGGTGCCGCTACGTGACAGCGACGGCACCGTCGTCGGCGCGGTCTCCGTCGGCATCGCCTACGACAGCGTCCGGGCCCGTCTGATCCACGCGATCCCGGGCCTGCTCGCGTACGCCGGCGGCGCCCTGGCCGTGGGAGCGCTGGCCGCGTGGCTCATTTCCCGGCGGGTCCAGCGGCAGACCAGGGACCTGGCCTTCTCGGACATCGCGGCGCTGCTGTCCGAACGCGAGGCCATGCTGCACGGCATCCGGGAGGGCGTCGTGGCCCTGGACCGCACCGGCCGCATCCGCCTCGTGAACGACGAGGCACAGCGCCTGCTGGGCATCGGGGAGACGGTGGTGGGCCGCTCCCCCGACGAGGCGCTCGGCGCGGGCCGTACGGCCGATGTGCTGGCCGGACGCGTGACCGGGACGGATCTGCTCACCGTGCGCGGGCAGCGGGTGCTGGTCGCCAACCGCATGCCCACCGACGACGGCGGCGCCGTGGCCACCCTGCGCGACCGCACCGAGCTGGAGCAGCTGGGCCGCGAACTGGACTCGACGCATGGTCTGATCGACGCCCTGCGTGCCCAGGACCACGAGCACGCCAACCGTATGCACACGCTTCTGGGACTGCTCGAACTGGAGATGTACGACGACGCCGTCGAGTTCGTCGGCGAGGTGGTCGGTGACCACCGGGCCACCGCGGAACAGGTCACCGAGCGGATCGAGGATCCGCTCCTCGCCGCCCTGCTGGTCGGCAAGGCGACCGTCGCGGCCGAACGGGGCGTCGCCCTGTGGGTGTCGGACCGGACCCGGCTGCCCGACCGGCTGGTCGACCCGCAGGGGCTCGTCACCGTCGTCGGGAACCTGGTCGACAACGCCCTGGACGCCGTCGCCGGCACACCGCACGCGCGCGTGGAGGTCGAACTGCGCGCGGAGGGACGTACGGCGATCCTCAGGGTGCGCGACACCGGGCCCGGGATCCCGCCGGAGCACCGCGAGTTGATCTTCACCACGGGATGGTCTACGAAGAAGCCGCCGGCTCACCGCGAGCGGGGCATCGGGCTCTCCTTGGTACGCAGGCTCGCGGAGCGGCAAGGGGGCAGCGCGACCGTCGGAGAGGCGCACGGCGGGGGCGCGGAGTTCACCGTCGTCCTGCCCGAGGCGCTGGCCGAGCCGGGCCCGGAGCCGGCCGTCCTGACCGTGCCGTCAGCTCCGCAGACCACCGAGGAGAAGTCGTGATGATCGAGGTCCTGGTCGTGGACGACGACATGAGGGTCGCGCGGGTCAACGCCGCCTACGTCGAGAAGGTGCCGGGCTTCCATGTCGCCGGCGTGGCCCACAGCGCGGCGGAAGCACTGCATCGACTGGAGACGCTGCCCCGCCTGGACCTGGTGCTTCTGGACCACTACCTGCCGGACGCGACGGGGCTGGCGGTCGTCCAGGAGATGCGGCGGCGCGGCGACCAGACCGACGTGATCATGGTCACGGCCGCCCGGGACGTCACCACCGTGCAGGCCGCGATGCGGCACGGCGCGCTGCAGTACCTGGTCAAGCCGTTCGCCTTCGCCGGCCTGCGGGCCAAGCTGGATGCCTACGCCGAGCTGCGCCGCACCCTCGACGGCGGCGGAGAGGCCGAGCAGGCCGAGGTGGACCGCATCTTCGGGGCGCTCTCGGCGCCGTCGGAACCCGACCTGCCCAAAGGGCACTCCCCCACCACCGCCGAGCTGGTCCGCCAGTCCCTCATGAACGCGGACGGCCCCCTGTCCGCCCAGGAGATCGCCGAGCGGACCGGAGTGAGCCGTCAGACCGCACAGCGCTATCTGAAGCTCCTGGAACGCACAGGACGGGCCAGACTCACCCTCAAGTACGGCGACGCGGGCCGCCCGGAACACCGTTACGTGTGGGCGACCCGCGGCTAGGGCGACAGCCTGCCGGTTCCTCCACGAACCGGTGCTGGGCGCCCTCCTGCCATGACACCGAAGGTGCCATGACACCGAAGGCACCTCCCTCACGCCGCTCCTGCACCCGTCAGCGAACGCACCTCTGTCTCCGCGTGCTTGGCCTCGTCCGGGACCTCCGTCGAGGTGACCGTGCCCAGCCAGCCCGCGAGGAAGCCGAGGGGGATCGAGACCAGGCCCGGGTTCTGCAGCGGGAAGTACTGCAGGTCGACGCCCGGGAAGAGTGAGTCGGGGCTTCCAGAGACCACCGGGGACAGCACCACCAGCACCACGGCCGGAATCAGACCGCCGTAGACGGCCCACACGGCGCCCCGGGTGGTGAAGCCACGCCAGAACAGGGAGTAGAGCAGTACCGGCAGGTTCGCGGACGCGGCGACGGCGAAGGCCAGGCCGACCAGGAACGCCACGTTGAGATCCCGCGCCAGCAGACCGAGCGCGATCGCCACCACGCCGACGCCGACGGCCGCGACACGGGCCACGGCCACCTCGCTGCGCGGCTTCCCGCCCCGGCGCCGCAGGGAGGCGTACAGGTCGTGGGCGACGGACGCCGAGGACGCGAGCGTGATCCCGGCGACCACGGCGAGGATCGTGGCGAAGGCGACCGCGGCGACGATCGCGAAGAGAACCGTCCCCCCAGTGGACCCCGCGCCACCACCCAGGTCGAGCGCCAGCAGCGGAACGGCCGTGTTCCCGGCCGCGTTCGACCCTCGCACCGCGTCCGGCCCCAGGATGGCGGCCGCACCGAACCCGAGCACGATCGTCATCAGGTAGAAGCCGCCGATGAGCCCGACGGCCCAGACGACCGAGCGGCGGGCGGCCCGCGCGGTGGGCACCGTGTAGAAGCGGGACAGGATGTGCGGCAGCCCCGCCGTACCCAGCACCAGGGCCAGCCCGAGACTGATGAAGTCGAAGCGGGCCGTCCAGTCCCCGCCGTACTTCAGTCCCGGTGCCAGAAACGCCGCGCCGTGCCCGCTGCGCTCCGCCGCCGTGAGCAGCAACCGGTCCACATCACCGTGGAATCGCAACAGGACGAGCACCGTCAGCACGATGGTGCCGCCGAGCAGCAGGACCGCCTTGACGATCTGGATCCACGTGGTCGCCCGCATCCCTCCCAGGGACACGTAGATCACCATGAGCGCGCCCACACCGATGACGGTCCAGTCCCGCGCCGCGTCGCTCGTGCCCCCGAGCAGCAGCGCCACCAGGCTGCCCGCGCCGACCATCTGCGCCACCAGATACAGAACGGACACCGTGACCGAGGAGGTTCCCACCGCGATGCGAACCGGCCGCTCCCTCATCCGCGCCGCCACGACGTCGGCCATCGTGAACCGGCCGCAGTTGCGGACCAGTTCGGCGACCAGGAACAGCACCACCAGCCACGCCACGAGGAAGCCGACGACATACAGCAGCCCGTCGTAGCCGAACAGGGCGATGAGCCCGGTGACTCCGAGGAAGGAAGCGGCCGACATGTAGTCGCCCGCGATGGCAAAACCATTCTCCATGGGGGAGAACAGCCGCCCGCCCGCGTAGAACTCTTCCGCCGAGCCCCGCCGGTTGCGGCTGACCCACGTGGTGATCCCCAGGGTGACCGCGACGAACGCGCTGAAGAGCAGCAGCGCCAGCGTCTGGTGTTCCTCCGTCACGACGTACCACCATTCATGCCACGCGTCAGTTCCTGTGTGTCCCACCGCAGTTCGAGCGCGGCCCTGTCCCGGCGCAGCCGCGCGTGCCGCGCGTACGCCCAGGTGAGGAGGAACGTGGACAGAAACTGCCCGAGTCCCGCCGCCATCGCCACGTTCACCGCTCCCGCCACGGGCCGCGCCATCAGTTCCGGCACGGTTGTGGCGGCCACGACGTAACCCACGTACCAGGCGAAGAAGGCCACGAACGCCGGCACCACGAACCTCCGGTACCGCCGCCGCACCTCCTGGAAAGCCGCACTGCGCTGCACTTCGAGGTACACGTCGGCCGCCGCCGCGGCCCCCGCCCCGCCCTCCGTCCGTGCCGACGGAACCACCGCAGGACCCTGCGCCCCGTCACCGGCCGACTCGCCCCACCCGGAGGCGAGGGCGTCGTACCAGGGATCGTCGTACCTGAGCTGTCCGGCCTCCTCGGCCGGGACCGGGTCATGACCGTCGAGAGGCCCGACCCAACTCTCCTGGCCGGCCCCACCGCCACGGGGACTGCCCTTGCTTCGCTGCATGCCCAAGGATGGTCAGAACGGGAAGATCCCCGACTCCTCTTCCCCTCGGTCTTCACCCCTTCAGGTGACTGACCCGCTGGTGGCCGCACGAGTCCTGTCGCGTAGGCGTAACGCACCGCCTGCGCACGGTCCTTGAGTCCTGTCTTGGTGAAGAGGTTGTTGATGTGGGTCTTCACGGTCGCCGTGGAGACATGCAGCCTCCGGGCGATCTCCGCGCTGTTGAGCCCTTCCGCGATGAGGAGCAGCACCTCCATCTCCCGGGCGGTGAGCCCGTCCGGCGGCTCAGACGGCGCGGCCGGTGCGGGCTCGGCCTGCGCGAGACGCTCCAGCAGTCGCCTCTGGATGCCCGGTGAGAGGCCCGCGTCTCCCGAGAGCACGCTGTGCACGGCTCGCACGATCTCGTCCCCGCCCGCGTCCTTGGTGAGACAGCCGCGGGCCCCCGCCTCCAGGGCCGGGGACAGCGACTCGTCGTCCGCGAACGTCGTGCGCACCACGACCTGCCTCCCGGAGTGCTCCGCGCGGATCCTGCGAGTCGCCTCCACACCGTCGCAGCGCGGCATGCGCAGGTCCATCAGCACCACGTTCGGGGCGAGTCCGGCGACGAGCGCCACCGCCTCCTCCCCGTCCCGCGGCTCCGACAACCTCGATCCCGGGCAGCAGACCGAGCAGCATCACGATGCCCTCCCGCACCACGGTCTGATCGTCGGCGACCACCACCCGAGCGGACTTCGGCTCGGCCTCCTGCGTCATACCGGCACCTTCAACGTCACCACGAACCCCTCCTCACCCGGCCCGGCCTCGAGGGAGCCGCCCAGCAACTCGGCACACTCCCGCATGCCCAGCAGACCGTGCCCGGCCCCCGACCCGGTCAGTTCGCCCGGCGAGCCCCCCGAGTCCCGTACATCCAGGGTCACTTCGTGCGGACGGTAGTCGAGCCTGAGGCGTACCTTGGCGCCAGGGGGCGTGCTTGCGGACGTTCGCCAGAGCCTCCTGTGCCGCTCTGCGCACGGCCTGGGACGCCTCGGTCGGCAAGGCCCTGCGTTCACCCGTGCCGGTGATCTCGGCGCCTCCGGCCGCGCTGACCAGCTCGTTCAGGAAGTCCTCCAGCGGAGTCAGCTCGCCGCGCAGGGCGGAGAGCGCCTGCCGGGTCTCGGCGAGGCCGCCTCGCGCCATCTCCCGCGCCGCGACCACACGTTCGTGGATCTGCTCCCGTTCTCCTCCCCGCTCGATCAGCAATCGGGCCGCCTCCAAGTGCACGAGCTGGGCCGAGAGGCTGTGCGCCAGCACGTCGTGGATCTCCCGTGCTGTACGGGCCCGTTCCGCGAGCGCCGCCGTCTCCGCCTCGGCCGCACGCGCCGCCCGATCCTGGGCGAGGAGCCGCTGTGCGCTGCCGCGGGCCTCGGCGTCGAGGCGCAGCGTGCAGCCGGCCAGGGCGATGCCGATGCCGGTGACCACGGTCGTCAGCACATCGTCGTTCTGGGCGACCCCGTACGCGCCGAGTGCCACTCCGGCGGCGCTCAGGGCGACCGCCGCCGGCAGCCGTTCCAGCGCCGAGAGGGCGCAGCCGCACCGAGCCCGGTGCCGCGGCTACGCGTCGATCCGTGACCGGTCCAGCGTCGCCGCCGAGTTGGAGATGAACTCCTTGCGCGGCGCCACGTCGTTGCCCATCAGCAGATCGAAGACCTGCTCGGCGGACTCCAGGTCGGAGAGGTTGATCCGCCGCAGGGTGCGGTGACGCGGGTCCATCGTCGTCTCGGCCAGCTGGTCGGCGTCCATCTCGCCGAGGCCCTTGTAGCGCTGGATCGAGTCCTTGTAGCGGATGCCCTTGCTCTGGAACTCCATGAGCTTGTCGCGCAGTTCGCGGTCCGAGTACGTGTAGACGTACTTGTCCTGGCCCTTCTTCGGCTGGATGATCTCGATGCGGTGCAGCGGCGGCACCGCCGCGAAGACCCGGCCGGCCTCGACCATGGGCCGCATGTAGCGGTGGAACAGCGTCAGCAGCAGGGTGCGGATGTGCGAGCCGTCGACGTCGGCGTCGGTCATCATGATGATCTTGCCGTAACGGGCGGTGTCGATGTCGAAGGTCCGGCCCGATCCGGCTCCTATGACCTGGATGATCGCGCCGCACTCGACGTTCTTCAGCATGTCCGTCACGGACGACTTCTGGACGTTGAGGATCTTGCCGCGAATCGGCAGCAACGCCTGGAACTCGGAGTTCCGGGCGAGCTTCGCCGTGCCGAGCGCGGAGTCACCCTCGACGATGAACAGCTCGCTGCGGTCGACGTCGTCGCTGCGGCAGTCGGCCAGCTTGGCGGGCAGCGAGGAGGACTCCAGGGCCGTCTTGCGCCGCTGCGCGTCCTTGTGCTGCCGGGCGGCGATGCGCGTGCGGGCCGCGGCGACAGCCTTCTCCATCACGACACGGGCCTGCTGGGCGGCGTCCCGCTTCGTGGACGTCAGGAACGCCTTGAATTCCCTGGAGATCACCGTGTTCACAATCCGGCGGGCCGCAGAGGTCCCGAGGACCTCCTTGGTCTGCCCCTCGAACTGCGGCTCGGCCAGGCGCACGGTCACGACCGCCGTCAGGCCCTCCAGCGCGTCGTCCTTGACGATGTCGTTCTCGGCGACCCGCAGCAGCTTCTTGGCGCGGAGCACCTCGTTCATCGTGGCGGCCACGGCCTGCTCGAAGCCGGCGACATGGGTGCCGCCCTTGGGCGTGGCGATGATGTTCACGAACGACCTCAGGGTCGTGTCGTACCCCGTGCCCCAGCGCATCGCCACGTCGACATCGAGCTCACGGGTGACCTGGGTGGGGGTCATCTGGCCGTGCTCGTCCAGAACCGGGACGGTCTCCTTGAAGGTGCCCTGTCCGGAGAAGCGGAGGACGTCGCAGACCGGCTTGTCGTTGGCCAGGTACTCGCAGAACTCACTGATTCCGCCGTCGAAGCGGAAGGACTCCTCGCCCTTGCTGCCGCCCTCGCCGAGCCCGTATTCGTCGCGCACGACGATGGTCAGACCGGGCACCAGGAAAGCGGTCTGGCGGGCGCGCTGATGCAGCGTCTCCAGGTTGAGCTTGGCGTCCTTGAGGAAGATCTGGCGGTCGGCCCAGTACCGCACGCGCGTGCCGGTGCGGGTCTTCGGGATCTTCTTGGCCTTGCGCAGCCCGCTCTTGGCCTCGAACTTGGCCTCCGCGCCGTTCCCCGCGAAGGCGCCGGGGACACCGCGCCGGAAGCTGATCGCGTGCGTGTGGCCACCGCGGTCCACCTCGACGTCCAGCCGGGCGGACAGTGCGTTCACCACGGAGGCGCCGACGCCGTGCAGACCGCCGGAGGCGGCGTAGGAGCCACCTCCGAACTTACCGCCGGCGTGCAGCTTGGTCATGACGACCTCGACACCGGACAGACCGGTCTTGGGCTCGACGTCGATCGGGATGCCCCGTCCGTTGTCCCGGACCTCGACCGAGCCGTCGTCCTGGAGGATCACCTCGATGTGGTCGCAGTACCCGCCCAGGGCCTCGTCGACGGAGTTGTCGATGATCTCCCAGACGCAGTGCATCAAGCCACGGCTGTCGGTCGACCCGATGTACATACCCGGGCGCTTGCGTACGGCCTCGAGCCCCTCGAGGACGAGCAGGTGCCGCGCGGTGTAGTTGGAACCGTCCCGGTCTGCTCCTGCCAGCAGAGCTGTGGACGGCACGGACGTTTCGGCGGTCACGCGGTTCGCTCCTCGCTGAATTTCAGATGGGGCCCTCATGGGTAAGGGCGCGGCTTCAGTCACCGGTGAGAGGGTACCGAGGCCTGGTAGAGCCGTTGTAACGCCACCCTCGTCGGAAACTCACACTAGTCCACACTCGCATACGTGTTCGATCCCTCGATGGAGTGAAGTACACATCACGTTCCCTTCCAGGCATGAACCATTTAGGCTCCGGGCACGTCCTCATGAACAACCGGCAACCCAGCCGGGAGGACCGACCACCGATACAACGCGAAGCCCCGTAAGACACATAGACACGCAATACGGCACATTCGCCGCCAACCGGCAGCAGACAGCCGCCTCGCAAGATTCTTTCGAGGAAAAGCCACGAGCGGGAACGTTTTGGGGCTGGTTGGATGTTGACCCTGGTACGACAGCTCGTCGAGCTAGAGAAGAGGCGACGTGACTACTGTTCTGACCCCCGCGAGCCCCCTGACGGCCGCTGATCGCTGCGACCGCTGCGGCGCCCAGGCGTACCTGCGCGTCGTCCTGCTCAGCGGCGGAGAACTGCTCTTCTGCGCCCACCACGGCCGCAAGTTCGAGCCGGAACTCAAGAAGATCGCCGCTGAGATACAGGACGAGACGGAGCGGCTCACGTCCGCTCCCGCGACCGCCTCCGAAGAAGAGCGCTGAGACCTCGCGTCCGACGACGAGCCAGCCCGGCACAGGCCGGTGAACGGGCGGCTTCCTCTGGTCACCAGGGGCAAGCCGCCCGTTCTCGTCGTTCCAGCCGGTTCAGGCGCCCAGCCGATGCAGGGCTCCGCCGGACGCCTCACGCACCGCCCGAGCCCCGTGCCGGCGGCTCCACCGGGTCACGCACCACTCGAAGCCCGTGCCCGTGCGACTCCACCGGGCCTCACGCACCGCCCGAAGCCCGTGCCCAGCCGAGTGTCCGCATGATGTCGGACACCCGCATGTAGACCCCGGGGTTGCCGGCCCTGCCACATCCGATCCCCCAGGACACGAGCCCGATCAGGCGCCCCTGGGCCACCAGTGGCCCTCCACTGTCCCCCTGACAGGCGTCGCGGCCCCCCTCGGTCTCCCCGGCGCACAGCATGCTCGTGGCGTCGTAGGTGCCGTCCGAGCCGCCCGGGTACGCCTCCTCGCACAGCGCGTCGGGGAGCACGCGCACGCGCGCCGCCCGCAGGCTGTCGGGGTACTCGCCGGCACCCGAGGTGTCGCCCCACCCGTACACCGTGGCGGTCTCGCCCGCCGTGTACGCGGGATCACCGTCGGCCGCCATGCCGATGACCGGGTCACCCTGAAGCGGTTCGGCCAGAGTGAGCACGGCGAAGTCCCCGGCATTGCTGACACCGTCGTAGGCCGGGTTCACCCACGTGTGGCGCACGATGACCTCCTGGCCGCTGCCTGAGAGCAGGTCTGTGCGTCCGGCTATGACCTTGAGGTCACGTACGCGCTCGGGCGGCCCTCCCAGGACGTCCTCGTCCAGGCAGTGGGCCGCGGTGAGCACGGTCGAGCGACCGACCGCCACGCCTCCGCAGAACTGCCCCGCGCGCGTACCCCCGAACCGGTCACGACTGGACAGGGCCACCGTCCACGGGCTCTGGGACGCCTCGACGGGAAATCCACCTATGACCACACTGTCGGCGGCCACAGGGGCACTGGAGCCCATTGCCAGGGCCGGTACCGCGACTGCCAGGACCAGCGGCGGGACCAGAGCTCGTGCCAGACGACGACGCATACGCACTCCTCACTCCGTGGTGTCCGTGGGACACCCAGAGTGATTCACCCCGCGGAACCCCGCACCCGCGGCAAGGCAGCATCACGAAGGCCCGGCCGGCGCTGGGCGCTTTCCAGGGGTCGTGGCAACACGTGGTCGTGCTGATCAGGCCGCGAGCAGTTCATGCAGACGATCGGCTGGGGTTTCCCAGCCGAGCGTTTTGCGTGGGCGGCCGTTGAGTTCGGCGGCGACGGCGTCCAGGTGCTCGCGGCTGTGGACGGACAGGTCGGTGCCCTTGGGGAAGTACTGCCGCAGCAGGCCGTTGGTGTTCTCGTTCGAGCCGCGCTGCCAGGGGCAGGCCGGGTCGCAGAAGTAGAGCGGGATGCCGGTGGCCACGGTGAACGCACCGTGAGCGCCCATCTCACTGCCCTGGTCCCAGGTCAGGGACCGTCTGAGGTGGGACGGCAGGTCTGGACCGTGGTGACCAGCGCGTCCCGGACGCTCTCGGCGCCGTGGTCGCCGGGCAGGTGCGGGAGCATGACGTAGCGGGTTGCGCGTTCGACCAGGGTGCCGATGGCCGTCTTCCCGTCCTTGCCGATGATGAGGTCGCCCTCCCAGTGGCCGGGAACGGCTCGGTCTTCCACCTCGGCGGGCCGTTCGCTGATCATGAGCATGGGGGTGGAGAACCGCGGCTGGCGCTGCTGGGCCTGGCGGCGGGGCTTGCGCCGGGCGCGGCCGGTGCGCGGGGCGCGGGCGAGCTCGCGGCGCAGCTCTCCCCGCCCCTGGATGGAGAGGGCCTGGTAGACGGTCTCGTGGACCACATGCATCTCCGGCCGGTCGGGGAACTGTGTCCGCAGAGCCTGGCAGATCTGCTCCGGACTCCACCGCAGGTGCAGGCGGTCCTGAATGAAGTCGCGCAGCTCCGGGTTCTGGCTGACCTTCCCCGGCTTGGGGCGGGGCCGGCGGGCGTCCTCGCGGGCCTGGGCCGCGTGCGGGCGGTACTGACCGTTCCCCGGATGCCGGTTGCGGCGGATCTCGCGGCTGATGGTGGACGGGCTGCGGCCCAGCTCGGCGGCGATGGCCCGCATAGTGGCCTTCTCCCGCAGCCGGTCGGCGATGTAGATCCGGTCGTCCTCGCGCAGGTACCTCGACGGACCGGAAGGCGGCACCACCGCGTGGATCGGTGGTGCCGCCTTCTGCCTGCGGTCGGCACTGCGGCCGTTCCGTCATCGCCGACCGGTCTTGTCGTCGATGCCGACGATCCGGCACGCCTCTTTGTTGCTCAGGCCCTGCTGCATGAGCCGGGAGTATGCCTCCCGCTCACGCAGCAGCTTCTTGGGCCCTTTGGGCTACCGTCCGAAGCTCCCGAACCTTGAAGGGAAGCCTCGGGGAACCGGGCCTTCGTGTCGTACGACCTCGCTCAGTCGAGGTAGTCGCGCAGCACCTGCGAACGCGACGGGTGGCGCAGCTTCGACATGGTCTTGGACTCGATCTGGCGGATCCGCTCGCGCGTGACGCCGTAGACCTTGCCGATCTCGTCGAGGGTCTTCGGCTGACCGTCGGTGAGGCCGAAGCGCATCGAGACCACGCCCGCCTCGCGCTCGGACAGGGTGTCCAGGACGGAGTGCAGCTGCTCCTGCAGGAGCGTGAAACTGACCGCGTCGGCAGGAACGACGGCCTCGGAGTCCTCGATGAGGTCACCGAACTCGCTGTCGCCGTCCTCGCCCAGCGGGGTGTGCAGCGAGATGGGCTCGCGGCCGTACTTCTGGACCTCGATGACCTTCTCGGGGGTCATGTCGAGTTCCTTGGCCAGCTCCTCCGGGGTGGGCTCACGGCCCAGGTCCTGGAGCATCTGGCGCTGCACGCGCGCGAGCTTGTTGATGACCTCGACCATGTGCACCGGGATACGGATGGTGCGGGCCTGGTCGGCCATGGCGCGGGTGATCGCCTGACGGATCCACCAGGTGGCGTACGTGGAGAACTTGTAGCCCTTGGTGTAGTCGAACTTCTCGACCGCGCGGATCAGACCGAGGTTGCCCTCCTGGATGAGGTCCAGGAACAGCATGCCGCGGCCGGTGTAACGCTTGGCCAGGGAGACCACCAGACGGAGGTTGGCCTCCAGGAGGTGGTTCTTGGCGCGGCGGCCGTCCTCGGCGATGATCTCCAGCTCGCGCTTGAGCTTCGGGGCCAGCTTGTCGGCGTTCGCCAGCTTGTCCTCGGCGAACAGACCCGCCTCGATGCGCTTGGCGAGCTCGACCTCCTGCTCGGCGTTGAGCAGGGGGACCTTGCCGATCTGCTTGAGGTAGTCCTTGACCGGGTCGGCGGTGGCTCCGGCGGCGGCGACCTGCTGGGCAGGCGCGTCGTCCTCGTCCTCGTCGGAGAGTACGAAGCCCGCGTTCTCGGTGGTGCCCTCGGGCTCCTCACCGGCCTTGCCGGGGGCTGCCTCCTCGAGCACCTCCTCCTCGAGGATCTCGGCGTCGTCCTTCTTGGCGCCGGTCTTCTTGGCCGCCGTCTTCTTGGCGACGGTCTTCTTCGCTGCGGCCTTCTTGGCGGTCGTCTTCTTGGCAGCCGCCTTCTTGGCGGGTGCCTCCTCCTCGGCGGCGGGCTCCGCGGCGGGCGCCGCCGGCGTGGCGGTGGCAGTGGCCTTCCGGGTGGTCACCGCCTTGGCCGCGACCGTCTTGGTGGCGGTGCGCTTGGCGGGACTCTTCGCTGCGACGCTCTTTCGGGTGCGCTTGGGCTCTGCGGCACTGACCATCAGCGTCACACCCTCTTCCTCGAGGATCTGGTTGAGGCTGCGCAGTACGTTCTTCCACTGAGTGGCCGGAATCTGGTCAGCTTCGAAGGCCCGACGCACGTCATCGCCGGCGATCTGCCCCTCAGCCTTTCCCCGCTCAATGAGCGCCATGACAGAGACGGACTCGGCGATCTCCGGCGGGAGCGTACGGGATGTGCTGGCCGACACGAACAACCTCTCGGAACGTTGGAAAACGGCTTCCGGCCCCGTCCACAGTGGACAGGAGCCGACCGCCGGCTTGGGGATGGGCCGACGGCGCGGGCGGGGGCCGGGAAGATGCACAGCGCCGTGAACGACGTCCGTATTCCCTCCGCGGCAGTCACCTCTTAGGTCATCGCGTTCTTCCCGCGAGCGTTACGCCCAATCCGCGTGGCCCGAGTCACACCCCGTAAGCGAACAAAAACGGTCAGACACTGACAGAGGAGGTCACATACGGTACCGACCCGGGCCGCCCTGCCGGGCCCCGGCCCCTTCGCGCCGTCGGACCCCGCAGGGTCCCAAGGATCCCACGGGGTCCGACGGGAGGCGGATCACCGATCAGGCACTGCCACAGGAGGGGGGTGGCACACCCGGCCGCGCCGCCCGCGGAACGCGGTCAGTGCTCGCGCGGGGCGGGCACGACCCGTTCGACCTCGGGGTGGACCGTGAGGAGTTGACGCATGGCCGCCTCGGCCGCCGTTCCGTCACCGGCGGCGAGGGCGTCGCAGATGCGGCCGTGGTGCCCCAGGGACGTCTCGTTCGGCCGGTCACAGCCCGTGACCGGGCTGCCGGAGACCTGAAGGGCCGCGGACACGATCCCGGAGAGGTGCTCCAGCATGCGGTTGCCCGCGACCTGGATGAGCAGCGAGTGGAACTCGGAGTCGGCGCGGGAGAAGGTGAGCGCATCACCCTGGGCCATCGCGTGCCCCATGATCTCGACCATGTCGGCGAGGCGCTGCTGGACGTCCTCGCGCCCATGCCCGGCGGCGAGGCGGGCGGCGAGCGGCTCGATGGTCCACCGCAGCTCGCTCAGCTCGCGGCGCTGATCGTCACGCTGCGGCCCGAAGGCCCGCCACTCGATGATGTCCGGGTCGAGGAGATTCCAGTCGCTGACGGGGCGCACGCGCGTGCCGACGTTCGGCCGGGCGCTCACCAGACCCTTGGCCTCCAGGACGCGGAGCGACTCGCGGACGACGGTGCGGGAGACCTCGAAGCGCTGGCCAATCTCCTCGGGCACCAGAGGGCGGTCCGCGCCCAGATCGCCGGACACGATCATCTGACCCAGCTGTTGGACGAGTTGGCCGTGCAGCCCGCGTCCGCGGCTGCCCGCGGCGCGTCGGCCCACGCGGCCCAGCTCGGGGTCCCCGCCCTCCCAGGCGGGGATCCCGACACGGTCGACGGCGGGCGCCTCGGCGTACGGGTAGCGGTCGAGTTCGCCCGGGCTCGTGAGGCCGGAGTCAGCGGAGCGGGCGGCGGTCATCATGGTGTGCGCAAGGGTACTCACGCATCCTTTGTCGGCGCCGTCTCCAACTCCCTTGAGGTCTTTGGTGAAAAGCACACGAAAGGGTGATCGCTCACCCCGTCGCAATTGACGCCTTATCAGAAAGAAATGGGCGTTCTGCGGGGAGTTGCGCACATGGCCGGACTAAGGGTTACGGACAGTCGTCACCGGAACCTGCTGCGCAGGGTGGTGAGCAGATACGCGCAGAGCAGCGCGGTCAGCGACAACGTCAGTGCTCCGCCTACGGGTTGGGAGACCACCTTGAGCGCGGCCTCCAGGTAGCGCTCGCCCCCGAAGGGCCATCGCGGCAGAAGGGCCTCCCGCAGCCGCACGGGGAGTCCGGCCGCCGTTCGCACGGACGGTCCGTTCACGAGCTGGTGCACGACAGGCACGACGAGGAGGGGGACGGCGCCCACGGCGGCGAGTCCGGCCGTGGTGGAGCGGAAGACGCCTGCGGCGAGTACGCCGGCCCAGGCGCAGCCGACCACGAGCCCGATCCAACTGGCACCCAGCGGGAACCAGTCGACGGGAACCTGGGCGAGCTCCCGTCCGTAGACGAGATAGAGCACTTCGGCGTCGCAGCCGACAGTGAGGACGGCCAGCACCAGCGCGGTGGCCGAGGAGACGAGCAGTTTGGCGGCCAGCAGCCCCAGTCGGCGGGGCACGGTGCCGCGGTCCGCCGCCAGCGCGGGGTGGCGGAACTCGTCGCCGAAGGCCAGCGCGCCGAGCAGTCCCGCGCCGAGCGCCGCGGGCGGCAGGGGAAGCTCCTGCGGCCACGCGGCCAGCAGGCGCGGCTGCGGAGTGTGCCCGATGCGTGCGAGCACGACCGCGATCACAGCGGACACGGCGAGCGTGACGGCACCGGTCAGGAACCCGGTGCCGATCCCGGTGGCGCGGCGGATCTCGTAGCGGAGAGGGCGGAGAGGGCTGGGGGCGGCGCGGACGGAGATGGGCGGCGGCAGAGGAGGCAGTGCGTCGAGTGTGCGAACCGTGCCGGCACGGGCGTCGCGCGGCGACCTGTGCGACGAGGGCGCGGTCACCGCCGGGGAACCGTCGCCTGGGTGACCGGCCGAGGAGGCGCCCAAGAGCTCATCCGGCTCGGCGTCGGGCAGCTGCGGTTGCCCGACGGACAGCGACGCCGTGTTTGCGACCGGCTTCGGTGCGTCCGGGTGGGGTTCCGGCGCGGGTGTGGGCGGCGGCTCAGTCATGGGGGCTGTCGGCCCTCCAGAGGAAGGCGACGGCTCTCGTGTGGCCGGCTCCCGTGCGTCCGAAAAGGATTCCGGCGCGAGTGTGGGCTGCGTCTCGATCGAGATGGCAGCCGGGCCTCCTGTTGAGGGAGAGGGCTCGTCCGCGACCGACTCCAGCGCGTCCGAGAGGGGCCCCGGCTCAGGCGTGGGGCGTGACTCGATCACGTGGGCCGAGGGATGTGGTGTGGACGGTCTCGAAGGATCGAGAGGGGGTCCCTGCTCTCCGGGCCGGGGCGCGAGGACTGTCCGGTGTGCATCAGTGACGCGGTCCGACTCATCAAGACTTCGGTCATCGACCGCGTCAGCGATGCGTCCTGACTCCACTGGATCCCGGCCATGCGACGCGTCCGTGATGCGCCCTGCCTCGACGCGACTTCGCTCAGACACTCCGCTTGCCTGAGCACCCCCCGCACCGGGCCCCATGTCCCCGACCTCGTCGGCGAGTTGGTGAACGACGATGCCATGGCGGAACGCAGTTTCGCCGATGTCCGCGCACGTACCGCCGTACACCGAAAGGCGGTTGCCGCCGTCGTGGACGACTTCGACGGAGCGCTGCGAGGTGCGGGCCTGCTTGGCCAGGAGAACCGCCAGACGGGCCGCGTGCGGGCTGCGTACGGCGACTCGGGGGCGAAGGCGGGTGCGCGAGAACTCCGCGGCCTCCTGATCGGCCACGATCCTGCCCTGCTCCAGGGTGACGACCTGGTCCGCCGTGCGCGCGGCTCCCTTCGGGTCGGACGTGGTGAAGAGAACCGTGCCGCCCTGAGCGGCGTGGGCACGCAACATGCCGTGCAGCCAGGTGCCCTCACGCGTGGAGAGCCCGTCGGCCGGGTCGTCGAGGACGAGGGTGTGCGGGTCGGCCAGGAGGACGCAGGCCAGGCCGAGGCGCCGGTCCATGCCACGGGAGAGGGTGCCGAGGCGTTCCTCGCGCAGGCTCACGAGCCCGACGGCCTCCAGGACTTCGTCGGCACGCCGGACCGGGACGCCCGCGGCGGCACACAGCATGCGCAGATGACCCCGGACCGTGCGGGCGGGATGCCCGGGCACGTCGCCCAGCAGCACACCGACCTCGCGCGAGGGATGGGCGATGCGATGCAGGGGGCGGCCGCGGAAGTGGGTGATGCCGCGCCCCTGTTGCAGTTCGAGCATCAGCCTGAGGACCGTCGTCTTGCCGGCGCCCGGTGCTCCGAGCAGCGCGGTGATGCGGCCCGCCCGCGCCTCGAAGGAGACGTCGTCGGCTGCGGGCGGACGCTCTTTGCGCGGCTTGCTGGTCAGTCCGAAGGCCTGGATCACTCACAGCAAGATAGCGCGCTATGTCCGGTTTTTCGGGCACCCCGCAGTCCGCCTCGGGCAGGACCGTCGCCCGCGACCGGACCGCGTGCGGGTCGATCTCCGGGCCCGGCGAGGTCCGCGGCAGGCGCGCATGGCAGGCCCGCCGGTCACACCTCGGGGCGCAGCATCGGGGGGTTGAGCAGCGTCGCGCCACCGGCGCGGAAGAGCTGGGCCGGGCGACCGCCCTGTCGGGTCGTCGTCCCACCGGTGGGAACGAGGAAGCCCGGAGTGCCCGTGACCTTGCGGTGGAAGTTGCGCGGGTCGAGCGCCACGCCCCACACCGCCTCGTAGACACGGCGCAGTTCCCCGACGGTGAACTCGGGCGGGCAGAAAGCGGTGGCCAGCGACGAGTACTCGATCTTGGATCTGGCGCGCTCCACTCCGTCCGCGAGGATCTGCGCATGGTCGAAGGCGAGTGGCGCCACCGGCTCGGCGTCCCGCCCATAGCCGCCCTGCTGCAACAACTCCTCGACCGGGGCCCAGCGCGCGTTGCTGGCGTCTCCGCCGGCCCGGGGCGCGGGCAGGTCGGGGGCGAGAGCGAGGTGGGCGACGCTCACGACCCGCATCCTGGGGTCCCGCTTGGGGTCTCCGTAGGTGGCGAGCTGCTCCAGATGTGCGCCGTTGTCCTGAGCCGGGACGGACGGGTCGTGGACGCTCAGTCCGGTCTCCTCGGCCAGCTCCCGAGCCGCGGCCTGCGCCAAGTCCTCGTCGGCCCGTACGAAGCCGCCGGGCAGCGCCCAACGTCCCTGGAACGGCGGTTCGCCCCTGCGTACCGCCAGCGCACACAGAGCATGGCGGCGCACGGTCAGTACGACCAGGTCCACGGTGACGGCGAAGGGCGGGAACGCTGACGGGTCGTAGGGCATGCGGCGATCATAGTCGTCTGCCTGACGATAAACACTCCCTTCTTCGGTCCCTTCCCTTACTGATCCACTTCGGTCGGATTCGAACTCCACTGCCTGGCACCTGGTCCTACATGCGTACGTCGCCGCACGTCAGACCCCCAGCTGCAGTCCGTCGGCCGCCTCCTCGACCATGGCGAGGCCCAGCCGGCTCACCCGCACGGAGAACGGGGCGCCCGCCACGCGCAGTCCCGTGAAGCCGATCTCCCCGAGGGGTGCCCCCCGCATGGGGCGCAGGGTGACCGTCCCGGCCGGGGCGTCGGGGCGGATGCCGGCGAGGGTGGTCAGAAGCAGCACTCCGGCGGCTGCCGCTGTGGCCGCGGGGCGGCAGGCCGCCGGGTGCGGGAGCGGAGCACTTCCTGCGGTGCGCTGCTCCCCCGCGTACATCTCGGGCAGCCGGTGGGCGAAGGTCTCCGCGGCCGCGAGTACGCCGCGCAGCAGCGAGCTTGCCTCCTTCTCGTAGCCGGCGGCGGCCAGTCCGGCGACGGCGAGTGCCGACTCCTGGATCCGTACGGCTCCTGCTCGGTGGCCGAACGGATTGAATCCGGGTTCCTTCGCGCCCAGTCCGCGCAGCCCCCACCCGGAGTCCATGAGCGGGCCACCGAGCAGCCGGGCAAGCTTCTCGGTCCGGACCTTGTCGAGCAGACCGGGTGCCAGTTCGCCCCCGCCCAGCAGGCCGGTGTCGAGGAGGTGCACGGCGGCCGCGCCGAGGTGGGGAACCAGCCTGCCGTCCGGGGCACGGGCTGCCGCGGGTCGGCCGCCCCCGCGGTCCTCCACCCAGAAGTCCCGAGCGAACGCGGTCCGCAAGGCCTGTGCCCATTCCCGGAGAGCCGCTCCCCCCGCCCGTCCACAGGAGTCGAGCAGGTCGGCGCCGAGCAGGGCGGCACGGTGGGCGTGAGCCTGCGTCTCACAGCGGACGCCGCCCGGGTTCGGGTCGCCCAGGTACGCGCCGTCGCCCACGCTGGTGCGCAGCCATGCCAGACAGCGCTCGGCGGCGGGCAGCAGCTCTTCCGTCTCCTGCTCGGGGAGACCCCAGCGGCGGGCCTCGGCGAGCAGGGCGGGGAACAGCAGCGTGGCCTCTGTACCGGTGCACTGCGGCGGCAGGTGCGGCCCTGCGTCCCGTCTGGGGCCGGGGATCATTCCGGACTGCGCGCCGGGGCCGGTGAGTTGGGTCCGGGCAAGGATCCGCAGCGTCCCGGCGGCGAGGCCGGTGCCGAGTGGCAGCGCCATCCGGGCGGCGACCAGCGCGTCGGCGGGGGCCAGACCGCAGCGCCAGGGTGCGCCGGCCGCGAGGTGGGTGTCGGCGGGGTTCGCGGAGTCGCGCAGGAGGAGGGCCTGGAGGTCCTCGATGCTCGTCCGCAGCAGGGCTGGGGCTCTCGGATCGTCGCCCTCAGCACACGCCGCGGCCAGAGGGCTGGTCGCGGCTCGCCCCGCGGCCCGGAGGGCCCCCGCGCCGTCCGGCCGCACCCGCAGCTCCACGGTCCTGCTGCCGCCGGGTGGCAGGTCGAGCTCCCAGCGCAGCAGCCCGGCCGAGGCGAGGGCATCCGACGGGGGCGGTTCGGCCGTGACGGACGCGTGGCCGGTGGCGCAGGACCAGCGCAGGCCCGAGCCGTGGACGCTGGCGGAGAGTTCGGGGCCCGCGCCGCCGGAGGCGATCGCCCCGAGGTCGGCCAGGTCGGTGCTCAGGACGATCTCGACCGGCAGCCGCAGCGGGCAGGGAGCTGCGCTGTGCAGGGTGATCCGCTCCGTGCCGTCCGCGAAGCGGTTGCGTTCCACGATCACGTCCGGGTCCGGGCCCGCCTGCGGTGACGCGCGGAGCGTGCCCACGAACCTGGCGCGGTCGGCCGAGACCATCAGGGCCTGCATCGCGAGGGGTTCTCGTCCGGCGACACGGATCTCGCACCGGGAGAGCACGCGCCGCCCGGCACGGTAGAACCCCTCCAGCCCGCGACCGGTCAGCTGCCCTTCGTCGGTCGAGATGGCCAGACCGGGTAGGGCGACGCAGATCATCGCGGTGTGGGCGGGTGGCAAGTCGGTGGACCAGCGCAGTTTGGGGACCGTGGCACCCCGGGGCGGGAGTGACGACGAATACCCCGGTGATGCCGGAGTCCGTCCTTGAGCAGAGGGCGGTGAGTACCCGCCGTACCCCGGACCCGCACCAGGGCGACGACTCTGGGCCGTCCATCGGAGAGACGCTCGGCCCGGGCCCGGTGATGACGGCGAGCGCGAGTCGGGGCCGGTGGGGGCAGAGGCGCTTGACGTACTGCCCGGGAGCCTCGGTCCGTAACCGTCGAGCCGTGCCGCCGGTCGCGGAGGGACAGCCCGCTCCCCCGCCCCTGGCACTCCGGCACCGGGCGGGCCCAGACCCGAAGCGAGGCGTGGCAGGGACCCGCCCTGGGGGCGGCGGTCATCGGCGGCAGCGGGCGGAGTCGGCTGTTGCATGGGGAGGCTTCCTCTGCGCTCAGTGCGCCTCGATGTGTTCGGCGCCGGGGCCGGAGGGCTCCGGCGGAGCGGGGGCAGTGCGGCGTCACGGCCTGTCCAGCCGCTCCGCCACTCAGGTGAACGGTGGGGGCGTCCTCCGAGTCACGCCCGTAGCCCGTCGCCTTGCGCGTCGAGATCGCCCGGCGGTCGCTCACGCCCGGTCGCCCCCGGCGTGACCGGGCGGTACGGCGTCCTGGCCTGTGTCCCGGCAGGGCATGGCCGCCTTCTTGGACGGACGCGCACGCGTACCGGTCGTTCGCACGCTGCCGGACCGCGTAGAGCTCGCCGTTGTGGCACGGCCCGGGCGAGAACCGGTTTCGGTAGCACCAGCGGGGCGCGTGCTGTCCGCCGGCGTGCGCCGCCGGGGAGCCCGAGCTCCCCTGTCACGGTCGTCCACGCCAGAACGTCCGGAGGTGGCGCCAGTGGTACCGGCAGGACGGGAACGGCGGCGACGACGCGACGGCACCGCTGTCGGCAAGGGCGCTTCGGACGACCCGACCTCGGGCGTCACCGCTGTTGGTGAGGGCTTGCCAGAGGCCACGGAATCGGGCGTCACCGCTGGCGGCGAGGACTTGCCGAGGACCCCGGAATCGGGCAACGGCGCCACTGCGGGTGAAGGCTTGCCGAACGGCCCGGAGTCGGACGGCGCCGCTGCCTGCGAAAGCGTGTCGTGTGGCTCGGTCTCGGACGGCGAGGCCGTCCCGCGGGCAGCGGACTCGTTCCCGGCCGCCCGCGGCTCCAAGAGGTCGGCCACCACGCGCCCACGGTCTTCGCGCTCCGATCGCAGGCAGCTTCGGATCGACTCCGGGTCGAGACCTTCATTGCAGGCCTGGTGCAGAAGGCGGGCGAAGAGGTAGTCGGGATCGGCGCCCAGGGCCATGGCCAGGGCTTCTCGGGCCTCCAGTTCGTCTCCGGTGGACCACGCGACCCAGCCGGCCAGGGTCAGCGGCGCCGCGGCATGTTCGCCGTAGGGCCCGACGCAGCGGCGAGCCAGTGTCCTCCAGAGGCGAAGGGCGTGTCCGGCCTCGTCGCCCTCCATCCACTCTGCAGCGCGGTCGCGGGTCGCTCGGTCCTGGAGGCCGAGGATCAGCCGGGCGGCCTCGTGGTGCCCGACCAGTTCGTCGTCGCGGAGATCCGCCAGAAGCATGCCGGAGGCGGGCTGTGC
Source organism: Streptomyces sp. AK010 (assembly GCF_014207295.1). Classification (NCBI taxonomy): domain Bacteria; kingdom Bacillati; phylum Actinomycetota; class Actinomycetes; order Kitasatosporales; family Streptomycetaceae; genus Streptomyces; species Streptomyces sp. AK010. Next base: position 96,664 of record NZ_JACHCX010000017.1, read on the forward strand.
CTCGGCGAGGCGGTCCAGGATCCTCCCGGCCAGTTCCAGCGTCTCGTCGGCCACAGCGACGCGGCCTGTGTCGTCAAGGATCTTCGGCACCAGGGCCATGCTGGCGGCGTCCAGGGCCGCCTCCTGCTCGAGTGCCACGGCGCTCTCCCAGGGGAGCAGCCGGGCCCGGAGCTCCCGCAGCGTGCCGCGCACCTGGATGCCGGCGTAGGTGGCCGCCGCGGCCAGCACGGAGGTGCCGGGCAGGCCCATGGGGGCTCCCTCAGGGGAGCAGCATGCCGCGTTGTCGCAGCAGTAGGACCAGTAGCGGCCCTCCGAGATGCACAGCGCCTCGACCACCACCACGTCCTGGGAACCGCACTCGACACGCAGCCTCTGGGCCAGAGGCCTCAGCCGCTCCATCACCTGCCGACCGGTCTGTCCCTTCTCCGGTTCCTGGCACAGGAAGGCGACCATCGCCTCGGGCCGGGCCCCTCGGCGCTCGCTTCCCGTCACGAGGCCATGGGACAGCTGCCGGGCTGCGGACGGCCAGTCGTCTGCGTTCGCGGGGATACCGAGCCGGGCCCGGCCGCCGAACCGCCCGCGTCCGTCCCCGTCGTGCAGCGCGACCAGGACGATGCTGTCCTCGGGGCGGTATCCGAGCAGGTACGGCAGAGCGTCTGCCAGTTCGGCAGGGGTGCGCAGGGTGACCTGATGCTCGTCGCCGTGACTGCCGTACGCGGAACTGGAGGCGCGCGGCTCGGACGGGTTGCTCTCCTTCCTCGCCCCTTCACCGTTCTTGTGCCCGCCCTGCGCCGCGGGCCCGGTGATGTCGCCGTTCTCGGAGGATCCGGTCGTTTCGCTGTGGTTCGTCATGCGAAGACGATCTCGCGGAACGCAATCCTCCGCTTGAGCCTGTGGATAAGTCCGATCAGGGACACGTCACCCCCAGCCGCTGCGTCCACAGGTTCCGGTGCGCGGCTCCGGATGTCAGTGCCGTCCTGTTGTATGGAACCCATGGAGCACACGAGCAACGCGGACCTCCGGGCGGCGGCCGACGCGGTCCTCGCCCGTCTCGTCGGGGACGTCTCGGGGGAGGCCAGGCTGCGCGAGGACCAGTGGCGGGCGATCGAGGCGCTGGTCGCCGACAGACGCCGTGCCCTGGTCGTCCAGCGCACGGGCTGGGGCAAGTCCGCGGTGTACTTCGTGGCCACCTCGCTGCTGCGGTCGCGGGGCAGCGGCCCGACGGTGATCGTGTCGCCGCTCCTCGCGCTCATGCGGAACCAGGTCGAGGCGGCTGCTCGGGCGGGCATTCACGCCCGGACCATCAACTCCTCCAACACCGAGGAGTGGGACGCCGTTCAGGACGAGATCGCCGCGGGCCAGGTGGACGTCCTCCTGGTGAGTCCTGAGCGGCTCAACAACCCGGATTTCCGGGATCAGGTGCTCCCCCGACTCGCGGCCGCCACGGGGCTCCTCGTGGTGGACGAGGCCCACTGCATCTCCGACTGGGGACACGACTTCCGGCCGGACTACCGTCGGCTGCGCACGATGCTCGCCGATCTCCCTCCTGGCGTGCCGGTGCTCGCGACCACCGCCACGGCCAACGCGCGCGTGACAGCTGACGTCGCGGAACAGCTCGGCACCGGCGGCAGCTCGGACGCCCTCGTGCTGCGCGGTCCGCTGGACCGGGACAGCCTGAGCCTGAGCGTGCTGCGGCTGTCGGACGCCGCGCACCGGATGGCCTGGCTCGCCGAACACCTCGACGAACTGCCGGGGTCCGGAATCATCTACACCCTCACCGTGGCGGCTGCCGAAGAGGTCACCGCCTTCCTCCGGCAGCGGGGGCACACGGTCGCGTCGTACACGGGCAAGACGGAGAACGCCGATCGCCAGCAGGCCGAGGAGGATCTGCTCGGCAACAAGGTGAAGGCACTGGTCGCCACCTCGGCGCTCGGCATGGGCTTCGACAAGCCCGACCTGGGCTTCGTGGTGCACCTGGGTTCGCCCTCCTCCCCCATCGCCTACTACCAGCAGGTGGGCCGCGCCGGGCGCGGTGTGGAGCATGCCGAAGTGCTCCTGCTCCCGGGCAGGGAGGACGAAGCGATCTGGAAGTACTTCGCGTCGCTCGCCTTCCCCTCCGAAGACCTGGTGCGCCGCACGCTCGACATCCTCGGGCACGCGGAAAAGCCCCTGTCGCTCCCCGCCCTGGAGCCCCTGGTCGAGCTGCGCCGCTCCCGCCTGGAGACCATGCTCAAGGTCCTCGATGTGGACGGGGCGGTCAAGCGGGTCAAGGGCGGCTGGATCGCGACCGGGCAGCCGTGGGCGTACGACGCCGAGCGGTACGCGTGGGTGGCGCGTCAGCGCGAAACCGAGCAGCAGGCCATGCGCGCGTACGCGTCGGCGACCGACTGCCGTATGGAGTTCCTGCAGCGCCAGCTGGACGACGAGGCTGCCAAGCCGTGTGGACGCTGTGACAACTGCGCCGGTCCGCGCTTCGCCGCCGACACGTCCGAGGAGGCGCTCGACGCCGCGCGCGTGGACCTGGGCCGGGCCGGTGTCGAGGTGGAGCCCCGACGGATGTGGCCCACCGGGCTGCCGGCAATCGGAGTGGACCTCAAGGGACGCATCCCGGCAGGCGAACAGGCCGCGTCAGGACGCGCGCTGGGGCGACTGTCGGACATCGGGTGGGGCAACCGGCTGCGGCCCATGCTCGCACCCAAGGCACCCGACGGGCCCGTGCCCGACGACGTGGCCAAGGCCGTGGTGGATGTGCTGGCCGACTGGGCCAAGGGTCCCGGCGGCTGGGCCCCGGGCGCTCCGGAGAGCGGGCCGCGCCCGGCCGGCGTCGTCACCGTCGCCTCGCGCACGCGTCCGCATCTCATCAACTCCCTTGGGGCGCGCATCGCAGAGATCGGCCGGCTGCCGTTGCTGGGCGCCGTCGAGTACACCGGCGACGCGTTCTCGGGTTCTCGGAGCAACAGCGCCCAGCGGCTGAAGGCGCTCGACGGGGCCCTGGCCGTGCCACCCTCCCTCGCGTCCGCCCTCACTGAAGCCCAGGGCCCGGTTCTCCTCGTGGACGACTACACGGAGACCGGCTGGACTCTCGCGGTCGCGGCCCGCATGCTCCGACGCTCCGGCGCGCAGGGGGTGTTGCCGCTGGTGCTGGCTGTGCAGGGCTGACGTCGTACGGGGACCGGGGCGGCCGTCCCGGCACGCCTCTGGACGCCGCACACCCCCATGACGTACGAACGTGTCGTGGTCGAACGCCCCATGGGTGATCCGGCGACACACACGGTGGGGATATTAGCCGCGCATCATCTGATAGCGGTCGGCTGCCTCAATTGCTCGTTGCCGCATTCACGTTCGACAGGAAGAATTGAAGTCCGCTCCCGCACGGCTCGCCGGCCGCTCCGGTAGGGCTTTGCTGCGGTGCGCGCTCCCAGGAATCCGACCCCGCCCGCAGTGTGGGCGCGTAGCCGAAGGGAGGACCGTGACCTTCGGATTCGCTCCGGCCTCGGCAGCGGCGTCGACGTCCGCCGCTTCCGTCAACCGCTTGCTCGAACCCGCGGAATGGGCCGCCGCCGGGATCCCACTCCTGCGCAATCCCCGTGAGATCGTCAGCGCACTGCACGCCCGGCACCACCCGCAGCCGGCGACGGCTGTCGTCGCCGTGCTCGACCCGGACGAGCGGCTGCGGGCGAGTGCCTCGTTCGTGCGCCGCGCGGCCCCTGCCGACGGCTGGATGTTCCGCAACGCGCTGCTCGCGCAGCTGCGCCGGGTCATCCCACACGATCTGCGCCGCCGCTCACCGGTGCGCACCGCGGTACTGCTCTACTGCCGTGAGGGCGACGCGCGTTGGACGGAGGAGGACGGCGCGTGGATGTGGGGGCTGCGCGACGCGTGCACGCTCCACGGACTGCGCTGCGGGGCGTACATCACGCTGACCCGTGACGGATGGCAGGTCCAGGGCGAGGGCCGCGGCGGACGCCGCCCTCACTCGGCATCCGCACCGGAGCCGTTCGCCACGTCGGAGGCACCGCCACCCATACCGCGCACCGGCGGCGCCTCCGAGGTACTGCGCCGCGCAGCGGCGGCACGCTGAGTCCCGGACAGACCGTTCCGAACGGAGCCGGGACCTCACTTCGTCATACGGCACACCACGACTCCGACGACGGCCGGAAGGGGCCGTTCGACCCGGCACCGGCCGTGCCGCCAAGCACGGCGGTCCGCCACGGCCACAGAAGCGCTTCTCAGGTCGGGCCGGGTCACCACGCAGGCACGGCCCTCCGCCCTTCGGGCATGCTGAACACCCGCCGGGCGGCCCCGCGACAGCGGCGCCTGAAGTCACCCCCAGCGCCCTGCCGGGCGCTACGGCACAGGCTCAGACACCCGCGCCCAGCACCGAGTTGATCCGCTGCGGGTCACCACAGACGATCAGCAGGGCACCGGCCCGGGAGTGAGCCAGGGAGAGGGCGCTCACGGCAGCGTCCTCGGGACCGCCGTTGACGGCGACCACGGTCACCGGACGCGACGCGGCACGGGCCGCGATGGTGACATCCGTGTAGAAGACGTCGTCACCGGCGTCGTGCTGGGCCCAGTAGGAGGCTTCACCGAAGGACAGTTCGTGGGCGGCCCACGGGTGCTGCTCCCCGGTCGTGATCACCAGGATGTCGCCGGGGGCACGACCCGAGTCCAGCAGCAGGTCCACGGCCTCCTCGGCGGCGTCGAGCGCCCCCTCCACGGAAGCCGGGATCAACTGGATCTGCGGGGCGACCGGAGCGGCGGCACCGGCGGCGGGACCCGACGGAGCGGGCTTGGTGGCCGCATCACGCGGAGTCCGTTGCACGGGCGGCGCCGGCCGGAGAGGGCCGGGACGACCGGGACGCGACGGAGCCGCGGGACGGGGGCCGGGTACGGGACGGGGGGTCGGCGCGGTACGGCTGCTGGCCGGAGTGGCGCGGGGACCCTGGGCACTCTCGTGAATCTGAGGCTCCTCGGGAATGAGAGGCATGAGTTGATATTTATCAAACGTTGGTACGACCCGCGTCGGCGGGTGGCGCATGTGCGCGAACGAAACCGTCAGAAATCGAAGCCGAGCTGCCCCTCGATCTCCGGAACACTTCCGTCCGCCCAGCTGCGGACCTTCTTGAGGTGCCGCCACTGGGGCAGCGCATCAAGATACGCCCACGACAACCGGTGGTAGGGGGTGGGGCCCCGCTCCGCCAGTGCGGCCTTGTGCACGGGTGATGGATACCCGGCGTTGTCCGCAAAACCGAAGTCTGCATGGTCGATACCCAGTTCGGCCATCATTTTGTCGCGCTGGACCTTGGCGATCACTGAGGCCGCCGCAACCGCCACGCACGACTGGTCGCCCTTGATCACCGTGCGGACCCGCCAGGGCGCACCGAGGTAGTCGTGCTTGCCGTCGAGGATGACCGCGTCGGGACGCACGGGCAGTGCGTCCAGCGCACGCCCCGCAGCGAGCCGCAGCGCGGCCGTCATCCCCAGAGCGTCTATCTCCTCCGGGGAGGCATGCCCCAGTGCGTACGACGTCACCCAGGTCCGCAGTTCCTCGGCGAGGGTGGTGCGTCGTTTGATGGTGAGCAGCTTCGAGTCCGTGAGCCCCTCGGGCGGACGGCGCAGTCCGGTGATCGCCGCGCAGACGGTGACGGGACCGGCCCACGCGCCGCGGCCCACCTCGTCGACACCTGCAACGATCTTCGCTCCGGTCGTGGCTCGAAGGGAGCGCTCGACGGTGTGAGTAGGCGGTTCGTACGGCATGGCGCCCCTAGATTACGCCGCCGGGAACCGGCCGCGACACCCCGGTCCGCAACGGCGGTCTCGTCGCCCTCGAGACCCCCCGTCGAGCATCGCCCGGTCGCCGCGCGGGCCGTCGCCCGACTCGAGCACAAGCCTCCTCGCGGGCAGCGTCAGGCACCGTGCGGCCGCAGCAGCGGAACCATCAACTGGTCGATCATCTCCTCGACTTCACTGTCCTGCCATTCACAGCCGCACATCTTGGAGCGGTACATCATCATGGCCGGTACGGCGTCGAAGACATAGCCGTTGGCAGCCTCGGGGCGCACCTCGCCGCGCTTGATCCCCCGGTCGACGACTTCCCGCAACATCTTCATGGTGGGCTCCACGACCCCGTCGAAGATCACGCCATGGAAGCGTTCGGCCTGCGCCGTGTCGCATTCGTGAATCACCGAGCGAAGCGCGAAACCCGGGCGGGAGAACATCGCGTCACGGGCCAGCAGACACAGCGCCAAGAGGTCCTCGCGGACACTTCCTTCATCCGGAGCGGCGTCGAACTGGGGCAGCCCGGCACGCAGGGCGTCGGCGACAAGATCCTCCTTGGACGGCCAACGCCGGTAGACCGCGGCCTTGCCGGTCTGGGCGCCGGCGGCGACACCCTCCATCGTCAGGCCGTTCCAGCCAACGGTGCTGAGTTGGTCGAGGGCGGCGTCGAGGATCGCACGTTCGAGGACCGCGCCGCGGCGGCGGGCAGTCTGAGCGGGGGCATCCGCCCAGCTGGGGGTAACCATCTGACTCTCTCCAACGAGCAGAGGAAGCGGGAATTCCGGGGACGGGAGACGCGCCGGACGGCCACACAGGGGGACGTACCGACCGACGACGTCTTGAGTGAACGCTTGCGTTCACTGTCGGGGACTCACTACCGTTGACGCGGCAGTGAACGCCAGCGTTCACTAAAGCACTCGTGGGGGACCCATAGTGACAACCTCTCCATTGCTCCAAGAGCAGAAGCCAGGCGCGGCACGCCGACAAGGACGCCCCGGCATAGCGCTCACCGTCATCGCGGCCTGCCAACTCATGGTGGTACTCGACGCGACGATTGTGAACATCGCACTCCCGCACATTCAAGAAGCGCTCGAGTTCAGCACCACCGACCTCACCTGGGTCATCAGCTCCTACACCCTCACCTTCGGCGGCCTGCTGCTCCTCGGCGGCCGCGCCGGTGACATCCTCGGACGGCGCCGGGTCTTCATGACCGGCATCCTCCTGTTCACCCTGGCCTCGCTGCTCGGCGGGCTGGCCCAGGAACCCTGGCAGTTGCTGGCCGCCCGGGTCTTGCAGGGCGTGGGGGGCGCGATCGCCTCGCCCACCTCGCTGGCACTCATCACCACCACGTTCCCCGAGGGACCGGAGCGCAACCGGGCCTTCGGTGTCTTCGCCGCGGTCTCCGCGGGCGGTGGCGCCATCGGCCTGCTCGCCGGCGGCATGCTCACCGAGTGGCTCGACTGGCGCTGGGTGCTCTTCGTGAACGTGCCGATCGGCGTACTGATAGCCGTGCTCACTCCGCTCTACATCAGCGAGTCCGAACGGCACTCGGCCCGCTTCGACATCGCGGGCGCCGTGACCTCGACCGCCGGCATGGCGTCCCTCGTCTACGGCTTCATCCGCGCCGCGGACGAGGGGTGGAAGGACCGCCTCACCATCGGGTCCTTCGCCGCCGCCGTGCTGCTGCTTCTCGCCTTCGGGATCATCGAATCCCGGGCCAAGGAGCCGATCACCCCGCTGCGGATGTTCGCCGACCGCAACCGCTCGGGCACGTACGTGATCATGCTGAGCCTGGCCGCGGCGATGTTCGGCATGTTCTTCTACATCGTGCTGTTCGTGCAGAACGTGCTCGGGTACAGCCCGATCCAGGCGGGACTCGCCTTCCTGCCCGTGACGTTCGTGATCGCGCTCGGCGCCGGTCTGTCGCAGCGGTTCCTGCCGGTACTGGGCCCCAAGCCCTTCATGCTCGTGGGCTCCGCGCTCGCGATGGCCGGGCTGGCCTGGCAGGCACTCATCAGCTCCGACAGCTCGTACGTCGGTGGCGTCCTCGGCCCGATGCTGGTGTTCGGCTTCGGCATGGGGCTGAACTTCGTGACGCTGACGCTCACCGCCGTCTCCGGCGTCGCCCCGCACGAGGCGGGCGCGGCCTCCGGGCTGCTCAACACGACACAGCAGGTGGGCGGATCGCTGGGCCTGTCCATCCTCACGACGGTCTTCGGCACGGCGACCAAGAACGAGGCCGAGAAGCAGCTTCCGCAGTTCATGGCCGAAGGGACCGCGGAGCAGAAGGCGGAGTTCGCCAGGACCCACCAACTGCCCGCGCCGTGGGGGCACGAGGTGTTGGCGCACGGCATCTCGACAGCGTTCATTCCGGCCGCCGCGATGGCCGTCCTCGCCTTGGCCACGGCCTGGTTCGTGATCCGGGTCCGTAAGAGCGACCTGGAGGCCCTCTCCGGTTCTGCCGGACCGGGACTCGGCTGACGCAAGAGCACCACGAACCGGCTCCGGAGCCTCACCGACGGGTGCAGCACAGTCCCGCCGGCGGCTGCCGGGACGGTTCATGCGCGGCTGCGGCGGGGCGGGTCGCAGGCGAGGGAGGGACGGCGAGACCGTCAGCGCAGCCGCCCTCGAGCGACCCGCACGACGCGCGACAGCGCCGCACCAGCCGATCAGGACGGCAAGCAGCACCTCCATGACCATCCCCCTCTCCACGAACACGGACGTCCGGCGTGTGCACGCCCCGACAGCTGCCACAGCGGATGCCGGAACAACGGACGGCCGATCACGGAGAGTTCCCAGGATGTACGGAGAGTTTCCGAACGAGGTGCGAGTCCTGCGTCAGGCCGACGTGGGCACCCAGTCCGGGAGCGGCTCCGTCCGCTGGACCCATTCAGCGGGCGGTGCTCCCGCCTTCCCCGAGGCGATGACGCCGCCGACAATGGCGCACGTGGTGTCGACGTCCCCGCCGACCTGGGCGGTCGTCCAGAACGCCCGCTCGTAATCGCCGAGGCTCCTCGCCGCCGACCAGAGGGCGAAGGGGACGGTGTCGTGGGCGGTCGTCCGCCGCCCGCACCCCAGTACCGCCGCGACCGTGCCCGGGTCGCCGTAGTCGAGCATGTCCCGCGCCCTGCGGAGTCCCGCGCCCACGGCGCTCTTCGGTACCAGGTCGATGACCCCGTCGAGGAGGGCTTCGGCTCCGGGCGGCCCCTCGGGGGCGGCGGCGAACGCCGCTGCCGCGGCGACGGCCATGGCCCCGACGACGGCCTCGCGGTGCTGGTGGGTGGGGTAGGCCGAGATCTCCGCCTGGTGGGTCGCCTGCTCCGGATCGTCCGCGTACCAGGCCCCCAGCGGAGCGATCCGCATCGCCGCGCCGTTGCCCCAGGAGCCCTGGCCCTTGAAGAGCGCGGCGGCCAGTTCCCGCCAGTCGCCACCCTCCCGGACGAGCCGCAGCAGACGGTTGACCGCGGGACCGTAGCCCCGGTCGAAGTCGTGGTGCTCGGCGAAGGAGTGCGCCAGGGCGTCCTGGTCGATGCGGTGGTGGGCGGCGAGAACGGCGACGACCGAGCCGGCCATCTCCGTGTCGTCCGTCCACTGCCACGGTCCGGAGGGCACCTCGCGGCGCTTCAGCAGGGGGTAGTTCACCGGCACGAAGTACTGGGAGCCGAGGGCGTCTCCGACGGACAGCCCGCGCAGGCAGGCCAGGGCGCGCTCCAGGCGCACGTCGGGGGAGGAATCAGCGGTCATCGCCCTGCCACTCTATCCGGTGACCCCGTACGGCTCGGGATCTCGCCAACGGTCGAACGGCCGGTCGAGGGTGTACTTGCCGTCGTCCCCCAGAACGAGCATCCGCACCTCGCCGTTCCCCGGGTTCGACAGCGACTCGAACTCCGCGACCGTCCAGTGGAACCACCGCATGCAGAACAGCCGCATCGCCAGACCGTGGGTGACGATGAGGACGTTCGGCGGGTGGTCGGGGTCCTCGAAGCTGCGGAACAGGCTCTCCAGGAAGCCGCCGACCCGGTCGTAGACGTCGGCGCCGGACTCGCCCTGGGCGAATCGGTAGAAGAAGTGGCCGTACGCGTCCCGGTAGGCCTTCTGGAGGCGGACCTCGTCCCGGTCCTGCCAGTTGCCCCAGTCCTGCTCGCGCAGCCGGGGCTCCTCGCGTACCCGTATGAGTCGGGGGTCGAGGTGGAACGCGCGCAGGGTCTCGTGCGTACGCCGGTAGGGGGAGACGTACACGCTGACGTGCTCGTCGCCGAACCGCTCGCGCAGCCGCTCTCCCGTCGCTTCCGCCTGCCGCCGACCGCGCTCGGTCAGCGCGAGGGCGTGGTCGGGTTCACGCTCGTAGACGGAGTCATCAACATTGCCCGTTGATTCGCCGTGCCGGACAAGGACGATGCGCCGTGGTCGTGCCATGCCAAGACCCTAGATCGGGTGAGGTCCGGTGGAGCACTCCCCCCGCACCCATACGGCGTAGGTCACACGATTCCTGCACCACAGGTCACACCGGTCGCACGCTTGTACGGATGGAATGGCTCCGTCCGCGCACACCCGGCGTCACAGGGCCCGTGTCGGAGCCCTCCGGAAAAGCGGTCGAGCCGTCGGAATCAAACCGTCCAGCTCGTTTCCATGTCCACGACGTCCCCGGTGAGCGCCGCCACGTCCGCCTCCGTCTGAGCCCTCAGGGCGAGCCGCTCCACACGTTCCGTGCGGTACTTGCCGTGCTCGGCGGCCGAGCGCCACATCGACAGCACCAGGAACTCGTTCCCGGGCGCCTCGCCGAACAGCCCGCGCACCATGCCGGGTGAGCCGGCCATCGCCGGGTTCCAGACCTTTTCCTGCATCAGCACGAAGTGCTCGGCCCGCTCCTCGTGGATGCGGCAGAGCGCCACCCGGAGCAGGTCGGCGTCCGTGAAGCGCGGCTCGAAACCGGTCTTCACGTCGAAGCGGTAGTCGAAGAGTCTGACCTGGGCGTCCTTGAACGTGCCCGCCTGGGTCGACGCGAGCCGGTCGTGGGACCGTGCCATGAAGGAGTCGTAGAAGGCGCGGCTCTCCCAGAACGCGAAGATGTGCGCCACATCCGGCCGCCCCCGGCTCCAGCCACCCCCCTGCCCGCGAAACCCCGGCTCCCCCAGAAGCCCCGCCCACTTCCGCTGCCCCCGCTCGAAACCGCGGCGGTCCACCACGGTGCAGCGAATCCACTTGACCAGCACCGCGCCATGGTAAGGCCAGGAAGCGTGGCATCGGTCGCTCTCGGCTGGACCGCTCCTCCACGCCCGCACCCCCTCGCGTGGCAGGATGGACAAACAGCCATGTGCGCCCGGCAGTTGGGGCCGACGGACAGGTCGTATGGGGAAGGGGACTCTGGTGGACGGGCTCAGCAAGGGGCTTCGCAAGGTCGAGATCGCTGTGCGGTGGGATCCCAGCCCGGCGGGGCAGCCGTCCACCGATCTGGACCTGGTCGCGGCGACCTATACGGCGGGCGACCCGCACGGCGACGCCGCGTACCTGGTGCACTTCGACAGCCGATCCCCCGACGGCACCATCACGCTCAACCGGGACAGCAAGGACGGTCAGGGCTTCGGCTACGACGAAGTCATGACGCTGGAGCTCGACCGGCTCGACGTCCGCTACGCGCGCGTGGTGGTCGGTGTCGTCATTCAGCAGCGCCCGGCGGAGCGCACCTTCGTCAGCGTGCGCAACCCCGGACTGCGTATCCGCGAGGGGTACACCGTCCTGGCGGAGGGCGACTTCGGCGACGTCCTGGGAGCGACGGCGGCGACGGTCGCAGAGTTCGTGCGGGACGGCACCGGCCCGTGGGAGTTGCGCTCCGGACTCCGTGGTTTCGAGGGCGACCCGGTGGACTTCACCAGGACGATGGGCGCGGCGCGCCGGCCCTGACCTGGTCGCGGACGAGACACGTAGGACGAGAGGGGCACCGCCCGCAGGCGGTGCCCCTCCGTCATCGGCTCAGGCGTTCGGCGTCAGCTGCAGCCGCTGGTCGAGCCGCAGCCCTCGCAGATGTAGCAGGAACCGGCGCGCTGCATCTTCGTACCGCAGGAGAAGCACAGCGGGGCGTCGGCCTGGATGCCCAGCTGCATCTCCACCAGTTCGGCGCTGGTGTGCGCCTGCTGCGGGGCGGGCTTGACCGCTTCCTCGGCCTTCGGAGCGGCAACGGCCTTCAGCTCCTGGGCACGCGGTGCCGACTGGGCCAGCCCCTCCACGTCGACCTCGTCGTCGGACGGCTCGTACGACCCGGTCTCGAGGTGACGCTGGCGCTCCTCGGCGGAGTGGATGCCGAGCGCGGAGCGCGTCTCGAAGGGCAGGAAGTCCAGCGCCAGGCGGCGGAAGATGTAGTCGACGATCGACTGCGCCATCCGCACGTCCGGGTCGTCCGTCATACCGGCCGGCTCGAAGCGCATGTTGGTGAACTTCGAGACGTACGTCTCCAGCGGCACGCCGTACTGGAGACCCACGGAGACCGCGATGGAGAAGGCGTCCATCATGCCCGCGAGGGTCGAGCCCTGCTTGGACATCTTGAGGAAGACCTCACCGAGACCGTCGTCCGGGTAGGAGTTGGCGGTCATGTAGCCCTCGGCACCGCCGACGGTGAAGGACGTGGTGATGCCGGGACGTCCCTTCGGCAGGCGCTTGCGGACCGGGCGGTACTCGATGACCTTTTCGACCGCGGTGCGGATGGTGTCCTCGGTCTTCTCGGTGATCTCCGCCTTCTCCTTCTCCTTGGTCTTGGCGGAGAGGGGCTGGCCGACCTTGCAGTTGTCGCGGTAGATCGCGAGCGCCTTGACGCCCAGCTTCCAGGCCTCGAAGTAGATCTCCTCGACCTCCTCGACGGTCGCCGTCTCCGGCATGTTGACCGTCTTGGAGATGGCGCCGGAGATCCACGGCTGGATCGCGGCCATCATGCGGACGTGGCCCATCGGGGAGATGGCCCGCTCGCCCATGGCGCAGTCGAACACCTCGTAGTGCTCGGGCTTGAGACCGGGGGCGTCGATCACGTTGCCGTTGTCGGCGATGTGGGCGACGATCGCCTCGATCTGCTCTTCCAGGTAGCCCAGGCGACGCAGGGCCTGCGGGACGGTGCCGTTGACGATCTGCATCGAGCCGCCGCCGACCAGCTTCTTGAACTTGACCAGCGCGAGGTCGGGCTCGACACCGGTGGTGTCGCAGGACATCGCCAGACCGATGGTGCCGGTCGGGGCGAGCACGGACGCCTGCGAGTTACGGAAACCGTTCTTCTCACCGATGCGCAGCACGTCTCCCCAGGCCTCGCTGGCGGCGGCCCACACCGGGGTGTCCAGGTCGTCCATGCGGACGGCCGTGTCGTTGGCGTCCGAGTGCTGCTTCATGACGCGCTTGTGGGCGTCGGCGTTGCGGGCGTAGCCGTCGTACGGGCCGACGACCGAGGCGAGTTCGGCGGAGCGCCGGTAGGCCGTGCCCGTCATCAGGGAGGTGATGGCGCCGGCGAGGGAGCGGCCGCCGTCGGAGTCGTAGGCGTGACCGGTGGCCATCAGCAGGGCGCCGAGGTTGGCGTAGCCGATGCCGAGCTGGCGGAACGCGCGCGTGTTCTCGCCGATCTTCTGGGTCGGGAAGTCCGCGAAGCAGATCGAGATGTCCATCGCGGTGATGACCAGCTCGACGACCTTCTGGAAGCGCTCGGCCTCGAAGGACTGGTTGCCCTTGCCGTCGTCCTTCAGGAACTTCATCAGGTTCAACGAGGCCAGGTTGCAGGACGTGTTGTCCAGGTGCATGTACTCGCTGCACGGGTTCGACGCGGTGATCCGGCCGGACTCGGGGCAGGTGTGCCAGGTGTTGATGGTGTCGTCGTACTGGATGCCGGGGTCGGCGCAGGCCCAGGCGGCCTCGGCGATCTTGCGGAAGAGCGACTTGGCGTCGACCTCCTCGATGACCTCACCGGTCATCCGGCCACGCAGCCCGAACTGGCCGCCCTGCTCGACCGCCTTCATGAACTCGTCGTTGACACGGACCGAGTTGTTGGCGTTCTGGTACTGGACGGACGTGATGTCGTCGCCGCCCAGATCCATGTCGTAGCCCGCGTCGCGCAGGACGCGGATCTTCTCTTCTTCCTTGACCTTGGTCTCGATGAAGTCCTCGATGTCCGGGTGGTCCACATCGAGGACGACCATCTTGGCGGCGCGGCGGGTGGCGCCACCGGACTTGATCGTTCCTGCGGAGGCGTCGGCACCGCGCATGAAGGAGACCGGGCCGGAGGCGTTGCCGCCGGAGGACAGCAGTTCCTTGGAGGAGCGGATCCTGGAGAGGTTCAGGCCGGCGCCGGAGCCGCCCTTGAAGATCATGCCCTCTTCCTTGTACCAGTCGAGGATCGACTCCATGGAGTCGTCGACGGACAGGATGAAGCAGGCGGAGACCTGCTGGGGCTGCTTGGTGCCGACGTTGAACCAGACAGGGCTGTTGAAGCTGAAGATCTGGTGCAGGAGGGCGTACGCCAGCTCGTGCTCGAAGATCTCGGCGTCGGCGGGCGAGGAGAAGTACTTGTGGTCCTCACCGGCCTTCCGGTACGTCTTCACGATGCGGTCGATCAGCTGCTTGAGGCTGGTCTCGCGCTGCGGGGTGCCCACGGCACCCCGGAAGTACTTGCTGGTGACGATGTTGACCGCGTTCACCGACCAGAAGTCGGGGAACTCGACGCCGCGCTGCTCGAAGTTGACCGAGCCGTCGCGCCAGTTGGTCATGACGACGTCACGACGCTCCCAGGCCACCTCGTCATAGGGGTGAACCCCAGGAGTGGTGTGGATGCGCTCGACACGCAGGCCCTTGCTCGCCTTGGCGCTCTTGGCGCGGGTACTCCGTGCCGGACCGCTCGCCGTCTCTGTCATGCCGCCTCCCTGTACGGGCGAAAACGCCCTGAAGTGCCCCGTTGTTCCCGTGGCACGGTGTTCTGTCTGGCGTTGCGGGCACCCACTCACGTCACCCGCAACAGGTCTTCTCATCGCCGCCGCCCGGCCGGGCCCGGAGCCGCCTTCCGGGTCCGGCCCGCCGGTCAGTCGGCGGCGCCGGCGGGCTGGGGGACCTGTTCCGCCCCTCCGGACCCGCGGTCGTCTTCCTGGCCCCCCGTGGCCGTGTCCTCGCGGTCTTCGTCGTCCGCGCCGGGGTGTCCCGTCTGCGCCCTCAGTTCCCCGATGGCCGCCTCGAAGTCGTCGAGCGAGTCGAACGCCCGGTAGACGGAGGCGAATCGCAGGTAGGCGACGAGATCGAGTTCCTGCAGCGGGCCGAGTATGGCCAGCCCCACGTCGTGGGTGGTCAGCTCGGCGCTTCCGGTGGCCCGCACCGCCTCCTCGACCCGTTGGCCGAGCTGGGCGAGCGCGTCCTCGGTGACGGGCCGCCCCTGGCACGCCTTGCGCACTCCATTGATGACCTTCGTACGACTGAAGGGCTCGGTGACTCCGGACCGCTTCACCACCATGAGCGAGCACGTCTCCACGGTCGTGAAACGACGGGAGCAGTCAGGACACTGGCGGCGCCTGCGGATCGATGTGCCGTCGTCGGTCGTACGACTGTCGACGACACGACTGTCGGGGTGCCTGCAGAAGGGGCAGTGCATGAACTTCCAACCCTCCTCACAGCAGACTCAATAGCCTCGCCGGTCCTCTTGCGCCCCACGAAGCAGCCCCAAGCATAGGCGATGACCATGGGCCTCGAGACCCGGGGGACCACAACTTCTGGGCTGCTGCTGCAATCCAACCACTAGATGTGGGGATTGGCTCATACATCGACGCCAATCCCGCGTGTCGCGCGCGTAGGCGCACGTGGCGACCGACGGGCCGGGCCCCACCGGCCCCGCGCACCTGCGGAGGCCCCGCCGCGAACGGCATTCCCGGGGACACGGACGGATCCGTTCCCGCACAGCCGTATCGCCGCGGCACATGCGGAGATACCGTGGGCGCCGCGAGGAGGGGACGTGGGACTCCCGCACAGATGAGGGCTGGTCCCGGGGCAGGGGAATGCCGGATGGCAGACTGGGGCACCAGTCCACGAGTGATCACCCCGGCGGTGAAGAGTACAGCAATGGGCCCTTTTGCCCGCCAGGTGGCGCGGCCGCCAATACACCCGGACACATGATCGCGTCCCGTGATTCGCGATTTTTCACTCGAACGTGTGTTTGGCGCAACCTTTCGAAAGCAACTACCGTTGTCCAGCAGGGAGACCATCGAGAGGGGCCGACGTGACCACCACCGCAGACAGTGCCGCCATCGCTGCCCAGGACCGCTCCCAGGGCCGACTGGAGCCGGTGCATGCGATGAACGAAGCCACGAACCCTGAGGGGCACAAGCGCTCCCTGCCGGGGCGACCTCCCGGCATCCGGGCAGACAGCTCGGGACTCACCGATCGCCAGCGCCGCGTGATCGAGGTCATCAGGGACTCCGTGCAGCGACGGGGCTACCCGCCGTCCATGCGGGAGATCGGTCAGGCCGTCGGCCTCTCCAGCACCTCCTCCGTCGCACATCAGCTGATGGCTCTGGAGCGCAAGGGCTTCCTGCGCCGCGACCCGCACCGCCCGCGCGCGTACGAGGTGCGGGGCTCCGACCAGGCCGCCTCGGTGCAGCCCACCGACACGGCGGGCAAGCCGGCCGCGTCGTACGTGCCGCTGGTCGGCCGCATCGCCGCCGGTGGCCCGATCCTCGCCGAGGAGTCCGTCGAGGACGTCTTCCCCCTCCCCCGCCAGCTCGTGGGGGACGGCGAGCTGTTCGTCCTGAAGGTCGTCGGTGACTCGATGATCGAGGCCGCGATCTGCGACGGCGACTGGGTCACGGTGCGCCGTCAGCCGGTCGCCGAGAACGGCGACATCGTGGCCGCGATGCTCGACGGCGAGGCCACCGTCAAGCGCTTCAAGCGCGAGGACGGCCATGTCTGGCTCCTGCCGCACAACGCGGCCTACGAGCCCATCCCCGGCGACGACGCGACCATCCTCGGCAAGGTGGTGGCGGTACTGCGACGCGTCTGACAGCGCGCACCGCGTCGGGTGGGCCCCATCGGCCCGCCCTCTGACCGGGCCCCGGGACCTCTGCGCCGGTTCCGGGGCCCTGCGCTGTCCGGGGGCAGATCGGGGCAGCCGACTCGTGGGGAGGGCTGGCGGTTGGCCTGCGGCTGAGCCACAGGCCAACCGCGCAGCTCATGCGTCGTCCGTCTGCCCGGCTGCCGCTTGCTGGGCAGACGCGTCGATCGCCGCAAGCGACTTCCGCACCTGGTTACGGTCCGTCGTGAACCAGAAGTCGGGCAGTGACGCCTTCAGATAGCTCCCGTACCGGGCCGTCGCCAGACGCTGATCGAGGACCGCGACCACACCCCGGTCCCCCGACGCCCGTACGAGGCGGCCGGCGCCCTGAGCCATGAGGAGCGCGGCGTGGGTGGCGGCGACCGCCATGAAGCCGTTGCCGCCCGCGTCCTCGACGGCCTTCTGCCGGGCGCTCATGAGCGGGTCGTCCGGGCGGGGGAACGGGATCTTGTCCATGACGACCAACTGGCAGCTGGGTCCGGGGACGTCGACGCCCTGCCAGAGCGACAGCGTGCCGAAGAGGCAGGTCTTCGGGTCGGCCGCGAAGTTCTTGATGAGCTCGCCCAGCGTCTCCTCGCCCTGGAGGAGGATTGGGTACTCGGGGATCCGGGACCGGAGCTCTTCAGCGGCCAGCTGGGCGCCCCGCATCGAGGAGAACAGGCCGAGGGTGCGGCCGCCCGCCGCCTGGATCAGCTCCGTGAGCTCGTCGAGCATGTCCGCACGGTCGCCGTCCCGCGCGGGACGTGCCAGGTGCTTGGCTACGTAGAGGATGCCCTGCTTGCGGTAGTCGAAGGGCGAGCCGACGTCGATGCCCTTCCACTGCGGGACGTCGTCGCCCTCGGTGCCCTCCGGGGACAGACCCAGGGAGGCGCCCACACCGTTGAAGTCGCCGCCCAGCTTCAGCGTGGCGGATGTCAGGACCACGGAACGGTCCGCGAAGAGCTTCTCCCGCAGCAGACCGGAGACGGACATGGGGGCGACGCGCAGGGAGGCACCGAAGCGGTCGTGGCGCTCGTACCAGACCACGTCCCACTCGGAGCCGTTCGTGATGCGCTCCGCCACGTCGTGCACGTTCTCCACGGAGGCCAGGGCCTGCTTGCGGACGGCGTCCTCGTCCTGGACGGACTTGTCGCGGGTCGCGCCGATCGCGGAGATGACCGTGCGGCACGCGTCGCGCAACGCCATGAGGGCGTAACCGAGGTCCTCGGGAATCTCCTCCAGACGGCCCGGCAGCGCCAGCTCCATCAGCCGTTCGAAACCCTCGGCTGCGGTCTGGAGCTGGTCGGCGGCCTTCTCGTTGACGAGTTTCGCGGCACGGCGCACCGCGCGGTTGACCTGGCCGGGGGTGAGCTCGCCGGTGGCGACTCCGGTGACCCGAGAGACCAGTTCGTGCGCCTCGTCGACGATCAGCACCTCATGCTGCGGGAGGACCGGGGCCCCCTCGATGGCGTCGATCGCGAGCAGCGCGTGGTTGGTGACGACGACCTCGGCGAGCTTGGCCCGCTCACGAGCCATCTCGGCGAAGCACTCGGCGCCGTACGCGCACTTCGCGGCGCCCAGGCACTCCCGCGACGACACCGACACCTGGGCCCAGGCCCGGTCCGAGATGCCGGGCGTGAGGTCGTCACGGTCACCGGTCTCGGTCTCGTCGGCCCAGTCGCGCACCCGGAGCAGGTCCTGGCCCAGCTTGCTGGTGGGCGCGGCGGCCTCGAACTGGTCGAAGAGGCCCTCTTCCTCGTCCTGCGGGACTCCCTCGTGCAGTCGGTGCATGCACAGGTAGTTCGACCGGCCCTTGAGCATCGCGAACTCCGGGCGGCGACGCAGGAGGGGGTGCAGCGAGTCGACCGTTCTCGGCAGGTCGCGCTCCACCAGCTGGCGCTGCAGGGCCAGGGTGGCGGTCGCGATGACCACTCGCTCCCCGTGCGCGAGCGCGGGCACCAGGTAGCCCAGCGACTTGCCGGTACCGGTGCCGGCCTGGACCAGCAGGTGGGAACCGTCGTCGATCGCTTCCTCGACGGCTTCGGCCATGGCCACCTGACCGGGGCGCTCCGTACCGCCGACGGCAGTGACGGCAGCATGCAGGAGTTCGGGGAGTGAGGGCTTCGTCATAGCGCGACCACCCTACGACCCCGCACTGACAAACGGGCGATCAAGGCGGGGACGGGGGACGGGATCAAGGCCGTGGACTCCTCGGTGAGGTGGTGTGGTGGCTTGTGGGTGGCTCGACCGGCTACGGGGATGAGGGCGTGGCGGAACCGCGCGAACGAGGTCCTGGCGGATTGCTCAGCAGATTCGCGGCTCGGGCGGGAACTGCGGCGGTACGGGCTGCGTTCAATGAGTGATGGCGTGGTGACACAGCGCTACAGCAGATGCCGGAGGGGCCGGTCTCGGACCATGAGGGCGGCCCGCTTGGCGGGCAGGTCGACCTCGGCGGAGAACCGGAAGCCGGCGGTCAGGAATGCGGCTACGGAGGGGGTGTTACGAATGTCGGGTTCAGCGATGACACGTGTGCAAGAGGGGCGCTGCGTGAGAACGAGATCGGCCGCGGCCCGGAGCAGCAGACCCCCAAGGCCGCGCCCACGATGCGCGATTCCGCCGACCAGCACATGGATCCCCATGTCGTGAGGCCGGGCCGGGTAATGACGGGCCAGCAGGTCCAGATCCGCCCGGTAGATCTCCCAGTAGCTCATGGGCGCTCCGTCCAGGACGCCGATGCACGGCACGCTGCGCCCGTCGCCGGCGAGCTGGGCCCGTAGGTGGTCCTGCGTCACCTCCTGCGGTCCCGCCAGCCCCCAGAACGCAGCGGCGGCGGGGTCATTCATCCAACGGCAGATGAGCGGAAGGTCGCGTGCGAGGCGCACGGGGACGAGGTGGAACCCGCCTGCGGGTGTGTCGACCGGGCCCCATTCGGCGATGCGGTCGAGGAGGCCGTCATGACAGGGGACGGAGGAAGGGCGTGATGCCGAGTCCTCGCCGGAGGCTCTCCCGAGATCCGGGGGGTCGGATCGGGACCCGGCACCGCAGGCCACGTCGGTCATGACAGGGACGGCTCTCCCGGTTTCGGCGATCGGCTCGGCGGGAGGCACCGAACGCTCCTCTCATGAAGGGAGTGGGGCATGTCCTCAGGGAGGAAGGGGCAGGTCAGCAGTGGTCAGGGACGATCAATGCGTTCAGGAGTGCAGGGGGTTGGCGATGGTGACGTAGACGGACTGGGTGTCGACCGGGCCGACGAGTTCGTCGAGGCCGTGCAGCCGGGTCAGCAGGTTGGCTTTGCAGCGCAGGACGGGTGAGTCGAGCAACCGGGCCGGCAGCGAGGTGCGCAGCGGGGCCGGGCCGGAGGCGACGTCCCCCAGGAAGCGGCGGAAGGCGGCGAGCAGCAGCCGTTCGTCCGCCAGCCCCTGGGCGCCGAATGCGCCGATGAGGCCGAGCACGTTGTTGACCGCCAGGTAGTACACGAGCCGCTCGTCGGTGACCTCGTCACGGACGAACGTGTCGCTCCGTTCTCCGATGCCGGGCAGCCGGGAGTCGAGCTCCGCGCGCCGGGACTTCCGGAAGTAGTAGCCCTGGTTGTCGCGGTAACGACCACCCGTGGGCCAGCCGTCGGGGTCCAGCAGGAGCAGGGTGTTCTGCTGGTGCGCTTCCAGGGCGATGCCGGCTTCGCCGTCCAGCCAGAGGACGGGACGCACCACGTGCGCAAGGTAGCGCAGGAACCACTCGGCGGCGACAGCTCCGCGCGGTCGGCCGGTACGACGGGCGAGGCGGGTGACGACCTCGGCCAGCCGGGACCGCAGGGCCGGGCCGTGCTTCTCCATACGCCCCGGGGCACTGTCCAGCGGGGTCGGGGAGCACGGGCGCGGCGAGAGGAGTCCCGCGACGCAGGAGACGTCGTCGGAGGGGGCGAACGGGTTGTGGCGGATCACCACGTCCAGTCCGGGCACCGGGACGCCGTCGGGAGTGTCCACGGCGAGCCAGGCCGGGTCCCGGACGATGTCGAAGCCCGGGTGCACAGCCCGCCACTGCTGGGCGAGGCCACTGCGGAGCAGGCGGTGGACCTCGACGCCGCGGTGGAGTTCCTTGCGGAGGTTCTCGCGGCGGGAGTTGGTGATGCGCAGCCCCAGCGAAAGCTTGAGCATCGCGGGGGCGTGGGTTCGGTAGACGGTTCGTACGGAGGAGGTGGGGTGCCAGGGAGGGCCGTGGGTGCCTAGGTCACGGAGCAGCCCGGCGTCCAGGAGAGCAGCCATCTCGGCACGGTGACGGATCTCGTGTGCCTGCCAGGGGTGCAGGGGCAGGAGGGCGTACCCGTCAGGCTGCGCCGGTGCGGTCCCGGCGAGGCGGGCGGTGAGCCGGGACGCGGCGACAGGGCGCCCGCGTTCGGTCCACGAGGAATCGGTGGCGAGAACGGAGGAAGCGACAGCCATCCAGTGCAGAGGGAAGGAGCCGTGCGACTCGGGTGAGTACAACAGCGCTTCGGCGTCGGAGAGGCCTTCGCGGCTCTTCGGGCTCGGGTGCAGGGGGTGACCGAGGACGAGTGACTGTTCCGCGGACAGGAAGAGGTCGGGGCCGTCGGCCGGGGCTTCCCGACGGGCGGTGACGAAACCGGCGACCCGGCGGAGGGAGTCGGCAACGCCCGCGACGAGCCCGGCGCCGTCGCCGATGCCGGCGGTGGCGGGGCTGGGGGCGCCCATGGGAAGGGAGCCGTGAGCCGGTCCGATACCGGAGCCGTCTGAGGACGTCTCCCTCGTGAACAGGGCGGCGATCGTGACGGCGTCGGCCGGTGGAGCGTGGTCGGGCGCATGGGCGAGACGAGGGGGGCCGAAGCGGTGCCAGCCCGTCGGGGACCAGTACCGGACCGGCGCGAGGAGAGTCGTGCCGCTGGCGGGAAGGGGGATGCGCAGGACGCCGTCTGCCGGGGCGGGCTGGTCGGTCTCGCGCGCCCAGCAGCGGAGCAGGTTCTCCACTGCGGCGGCCTGGGCGACGGTGTGCGGGTCGGGATGCTCCAGGGGGTCGCTGTCTGGGCCTGCACTCAGCCCCTGGACGGGTTTCACGACCGGCCGCTGGTGAGGGATTCGCGGGTTCGGTGACGTTACCGGCGGCCATGCGCCGACGGAGCCGTGTCCAGGCGTCGGGGTGGGGTCGTCGGGGTGGGGGGTGGCGTTCACGACAGGTACCTCATGGGGTGGTTCCGGATCATGCGGGTGGGGGCGCCGGGCCGAGGAGCTCCACTCGCTCGGTGGTGCCCGAGGGGGCGCGAAGTCGCGCAGGTGGCGGGCGTACGGGCCAGGTCCAGGGCGCCCGGTCGCCCGGCTGCTGGTCGCCTGGTCGCTGGTTGCCTGGTCGCCTGTCGGGCAACGTCTGGCAGGTGAGCCGGCGCACGCGCCCGGGCACGGCGTGGACTCCCACGCCACTGATGCTCACCGCGGTCACGGTGCGGCTGTCGTGCCACGTCCTCGGCATCGGGCCGCTGCCCGGACCGCGTCGGCCAGGCGGTCCAGTACGGCCGCCGCCTGTTCGTCGGTGATGGTCAGAGGAGGGAGCAGTTGCATGACGCTCGCGTGAGGGCCGGCGAGTCCGACGATGAGGCCGCGTCGCAGGCACTCCCTCTGGACCGCGGCAGCCAGTTCGGGGGCGGCGGGGCGCGGCCGGCGGCCGCTGCCGGGCACCACCGATGCCGCCACGCCGCCTTCCGCAGCCCCTGGACTGCCTGTGAAGCCGGGCTCCCCCTCCCCGTCCGGATCCACCAGCTCGACGCCGATCATCAGTCCCCTCCCCCGCACATCCCCTACACACCCGAAATCGGAGGCCAGTTGCCGGAGTTGACTCATCAGGCGCGCTCCCAGGGTCGCCGCTCGGTCGGCGAGAGCGTTCTCGCGGACGTGGGCGAGGGTGGCGGTGCCGGCGGCCATGGCGAGCTGGTTGCCGGGGAAGGCGTCGGCGGGGGTGCCGGGTTCCCGGGTGACGAGGTCGTCGCGGTAGACCACGACGGCCAGCGGCAGGCTGCCGCCGATGGCGTTGGAGAGGACCATCACGTCGGGAGTCACGCCGCTGTGTTCCACGGCCCAGAAGGCGCCGGTCCGGCCCACGCCCGTCTGGATCTCGTCGGCGATCAGCGGGACGGACCGGTGGGCGGTGAGTTGTCGCATGCGCCGCAGCCAGGAGTCCGGTGCTGGGATCACGCCGCCCTCGCCCTGGACCGGCTCGACGAGCATCCCGGCGGGCAGTGGCACCCCGGACCCCGGGTCGTCGAGGAGGGATTCCGTCCAGCGGGCGGCGAGGTCGGCCCCGTGATCGCCTCCGACGCCGAACGGGCAGCGGTAGTCCTGCGGGTAGGGCAGGCGGGCCACCCGCGCGTCATGGGTGTTCGCGGACGGGTCGTCGAGGACTCCGGCGGTACCACCGCGACCGGCTCCGGTGAACGTCAGGAGGCCGCTCCGTCCGGTCGCCGTGCGTGCCAGCGCCCAGGCGGTCTCCACGGCTTCGCTGCCGGCCGGTCCGCAGAACCGCACCCGCGCCCGCGAGGCGAGCCCTGGCGGCAGGGTACGGAACAGCTCGTCGAGGAAGGCGTCCCTGACGGGTGTCGCCAGGTCGAGGGCGTTCAGGGGGGCGCCGGAGTCGAGGACTTTGCGGATGGCCTCCAGGACGACCGGGTGGTTGTGGCCCAGGGCGAGTGTGCCGGCGCCGGAGAGGCAGTCCAGGTAACGGCGGCCGTCCGCGCCCTCGATGGTCAGTCCCCGGGCTCGTACCGGAACGATCGGCAGGGCGCGGGCGTAGGTTCGGGCGGCGGGTTCGCGTGCGCCTTGGCGGCGTGGGGCTCCCTCGGGCGTGGAGCGCGGGGCGGGGGCGGTGTGGTCGACGGCCCCGCCAGGGGCGGATTTCACCTGCGTACACCCCGCAGCGGCCTCCTCCGACGCACGACCCCCATAGGTGGATTCCGCCACGGCTTCCAAGACCTCCCACTGGGCACGGGCAACAGAGGACCCGCATCCAGACAGCAGGCCCCCCATCCGCTACCAACCCCGGATCACTCACGGGGTTACGGGTTGCCTCAAGATCCTTTCCGTGACGGAACTGTTGCGGATCCGTCGGATGGCCCCCACAGCCACCGCATAGTGTGTGGTGCCGTTCCCGGACACCGTGAGGTCGCCCCCAAGTTCCCGCGAGACAGCGGGAATCGGGGGCGAAGCGCCGGTTCGTCCACGTTCGTTCCGTACCAGGGGGAGTCAGATCATGCCATCCACACGACCGTCGTCCCATACCGGCCGAGGAGGGAGGGCGCTCCGCGGGAACTCCCCCGTGCTGGCCGCGGTGGCCCTCGCCTCGGCGCTCGCGCTGACCGCCACCGCCTGCGAGTCGGGCGACGCCACGGCGGACGGTGAGGCCTCCGCGTCGGCCACCGCCTCCGACGACGGCAAGCTCAGGATCCCTGACGACATCAGGGACCGGCTCCGCGAGCACGGGATCGACGTCGACAAGTGGAAGGACGGCGCCTGGAAGAACTGGGACCGGGACGACTGGCTGCGCGAGGCGAACGAGTACATCAACCCGATCATCGAGGGGCTCTGGAACCCGGACCGCATGCGGGACGCCGAGGAGCCCGACCAGAGCGTCGACGACAGCGACCTCGCAGGTGACCAGGGCGTGACCGACCCGACGCCCGAGCCGGTCGAGGCGCAGGCCGTGCCGCCGTCGTACCACGCCAACGCCCCCACGGCGGGGAAGGTGTTCTTCGACTCCCCCGAGGGCTCGGCGGTCTGCTCGGCGACCGTCGTGAAGGACCCGGCGCACCCGGGCAAGTCCAACCTCGTGTGGACGGCGGGCCACTGCGTGCACGCGGGCAAGAAGGGCGGCTGGTACCGCAACATCGCGTTCGTGCCGTCGTACAACGACGACGGCAAGCCGGTGGCCGAACTGGAGAACGCCACGCGCGAGGACGTCGCTCCCTACGGTGTCTGGTGGGGCGACTGGGCGCAGACCTCGGACCAGTGGATCGAGCAGGGCGGTTCGACGGGCGGTGACGGAGCGCCGTACGACTTCGCGGTCATCCATGTGACGCCGGAAAAGGGCAGCGGCGGCAAGTCGCTGGAGGAGATGGTCGGTTCGGCGCTGCCGGTCGACTTCAAGGCGCCCGCGGTGCCGCGGGTGAAGAGCGTCACGGCGATCGGCTACCCGGCCGCGCCGCCCTACGACGGGCAGAAGCTGTTCCGCTGCCAGGACCGGCCCGGGCGGCTGTCGGTCACCGCGACTGATCCGACGATGTACCGCATCGGTTGCACCATGACCGGCGGTTCGAGCGGCGGTGGCTGGGTCGCGACCGGTTCGGACGGCAAGCCGGCGCTGGTGTCCAACACCTCGATCGGCCCGGTGACGTCGGGCTGGCTGGCCGGACCGCGCCTGGGCGCCGTGGCGAAGGGTGTGTATGACTCGGTCAGCAAGAAGTACGCCAACCGCTGACCGGCCGCTGACTCGCGCTGCCGGTGGGGCGGCGCACCCCGGGCGGCTTCCTCACGAGGCCCGGCCCGGGGGCTCTCGGAAACCTTCGCCCCCCCACCCCGGTAGCCCCTCAACTCCACCGGCATAGTGGGGAGTCGCGCGGGAGCACCGGCGCCGCATCATGACATGCACACGCGGCGCCGCGCACCGACGCACCAGCACCAGCACCAGCACCAGCACCAGCACCAGCACCAGCACCAGCACCACATTCGTACGCACAACGGGGGTCATCGCACCATGCGTTCCACACATACGCCCGCATCCAGGCGTGGGCGGCGCACCGTCCTCGCCGCCACCGGGCTCGTCGCCGCCCTGGCGCTCACCGCGACCGCCTGCAACGGCTCCGAGGATTCGGCGAGCGACAAGCCCGACGCCGGCAGTTCCCAGGCCGCCGCGGACGGCGGCAAGGTCAAGATCCCGGCCGATCTCGCGGGCAAGCTCAAGGAGCACGGCATCGACGTCGACCGCTGGAAGGACGGCGGCTGGAAGGACTGGGACAAGGACAAGTGGCTCAGTGACGCCAAGGACTTCGTCAACCCGGTGATCGAGGGCCTCTGGAAGCCGGAACGGATGCAGTCCGCCGACGAGGCCGACAAGACGGTCACGACGAAGGACGCATCGGCCGGCCAGGGGGTCAGCGACCCGGACCCGGCACCCGTCCGGGCACAGGCCGAGAAGACGCCGAACCACCGCAACGCGGCACCGGTCGGCAAGGTCTTCTTCGACTCCCCCGACGGGTCGGCCGTCTGCTCCGGCACGGTCGT
Organism: Streptomyces sp. AK010; assembly: GCF_014207295.1. Taxonomy (NCBI): domain Bacteria; kingdom Bacillati; phylum Actinomycetota; class Actinomycetes; order Kitasatosporales; family Streptomycetaceae; genus Streptomyces; species Streptomyces sp. AK010. The sequence continues at coordinate 122,749 of NZ_JACHCX010000017.1, forward strand.
CAAGGACGTGAACCACCCGGGCAAGTCCAACCTGGTCTAGCAAGATGGGCGCCTGGGGCTACCCGGCCGCGCCGCCCTAGAACGGCGAGAAGATGTTCAGGTGCGTCGACGTGACCGGCCGGTTCTCGCTCAGCCCGTCCACGCCGACGATGTACCGCATCGGCTGCGACATGACCGGCGGTTCGTCCGGTGGCGGCTGGTTCCGGGTCCTGAACGGCAAGTCGGTGCTGGTCTCCAACACCTCGATCGGCCCGGCCGACAACTCGTGGCTGGCCGGTCCGCAGCTGGGCCGGGACGCCGAGGCGCTCTACCAGAACATGAGCAGGACGTACGGCGGTCAGTGACCCGCACATGCTGAAGGCCCGCCCCGTGCTTCCCTCTGAAAGCGCCGTGCAGGGGGCGGGCCTTCTTGCGTCGCACGGGACGCGGGGCCCCGCTCGGGCTCAGAGCGCAGGCGTCGGAACGTACGGCGTGAGCTCCGCCGCCAGCTCCTCGTGGACCCGCACCTTGAGCAAGGTGCCCTCCGGGGTGTGCTCCTCGGAGATCACCTCGCCCTCGTCGTGGGCACGGGCGACCAGCTTGCCGTGCGTGTACGGCACGAGCGCCTCGATCTCGACCGACGGGCGCGGCAGCTCGTTGTCGATGAGCGCGAGCAGCTCCTCGATGCCCAGGCCGGTGCGGGCCGAGACGGCGATGGACCGCTTCTCGACGCGCAGCAGCCGCTGCAGCGTCAGCGGGTCGGCCGCGTCCGCCTTGTTGATCACAACGATCTCGGGCACGTCGGTGGCGCCGACGTCCCGGACCACCTCGCGCACGGCCGCCAGCTGCTCCTCCGGGAACGGGTGCGAACCGTCGACCACGTGCAGGATCAGGTCGGACTCGCCGACCTCCTCCATCGTGGAGCGGAACGCCTCGACCAGGTGGTGGGGCAGGTGGCGCACGAACCCGACCGTGTCGGCCAGCGTGTACAGCCGCCCGCTCGGGGTCTCGGCCCGGCGCACGGTCGGGTCGAGGGTCGCGAACAGGGCGTTCTCCACCAGCACACCCGCGCCCGTGAGGCGGTTGAGCAGCGAGGACTTGCCGGCGTTGGTGTAGCCCGCGATGGCCACGGACGGCACCTTGTGGCGCTTGCGCTCCTGGCGCTTGATCTCGCGGCCGGTCTTCATCTCCGCGATCTCCCGGCGCATCTTCGCCATCTTCTCGCGAATCCGGCGCCGGTCCGTCTCGATCTTGGTCTCACCGGGACCACGGGTGGCGAGGCCGCCGCCCTTGCCGCCGCCCATCTGCCGGGACAGCGACTGACCCCAGCCGCGCAGTCGCGGCAGCATGTACTGCATCTGCGCGAGAGCGACCTGCGCCTTGCCCTCTCGGGACTTGGCGTGCTGGGCGAAGATGTCCAGGATCAGGGCCGTCCGGTCGATGACCTTGACCTTGACGACGTCCTCGAGGTGGATCAGCTGGCCGGGGCTGAGTTCACCGTCGCAGATGACGGTGTCCGCGCCCGTCTCGACGACGATGTCGCGCAGCTCCTCGGCCTTGCCGGAGCCGATGTAGGTGGCCGCGTCGGGCTTGTCGCGGCGTTGGGTGACTCCGTCGAGCACCAGCGCGCCGGCCGTCTCGGCGAGGGCTGCGAGCTCCGCGAGGGAGTTCTCCGCGTCCTGCACGGTTCCCGAGGTCCAGACGCCGACGAGGACGACCCGCTCCAGGCGGAGCTGGCGGTACTCGACCTCGGTGACGTCCTCGAGTTCGGTGGAGAGGCCCACCACACGGCGCAGGGCCGCGCGGTCGGAGCGGTCGAACTGGTCGCCGTCTCGCTCTCCGTCGATCTCGTGGCTCCAGGCGACGTCCTCTTCCATCAGGGCATCGGCCCGAAAACCCTCGGGGTGGCTGTGCGCGAAGCGCTTGGAGTCCTGGGAAAAGGAAGAAGAGGAGGTCATTGGATCCTTACGTAGGTGGGAAACCGTTCACTGTCTGCAACGCACGGGCGGGCCGGGAGATTCCCGGCGTTCCGTGCCGCGCCGACCTGAAGATGGTCGCACGGCACGGGGCGTCTCGTCACCGTGTTATCGGGCGGACGTCATCGCCTGCCGGGCCTGCTTCTCGGGAGCCTCCGGCTTCCCTGCAGGAGCCTCAGGATTCGCCGCAGGAGCCTCAGGCTTCGCCGCCGGGAGCCTCGGGCTCCCCGCAGGAGCCTCCGGCTTCGCGGCGGGAGCCTTCGACTTCCAGTCCCGGTGCCCCGGCATCGGCGGGGTCTTCTCGCCGTACAGCCAGCCCTGGAAGAAGCCGCCCAGGTCGCGCCCGGCGATCTCGGTGGCGAGCCGGACGAAGTCCTCCGTCGTGGCCGTGTCGTCCTGGTGGCGGCCGACCCAGGCGCGTTCCAGGCGTTCGAAGGCCGGGTGGCCGATCTCCTGGCGCAGGGCGTACAGGACGAGCGCGGCGCCGTCGTAGACGTTGGGCCGGAAGATGCTGGTCTTGCGGCCGGGGTCGGGCGCCTTGGGGGCGGCGGGCGGTCCGCCGGCGGCGCGCCAGCGGTCGGAGGAGGCGTAGGCGGCCTTCATCCGGTCCCGCATCGGCTTGTCGGCCTGCTCCTCGGCGTACAGCGCCTCGTACCAGGTGGCGTGCCCCTCGTTGAGCCACAGGTCGGACCAGGTGCGGGGGCCGACGCTGTTGCCGAACCACTGGTGGGCCAGCTCGTGGACCATGATCGACTCGACGTACCACGGGGGGTAGACGGGATCGGTGAAGAATTCCCGTTCGAAGAGGGAGAGCGTCTGGGTCTCCAGCTCGAAGCCGGTGGAGGCGTCGGCCACGAGCAGGCCGTACGTCTCGAAGGGGTAGCGGCCGACCTTGCTCTCCATCCAGGTGATCTGGCCGGGGGTCTTCTCCAGCCAGGGTTCGAGCGCCTTGCGGTGCTCGGTCGGGACGACGTCCCGTACGGGCAGCCCGTGCGGGCCGGTGCGGTGCAGCACCGTGGAGCGGCCGATGGAGATCTGGGTGAGTTCGGTGGCCATGGGGTGCTGGCTGCGGTAGGTCCAGGTCGTGGACCCGCCGGACTTCTCCACTCCGGCGGGCAGGCCGTTGGCGACGGCCGTGTGACCGTCGGGTGCGGTGACCCGGATGGTGAACATCGCCTTGTCGGAGGGGTGGTCGTTGCACGGGAAGACCAGGTGCGCGGCGTCGGCCTGGTTGGCCATGGCCAGTCCGTCCGCGGTGCGCACCCAGCCGCCCTCGCGGCCCTCGCGGGGCACGGGATCACTGGTGTGCCGCACGGTGATCCGCATCCAGTTTCCGTCCGACACGGAGTCCTCGGGCGTGATCACCAGGTCCTCGCCGGCGGTGCGGAACTCGGCGGGGTCGCCGTCGACCTCGACCGACTCGACGGTGCCGTGCGCGAAGTCCAGGTTGACGCGGTCCAGGTCGGCGGTCGTCCAGGCGTCGATGGTGGTGACGGCCCGCAGCGGTTCGCTGTTGTTGCCCGGATAGGTGAACGAGAGGTCGTACGACGCCACGTCGTAGCCCGGGTTGCCGAGGTACGGGAAGAGCCGGTCGCCGACGCCGAGCGGGACGACGGGGGCGCTCGCTGCCACGAGGCAGACGGAGATCGCCGAGGTGAGCAGGGCGGCGGCGGTGCGGCGCCGCCGGGTGGGGGTGGTGGCCTGTCTGTGGGGGGTCAGGAGCATGCCCCACGGCTATCAGCGCGTGGGTGAGCCGCGGGGACGGCGCGCCTTCGTCCCACCCGAACCGGGGACCGGAGCCTGCGCCGGGTGCCGTCCCGGCGGCGGCGTGAGGCCGCCGGGACCGGGGCCTGCGCCGCCCTAAGGCGTTCCCGCGAGCCCGGCGCGCCAAGGCAGGTCCGTGTGCGAGGCGAGCCCGGCGGCTCGAACGGCGGTGGCGGGGCGAGCCCGGCGCTTGACACCGCCGTGCACAGGCCCTGGCCGGTCAGCCGCCCTGTGGCTGCGGCTGGGCCCGGCTGACGTCGTACACCCCGGCCACATTGCGCATCGCGCGCATCAGGGCGGGCAGCTGGCCGGCGTCCGGGAGATGCACGGTGTAGGTGTGCCGCACCTGCTGCTGGGTCGGGGGCTCGACGGTCGCCGAGACGATCTCGGCGCCCTCGGAGGCCATGGCCTCGGTGAGGTCGGCCAGCAGATGGGGACGGACGAACGATTCGGCGACCAGCGTGACCCGGCACTCGGCGGTCTCCCCCCAGCGCACGCCGACCTCCGCACGCCCCCCGTCCTTCATGCGCGCCACCGCGGCACACTCCACGCGGTGCACGGTGACCGCTCCTCCGCGTACCGCGAAGCCGGTGATCTCGTCGGGCGGTACGGGCGTGCAGCAGCGGGCGAGCCGGACGCTCGCGCCGGGCAGGTCGGCGAGGACATGGCCGGTGCCGGGGCGGTCGGCGGGCTGCTCCGGGGCCGTCTCCGGGTCGGGTACGTCGACGGGCCGCAGGGCGGACCGGTCCCCGGCGATCCGCGCCTCGCTCTGCTGCTGGGACTCGGCCTGCGCCGGATGCGCGGTCAGCCACCGCTGGATGGCGATCCGGGCCGCGGGCGTGTGGGCGTGCTCCAGCCACTCCCGGGAGGGCTCCGACGCCGGGTCCTGGCCCATGAGGAGCTGAACGGTGTCGCCGTCCCGCAGCACGGTGCTCAGCGTCGCCAGGCGGCCGTTCACCCGGGCCCCGATGCAGGCGTGCGCGTCCTCGCCGTACTGCGCGTACGCGGCGTCCACGCAGGTCGCGCCCTCCGGCAGGCCGAGGGTGCCGCCGTCGGGCCGGAACACGGTGATCTCACGGTCCTGGGCGAGGTCCTCGCGCAGGGTCGACCAGAAGTGGTCGGGGTCGGGCGCCGCCTCCTGCCAGTCGAGGAGCCGGGAGAGCCAGCCGGGGCGGGTGGGGTCGACGCGCTCGCCGTCGGCCGGGTCCTCGGGGGCCGGTGCGTACGGGTTTCCGAGGGCGACGACACCGGCCTCGGCGACCTTGTGCATCTGGTGCGTCCGGATCAGGACCTCGACGACCTGACCGTCCTCGCGCGCCACGGCCGTGTGCAGCGACTGGTACAGGTTGAACTTCGGTACAGCGATGAAGTCCTTGAACTCGGAGACCACCGGCTTCATACAGGTGTGCAGTTCACCCAGGACGCCGTAGCAGTCGGCGTCCTCGTTCACCAGCACCAGGACGCGGCCGAAATCGGAGCCGCGCAGCCGGCCGCGTTTGCGGGAGACGCGGTGCACCGAGACGAAGTGGCGGGGCCGGATGAGGACTTCGGCCGTGATGTCCGCCTCGCGCAGCACCCCGCGCACCTCGTCGGCGACCTCGGCGAGCGGGTCGTCCGCGCGGGCCGCGTTGCGGACGATCAACTCTCTGGTGTGCGCGTACTCCTCGGGATGCAGGATCGCGAAGACCAGGTCTTCCAGTTCGGTCTTGAGCGCCTGGACGCCGAGCCGTTCGGCGAGCGGGATGAGTACGTCACGTGTCACCTTGGCGATGCGCTCCTGTTTCTCGGGGCGCATGACGCCGAGGGTGCGCATGTTGTGCAGCCGGTCGGCGAGTTTGATCGACATGACTCGGACGTCGTTGCCGGTGGCGACGAGCATCTTGCGGAAGGTCTCGGACTCGGCGGCGGCGCCGTAGTCGACCTTCTCCAGTTTGGTGACGCCGTCGACGAGGTAGCGGACCTCCTCGCCGAACTGGTCGCGTACCTGGTCGAGCGTCACGTCCGTGTCCTCGACGGTGTCGTGCAGCAGGGACGCGGTCAACGTCGTGGTCTCGGCGCCGAGTTCGGCGAGGATCAGGGTCACCGCGAGCGGGTGCGTGATGTACGGCTCACCGCTCTTGCGCATCTGGCCGCGGTGCGAGGACTCGGCCAGGACGTAGGCGTGGCGCAGGGGTTCTAGGTCCGCGTCGGGGTGGTGGGCGCGGTGGGCCTCGACGACATGGCTGATGGCGTCGGGCAGCCGGCCGCGGGCGGCGGAGCCGAGCAGGGCCGCGCGGCCGAGGCGGCGCAGGTCGACCCGGGGGCGGGCCTTTCTGCGGGGGGCTGTCGGCGTCACCTGTCCTGACACCGCGCCCGGCATCGGGCCTGGGGTCACGGAATTCGTGGCCTCCGCACTCATGGGCACCTCCGGCTGCGTCAACCGGCGGACGGGGTGCCCCAGAGCGGACACGGCTCAGGGAGCGGCTTCGGTCCCCCGTCCGGGCCGGTGCTTGATGCTACCGAGCCCACCACGCCCGACTGACCGCCTCTCGCCGAGCGTGAAACTGATCACCCATTCGAGGGATGAATGTGAGGTTTGCACCCCCCTACGCCACCACTCTTACGACGTGATTCCCGCCAAGTGGCCGGATATCAACGGTGGTTTCGGGTCGGGTGGCCGAAGCCGGGCGGATGTTTCAGGACGACCCGCTGCCGCTCACGCGGACGCGGCGGCTTCCAGCCAGTCCGCGTCGATCTCCCCCTCGGCCACGATCACGGCCGGACCGGTCATCTCGATCTCGCCGTCGGGCCGCTCGGTGATCACCAGGGTGCCGCCCGGGACGTCGACGGTGTAGGTCGCGGGGGCGCCCGTGGCCGTCGGGTCGGCGCCGTCGCGGCGGGCGGCGGCCACGGCGACCGCGCACGCGCCCGTGCCGCACGAGCGGGTCTCGCCGGAGCCGCGCTCGTGCACGCGCAGCGCGACGTGCCCGGGGCCGCGGTCGACCACGAACTCCACGTTCACACCGTCCGGGTACGCGGCGGCCGGGCTGAAGGGCGGCGGGGAGAGCAGATCACCGGCGTGGGAGAGATCGTCCACGAAGGCCACCGCGTGCGGGTTGCCCATGTTGACGTTCCGCGCGGGCCAGCTGCGCTCACCGACACTCACCGTGACGTCGCCCTCGGGGAGCACCGCCCGGCCCATGCCCACGGTCACGTCACCGTCCTTGGCGATGTGCACGGTCTTCACGCCTCCGCGCGTGGCGACCGCGAGGTCTCCCTCGGTCACGTGACCGGAGCGCTGGAGGTAGCGCGCGAACACCCGCACGCCGTTGCCGCACATCTCCGCGACCGAGCCGTCGCCGTTGCGGTAGTCCATGAACCACTCCGCCTCGGCCGCCATGCCCTCGGCCTCCGGGTGGGCGGCGGACCGCACGACATGCAGCAGCCCGTCACCGCCGATGCCGGCGCGGCGGTCGCACAGGGCGGCGACGGCGGCCGGGGGCAGGTCGATGGCGTTCTCGGGGTCCGGGACGATCACGAAGTCGTTCTCGGTGCCGTGCCCCTTGAGGAAGGCGATCCGCGTGCTCATGCCTCGATCGTAACGGGGCACGCATCCACTAACGGAGTCGTGCCACCCGCCACACGGCGAGGACCACCACGACGGCCACGACCAGGGCATACGCGAGGACGACCCGCCAGTCGGCTCTGCGGCCGGAGCCGCGGGCCGGCAGGCCCGGCCAGGTGTAGCCGACGCGGCGGGCGGCCATCATGCCCCAGCCGGCCGCGCAGGAGCAGATCAGCAGGCCCAGCATGGCGATGACGGCGCCGCTGTCGCCGAAGTCGAAGGCGAGCGGGAAGGCGAACATCAGGGAGCCGAGTGCCGCGAGGCTCACGATGGGAGCCAGCTGCCAGATGCGGAGCCGGCGCTGCGGGCGCAGCTCGACCTCGACCTCGTCGGCGAACATCTCGCCGGGCTCGGGGCCGTCGTCCGTCACACCCTGCGTCTCGTCGGGCCCGTCGGAGCTGAGGTGGTCCGCATCCTGCTCAGGTGCGTCCCCGCGCCCCGTCTCATCCCGCTCGGCGGTGAAGTGATCAGTGCTTCGTGCGGTGTCGCGAGGGCCGGCCTCCATCGCCACGCGCCCTCCCAACTAGGACTCAACTCGGTCGATCGAAGCTCGATGATGGCACGCCGCCGAGGGGCCGGATGACGGCCTGGGCGTCCCGATGCCATGACGTGATCAGGCTGTAACCGGTCGTTCGACCAAGGACAGCGCGAGCTGCGGAAGTTCCGTGCGATCGGCCGCCGCCCCACTCAGCCAGTGCACCCGCGGGTCGCGCCTGAACCATGAATCCTGGCGGCGCGCGAAGCGCTTGGTGGCACGCACGGTCTCGGTCCGCGCTTCCTCGAGGGTGCACTCCCCGGCGAGCGCCGCGAGCACCTGCTGGTAGCCGAGCGCGCGCGAGGCCGTACGCCCTTCACGCAACCCCTGCGCCTGGAGTGCGTTCACCTCGTCCACGAGGCCGGCGTCCCACATCCGGTCGACCCGGCGTGCGATGCGCTCGTCGAGCTCGGGGCGGGCCACGTCGACGCCGATCTGGAGAGTGTCGTACACCGAGTCGTGGCCGGGGAGGTTGGCCGTGAAAGGCCTGCCGGTGATCTCGATCACCTCAAGGGCGCGGACGACCCGGCGGCCGTTGCTCGGCAGGATGGCGCGGGCGGCCTCGGGGTCGGCGGCGGCCAGGCGGGCGTGCAGCGCTCCGGAGCCGCGCAGCGTGAGCTCCTCCTCCAGGCGGGCCCGGACCTCGGGGTCGGTCCCGGGGAACTCCAGGTTGTCGACGGCCCCGCGCACATACAGCCCCGAGCCGCCGACCAGGATCGGCCAGCGGCCCTCGGCGAGCAGCGCCTCGATCCGCTCCCGGGCCAGGCGCTGGTACTCGGCGACGGACGCCGTGACGGTCACGTCCCAGATGTCCAGCAGGTGATGGGGGACGCCGTCGCGCTCCTCGGGCGTCAGCTTGGCGGTACCGATGTCCATCCCTCGGTAGAGCTGCATGGAGTCGGCGTTGACGACTTCACCACCGAGACGCTGGGCCAGGAATACGCCCAGATCGGACTTTCCGGCCGCAGTTGGTCCGACGACGGCGATGACGCGGGGGGCGGGGGGTGCACTGCTCACCGCCCCAGTCTCGCAAACCTCGACACCGGGTCTCGAACGAGTTACGTGACGCGACGACCGCGGGGTCGTTGCCCGTTGCGAGGTTCCTGCCGCCGGATCACAGAGGCGGTGGCCCGGGCCGCGCAAATTGCCGCACCGGGCAACGCGGGATTTCGCCCGCACGAGTAACGTATGGAGTGGATATGGGCGTTTTTGCACGACTTCTCCGGCGGTCGAAGGCCACGGCGGAGACGCCTGCGGCCGAGGCTCAGACCGACACGGCGAAGGCCGGGCCCGAGACGGAGGCGGCCGAGGCCGCGGAGACGAAGGGCACCGACGGAGCGAAGGAAGCGGCGGAGACGACTGCCGAGGCCACCACGGAGGCCTCGACGTCCACCGAGTCCGAGGGTGTCGACATCCCCAAGCAGCAATCCACCGAGAAGGCGGCAGACAACGAGGCCGGCGAGGGCGCCCGTACCTGACCGCCCTGCGCGAGGGAAGGTGAGCCATGGGTCTCATGAAGATCGTGAAAGCCAAGCTGGGGCCGGTCAAGGGCAAGGTCTCGGACCTCGCACAGCGGCACGAGGGCAAGATCCACCACGGTCTCGACAAGGCCTCGCAGGCCGTAGACAAGACGACCAAGGGCAAGTACAGCGACAGGATCCAGTCGGGCACGGGCCGGGCCAAGGGCGCCATGGGCCGACTCACGCACCATGGCGACACCTCATCGGACACGGGCGGCACGACGACGTCCGGCACGACGCCGCCCGGCACCGGCCGGACGGCTCCGCCCCGGGACCCGGGCGGCACTCCCCATCCGGAGGCACCACCGCCCACCTCCTGAGCGCACATCGGCACAGCAGGTTCCGTGCACAGCAGGTTCCCTGCGCTCATCGGCACACTCAAGGGCACATCGTCGGACGGCCGCGGAGCACGAGAACTCCCGGCCGTCCGCCGTTTCCCGCGCCCGTGTCCGTGCCTCGCCGCCCGGTCTACGACCAGGCGGCGACGACGTATCCCACGCCGTACGGCGCGTCCTCGTACAGCAGAGAGCCGCCGAGGCCCGCGCCGTCGGCCGCGCCCGCCAGGACCTGCCAGGGGGCCCGGCCGGACACCTTCAGCTCGTGTGCCAGCCCCGTGTCCAGTGTGGTGAGGGCCGCCACGTCCGCCGCGCCGAGCGCGCGTGCGACCTCCGCGTCGAAGGGCGCCGCCCGTTCGTCCAGATACCCCGGGGCCTTGAGCGTCCGGCACGCGCTCGCGTCGCCCATCACCAGCAGGGCGACCCGCTCGTCCCGGGTGGCGATGTCCCTCCCGGTCCGCGCGCACAGCCCGGGCGGGTACGACTCCCCTACGCCGAGGCCCTCGACCGGAGCGTCGGACCACCCGGTCCGCTCCAGCAGCCAGGCCGCGACCGCCAGCGCGTACGGCAACCGCTGTTCCGTGTCCGCGCCCTCGCCCGTTCCCAGCCGTACGTCGAGATCGACGCCGAAGCCCCGCAAGGACCCCGCCGTGCCCTCCGGGTACGCCTCGGGCCCGGCACCGTCCACCGGTCCGACGACCACGAGCCGACTGGGCCGGGCGGCGGCGAGCACCCCCAGTGCGTCCGTGCAGGCGGCCCGCGCGGCGTCCAGTTCCGGGGCGGCGCCGGCGGCGACCTCGGGGACCAGCAGGGGCGGGCAAGGGCAGACAGCGGCGGCGACAAGCATGATCGGCAGGGTAACTCTCAGGAGCGGGAGCCGCTGCCACCGCTCTGGGCGGCGGCAGCCCGGGTCAGTCGCAGCCGCACCCGCTCGCCACGGCGGGCAGGGGCTCGGGGGCACCGATCTTCGGCAGGCCCAGCATCACGCCGACGGGCTTGGCCTTCTCGGCCGCGTTGCGCTTCTCCCAGGCGTCGCCCGCGCGCGTGCGGCGCACGTCCAGCACAGGGCCCTCGGCGAGGAGGTGGTGCGGGGCGGCGTAGGTGATCTCGACCGTGACCACGTCGCCGGGACGGACGTCCTCGTCCGGCTTGGTGAAGTGGACGAGGCGGCTGTCGGGGGCGCGGCCGGAGAGGCGGTGGGTGGTGTCGTCCTTGCGGCCCTCGCCCTCGGCGACCATCAGCTCCAGCGTGCGGCCGACCTGCTTCTTGTTCTCCTCCCAGGAGATCTCCTCCTGAAGGGCTACGAGCCGCTCGTAGCGCTCCTGGACGACCTTCTTGGGGATCTGGCCGTCCATCTCGGCGGCCGGGGTGCCGGGCCGCTTCGAGTACTGGAACGTGAAGGCCTGGGCGAAACGGGCCTCGCGCACCACGTGCAGCGTCTGCTCGAAGTCCTCCTCGGTCTCGCCGGGGAAGCCCACGATGATGTCCGTGCTGATCGCGGCGTGCGGGATGGCGGCGCGGACCTTCTCGATGATGCCGAGGAAGCGCTCCTGGCGGTAGGAGCGGCGCATGGCCTTGAGGACCGGGTCCGAGCCGGACTGGAGCGGCATGTGCAGCTGCGGCATCACGTTCGGCGTCTCGGCCATGGCGGCGATGACGTCGTCGGTGAAGTCCCGCGGGTGCGGCGAGGTGAAGCGGACGCGCTCCAGGCCGTCGATCTTCCCGCAGGCGCGCAGCAGCTTGCTGAAGGCCTCGCGGTCGCCGATGTCGGAGCCGTAGGCGTTGACGTTCTGACCGAGCAGTGTGATCTCGGAGACGCCCTCGGCGACCAGGGCCTCGATCTCGGCGAGGATGTCGCCGGGGCGGCGGTCCTTCTCCTTGCCGCGCAGGGCCGGGACGATGCAGAAGGTGCAGGTGTTGTTGCAGCCGACGGAGATGGAGACCCAGGCCGCGTAAGCGCTCTCACGACGCGTGGGCAGCGTAGAGGGGAACGCCTCCAGCGACTCGGCGATCTCGACCTGCGCCTCCTCCTGCACGCGGGCGCGCTCCAGCAGGACCGGCAGCTTGCCGATGTTGTGCGTGCCGAAGACGACGTCCACCCAGGGCGCCCGCTCCACGATGGTGTCGCGGTCCTTCTGCGCGAGGCAGCCGCCGACCGCGATCTGCATGCCGGGGCGGCTCGCCTTCTTCGGGGCGAGGTGGCCGAGGTTGCCGTACAGCTTGTTGTCGGCGTTCTCCCGCACGGCGCAGGTGTTGAAGACGACGACGTCCGCCCCGTCGGCGCCCTCGGGGGCACGGACGTAGCCCGCGTCCTCCAGCAGTCCGGACAATCGCTCGGAGTCGTGGACGTTCATCTGGCACCCGTAGGTGCGTACCTCGTATGTGCGCGTGCCGCCCACTGACTGGCTCCGGTCGATGCTGCTCATGGGGACAAGGGTAGGCGGTCGGCGAAAGTGGCTCGGCCGCCTGTGGACAACCTCCGCCCCGGGCTCAGGGTTCGATGAGTCCGGCCCTGATCGCATACCGGGTCAGCTCCAGGCGATCACGCATGCCGAGCTTCTGGAGGAGGTTGGCACGGTGGCGCTCGACCGTCTTGGCGCTGATGAAGAGGAGTTCGCCGATCTCCTTCGAGGTGTGGCCCTCGGCGACCAGCTTGAGGATCTCCTCCTCGCGTTCGGTGATGGCCCGCTCCGGCAGGCCGTCGCCCCGGTGCAGCCGCTCGAGGTAGGAGCGGACTAGGGCGCGTTCGGCGCCCGGGTAGATGAACGGCTCGTCGCGCACGGCCGCCCGGCAGGCCTCGACCAGGTCGCGGTCGGCGACGGACTTGAGGACGTAGCCGCTCGCTCCGGCCCTGAGCGCCTCGAAGAAGTACTCCTCGTTGTCGTACATGGTCAGGATCAGGATGTGCAGGTCGGGCAGTCGCCGGGAGAGCTCCCGGGCCGCCTGGAGGCCGGTCATGCGGGGCATGGCCACGTCCAGGACGGCGAGGTCGACGGGGGTCTCACGCGCGCGTGCGACGGCTTCGGCGCCGTCCCCGGCCTCGGCCACGACCGTGAGGTCGGGCTCCCCGTCCAGGATGAGGCGCACGCCCCGGCGCACGAGGGTGTGGTCGTCGGCCAGCAGCACACGGATCGGTGTGGGCATCAGCGGGGTCCTTCGGTCACTGGTTCGCGCACGGCCACCGGTACGCGCAGCCGTACGTCGGTGCCCCCGCCCGGCGCTGTCTCCAGAGTCAGGGCGGCACCGATGAGCAGGGCGCGTTCGCGCATGCCCGTGAGGCCTGCGCCCTCGGGGGCGTCGCCGAGGCCGGTGCCGTTGTCGCGTACGAGGAGTTCGACGCCGCCGGGGACCGGCTGGAGGCGGAGTTCGGCGCGGTCGGCGGCGGCATGCCGGGCGGTGTTGGTCAGGCCCTCCTGGGCGACCCGGTAGACGACGAGTTCCGCTTCGGGGGTCAGGGCGGGAAGCTCGCCGGTGACGTGATGGCGCACGGTCAGCCCGTGGGCCGAGAACTCGCCGGTGAGCGAGCGCAGGGCGCTGGCCAGCCCGAGTTCCTCCAGTACGCCGGGGCGCAGCCGGCGTGCGATCCGGCGGATCTCGTCCAGGCCGGCCCGGGTCGCCTCCTGCGCCTGGCCCACCTCCTCGCGAAGGTCTTCCGGCGCCAGATCCGCGACGCGCTTGAGCTGGAGGAGGACGGCGGTCAGGGTCTGCCCGACCTCGTCGTGGAGCTCCCGGGCGATCCGGTGCCGTTCGCTCTCCTGCGCGGACAGTGCCCGTGCGGCGCCCGCGGCCCGCTCGGCCTCCAGCCGGTCGAGCATCGTGTTGTACGTCGTGATCAGCCCGGCCGTCTCCGCCGGTCCCGCGACCACCGGCCGGGAGCCCGGACGCAGCAGATCCGCGGTGGCCATGGCCCGGTCCAGCCGTTGCAGGGGCACCAGGCCGAAGCGCAGCACGAGCGCGTTGCCGGCGAGCAGCAGCACCAGGCCGCCGAGCAGAACGAGGGCCTCGCCCGCGAGGACGGGGGTGGACACGGTGACCGGGCCGAGCAGCAGCGCCGTGGCCACGACCAGGCCGGCGGCGTTGAGCGAGAAGATCCGCCAGAACAACGACACGCTCCTGGACCCGCTCCTTCCCGCGTTCGCGCAGTGCACCGCCCCGTCCACCCTCTCCGGCGACCGGCAGCTGCGCATATCCGTCACGACACCCATGTCGTCACCGTACGGCCGGATGGGACCATGCGGACTTGACCCGTCCGGTGATCGACACCGCTCATCGGACCAGCCGAGCGCGACCACATGCGGCAACCTGCGACAACGTGCGACAACGTGCGACAAAACAACGAACCAGACGGACAAGGGGAAGCAACGTGTCAGCTCCGCGCCTGAGGGCGACGCCACTACCGGGTATCGGGGTCCAGTACGACCTGGAGACCCGGGAGCACCGCCACCTGTCGGTGGTGGCGCACCGCGACGGCACGCGCACGGTGAACGTGTACCGGTCCGACGACCCCGACTCCTGCGCCCAGTCCCTGAAGCTGACCACCTCGGAGGCGGGATCGCTGATCGACGCGCTGAAGCCGTCCCACCACAGCCCGAGCCTGCTGTACACCACGGACCTGGGGCTGGTCGCCGAGCGGATCGAGGTGGCCGCGACCTCGCGCTGGAACGGGCGGGTGCTGGGCGACATGCGGATGCGGACGGAGACGGGCGCGTCGGTGGTGGCCGTGCTGCGCCGGGCCGAGGCCATCCCGTCGCCCGCGCCGGACTTCCGGCTGGCGGGCGGCGACACGCTGATCGTCGTCGGGACCCGTGAGGGCGTCGACGCGGCCGCGACCATACTCGGGCGGGAGTGAGCCGTTGCACTCCGCGGTTCTGCTCATCGAGTTCGGTTCCATCATTCTCGGCCTCGGCCTGCTCGGCCGGTTCGCCGCCCGGTTCCGGCTCTCCCCGATACCCCTGTACCTCCTGGCCGGTCTGGCCTTCGGTGAGGGCGGTCTGCTGCCGCTGGGCGCGAGCGAGGAGTTCGTCGCCACCGGCGCGGAGATCGGCGTCATCCTGCTGCTGTTGATGCTGGGCCTGGAGTACACGGCGAGCGATCTGGTCTCCAACCTCAAGACCCACTATCCGTCCGGTCTGGTCGACTGCGCCCTCAACGCGCTGCCCGGGGCGGCCTTGGCGCTGCTGCTCGGCTGGGGTCCGGTGGCCGCCGTCGTGCTGGCCGGTGTCACCTGGATCTCGTCGTCCGGCGTGATCGCGAAGGTGCTGGGCGATCTGGGCCGGGTCGGCAACCGGGAGACGCCGGTGATCCTCAGCGTGCTGGTGCTGGAGGACCTGGCGATGGCGGTGTACCTGCCCATCGTCACCGCGCTGGTGGCGGGAGCCGGCCTGATGGCCGGGAGCGTGACCCTGGCGATCGCGCTGGGCGCGGCCGGGCTGGTGCTGTTCCTCGCCGTGCGCTACGGCAGGCTCATCTCGCGGTTCGTCTCCAGCGACGACCCGGAGAAGCTGCTGCTGGTCGTGCTGGGTCTGACGATCCTGGTCGCGGGCGTCGCGCAGCAGCTCCAGGTGTCGGCGGCGGTCGGGGCCTTCCTGGTGGGCATCGCACTGTCGGGGGAGGTCGCGGAGGGTGCGCACACCCTGCTGAGTCCCTTGCGTGACCTGTTCGCGGCGGTCTTCTTCGTCTTCTTCGGGCTGCACACCGACCCGTCGAGCATCCCGCCCGTCCTGCTGCCCGCCCTCGGACTGGCCGTCCTCACCGCGCTGACGAAGATCGCCACCGGCTACTGGGCGGCCCGGCGCGCCGGGATCTCCGTCAGGGGCCGCTGGCGTGCGGGTGGTGCGCTCGTGGCCCGCGGCGAGTTCTCGATCGTCATCGCCGGGCTGGCGGTGTCGGCAGGCATCGAACCGTCCCTCGGCCCCCTGGCCACGGCCTACGTCCTGATCCTGGTGGTGCTGGGCCCGCTCACCGCGCGTTACACCGAGCCGGTGGCGACCTGGTGGGGACGACGCCGCGAGCCCCGCCGCCCGGAGCCGGCGCCCCAAGCGACCGAGGCCGAGGCACCGGTCGCCGACTGAGGAGAGTGGGGCAGCGGTCGCCGACGAGAAGAGTGGGGCACAGATAGCCGACCGAGGAGAGTGGGCCGGGCGGCGCGAGACCGGGGCCCGGGACGGTGCCCGGGTCAGGCGCCCCCGCCCGGCGCCCACCCCTGTCTGCGCAGCACCCCCGGCACGTCCGGCGCCTCGTAGTGCTCCCCTTTGAGCACCTTGCCGTCCTCGCGGCGGGAGACCGAGCCGTCGGGGCCGATCTTCGTCATGTTGGAGCGGTGGACCTCGGCGAGCACCGCGTCCAGGTCGATGCCGTGCACCAGGGCGGTGCCGTAGGCGACGTAGACCACGTCCGCCAGCTCGTGGGCGAGCCGGTCGAGCGGGCCCCGCACCGACACCTCCGCCACCTCGGCGGCCTCCTCCGCGAGAAGCTCGCCCCGGTGAGCGGCGAGTTCCGGAGAGATCTCCGTGGGCGTACTGCGGGCGTCCAGGCCGAAGGCGCGGTGGAATTCACGGACCAGGTCGGCGGGCGAAGAACTCATGGGGCCGACTGTAGTGGCGGCCACCGACACTCCCCGCCCTCGCCCTGTGGCCCCTGCCCTGGTCAGAGGGGCACTCCGGCTGGCAGGATCGCCCGCATGTCCAGAACGCTCCCCCGTATCGGCAGGCGCGGGGCCCTGCAGGGCGGCACCGCCGCCCTCGTGGTCCTCGGCCTGCTGCTGTGGTGGCTGCGCCCCTGGGCCGAGGAGCCGCCGAGCGGCACCATCACGTTCAGCACGGGCACCCGCGCCGGGGTCTACCACGAGTACGGGCAACTCCTGCGCACCGAGATCGACAAGGACATGCCCGACCTCAAGGTGCGGCTGCTGACCAGCGCCGGCTCACAGGAGAACGTCGCCGACGTGGCGACCGGCGAGGCGGACTTCGCCATCGCCGCGGCCGACGCGATCGCCACGTACAAACTCGACAACGCCCCGGGCGCCGACCGGCTGCGAGGCCTCGCCCGCCTCTACGACGACTACGTCCAGCTCGTCGTGCCACCGGACTCGGACATCCGCTCCGTCTCCGACCTGCGGGGCAAACGCGTGGCCATAGGGCTGCCCAACTCTGGCGTACGGCTGATAGCCAACGGTGTGCTCAGGGCCGCCGGCATCGACCCGGAGAAGGACATCCAGCCGTCTGCGGACGGCATCGACACCGGACCCAAGCGGCTGGGGCACGGCCTCGACGCGTTCTTCTGGTCGGGCGGGCTGCCCACGGACGGGCTGAGCCGGCCGGCCAACAAGTCGCCATCGGCCTTCCGGTTCGTGCCCATCGACGCCAGGCTCGTGGCCAAGCTGCACGACCAGGGCGGCGCCACGCGCTACTACCGTGCCACCAAGATGCCGGAGTCGGCCTACCCCACCATTCAGCGCGGTCACGCGGTGCCGACCCTGGCGGTGTCCAACGTGCTGCTCACCCGCAGCGACATGGACCCGCGGCTCACCGAATGGCTGACCCGCACGGTGCTCGACAGCCGGGACCTCATCGGCGCGACCGTCCACTCCGCCCAGCTGGTCGACGTCCGCACGGCGATCTACACCGACCCGCTGCAGCTGCATGCCGGCGCCCAGCGCTACTACCAGTCGGTCAAGCCGTAGCGGCCCGCGCCCGCAGCTCCAGCCGGAGCGGCCCCGCCCCGCAGCTCCCGTAGCGTGCCCACAGCTCCCGTGGCACTGGAACCGCCGCTGTCGCCTTCCGTCATGCCGTGGGTGCCGACCTCGGCACCGCCACCGTGACCTTCAGCCCGTGCGGCGCGTGACGGGCGTAGGCGATCGAACCGCCGCCCGCCGCGAGCAGGGCCCGCGAGATGGACAGCCCGAGGCCCGAGCCCTTGATGTTCTGATGCCGGCCGCTGCGCCAGAAGCGGTCGCCGACGCGGGCCAGCTCCTCGTCGGTGAGACCCGGGCCCTGGTCGGTGACGACGACGGTGGAGGTGGCGCCGTGGGAGGCGACGGTCACCTCGACGGTCCGGTCCTCGGGCGTGAACTTCACCGCGTTGTCGATGACCGCGTCCAGCGCGCTGGACAGCGCGACCGGGTCGGCCCACGCGGTCGTCGGCGGGCAGTCCCCCACCAGGCGCACGCCCTTGGCCTCGGCGGTCGGGGCCCAGGCAGCGAGGCGTTCCGCGGCGAGCTCGCCGATGTCGGTGATCTTCAGATCCGCCTCGGTGTGCTCGGCCAGCGCCAGGTCGAGCAGGTCGTCCAGGACCTGCGCGAGGCGCTTGCCCTCGGCCTGGACCGAGGCGATCTCCTTGTTGCCCTCGGGCAGCTCGAAGGAGAGCAGCTCGATGCGCAGCAGCAGCGCCGCGAGGGGGTTGCGCAGCTGGTGCGAGGCGTCGGCGACGAAGGCGCGCTGCTGCTCCAGCACGTCCTCGACGTTGTCCGCCATCTCGTTGAACGACCGGGCCAGACGCTGGAGTTCCGGCGGCCCGCCGGCGGCGGCCACCCGTGACTTGAGCCGCCCGGTGGCGATGTCGTGGGTGGTGGCGTCCAGCACCCGTACGGGCTTGAGCACCCAGCCGGTCAGCCGTAGGGCGGCACCCACGGCCAGCAGCATCGCGGCGAACTCGCCCGCGCCGATGACCAGCCAGCCGTGCAGGGTGCGGGAGCGCAGCTGCCCGGTGGGCGAGTCGGTGACGACGACCGCGACGACGTCCCCGTCCCGGATGACCGGCGAAGCGACCACGAGGTTACGGCGCTGCCAGGGCCACACCTGCTGCGGGTCGTGGCTGCGGCGGCTGAGCAGCGCCTCGTCGAACGCCTCCCGTACCTCGCCCTCCTTCGGCAGCGACCACTTGGCCGGGGCGTGGGCCATAGCACTGCCGCTGCGGTAGAAGACCCCGGACCGGATGCCGTAGACGTCGTAGTAGCTGGTCAGCTCGCTACTGAGGGTGGCGAGGCGCTCGTTCTCGAACGCGCCCTCGGTCCCGTCGGGCGAGTCGGTGACGAACTGGGCGAGGGCGGCGAAGCGCGCCGTGTCGTCGATCCGGTCGACGACGACCTTCTGCTGCTGCGCCCCGGCGAGGCTCACGGCGAGCGGGACGCCGAGCGCGAGCAGCACGGCCGCCATCAGGATGATGAGCAGCGGGAGCAGACGAGTGCGCACCAGGCCCCGCTACCCGGCAGGCGCGACGAGCCGGTATCCGACTCCGCGTACGGTCTCGATCAGGGCCGGCATGCGCAGCTTGGCGCGCAGGGACGCCACATGCACCTCAAGGGTCCGCCCGGTCCCCTCCCAGCTGGTCCGCCACACCTCACTGATGATCTGCTCCCGGCGAAAGACCACCCCGGGCCGCTGCGCGAGCAGGGCCAGCAGGTCGAACTCCTTGCGGGTCAGCTGGATCACCGATCCGTCCACGCTGACCCGGCGGTTGGGCAGCTCGATGTGCACCGGGCCGAGCCGCAGCTCGGTCTCGATACCGCCGGAGGTGTCCTCGTGGGAGGTGCGCCGGCTCACGGCGTGAATACGGGCGAGCAGCTCCCCGGTGTCGTAGGGCTTCACCACGTAGTCGTCGGCGCCGAGGTTGAGACCGTGGATACGCGAGCGCACGTCGGAACGGGCGGTCACCATGATCACCGGGGTGCTGGTCCGCTTGCGGATCTTGCCGCAGACCTCGTATCCGTCCTGGTCGGGCAGGCCCAGGTCGAGGAGGACGACGCCGAAGCAGTCGCTCTCGGGAACGAGGGCCTGGAGGGCCTCCTCACCGCTGCGCGCGTGCGTGACGTCGAACCCGTGCCGCGCCAGAACCGCCGACAGGGCGGCGGCGACGTGGTTGTCGTCCTCGACGAGCAGCAGTCTCACCCGGGCTCCCTTCGGTTCACTGGCCGTACGATCTGGGTGTGTACAAAAGGCGTGCACGCGCGCGCGTGCACCTTGTGCAGTCACGCTGATGGATGAGGACGGCGTCAAGAGGGTTCCGGTTGCGGAGCGCTTCCGTTACCCGGCCGATATGAGCACTGCTCACAAGTGCTACGACACGTGTCCGATTGCTATCGGATCGTGATGCTCAGATTCCCCTCAGATGTAATGACGCAGGTCGTAGAGGGTAACTAGTGTCCTCCGAAACCGAGGAGGACGGAGCCTGAGAGCGATGACCGAAGTATCGGTGGCCAAGGAAGATGTGGCCGCGACCGGAGAACTGGTCGTCCTGAAGAGCGTCAACAAGCACTTCGGCGCGTTGCACGTACTCCAGGACATCGACCTGACGATCGCCCGCGGTGAAGTCGTCGTGGTCATCGGGCCCTCCGGGTCCGGCAAGTCCACCCTGTGCCGCACCATCAACCGCCTGGAGACGACCGACTCCGGCACGATCACGATCGACGGCAAGCCCCTGCCCGCCGAGGGCAAGGAGCTCGCCAGGCTCCGCGCCGATGTCGGCATGGTCTTCCAGTCCTTCAACCTCTTCGCGCACAAGACCGTGCTCGAGAACGTGATGCTCGGCCAGATCAAGGTCCGCAAGAAGGACAAGAAGGCGGCCGAGGAGCGGGCCCGCGCCCTGCTCGACCGGGTGGGTGTGAGCGCGCAGGCCGAGAAGTACCCGGCGCAGCTCTCCGGCGGCCAGCAGCAGCGTGTCGCGATCGCCCGGGCGCTGGCCATGGAGCCGAAGGTGATGCTCTTCGACGAGCCGACCTCCGCGCTCGACCCCGAGATGATCAACGAGGTGCTGGAGGTCATGCAGCAGCTCGCCCGCGACGGCATGACCATGATCGTCGTCACCCATGAGATGGGTTTCGCGCGATCGGCCGCAAACCGCGTGGTGTTCATGGCAGACGGCCGAATCGTCGAGGAGGCTGCGCCCGACCAGTTCTTCAGCAATCCGCGCAGCGACCGTGCCAAGGACTTCCTGTCGAAGATCCTGCACCACTGACGGCGCGGGTCGCGTCAGCGACGATCCGCGTCACCCGCAACCCCGGCTCTCTCTTCACGTCAAAGGATGTTCACGATGAAGCTCCGCAAGGTCTCCGCCGCGGCCGCCACCGCTCTCGTCCTCGCTCTGACCGCTACCGCCTGCGGTGGTGACGGTGACGGCGACTCGAACGGCTCCGGCTCCGGTGGCGGCAAGACGATCAAGATCGGCATCAAGTACGACCAGCCCGGTCTGGGCCTGAAGGAGCCCGACGGTTCCTTCTCCGGTTTCGACGTGGACGTCGCGACGTACGTGGCCAAGGAACTGGGCTACAAGCCGGACCAGATCGAGTGGGTCGAGACCAAGAGCGCCGACCGCGAGAACGCACTCTCCCGCGGTGACGTGAAGCTGATCGCGGCCACGTACTCGATCACCGACGAGCGCAAGCAGAAGGTCGACTTCGCCGGTCCGTACCTGCTGGCCCACCAGGACCTGCTGGTGAAGAAGGACTCGGACATCACCAAGGCGACGGACCTCAACGACAAGAAGCTGTGCTCGGTCGCCGGATCGACCTCGGCGCAGAACGTCAAGAAGGACTTCGCCCCCAAGGCTCAGCTGCGCGAGCTCGGTGGTTACTCGGAGTGTCTCTCCGCCCTGCAGAGCGGCGGTGTCGACGCGCTGACCACCGATGACTCGATCCTCGCCGGTTACGCCGCGCAGGAGCAGTACAAGGGTCAGTTCAAGCTCGCCGGCCTGAAGCTGAGCAACGAGAACTACGGCGTGGGCGTCAAGAAGGGCGACACCGCGACAGTTGACAAGGTCAACGCCGCCCTGGAGAAGATGGTCAAGGACGGCGCTTGGCAAAAGGCCGTCGAGGAGAACTTCGGCCCGGCGAACTACAAGAACGAGCAGGCCCCGAAGATCGGCCAGATCGTCCAGTAACGCGCAACTCCGACGACGCTGGATCCCGAGAGTCGATACGGGCATCCACAGACGCGCCGCCGTCGCTTCCCTGACGGCGGCGCGCCACGTCCGCCACCTAAGCCACACACCCGGAAGCGCGGGAGATCGTGTTCGACTTTCTTTCAAACTATGACGACCCGACCCTGCTGGGCGCTTTCTGGGTCACCGTGAAGCTCACCGTCTTCTCGGCCGTCGGTTCCCTGATCTGGGGCACCCTTCTCGCGGCCATGCGGGTCAGTCCCGTCCCGCTGATGCGGGGTTTCGGCACCGTCTACGTGAACGTCGTCCGGAACATCCCCCTGACCGTCATCATCGTCTTCACGTCGCTGGGACTCGCCGACATCTTCGGTGTGACGATGGGCGCGCCCGATGACTTCAAGGTCAAGTTCTTCCGGCTGGCCGTCCTCGGCCTCACCGCGTACACCGCGGCTTTCGTCTGTGAAGCCATCCGCTCCGGCATCAACACCGTGCCTGTCGGTCAGGCCGAGGCCGCCCGGGCCATCGGGCTCAGCTTCAGCCAGGTGCTGAGGCTCGTCGTCCTGCCGCAGGCCTTCCGTTCCGTCATCGGGCCACTGGCCAACGTACTGATCGCGTTGACCAAGAACACGACCGTCGCGGCCACGATCGGCGTGGCGGAGGCCGCACTTCTGATGAAGGAAATGATCGAGAACGAGGCTCAGACGCTGCTCATCGGTGCGGTCTTCGCCTTCGGTTTCGTGGTACTGACCCTGCCCACCGGCCTCTTCCTCGGTTGGCTGAGCAAGCGACTGGCGGTAAAGCGATGACGTCCGTTCTCTATGACACCCCCGGCCCGAGGGCCAAGCGGCGCAATATCATCTTGTCGGTGGTCTTCACCCTTCTGCTCGCCCTGCTGCTGTGGTGGGTCTGGCAGACCCTGGACGGCAAGGGCCAGCTCAAGTGGTCCTTGTGGCAGCCCTTCACCACGTCCCAGGCCTGGACGACGTATCTGCTCCCCGGCCTGGCCAACACACTGAAGGCCGCCGCCCTGGCCATGGTGATCGCCCTTCCTCTGGGCGCTGTCCTCGGCATCGCACGCATGTCTGACCATCGCTGGGTGCGTGTCCCGGTCGGTGCGATCGTGGAATTCTTCCGGGCGATCCCGGTGCTGCTGCTGATGCTGTTTGCCAACGAGCTCTACGTCCGCTCGACGGGCATTCCGAGCGACGAGCGCCCCCTTTACGCCGTCGTCACCGGTCTGGTGCTCTACAACGCCTCGGTCCTCGCCGAGATCGTGCGAGCCGGCATTCTGTCTCTGCCCAAGGGGCAATCAGAGGCCGCAATGGCGATCGGTCTTCGCAAGAGCCAGACGATGGCCAGCATTCTCTTGCCGCAGGCGGTCGCCGCCATGCTGCCGGCAATCGTCAGCCAGCTGGTGGTCATCGTGAAGGACACCGCGCTGGGCGGCGTGATGCTCGGATTCACCGAACTGCTCAACTCGCGAAGCACCCTCGCTGCAAACTACGCGAACGTCATCCCCAGCTTCATCGTGGTGGCGGTCATCTTCATCGTCCTGAACTTCATCCTCACGTCCTTCGCCTCGTGGCTGGAGCGCAGGCTGCGCCGCAGCAAGCGGAGCACGGGTGCTGTTCTCGGCGCCGACAAGGTTGACGACGTGAACGCCGCCGAGGTGGGCGGCACATACGGTACTGGTGCCGGCGGCTCCATCTGACGCTCCGACAACCTCTCCTCCTGTGGCCCGCCGGAAACCCGGCGGGCCACAGTGGTGCCGAGCCGAGAGCCAGTCGCTTGCGCCGCCCACCGCTGACACCCCCTCAAGTGACGAGCGCGTCGCCTCGCCACCCTTGATGCGGCGCCATGATCGCCACCAGCCCCTGGTCACTTGACGCAAGCACCGGCAATGGGTTGCATACGTTCTGTGATCGTGCACCCTGCTCCAACTCCCTGTTCACCTACGTCTCTGAGGACACCACCGCGGGCAGGAGGCGCCTCGCCGTGGACCCGGTGATCATCGTCGGAGCGGGGCCCGTCGGGCTCACGCTCGCCCTGGCGCTGGCGCGTCAGGAGGTGCCGTGCGTCGTCCTCGACGAGGGCCCGGGCAAGGACGAACCCCGCGCGGCGCGCACCGTCGTCCTGCGCGAGGACACCGCCGCCCTGGTGGAACGGCTGACCGGCATGTCCCTCGCCCAGGCCGGTGCGCACTGGGCCGGATGGCGGTCGATGCGGCGCAAACAGGTGATGCGCGAGATCGTCTTCGACGGCACCGAACCCGCCCCTGTGCACATCGCCCAGCACGTGCTGACCGGCGCCCTGCGCGCGGCCCTCGCGGACGAGCGGCTCGTCAAGGTCGCGGTGGAGAGCCGCCTCGACGGCCTCGAACAGGAGTCCTCCGGCGTCACGGCCCACACCCGCGGCCCCAAGGGCACGTGGTGGCGAGGCAGTTACCTGGTGGGCTGCGACGGCCCCCGCTCGACCGTGCGCAAGATCCAGGACATCCGCTTCCCGGGCCGTACGGCGGTGGAACGTCACGCCGTCGCCGCGCTCCGTACGGAACTGCCCTGGCACGACGAGGCGTTGCTGCACCGCCTGCCGCCCTGGCGCATGTCCGGGCCCGCGGCCGGCGAGGTCACCGCGCGCCCGCTGCCGGACGGCGTCTGGCGCCTGGACTGGCTGCTGCCGCCCGGCAAGGACCTGGTCACCCCCGAGCTGCTGCTCACCCACATCCGGGAGACCCTGGCCGGCTGGGCGGGCGGCACGGTCCCGCCGTACGAGCTGCTGGACACCGGTGTCCACACCGTCCACCACCGGCTGGCGCGTCGCTGGCGCGCCAACCGCGTGTTCCTCGCCGGGGACGCGGCCCACCTGCTCGGCGCACTGGGCACGCACGGCCTGGACGAGGGCCTGCGGGACGCCGACAACCTCGCCTGGAAACTGGCCCTGGCCTGGCACCACGGGCCGCACGAGGCTCTCCTCGACAGTTACCAGACGGAACGGCGAGCGGTCGTCGCCGCCCGGCTCCGCGCGGCCGACCAGGCGCTGCCGCTGCTGCGCGGCGGCGGAGGGCTGCGCTCCGTCGTTCCCGGCTCCTCCCGGGGCCACGACGCTCTCCTCACGGAGGGTCACTTGGGGCAGGGCCAGCTCGGCGCGCCAGGGGCGTACGCCGACTCGCCGCTCGCGCCCCAACGCCTCGAAGGGGAGGTGCCGGTCGACACCCCGCTCGGCACACCGGTCACCGATGTACGGGTCACCGCGGAGGACGGCACCTTCGTACGGCTGCGGGACCGGCTCGGCCGCGGTGCGCTGCTCGTGGTGCTCATCGCGCCGGGCACGGGTGTCTGGGAGCGCAAGCACTGGGTCAGCGCAGGCATCATGCCGCAGCTCGCGGCGGCGGTCACGGCGCTTCCGCACCCGGCCGAGTTGCTCGTCGCCGAGAGTTATCCGGGTGCGGCCGCGCACACGGTGCTTCTGGTGCGCCCCGACGGGTACCTCGTGACCGCGCTGAGCGGGGTGCGCCCGGCCGATCTGTACGCGGCGGCGGAGGCCACGGTCGGCGGGCCGGTGAAGGCGCAGGCAGAAGCCGGTGCTTCGGCCGGTTCACGCTGAGGCCGGCGCCGCAACGATGTGCTCACTGTCACGGTGCGTCCGCATGGTGACAGTGAGTTGACCCGCCCGGGCGGCCATGGTGTACTCCGGTGCGTGACCGACACCTGTGTGCGCCTGTGGCGGAGGGTCCATATGGACCTCCTCCGCTATGCGGGCTGCGTGTGTCGCCCGTCCTGCTGACTTCGCATTCCCCTCGCCTCTGCGCGCGCCGCGCTCTGTCTGCCTGCTGCCGCGCCTTGCTCGCGAACCCTCACCAGGACCTTCAGGACGGCACCCGTGTCTGTATCCCCTTCTGCGACCCCTCCGGTCTCGGCCGGTCCGGCTCCCACCCAGACCGACCTCTACGACTTCGTCCGGCGCACCGCCGCCGACACCGAGCTGATCGACTCCCTGCCACTCGACCCGGAGGGCCGCACATGGGTGCGCCTGGACGGGCCCGGCGGCAGCGAGGCCTGGCTGATCGGCTGGCCGCCCGGCACGGGCACCGGCTGGCACGACCACGCCGACTCGGTCGGTGCCTTCCTGACCGCGTCGGGCGTGCTCAAGGAGAACTCCCTCGCCGCGCGGCTGCCCACCGACGGCTGGAAGACCCTGGAACTCGCCGGGGACGTGGACCGGGAGCGCCGGCTGCGGGCCGGCCAGGGCCGCGCCTTCGGCCGGCACCACGTCCATGAGGTGCTGAACGAGTCGCCCGACCGGCACGCGATCTCCGTCCACGCCTACTACCCGCCCCTGCCGCGGATCCGCCGCTACAGCCGCAGCGGTCCGGTCCTGCGGCTCGAGCAGGTCGAACGACCGGAGGACTGGCAGTGAGCACCACACCCGGGTCGGCAGACAGCGCAACACAACGCCCCATCGGCATCGACGAGTTGCTGGAGCGCATCCGGGCGGACTACGAGCGGATCGGAGCGCAGGAGGCGTACGAGGCGGCCCAGGCGGGTGACGCGCTCCTGGTCGACATCCGCTACGCCGCCCTGCGTGAACGGGACGGCCTCATCCCCGGCGCCCACGTCGTCGAGCGCAACGAACTGGAATGGCGCCTCGACCCCCAAGGCAGCCACCGCCTCCCCGAGGCCACGAGCCACGCCCTGCGCGTCATCGTGATCTGCAACGAGGGCTACGCGTCCAGCCTGGCGGCCCAGTCCCTGCATCAGCTGGGCCTGCACCGGGCCACGGACCTGGTCGGAGGGTTCCAGGCTTGGCGCGGGGCGGGTTTGCCGGTGGAGTGAGCTCTGGGTGTGTCCCACGCACCCCTCAGAACCCTTCTTCCCCGAGGAACTCCGTGTCCTCCCCTTCCTCCTCCAGCGCTTGCCGCACCACCCTCAGGGCCATGCCCTCGGGGTAGCCCTTGCGGGCGAGCATGCCCGCGAGGCGCCGGAGGCGTTTGTCGCGGTCGAGTCCGCGGGTGGAGCGGAGCTTGCGTGCGACGAGCTCACGCGCGGTCTCCTCTTCCTGCTCGGAGTCGAGCTGGGAGACGGCCTCGTCGATCAGCGTGGAGTCGACGCCCTTGGTGCGCAGTTCCCGGGCGAGCGCACGCCGGGCCAGCCCTCTGCCGTGGTGGCGGGATTCCACCCAGGCGTCCGCGAAAGCACCGTCGTTGATGAGGCCGACCTCTTCGAACCGCGACAGCACCTCCTCGGCGGCGTCGTCCGGGATCTGCCGCTTGCGCAGGGCGTCGGCGAGTTGCTTGCGGGTCCGCGGGGTCCCGGTGAGCAGGCGCAGGCAGATCGCCCGAGCCCGCTCGACCGGGTCCCCTGGAGGTGCCTCCTGCTCGGCCCTCGACGAGGAGGAGGCACCTCCGTCCTCGGTGTCAGCCGCCGCCTCGCCGAAGCCACGCCGACGACGACCGCGCCTGCCACGCGGCCCGCCGTCACGCGAGCCGCCTCTGGATGGGCCGCCCCCGTGCGGCCCGCGATGGTCGCCCTCCTCGTACAGTCCGTCGCCCTCGTTCGGCATGCCCCCTGGGTCTTCCACCCCGTCCACAGCTGAGCCCGTGTCGCCTCCGGTGCCCCTCCCCCGTGGGACACCGGAGGCGGCGTACTCGTACTCCGCCCAGTCGGTTCGCCGTGTCACGGATCAGCTCTTGGCTGCGGCGGCCTTGGACTTGGCGGTCTTGGCCGCTGCCGGGGCGGGGACGGCCGGGGCCGCGTCGGCCGGTGCGGTGACCGCGGCGCCCGTGCCCGGCTCGGCGGCCGGCTCCTCGGGACGCACACCGACGCCCAGCTTCTCCTTGATCTTCTTCTCGATCTCGTTGGCCAGGTCGGGGTTGTCCTTCAGGAAGTTGCGCGCGTTCTCCTTGCCCTGGCCGAGCTGGTCGCCCTCGTACGTGTACCAGGCGCCGGCCTTGCGGACGAAGCCGTGCTCCACGCCCATGTCGATCAGGCCGCCCTCGCGGCTGATGCCCTGGCCGTAGAGGATGTCGAACTCGGCCTGCTTGAAGGGCGGCGCGACCTTGTTCTTGACGACCTTGCAGCGGGTGCGGTTACCGACCGCCTCCGTGCCGTCCTTCAGGGTCTCGATGCGGCGGATGTCGATGCGCACCGAGGCGTAGAACTTCAGCGCCCGGCCACCGGTCGTGGTCTCCGGGGAGCCGAACATCACGCCGATCTTCTCGCGGAGCTGGTTGATGAAGATCGCGGTGGTCTTGGACTGGTTGAGCGCGCTGGTGATCTTCCGCAGGGCCTGGCTCATCAGACGGGCCTGCAGACCGACGTGGCTGTCGCCCATCTCGCCCTCGATCTCCGCGCGCGGTACGAGCGCGGCGACGGAGTCGATGACGATGAGGTCGAGGGCGCCGGAGCGGACCAGCATGTCCACGATCTCCAGGGCCTGCTCGCCGTTGTCCGGCTGGGAGAGGATGAGGTTGTCGATGTCGACGCCGAGCTTCTTCGCGTACTCGGGGTCGAGGGCGTGCTCCGCGTCGACAAAGGCGACCTGGCCTCCGGCCTTCTGTGCGTTCGCCACCGCGTGCAGGGTCAGGGTGGTCTTACCGGAGGACTCAGGTCCGTAGACCTCGACGACGCGGCCGCGCGGCAGACCGCCCACGCCGAGGGCCACGTCGAGGGCGGTGGACCCGGTCGGGATGACCTCGATGGGCTCGTTGACCCGGTCGCCCATGCGCATGACCGCGCCCTTGCCGAATTGCCGTTCAATCTGTGCGAGCGCGGCATCCAGGGCCTTCTCGCGGTCGGTTCCTGCCATGGGTTCCACCCGATTTGCTTGAGTCGATCGCTTCACGTCAAAGACGCTAACGCCTGCCACTGACAATGCGCCCCGACGCACGTCCGGCCTGTGGATAACTCGGGCATTTCTCTACCCAAAGTACGTCGAAATGCCCTTCGTTGAGCTTCGCCGGCACCTCCATGAGAATGGATGTTCGATTTTAGTGTCAAGCGCACCACGCGCCACCGCCTACCCTGATCGCGACGGTGCGCACTCAGGGGGAGAGGCGGATGTGTCGGATCACCGCGGCGGGCAGGGAAGCCGCCGTCGCACGGTTCCTCCAGGAGCACCTTGGCATCGCGGGCCGCATCGGATCACCCCGAGCAGCGCGGCTGCGACGACATCGCCTGGACCAGCTTCCCGGAGTGCCCCGCCGGGGTCCCGGCCCTCCTGCGCGGCCTGCTCGATCCGGTCGCGGCTCGGGAGGCCGAGCGGGTGCTCTGCATCGTCCTGATGGACAGCCCCTTCAGCATGGGTCCGGCGATGCCGGCGGCCCTGCCGTTCCTGCTCCGTCTCGCCGCCGATCCGGCCGTGCCGGTGCGGGCCGAGCTGGTCGAGGTCCTGCTGGTCGTCGCGGAGCTCTTCCATCCCGTCGACGGAGGCAGTGAGCAGGCGATCCGGTTCCGGGGCAGCGACCGCGACCACCCGGAACACGCACTCTGCCGGGCCGTCTTCGCCGAGCACGCCGACCTGGTGCGCGGGGCCTGCTCGACGACCGGACGCTGCCGGAGGAGCTCATCCCGCCCGACGAGCGGCGGAGTCTTCTGACGGTGGCGACGCCGTAGGAGCCCGATGGCTCGGACGTCTCAGACGGGCCTCTCAGCTCGCACCTCTCAGGAAGAGTTCTCCCCGGACCCGGAGCCCCCGCCCCCCGGTCGTTCCGCCCCCGGTCGCCGCGCCCACAAGTTCCTCGCACGCGTGAGCAGGCCCGGTCCCTCTCCTCGTCGGCGGTGGCCGCGCACCCGGGGGTCGTCCGTGACGTCGTAGCGCTTCACGTACGCCCCCAGGAACGCCTGGAGCGTGGCGATGGCGGGGATGGCGATCAGCGCGCCGACGGCGCCGAGGAGGGCGGTGCCGGCGACGACCGAGCCGAAGGCGACGGCGGGGTGGATGTCGACGGTCTTGGAGGTCAGCTTCGGCTGCAGCACATAGTTCTCGAACTGCTGGTAGATCACCACGAAGATCAGGACCCACAGCGCGTACCAGGGATCGACCGTGAACGCGATCAGCATGGGCAGGGCGCCCGCGAGATACGTGCCGATGGTGGGGATGAACTGCGACACCAGGCCCACCCACACGGCGAGCACGGGCGCGTAGGGCACGTCGAGGGCCTGCAACAGGACGAAGTGCGCCACACCGGAGATCAGCGCCATCAAGCCGCGGGAGTAGATGTAGCCGCCGGTCTTGTTCACGGCGATCTCCCACGCGCGCAGCACCTCGGCCTGCCGGGCGGGCGGCAGGACCGAGCAGATCGCGCGGCGCAGGCGGGGGCCGTCCGCGGCGAAGTAGAACGAGAACAGGGCGATCGTGAGCAGTTGGAAGAGGCCCCCGATGACCTGGGCCGACACGTCCAGGACGCCGGTGGCACTGTTCTGGACGTAGTTGCGCAGCCAATCGGAGCGGAGCAGGCCCTCCTGGATGTCGACGCGCTTCAGGTCGGTCTTGAAGTGCGTGTTGATCCAGTTGATGACGGAGTCGAGGTACTCGGGGAAACCCTCGATCAGCTTGATGATCTGGTCCGCGAGGACGGAACCGAGCAGGGTGACGAAGCCGGCCGACACGACCATCACGCCGATGAAGACGATGAACGCGGCCAGCCCCCTGCGCATGCCGCGTGAGGCCATCCAGCTCACCGCGGGTTCTATGGCGAGCGCCAGAAAGAACGCGATGAGGATGTTGATCAGCAGGCCGGTGAGCTGGTGGAAGGCCCAACTGCCCAGCTGGAACGCGGCGACGAGAGCGAGCGCGAGCACCATGGCGCGCGGCAGCCAGCGCGGCATGCGGCCGTTCGACGGGGCCTCGCCCACCGGGGGCCGGACGGGCGGCGTCGTGCCGGAAACGGAGGACTGCTGGGCTGCCTGCCCGGTCTCGTCAGTGGGTGCCACGGTCCAAGTCTCGCCCACGCCACCAACAGGCGTCTGCCCGGCTGCGATCTTCGCCACCGGGCGGCGATGTCCGAGGCCGGTCGGCTGGTCAGGCCGGTGCTCGCCAAGGCCGTACGGCCCGGTCAGTCGCCAGTCGCCATGGCCGCCGTCCGGCCGATCAGACCGACCGATGGCCGCCCAGACCGCCCGGCCGATCAGGCCGCTGGCACCCAAGCCGTCCGCGCCAACCGTCCGCTGGCCGCCGAAGCCGCCCGCCCCATCGCCCGACCGTCGCCCACGCAGCCCGCCCCATCGCCCGACCGTCGCCCACGCGGCTCGCCCCCCACTGCCCGGCGGTCACCGCGGCTCATCGGCAACCGTCAGCCGGTCAGCGCCTCTCCCGGGGCACGTCCATCACCGAGCAGACCACCTGCCAGACCTCCTTGGCGTCCCAGCCGGCCGCCAGGGCCTCGTGCACCGTGCGTCCACCCAGCTCGGACATCACGTGGTCGCGCGCGAACATTTCGGCGTACCCAGGACCGAAGTGCTCCGCCATCCGCTGCCAGAAGACCGTCAACCGCATGACCCCAGTATCCCGCCCCTGGGGGTGGGCCTGGGCCGGGTCCGCCTGCCGGCGCCGCTTCGCGCCCTACGGTCTGACCCATGGCCGAAACAGGAGCTACCGAGTTCCCCCCGACGCCCCCGCCGCACAGCCCCGTCACGCGCGCGGAGCGTTTCGTCTGGCTCACCGCGCGCGTGCTCGAGCAGCGCCGCTTCGCCCACCACTTCCGGGGCGCCGCCGCAGAACCGGTGGAGATCGCCCTGGACGCCTACCGCAACGAGGACGGCGGGTACGGCCATGCGCTGGAGCCGGATCTGCGCGGTCCGGTCAGCCAGCCGTTGCACACCGCGCACGCTCTGCGCGTCCTGGACGCCGTCGGACGCTGTGCCGGCCAGCGCGTGGAATCTGCCGCTACCTGACGTCCGTCTCCACCGCGGACGGCGCCCTCCCGGCGATCCACCCCAGCCAGCGCGACTACCCCACGGCCCCCTTCGTGCCGGTGGTGGACGATCCGCCCAGCGAACTCCTGGCCACCGGGCCGGTGGTGGGGCTGTTGCACCGCAACGAGGTGTGGCACGCCTGGCTCTTCCGGGCCACGGACTTCTGCTGGCGGGCGGTCGAGTCCCTGGAGAAGTCGCATCCGTACGAGATCGAGGCCGCCGTGACCTTCCTGGACTCCGCCCCCGATCGCCCGCGCGCGGAGGCGGCCGCCGACCGTCTCGGCCGCCTGGTCCGCGAACACCGCCTCGCGGCCCTGGACCCCGACGGCCTCGACGCGTATCCGGTGTCCCCCGGCTACGCCCCGGGGGAGCACCACTTCCCGTACGACTACGCGCGTACGCCGCGTTCGCTCGCGCGCGCGTGGTTCACGGACGACGAGATGGCCCGCTCCCTGGACCACCTCGCGGCCCAGCAGCAGGAGGACGGCGGCTGGCCCGTCCGGTGGCGCCACTGGGCCCCGGCCCCCGCCCTGGAGGCGCGTCCGCTCGTGACGATCGAGGCCCTGCGCGTGCTCAGCGCGTACGACCGCGCGGTCGACTGATCATCCCGCCCCCATGGCCCGCACCCCCGCGCTCACCACGACGGCCGCGGCGACGACGAGCAGGAACGGGGCGCGCAGCAGCAGCGCCACGGCAGCGGCGGCGAGCCCGGCGGCCCGCGCGTCCAGCACCAGCGTCTGGCCGTCGGCGAAGGTCTGCTGGGCCGTGAGGGCCGCGAGCAGCGCGACGGGCAGCAGCGCGGCGAGGCGCTTGACGACGGGCCGCTCCAGGGCCCCTGCGGGCACCAGGAGCCCGGCCAGCTTGACGGCGTAGCAGCCGAGGACGGTCGCCCCGATCGCGATCCAGACGTTCACCGCGCGTCCCCCTGTCCCCCGCGGCGGCGGCCGTCCGCCCACAGCACGGCCGGCGCCGCCAGGGCGGCCAGCAGCACCGGCACCCCGGCGGGCAGCACGGGCAGCAGCCCGAGCCCCAGCAGCACGGCGAGCCCGGCGACGGCCCGCTCGGTGCCGGTCTTCAGCATCGGCGCGAGCAGCGCCAGAAACACCGCGGGCCCGGCGGCGTCCAGGCCCCACGCGTCCGTGTCCCCGATGGCCTCGGCGCCCAGGGCACCGAGCAGCGTGGTCAGGTTCCACAGGAGGTACAGGCTCAGCCCGGTCACCACGAACCCGAGCCGTGCGGCGCGGCGCGTGGGCTGGGCGAGCGCGACGGCTGCGGTCTCGTCGATCACACACTGTGCGGCGAACGGCCGCACCGCGCGCGGGAGTGCGAGCAGCTGCGACAGGCGCAAGCCGTAGAAGGCGTTCCGCACGCCCAGGAAGAAGGCCCCGGCGGCGGCGGTGAACGGGCTGCCCCCTGCGGCGAGGGCCCCCACAAGGGCGAACTGGGACGCGCCGGTGAACACCAGGAGACTGAGCGCGCACGTCTGCAGCAGCGTGAGTCCGCCGCCGGCCGAGGTCACTCCGAAGGCGAACCCGGACAGCCCGACGGCCACCCCGACTCCGAGGGCGTCGCGTACGACGGCCCGGTCCGTCTTCGTGCCGATGTCTGCGTCTTCGAGAGCTGTCCGATCTGCCACGCCCCGCACGCTACGGACCCCGGCTACCCCAGGTCTTGTACGTTCTTGCGCTCCCGCTGGTACGCCCCCGGAGGCACACCGACCATCCGGCTGAAGTGCCGGTTGAGGTGGGGCTGGTCGGTGAATCCGACGGTCACGGCGGCTTCGGAGGGAGTCGTCCCGGTGTCCAGCAGCCGTCGCGCCCGGCGTACGCGCGCGTCCGTGAGCCAGGCGTGCGGTGGCATGCCGTAGGTGTCCCGGAAGGCCCGCAGCAGCGCGAACGGGCTGGTCCCGAGGTCGGCCGCCAGCCGGTCCAGGGTCGGCGGCCGTGCCATGCGCTCCTCCAGCACGCCACGCGCGCGTGCCGCGATCCGGGCTCCCGCGGTGCGCACCTCCCGCCGGGGCACGGGTCCGCCGTTCAGCCGCAGAAGCCTGGTCACCGCCACCCGCAGCAGTGTGTCCGCGGCCAGCGCGTTGCCCTCGTCCGCGGCCCGCAGCACCTGGTGCACGAGCCCCACGGCGTAGGGGTCGTCCATCACCGGGCTGACGAACCCCGGCGTCCCGCGCAGCGTCGTCGTCTCGGCCGCGATCTCCGCCACCACGTCGACCGGCGGGTACACGGCTCCGTACCGCCACCCTTCGGGCACTCCGGCCCGCCCGGTGTGCGGCGTATCGGGATTCACCAGTGCGAGGGCCCCTGCCCCCGCGTACTGGTCGCCCCCTCCGTGGTGGAAGACCTCCACCCCGTCGGCGATGGCGGCGATCACGAAGTTCTCGTGCGTGTGCCGCACGAACGTCTTGCGCACGTACCGGGCCCGCAGCAGATCGACCCCGGGCAGCTCGTCGTACCGCCAGTGCCGTGCGCGCTCGTTCATACGACCATTGTCCGCGGTCGGCGGACGACGGAGCACACCCCCGAAAGCCGGAGCCGCCCCGCCTCGTCCCTCGGGGCACACCTCCGACGGCCAGCCAGGGCCACGCCCGGCGCACACCCCCGAGGGCCAGAGCGCGACCCCCGCCTCATCCCCGGCGCACCCCCCCCGAGGGCCAGAGCGCGACCCCCGCCTCATCCCCGGCGCACCCCCCCGAGGGCCAGAGCGCGACCCCCGCCTCATCCCCGGCGCACACCCCCGGAGGCCGGAGCCGCTCCGCCCCATCCCGGCGCGCACCCCGGGTGACAAGGCGGCGAAGCCCCGTTGTCAGTGCGGAGGTGCACGATGGACGCATGCCCAGCAATGCGCACCGAGCCCTGGACGGCTTCTCACCCGCGACCCGCGCCTGGTTCACGGGTGCCTTCTCCGCGCCCACCTCGGCCCAGGCCGGTGCGTGGCAGGCCATCCACGAGGGTTCGGACGTGCTGGTCGTCGCCCCCACCGGCTCCGGAAAGACCCTGGCGGCCTTCCTGGCCGCCCTGGACCAGCTGGCCTCCACACCTCCCCCGGCCGACCCCAAGAAGCGCTGCCGCGTCCTGTACGTCTCCCCGCTGAAGGCCCTGGCGGTGGACGTCGAGCGCAACCTGCGCAGCCCGCTGACCGGCATCCGCCAGGAGTCCGTGCGCCTCGGTCTGCCCGAGCCCGAGGTCAAGGTGGGCATCCGCTCCGGTGACACCCCGGCCGCCGAGCGCCGCGCGCTGTCCACCCGCCCGCCTGACATCCTGATCACGACGCCCGAGTCGCTGTTCCTGATGCTGACGTCGGCCACCCGCGACGCCCTGACCGGCATCGACACGGTGATCCTCGACGAGGTGCACGCGGTCGCCGGCACCAAGCGCGGCGCCCACCTCGCGCTCTCCCTGGAGCGGCTGGACGACCTCCTGCCGAAGCCGGCCCGCCGCATCGGTCTCTCCGCGACGGTCCGCCCGGTGGACGAGGTGGCCCGGTTCCTCTCGCCGCGCCGCAAGGTCGAGATCGTCCAGCCGGAGTCGGGCAAGGAGTTCGACCTGTCCGTGGTCGTCCCGGTCGAGGACCTGGGCGAGCTGGGCGGCTCCCCGGTGGCGGACGGCCAGGAGGGCGCGGAGCGTCCGTCCATCTGGCCGCACGTGGAGGAGCGGATCGCCGACCTCGTCCAGTCCCACCGCTCCACGATCGTCTTCGCGAACTCCCGCCGCCTCGCGGAGCGCCTCTGCAACCGCCTGAACGAGATCGCGTACGAACGGGCCACGGGCGAGCCCCTCGACGAGCACCACTCCCCCGCCGAGCTCATGGGCGGCTCGGGAGCGGCCCAGGGCGCCCCCCAGGTCATCGCCCGCGCCCACCACGGGTCGGTGTCCAAGGAGCAGCGGGCCCTGGTCGAGGAGGACCTCAAGGCGGGGCGCCTGCCCGCGGTCGTGGCCACGTCCAGCCTCGAGCTGGGCATCGACATGGGCGCGGTGGACCTGGTGGTCCAGGTCGAGTCGCCGCCCTCCGTCGCCTCCGGCCTGCAGCGGGTGGGCCGGGCGGGGCACCAGGTGGGCGCGGTCTCCACCGGTGTGGTCTTCCCGAAGTACCGCGGCGACCTGGTGCAGGCGGCGGTGGTCACCGAGCGCATGCGCACCGGTTCCATCGAGTCCCTCAGGGTCCCCGCGAACCCGCTGGACGTCCTGGCCCAGCAGGTGGTCGCCATGACGGCCCTGGACTCGTGGCAGTTCGACGACCTCCTCGCCGCCGTCCGGCGCGCGGCCCCCTTCGCCTCGCTGCCCGAGTCGGCCTTCACGGCGGTCCTCGACATGCTGGCCGGCCGCTACCCGTCCGACGCGTTCGCCGAGCTGCGCCCGCGCGTGGTGTGGGACCGGGTCACCGGTGAGATCACCGGCCGCCCCGGCGCGCAGCGCCTCGCCGTCACCTCCGGCGGCACGATCCCCGACCGCGGTCTCTTCGGCGTCTTCCTCGCGGGCGCCGACCCCAAGAAGGGCGGCGGCCGGGTCGGCGAGCTCGACGAGGAGATGGTCTACGAGTCCCGCGTCGGCGACGTCTTCACGCTCGGCACCAGCTCCTGGCGCATCGAGGACATCACCCGCGACCGCGTCCTGGTCTCCCCGGCCCCCGGCGTGCCGGGCCGACTGCCCTTCTGGAAGGGCGACCAGCTGGGCCGCCCACTGGAACTGGGCCGGGCGGTGGGCGCGTTCCTGCGCGAGGTCGGCTCGCTGCCCAAGGACGACGCCCGCCTCCGGCTCCTCGCAGCCGGCCTGGACGCGTGGGCCGCGGACAACGTGCTCTCCTACCTGGACGAGCAGCGCGAGGCCTGCGGCCACGTCCCGGACGACCGGACGATCGTCGTGGAGCGCTTCCGCGACGAGCTCGGCGACTGGCGCGTGGTGGTGCACTCCCCCTTCGGCGCCCAGGTGCACGCCCCCTGGGCGCTCGCGCTCGGCGCCAAGCTCTCCGAGCGGTACGGCATGGACGCGCAGGTCATGCATGCCGACGACGGCATCGTGCTGCGCCTGCCGGACGCCGATCTCATGGGCCTGGACCTGCTGGACCAGGAGCCGGTGAAGATGGGCCGGGAATACGACGCCGAGCAGGCGCCCCTGGGCGCGGCGGACGTCGTCTTCGACAAGGGCGAGGTCGATCAGGTCGTCACCGACCAGGTGGGCAGTTCCGCCCTGTTCGCCTCCCGGTTCCGCGAGTGCGCCGCCCGCGCGCTGCTGCTGCCGCGCCGCAATCCTGGCCGGCGCACCCCGCTGTGGCAGCAGCGGCAGCGCGCCTCTCAGCTGCTGCAGGTGGCCAGTGAGTTCGGCTCGTTCCCCATCGTCCTGGAGGCGGTCCGCGAGTGCCTCCAGGACGTCTTCGACGTGCCGGGGCTCGTCGAGCTGATGGGCGACCTGGAGTCCCGCAAGGTCCGCCTGGTCGAGGTCACCACTCCCGAACCCTCCCCCTTCGCGCGCTCCCTCCTCTTCGGCTACGTCGCCCAGTTCCTGTACGAGGGCGACTCCCCGCTGGCCGAGCGCCGTGCCGCCGCCCTGTCGCTGGACTCGCGGCTGCTGGCCGAGCTGCTGGGCCAGGCGGAACTGCGCGAGCTGCTCGACGCGGAGGTGCTGACCGAGCTGGAGCAGGAGCTCCAGTGGCGCACCGAGGACCGCCGCGTCAAGGACGCCGAGGGGGTCGCGGACCTCCTCCGCCTCCTCGGCCCGCTCACGGACCCGGAACTGGCCGAGCGGGGCGCCGAACCGCACTGGGCCCAGGACCTGGCGGGCACCCGCCGGGCCATCCGGGTCCGGATCGCGGGCAGGGACCACTGGGCGGCGATCGAGGACGCGGGCCGCCTGCGCGACGCCCTGGGCACCGCCCTGCCGGTCGGCGTCCCGGAAGCCTTCACGGAGCCCGTCAAGGACCCGCTCGGTGACCTCCTCGCGCGCTACGCCCGCACCCACGGCCCGTTCACCTCCGCCACGGCAGCGGCCCGTTTCGGTCTGGGCGTGGCCGTCACCGAGGGCGCCCTCCAGCGGCTCTCGGCGGCGGGCCGGGTCGTCCAGGGCGAGTTCCACCCGGCCGGGATCGGCCAGGAGTGGTGCGACGCCGCCGTACTGCGCCGGCTGCGCCGCCGCTCCCTGGCCGCCCTGCGCCACGAACTGGAGCCGGTCCCCCCGGCCGCGCTCGCCCAGTTCCTCCCCCAGTGGCAGCACATCGGCAAGGGGCACTCCCTACGCGGCATCGACGGTCTGGTCCGCGCCATCGAGCAGGTGCAGGGCGCGTCCGTGCCGGCCTCCGCCCTGGAGAAGCTGGTGCTGCCCTCCCGGGTCGCGAACTACACCCCGGCGATGCTGGACGAACTCACCGCCGCCGGAGAGGTGGTCTGGGCCGGGGCGGGCTCGCTCCCCGGCAAGGACGGCTGGGTCTCCCTCTACCTGGCGGACTCGGCCCCCCTGCTCCTGCCGCCCCCGCACCCGCTGGAGCTGACCGCCCTGCACCAGTCCGTCCTGGACACCCTTTCCGGCGGCTACGGCCTGTTCTTCCGGCAGATCGCCGACCAGGTCCGCGCCACCACTCACCCCGAGGCCACCGATCCCCAACTGGCCGACGCCCTCTGGGACCTGGCATGGTCCGGCCGCCTGACGAACGACACGCTCACCCCCATGCGCTCCCTGCTCGGCTCGGGCCGCACCGCGGGCTCCACGGCCCACCGCGCCAAGCGCTCGATGCCGCGCGGCCGCTACGGCTCCCTGACGGCCGCGGCCCGCACGGCGTCCCGCTCCGGCCCTCCGACGGTCGCGGGCCGCTGGTCCTTGCTACCGGCCCACGA
Source organism: Streptomyces sp. AK010 (assembly GCF_014207295.1). Taxonomy (NCBI): domain Bacteria; kingdom Bacillati; phylum Actinomycetota; class Actinomycetes; order Kitasatosporales; family Streptomycetaceae; genus Streptomyces; species Streptomyces sp. AK010. The sequence goes on from NZ_JACHCX010000017.1 coordinate 161,076, forward strand.
ACCGGACCCCACCGTCAGGGCCCACGCCCTCGCCCGCACCCTGCTCGACCGGCACGGCGTCGTCACCAGGGGCGCGGTCTCGGCGGAGGGCGTCGAGGGCGGCTTCTCGGCGACGTACCGCGTCCTGTCGGTCTTCGAGGAGAGCGGCCAGGCCCGCCGCGGCTATGTGGTGGAGGGCCTCGGCGCCGCGCAGTTCGCGATGGACGGCGCGGTGGACCGGCTGCGCGCGGTGTCCAACGCCCGCGACCGCGGCCAGGACCTGCCCGGCCCGCCGCCCGGCTCCGAACCCGACCCGTTCCCGGCCCATGACTTCGCCGGGCCGGACGACTCCGCTCCCTCCCACGACCACACCGGCGACCCCGGCCCCGACGGTTTCCCCGACCTGGACGCCTCCTTCGCCACCCCCGATCCGTCCCCGGGCGAGTGGGTCTCGCCCCGCGACTACCCCCAGGCCGCCCCGCCCTGGCAGAACGGTGGGCGCGCAGGGTACGACCAGGGCTTCGCGGGCCGTCGCGGCCGCCCCGACGGCGCATCCAGGGCCGTTGTCCTCGCCGCCGCCGACCCGGCGAACGCCTACGGCGCCGCCCTGGCCTGGCCCGAGCCGCCGACCGGCGCCGGGCACAAACCGGGCCGCAAAGCGGGCTCCCTGGTGGTGCTCGTCGACGGTGAGCTGACGCTCTACATGGAGCGGGGCGGCAAGACCCTGCTGGCCTGGCCCTCCGACCCGGACGGCGAGCCGTCCGCCGACCCCCGTCTGGGCAGTGCCGCCGAAGCCCTCGCCGCGGCCGCCCGCGCGGGCTCGCTCGGCACGGTCACGGTGGAGCGCGTCAACGGCGCACAAGCCCTGACCGACCCCATCGGCACCCTCCTGGAAGGAGCCGGCTTCATCGCGACACCCCGAGGACTCCGCCTGCGCGCATGACGACCACCCGCCCACGGCCACCCCGACCGCGCACGCGTCGACCGTGCCACCCTTGACCCATGCCCGAAGGTGACACGGTCTGGCAGGCCGCGAGGCGGTTGCACGACGCCCTCGCGGGCAAGGCGCTGACCCGCAGCGACCTCAGGGTTCCCCGCTTCGCCACGGCCGATCTCACGGGACGCACGGTCCTGGACGTCACCCCGCGCGGCAAGCACCTCCTCACCCGCATCGAGGGCGGTCTGACTCTCCACTCCCACCTGCGGATGGACGGCTCGTGGAAGGTGTACGGAAACGGCCAGCGCTGGAGCGGCGGCCCCGGCCACCAGATCCGCGCGATCCTCGGCAACCCCGACCGCACGGCCGTCGGCTACCGCCTCCCCGTCCTGGAACTCCTGCGTACGAGTGACGAGCACCGCGCGGTCGGCCATCTCGGCCCCGATCTCCTCGGCCCGGACTGGGACCCCGACCGCGCCCTCGCCAACGTCCTCCAGGACCCCGCCCGCGAACTCGGCGAGGCCCTGCTCGACCAGCGCAACCTCGCCGGTGTCGGCAATGTCTACAAGAGCGAGATCTGCTTCCTGCTCGGCGTCACCCCCTGGCTCCCGGCCGGCGACCTGCCCCCCGACCGGGCGGCGAAGCTGCCGGCGCTCGCCAAGAAGCTGCTGGAGGCCAACCGCGACCGCCCCATCCGCAGCACCACGGGCCGCCGCGGCCAGGACCTCTTCGTCTACGGCCGCGCCCCGCGTCCCTGTCTGCGCTGCCGCACCTCGATCCGCGTCGCCGACCAGGGCGACGGCTCCCGCGAACGCCCGACCTACTGGTGCCCCACCTGCCAGCCCGGACCCGCCCCCGCCCCGACCCGGCGCGGCCGCACCAATTGACGACCCGTCAGAAACGCTCGTACGGTCCTTGTATGCCCGTCACGGCGTACGACCTCAGCGGCCGCACCGCGTTCGTCACCGGCGCCGCGAGCGGCATCGGCCGCGCCTCGGCGCTTCTGCTCGCCGAGGCGGGCGCGACCGTGCACTGCGCGGACCGTGACGCCGAGAGCCTGCACGAGACGGCGACCCTGATCAAGGACGGCGGCGGCACCGCCCGCACCCACACCCTCGACGTCACCGACCGGACCGGGCTGAGGCAGGCCCTCGGATCCTGCGCGCATCTGGACGCCCTGGCCGCGGTCGCCGGGATCATGCACAGCAGCCCCGTGCTGGAGACCCGGGACGAGGACCTCGACCGGGTGCTGAACGTCAATTTCAAGGGAGTCCTGTACGCATGCCAGGAGGCGGCCCGCCTGATGATCGCCCGCCGCACCCGGGGCAGCATCGTCACCATGGCCTCCGGCGCCGTCGACACGGGCGGCCCCGGGCTGCTCTGCTACGGCGCGGCCAAGGCGGCGGTGGTCCAGCTGACGAAGACCCTCGCGACGGAGGTCGGCCGGTACGGCATCCGCGTCAACGCGGTGGCCCCGGGCTGGATCCGCACGCCCATGACCGACCGGCACGACAGCGAGGTCCAGGCGCACACGGAGTCCGTCATGGCCCGCATGTCACCCCTGGGCCGGGTCGGCGAGCCCGAGGACGTCGCGCACGCCGTCCTCCACCTGGCATCCGACGCCTCGGCCTTCACCACGGGCCAGATCATCCGCCCGAACGGGGGCGTGGCGATGCCGTGGTGACACCGCCCCTCCGTACCCCGGCCGCCCAGATCCGCCGCCACCGCCCCGCCCTCACGACTCCCCGCGCCTGTCCCTTGGGCACGCAGTGCACGGGCAGCACGCTCAACCCCCAGCCCCCGGCCGCGACCGCCGCCTCCAGGGCCCCCGCCCCGGGTACGGTCACGATCCGCAGCACGGCCCACCACCACAGCGCTCCCATCCCGAGCACGGCCCCCCGCACCCCCCAGCGCGCTATCCCCGCCATGACCGCCTCCTCCAGCCGACGCCCACGCGGCGCAGCCGTGCGCGCCGAGCGGCGGGTATACCCGCCCCCGGCCCGTCACACGCTCCGGGGTCCTGGACGGGGAAAGGGCCGGCGCCCTCTTCCGTCCGTCACCCGTTCTCGGCCTGGAACATCCAGTGGTGCTTCTCCAGGTCCGCCGTGATCCCGATGAAGATGTCCTGGCTCACCGGATCCGGCTCACCGGTCGACTCGACCCGCTCCCGCATCCGTGTGATCACCGCACCGAGGGCTTCGACGAGCGTGCCCACGGCGGTGGTGTCGTCGACCCATCCTTCGGGGGTCACTCCGATCCCGCTGCCGACGGCCACGGTGGCGGCCCGCCCGTCAGGGGAGATCCCGAGAGCCGCGGCGCGCTCGGCCACGGTGTCGGAGTACTTCCGCGCGGTGTCGACGACCTCGTCGAGCTGAAGATGCACGGAACGGAAGCGCGGCCCCACCACGTTCCAGTGGATCTGCTTCGCCACGAGGGCGAGATCCACCAGATCGACGAGGGCACCTTGCAGCGCCTCGGACACGGTCTTCAGGTTCGCGTCCGACAACGAGCTCTTCACGACGTACATCCGCACCTCCGAGGACTGCCCCCCGCCATCCCCTCAACGATGACCGCCGCACGCCACACCGGCAAACGGACAGAAATCAGGCACCGCACGAGCAAGTGAGGAGACAGGACGGCATCGGCCGCCCCCGAGCAAGCGAAAACCCCGGGCGGCACCCCTCCGGATCTCCCGGAGAGGCCCGGCCGGGGCCTCTGTCATGCCGTGTGAGCGCAGAGCCTCACGCGGCGACGACGTCCACTGCTTCGGCAGGCGCCTTGATGGTCACCCGTTCGGGTGGCACACCGGTCACCGAGACGGAGCCCAGCATCGGGCGAACCGCCGCGGGTACAGGCTCGCTGGGGGTGGCCGCAGCGGACTGGGCCAGCTCGGCGAGGGCGAGCTCGTCGCTCACTTCCCGCATGAGCTCGGACATCCGTACGTCCAGCGCGTCGCAGATGGCGGAGAGCAGCTCGGAGGAAGCCTCCTTCTGCCCCCGCTCCACCTCGGAGAGATAGCCGAGTGAGACTCGGGCGGACGAGGAGACTTCGCGCAGAGTACGGCCCTGGCGCTGGCGCTGCCGACGCAGCACGTCACCCAGCAGGCGACGGAGCAGAATCATCGGTGGCTCCCTCCTCGGACCGCGTAGCCGCATCCATTACGCCCCACCGTACCGCCTTGCGCCGCGGCCGTGCGGGGAGCGATGTCGTGTTCACTCAGGGCTGCAAACATCAAAACCCCCCGTTCCGTTCCGTATCCTGTGCCCGCTCATTCCCAGTCTGTTCGCCCGCAAGCTCCTTCAGGAGCAGTGCGAGTACGCTCCGTACACTCTCTCTACGAATTTCCGCGCGGTCGCCGTTCAACCGCAGAGCCTCCACTTTTCCGCCGCCGGCAGAACCGGAATCGGCTCCGACGGGCCCGTCCACGGCGACGAAGACTGTTCCGACGGCCTGTCCGTCCTGCGGATCGGGACCGGCGACACCGGTGGTCGCGATGCCCCAGTCGGTGCCGAGCGCCTTGCGCACGCCCACGGCCATCTCGGCCGCGACCTGCGCATCCACTGCTCCGCGCGCCGCCAGCAGAGTGGCGTCGACACCGAGCAGGTCGCGCTTCAGATCGGTGGCGTAGGCGGTCACGGAACCCCGGAAGACCTTGGACGCCCCGGGGACGGATGTGATCTCCGCCGCAACGAGGCCACCGGTCAGCGACTCCGCGACGGCGAGCGTCTCGCCCCTCACCGTGAGTAGTCGCACCACGTCGGTGGCCGTGGAACTCACGCTTCCTTCTCCTCCAACGCGGCCTTGCGCTCGGCGATTCCCTGCCTGCGCAGCACAATGGCTTGTTTCACATAGTCGAGACCGGTCACCACGGTCAGCACGACCGCCGCGGCCATCACCCACCACCTGAGGGTGGCCAGCCACCCCGTCAGCGCCAGCACGTACATGCCGACGGCCACGCCCTGGGTGAGGGTCTTCAGCTTGCCTCCGCGGCTGGCGGGGATGACGCCGTACCGGATGACCAGGAAACGCAGCAGGGTGACGCCGAGTTCCCGGCCGAGGATGATGCCGGTCACCCACCAGGGCAGATCGCCGAGCGCGGACAGACAGATCAGCGCCGCCCCCATGATCGCCTTGTCGGCGATGGGGTCGGCGATCTTCCCGAAGTCCGTGACCAGGTTGTACGTGCGCGCCAGGTGACCGTCGAACAGGTCGGTGATCATGGCGATGGCGAACGCCGCCCAGGCCAGGGACCGCCAGGCCGGGTCGTAGCCGCCGTCGGCGAGCATCAGTGCGACGAAGGCCGGTACGAGGACCAGCCGGAGCATGGTCAGGAGGTTGGCGATGTTCCAGACACTGGCCTGGTTGACGGCGGCGGCAGCGATCTTCGCGCCCCGCGGGGTCTTCCCGTCGTCCTGCGCATCCAGTCCGGCGTCCTCGCCGGGGACGGCCTCATCGCCGGCAGCCGTCCCGGCAGTCCCGTCGTGCCGCCCGCCGGACGAGGCGCCGGGCCCCGCTCCGGGCGCTCCGCCGTCGGCCGACCGCGCGGCCGCCGTTCCCGCGACCTTGCCTGGAGCCGCGGTGGACGCGGCAGCGGCCGCACCCGCCGCCGCCCTCCTCGCGCCGGAGGAGCCTCCCGCCGCGGATGCCGGGACACCGGTCATCTGCCCGCCTCCTCACTCCACGCAGGCGACGCGAACGAGCCCTGCAGCGGCTCGGCCACCAGGTCGACACCTTCCGTGCCGACCACCTTCGCCTCGACCATACGGCCGACCCGCAGCCCCGCGCCGCTCGTGAGCTGCACCTGGCCGTCCGTCTCGGGCGCCTGGTGCTCCGCACGGCCGTACACGCCCTCATCGTCGACGGACTCGACGAGGACCCGCACGCTCTGGCCGACGCGCTCCTCGGCCCGCTGCGAGACGAGTTCCTCGGCCAGTCGCGAGATGTGGGCCAGCCGCTCGGCGACGACGTCCTCGTCGAGCTTGTCGTCGTAGGTCGCCGCCTCGGTGCCCTCCTCGTCGGAGTAGCCGAAGACGCCGATGGCGTCCAGCCGCGCGCCGTTCAGGAACCGCTCCAGCTCGGCGAGGTCGGCCTCGCTCTCGCCGGGGAAGCCGACGATGAAGTTGGAGCGCACACCGGCCTCGGGCGCCTTGCTGCGGATGGTGTCGAGCAGCTCAAGGAACCGGTCGGTGTCACCGAAGCGGCGCATCGCGCGCAGCACGCCGGGCGCGGAGTGCTGGAAGGACAGGTCGAAGTAGGGCGCGATCTTCGGGGTCGAGGTGAGCACGTCGATGAGGCCGGGCCGCATCTCGGCCGGCTGGAGGTAGCTGACGCGCACACGCTCGATGCCGTCGACCTCGGCGAGCTCGGGCAGCAGGGACTCCAGCAGGCGGATGTCGCCGAGGTCCTTGCCGTAGGAGGTGTTGTTCTCGGAGACCAGCATGATCTCCTTCACGCCCTGCTCGGCCAGCCAGCGCGTCTCGTTCAGCACGTCGCTCGGGCGACGGGAGATGAAGGAGCCGCGGAAGGAGGGGATGGCGCAGAAGGAGCAGCGGCGGTCGCAGCCGGAGGCGAGCTTCACGGAGGCGACCGGGGAGCCGTCGAGGCGGCGGCGCAGGGGGGCGCGCGGGCCGGAGGCCGGAGCGAGGCCCTCCGGGAGGTCCGCCGGCGCGACGGCGGGCTCGGCCGGGCCGTGCCCGGGCAGCGCGACGTCGGCCGCCGACTCCTGGCGCTCCGCCGGGCTGATCGGCAGCAGCTTGCGCCGGTCGCGCGGGGTGTGCGAGGCGTGGATACCGCCGTTGAGGATGGTCTGGAGGCGGTCCGAGATGTCCGAGTAGTCGTCGAAGCCCAGCACGCCGTCGGCCTCGGGGAGGGCTTCGGCGAGTTCCTTGCCGTACCGCTCGGCCATGCAGCCCACCGCCACGACGGCCTGGGTTCTGCCGTGCCCCTTGAGATCGTTGGCTTCCAGGAGGGCGTCGACGGAGTCCTTCTTGGCGGCTTCGACGAAGCCGCAGGTGTTCACGACGGCGACGTCCGCGTTCTCGGCGTCCTCCACGAGCTGCCAGCCGTCCGCCTCCAAACGGCCTGCGAGCTCCTCCGAGTCCACCTCGTTACGGGCGCAGCCAAGGGTGACGAGTGCGACGGTACGGCGTTCAGGCATGGGCTCAAGACTACTTCGTCCCGCTGACACCCCACGTCGACGGGGTTGGCCGTTTCCCGGCCAACCCCGTGTCAACTGGATGTTTCGGGCTGATCACCCGGCCTCGGGGTCGCCCTTCGTGTATGTCAGGCGTTCGACGGCTCCCGGCTGGAAGTTCTCCTCGATCTTCTTGCCGTTGACGAAGAGATCGATCGCGCCGGCGTCACCGAGAACGAGGTGGACCTTCGAGCTGTCCTGGAAGGTCTTGGTTTCGCCCTGCTTGAGGACGCCGTCGAAGATCATCCGGCCGTTGTGGTCCTTGGCGGCGATCCAGCTGCGGCCGTCGGCGGCGGCCACCCGGACCGTCACCTTGTCCTGCGGCGCGGCCGCGATGGCGCTGTCGGACGGCTCGGGCTCGGGGTCGGCGGGCTTCTTGGTCTTGGTGGTCGGGGAGGCGGAGTCGCTGGGCGTGGAGCCCTCCGCCACGTTCGCCTCGTTGCCGCTGTCGTCGCCCTGGAACATCGTGAAGCCGACGAAACCGATCACGGCGACGATCGCGGCGACCATGGCCGCGGTCCAGTTGGGGCCGCGCCGCTCCGGACGGATACGTTCCGCCTCGAAGAGGGGAGCTGCCGGGGTCGGTGCCGGACGTCCGCCGTGCTCGTCGCCGTACTGGGCGAGCAGCGGCTCGGGGTCGAGGTGGACGGCCTTGGCCAGGGCCCGGATGTGCCCACGGGCGTAGACGTCCCCGCCGCAGGCGGAGAAGTCGTCCGCCTCGATGGCGTGCACGATGTTCATGCGGACCCGGGTGGCGCTACTGACGTCGTCGACGGTCAGCCCGGCGGCGATACGAGCCTGCTGCAGGGCACGGCCGATGGAGGGGCGGGCTTCCTCGCGGTCTGCTTCGACGTGCTCGTTTTCGAACGGACGCTCGTCTTCAGGGGAGTTGCCGATGGACACGGGGGCGCCTTTCGAGCGTGTAGCCGCCTGTGCTGGAAGTTCAGTCTAGGGGGGTACCAAAAGGGTGGGGCAACCGGGCGGTGTCACTTTGTACGCCATCGGAATGGCCCGACATTCCGATGGTGGGGTCGCTGGTTGTCGCTTCCCTCAACTTGACGTACGCCGAAGGGAAACGGTTGCTCGATGATCCCTTACGGGTAAGTCACGATCCGGACACCCGTTTGCCGTAGCGCGCCGCGAGACGATCACCGTGTCCCGCTTCCCTACCCTTCAGACTCCCCCCGGATCAGGGCGAGCACGCCATCCAGCTCATCAGGCTTCACAAGAACGTCACGAGCCTTCGAACCCTCGCTCGGTCCGACGATGTTCCGGGACTCCATCAGGTCCATCAGCCGGCCGGCCTTGGCGAAGCCGACGCGCAGCTTGCGCTGGAGCATGGACGTCGACCCGAACTGCGTGGAGACGACCAGCTCGGCCGCCTGGCACAGCAGGTCGAGGTCGTCGCCGATGTCCTCGTCGATCTCCTTCTTCTGCTTGGTGCCCACGACGACGTCGTCCCGGAAGACCGGCGTCATCTGGTCCTTGCAGTGCCGGACGACGCCCGCGATCTCCTCCTCGGTGACGAAGGCGCCCTGCATACGGGTGGGCTTGTTGGCCCCCATGGGCAGGAACAGCCCGTCGCCCTTGCCGATGAGCTTCTCGGCACCCGGCTGGTCGAGGATGACCCGCGAGTCGGCCAGCGAGGACGTGGCGAACGCCAGCCGCGACGGGACGTTCGCCTTGATCAGACCGGTGACGACGTCCACCGACGGCCGCTGCGTGGCGAGCACCAGGTGGATGCCGGCCGCGCGCGCGAGCTGCGTGATGCGCACGATCGCGTCCTCGACGTCCCGCGGCGCGACCATCATCAGATCGGCGAGCTCGTCGACGATGACCAGCAGGTAGGGGTACGGCTGGAGCTCGCGCTCGCTGCCCTCGGGCGGCTTGGCCTTGCCCTCGCGCACGGCCCGGTTGAAGTCGTCGATGTGCCGGTAGCCGTAGGCCGCCAGGTCGTCGTAGCGCAGGTCCATCTCGCGGACGACCCACTGGAGTGCCTCGGCGGCCCGCTTGGGGTTGGTGATGATCGGTGTGATCAGGTGCGGGATGCCCTCGTACGCGGTCAGCTCGACCCGCTTGGGGTCGACCAGGATCATCCGCACGTCCTCGGGGGTCGCCCGCATCATGACCGAGGTGATCAGACAGTTGATGCAGGACGACTTGCCGGAGCCGGTGGCGCCGGCGACCAGCATGTGCGGCATCTTCGCCAGCGAGTGCATGACGTAGCCGCCCTCGACGTCCTTGCCGAAGGCGACCAGCATCGGGTCGTCGTCCTCGGCGGACTCCGCGAGGCGCAGGACGTCGCCGAGGTTGACCATCTCCCGGTCGGTGTTGGGGATCTCGATGCCGACCGCGGACTTGCCGGGGATCGGGCTGATGATCCGCACGTCCGGGCTGGCGACGGCGTAGGCGATGTTCTTGGTCAGCGCGGTGATCCGCTCGACCTTCACGGCGGGGCCGAGCTCGACCTCGTAGCGCGTGACCGTCGGCCCGCGGGTGAAGCCGGTGACGCCGGCGTCCACCTTGAACTCGGTGAAGACCGTCGTGAGCGACTCGACGATGAGGTCGTTGGCGGCGCTGCGGGACTTGCCCGGGCCGCCGCGCTCCAGCAGGTCGAGCGACGGAAGGGAGTACGTGATGTCGCCGGACAGCTGGAGCTGCTCCGCGCGCGGGGGCAGGTCGCGGGGCTCGGCGGGCGGGGACTTGGTGAGGTCGCGGACACCGGGCTTCGGCTTCGGCGGTTCGGGCGCGTCCTGCTCGGGCCTGTCCTGCTTGCGCTTGTCCTGCTTGAGCTTCTCCTGCTGCGGCCGGGCGGACGGGACGGGCGTCGGTGTGGTCGCCTCCTGGTCCCCCACTCGCACGCCCTGGGTGAGGTCGGCGACGATCGGGGAGGGCGGCATGCCGTGCAGCACGGCACCGTCGAGGGCCGCCGCTGCCGCTGCCGCGATGTCCACGGCGTCCCTGCGCCGGTCCATGTCGGGCTGCTGCACCGCCGAGCGGCGAGGGCGGCCACGGCGCCGGGTGAGCGCCTCCTCCTCGGCACTGTCCGGGTCGTACGCCTCGGGCGCCGGCGCACGCCTGCCGCGCGGGCGCGCGGGCAGCGACTCGCGCCACTGCTCCTCATAGCGCTCGTCGTCCTCGGCGAAACCGAACTCGTCCTCGGACGGGTCGCGAAGGATCCCCAGACGCACCCCGAGCAGCCGCAGCCGCTGCGGGATGGCGTTGACCGGCGTGGCCGTGACGACGAGCAGCCCGAACACCGTCAGCAGCACCAGCAGCGGCACGGCGAGCACGTCGCCCAGGGCGTACGACAGCGGCGTCGCCATGCCCCAGCCGATGAGGCCGCCGGCGTCCCTTATGGCCTGCATGCCGTCGCCACGCGCGGGTGAGCCGCACGCGATGTGGACCTGGCCGAGCACGCCGATGACGAGCGCGGACAGGCCGATGACGATGCGTCCGTTGGCCTCGGGCTTCTCCGGGTGGCGGATGAACCGCACGGCGATGACGGCGAGCAGTATCGGCACGAGCAGGTCGAGCCGGCCGAAGGCGCCGGTCACCAGGATCTCGACGAGGTCGCCCACGGGGCCCTTGAGGTCGGCCCAGGTGCCCGCGGCGACGATCAGTCCGATGCCGAGCAGAAGCAGGGCGACACCGTCCTTGCGGTGGGCCGGGTCGAGGTTCTTGGCGCCCTGCCCTATGCCGCGGAACACGGCGCCGACCGCGTGCGCCACGCCGAGCCACACCGCGCGCACCAGCCGGTAGATGCCACCGGTGGGGCTGGGTGCCGGCCTGGGCGCGACCTTCTTGGCCGCGGCCTTCCTGGCGGGCGCCTTCTTCGCGGGAGCCTTCTTGGCGGCGGCCTTCTTCGCCGGAGCCTTCGCGGCCGCCTTCTTCGGGGGCGGCGGCTTCTTGGCTGCGGAGGGACGTGAGGCCATGGGTGTGAGGTTACCGGTGGAGACGACAGGGGACACGCGTGTCCACGGCTTCACCCGTTCGTGTCGCTTCGGGAGAGGCACGAAACTGACGCGCGCTCACGGACGGGCAATCCCGCCTGTGCGTGGGTCAGTTCTGCGAGGACACCGAGGACGCGCTCCCGGTGCCCGGCTCCAGCGCGTCCAGCGCCCGCCGCAACCCCGTGAGCTTGCGCTCCAGATGAGCCGCCGTGGCCACCGCGGCGGCGTCCGTCGACTCGTCGTTGAGCTGCTTGGTCAGCGCTTCGGCCTGCTCCTCGACGGCCGCGAGCCGCGCGGAGAGCTCCGCGAGCAGCCCGGCCGGCTCCTTGGCCTCGCCGCCCGCGTCCTTGCCGTTGCCCTCCAACTGGAGCCGCAGCAGCGACGCCTGCTCCCGGAGCTGGCAGTTCTTCATGTACAGCTCGACGAAGACGGAGACCTTCGCGCGCAGCACCCACGGGTCGAACGGCTTGGAGATGTAGTCCACCGCGCCCGCCGCGTAACCCCGGAAGGTGTGGTGCGGGCCATGGTTGATCGCCGTGAGGAAGATGATCGGGATGTCCCGGGTCCGCTCGCGGCGCTTGATGTGCGCGGCCGTCTCGAAGCCGTCCATGCCCGGCATCTGGACGTCCAGCAGGATGACCGCGAAGTCGTCCGTGAGCAGCGCTTTGAGCGCTTCCTCCCCGGACGATGCCCGCACCAGCGTCTGATCGAGCGCAGAGAGGATCGCCTCCAGCGCCAGCAGATTCTCCGGCCGGTCATCGACCAGGAGGATCTTGGCCTTCTGCACCATGGCCCGCCCTCCTCGCCCCGGCGTGGGGCCTCCCCTGTCCGCAAGACCTGTGGAAGCACCGGTGGGTGCCGCCCCAGGGGACGACTCCCTTGCGTCGCCCGTCCTTGTGCCGGTCATCGTAGCCGCACCCCGCCCGTCGCCACACCCTGTCACCGTGATGTCACTGTGCACGTAGCAGAAACGCAGCAGGAGACCAGAAGGTTCCCCAGATCCTGTACTTCTACACGACTATGCGCACACCGAGTCGGCAACTCCGCGTGAACACCGAACCTTCCCGACATGGTCGCGCAACTGACCAGTGTTCCCCTCATTCCCCCCGCATCCACTGATCCATCACCGCCAGCAGGTGATCGGGGTCGACCGGCTTGGTCACGTAGTCGGAAGCGCCCGATTCGATCGCCTTCTCGCGGTCGCCCTTCATCGCCTTCGCGGTCAGCGCGATGATCGGCAGCCCGGCGAACTGCGGCATCCTGCGGATCGCCGAGGTCGTCGCGTACCCGTCCATCTCGGGCATCATGATGTCCATCAGCACGACCGCCACGTCGTCGTGCTGCTCCAGGACCTCGATCCCCTCACGGCCGTTCTCGGCGTACAGCACGGACAGGCCGTGCTGCTCCAGGACGCTGGTCAGGGCGAAGACGTTGCGGATGTCGTCGTCCACGATCAGGACCTTCTGGCCGCCGAACCGGATGCCGCGGGTCGGCCGCGGCGCCGGCTGCTGCTCGGCCGGGGCCCACTGCTCCAGCTGCGCGGGGCGCGGCGGCAGCTCGGGCATCCTGCGGCGCCGCCGGAACAGGGCGGCAGGCCCGTTCTGCGTCTCGCGGTACGACGTCACCTCGGCCGGCGTCTCGACCTCCGCGTCCGGCAGCGCGGACGGGCCGGACGCCGACGCGACCAGGTCGCCGGCCTCCAGGCTGGGCAGCTGCTGCTGGTAGCCCTGCGGCGGCAGTTCGCTCGGGTGCAGCGGCAGGTACAGCGTGAACGTCGAGCCACGGCTGGGCTCGCTCTGCGCGAAGATCTCACCGCCGAGGAGCTGCGCGATCTCCCGCGAGATGGACAGCCCGAGGCCCGTACCGCCGTACTTGCGGCTGGTGGTGCCGTCGGCCTGCTTGAACGCCTCGAAGATCACCCGCATCTTGCTGGCGGCGATGCCGATCCCCGTGTCGGTCACGGAGAACGCGATCAGCTCGGCGTCCGGATCGGTCAGCGACCCGGTCTCCAGCAACTGCTCCCGGATCTTCTGCGGCACGTCGTCCCGCGCCGGCCTGATGACCAGCTCCACCGACCCCGAGTCGGTGAACTTCACCGCGTTCGACAGCAGGTTGCGCAGCACCTGCAGCAGCCGCTGCTCGTCGGTGTGCAGCGTCGCGGGCAGCTCCGGCGAGACCCGCACCGACAGGTCCAGGCCCTTCTCCGCGGTCAGCGGCCGGAAGGTGGCCTCCACGTAGTCCACGAGCTGGACGAGCGCGATCCGCGTCGGGGAGACGTCCATCTTGCCCGCCTCGACCTTCGACAGGTCGAGGATGTCGTTGATGAGCTGGAGCAGGTCCGATCCGGCCCCGTGGATCGTCTCGGCGAACTCGACCTGCTTCGGGGAGAGGTTCCCCTCGGCGTTGTCGGCGAGCAGCTTGGCCAGGATCAGCAGCGAGTTGAGCGGCGTACGCAGCTCGTGCGACATGTTCGCGAGGAACTCGCTCTTGTAGCGCATCGACACCGCGAGCTGCTCGGCGCGCTCCTCCAGGACCTGCCGCGCCTCCTCGATCTCGGTGTTCTTCACCTCGATGTCGCGGTTCTGCTGGGCCAGCAGCTCGGCCTTCTCCTCCAGTTCGGCGTTGGACGCCTGGAGGGCCTTCTGCCGCTGCTCCAACTCGGCCGACCGCTCACGCAGTTGCTCGGTCAGCTCCTGCGACTGCGCCAGCAGCAGCTCGGTCTTGGTGTTGACGGAGATGGTGTTGACGCTCGTCGCGATCATCTCGGCGATCTGGTTGAGGAAGTCCTTCTGGATCTGCGTGAACGGCGTGAAGGACGCCAGCTCGATGACGCCGAGCACACTGCCCTCGAACAGCACCGGCAGCACGATCACCTGCGCGGGCGGCGCCTCACCGAGCCCCGAGGAGATCCTCAGATAGCCGCTGGGCGCGTTCTCCACCAGGATCGTGCGCTTCTCCTCGGCAGCCGTCCCGACCAGCGCCTCACCGGGCTGGAACGACGTCGGCATGGAGCCCATCGAGTAGCCGTAGCTGCCGAGCATCCGCAGCTCGTACTGGTCCTCGTCGGTGGCACTCACGTCCTCGCCGTCGACGAGCGGCATCGCCACGAAGAACGCCCCGTGCTGGGCGGAGACCACCGGCGTCAGCTCGCTCATGATCAGCGAGGCCACGTCCTCCAGGTCGCGGCGGCCCTGCATCAGCGCCGAGATCCGGGCCAGGTTGCCCTTGAGCCAGTCCTGCTCCTTGTTGGCGATGGTGGTGTCGCGCAGGTTGGCGATCATCTTGTTGATGTAGTCCTGGAGTTCCTGGATCTCCCCGGACGCGTCCACGTCGATCTTCAGGTTCAGATCGCCACGGGTCACCGCGGTCGCCACGCGCGCGATGGCACGCACCTGCCGGGTCAGGTTCCCGGCCATCTCGTTCACCGACTCGGTCAGGTCCCGCCAGGTGCCGTCCACGTCACGCACGCGTGCCTGGCCGCCGAGTTGCCCCTCCGTGCCCACCTCGCGGGCGACCCGGGTGACCTCCTCCGCGAAGGACGACAGCTGGTCGACCATCGTGTTGATGGTCGTCTTCAGCTCCAGGATCTCGCCGCGCGCATCGATGTCGATCTTCTTCGTCAGGTCACCCTTGGCGATGGCCGTGGTCACCATGGCGATGTTGCGCACCTGACCGGTCAGGTTGGACGCCATCTGGTTCACGGACTCGGTGAGGTCCTTCCACGTGCCGGCCACACCCGGCACGTGCGCCTGACCGCCGAGGATGCCGTCCGTGCCCACCTCACGGGCCACCTTGGTGACCTGCTCGGCGAACGAACTCAGCGTCTTCACCATGGTGTTGATGGTGTCGGCGAGCTGCGCGACCTCACCGCGCGCCTCGATGGTGACCTGCCTCGTCAGGTCACCGTTGGCGACCGCCGCCGAGACCTGGGAGATGTTCCGCACCTGAGTGGTGAGGTTCTTCGCCATCAGGTTGACGTTGTCGCTCAGGTCCTTCCAGATGCCCGTGACACCCGGCACGTGCGCCTGGCCGCCCAGGATGCCCTCGGTACCCACCTCACGGGCCACCCGGGTCACCTGCTCGGCGAAGGAGGACAGCTGGTCCACCATCGTGTTGACCGTCGTGACCAGCTCGAGGATCTCGCCCTTGGCGTCGACGGTGATCTTCTTCGAAAGATCTCCCCGGGCCACCGCGGTCGTGACCTCGGCGATGTTGCGCACCTGAATGGTCAGGTTGTTCGCCATGCCGTTCACCGACTGCGTGAGGTCCTTCCAGGTGCCGGAGACGCCCTGCACCTCGGCCTGACCGCCCAGGATGCCTTCCGTACCCACCTCACGGGCCACCCGCGTGACCTCTTCGGCGAACGACGACAGCTGGTCCACCATCGTGTTCAGGGTGTTCTTCAGCTCCAGGATCTCCCCGCGCGCGTCCACGGTGATCTTCTGCGACAGGTCACCCCGGGCCACCGCAGTCGCCACCTGGGCGATGTTGCGCACCTGACCGGTCAGGTTGGACGCCATGCCGTTCACGGAGTCCGTCAGGTCACGCCACACACCGGCCACACCCGGTACCTGCGCCTGACCGCCCAGCCGGCCGTCCGTACCCACCTCGCGCGCGACCCGGGTCACCTGGTCGGCGAAGGCCGAGAGCTGGTCGACCATCGTGTTGATGGTGTTCTTCAGCTCCAGGATCTCGCCGCGCGCGTCGACGTCGATCTTCTGCGACAGGTCACCCCGGGCCACCGCCGTCGTCACCTGCGCGATGTTGCGTACCTGGGAAGTGAGGTTCCCGGCCATCGAGTTGACGGAGTCGGTGAGCTCCTTCCAGGTGCCCGAGACACCGTCCACCCGGGCCTGCCCGCCCAGACGGCCCTCCGTGCCCACGTCCCGGGCCATCCGCGTCACCTGATCGGCGAAGCTCGACAGCTGGTCCACCATCGTGTTCACGGTGTTCTTCAGCTTGAGCATCTCGCCGGAGACGTCGACGGTGACCTTCTGCGAGAGGTCGCCGTTGGCCACCGCCGTCGTCACCTGGGCGATGTTCCTCACCTGACCGGTGAGGTTCCGGAACGCCGTGTTGACGGAGTCCGTCAGGTCCTTCCACGTGCCGGCCGCGCCGGGCACCTGCGCCTGGCCGCCCAGCTCACCCTCGACACCGATCTCCCGCGCCACACGCGTCACTTCGGCACCGAAGGCGGACAGCTGGTCCACCATCGTGTTGACGGTGTTCTTCAGCTCCAGCATCTCGCCGGCCACGTCGACCGTGACCTTCTGCGAGAGATCACCATTGGCCACCGCCGTCGTCACCGCGGCGATGTCCCGCACCTGAGTGGTCAGATTCCGGAAGACCGTGTTCACCGAATCGGTGAGATCTTTCCACGTCCCCGCGGCGCCCGGCACGTTCGCCTGACCGCCGAGCTGCCCCTCGGCGCCGACCTCGTTGGCCACGCGCGTGACCTCGTCCGCGAAGATCCGCAGCGTCTCGGTCATCTGGTTGATCGTGTCGGCGAGCTGCGCGACCTCTCCGCGCGCCGGCACGGTCACCTTGCGTGACAGGTCACCGTTGGCGACCGCGGTCGTCACCTCCGCGATTCCGCGCACCTGGGCCGTGAGGTTCCCGGCCATGGTGTTCACCGAATCGGTGAGTTCCTTCCACACACCGGCGACGCCCGGCACCTGCGCCTGACCGCCCAGCGCACCCTCGGTGCCCACCTCACGGGCCACCCGGGTCACCTCGGAGGAGAACGCCGAGAGCTGGTCCACCATCGTGTTGACGGTGTTCTTCAGCTCCAGCATCTCGCCGGCCACCTGGACCGTGACCTTCCGCGACAGATCACCCTTGGCGACCGCCGTCGTCACCAGCGCGATGTCCCTCACCTGGGCGGTCAGCCGGTTCGCCATCGTGTTGACGGAGTCCGTCAGGTCCCGCCACGAACCCGACATGCCCCGTACCCGGGCCTGCCCGCCCAGCTTGCCCTCGGTGCCCACCTCACTGGCCACACGCGTGACCTCGTCGGTGAACGTCGACAGCTGGTCGACCAGGTTGTTGACGGTCCGCCCGACCTTCAGGAACTCGCCCCGCAGCGGCTGACTGTTCCCGTCCGCCGCGTGCGTCCGCAGCTCCATACGCGGTGACAGATCGCCCTCCGCCACGGCGGACAGCACCCGGCCGACCTCGGAGACCGGCCGCACCAGGTCGTCCACCAGGGCGTTCGAGTTGTCGATCGCCGTCGCCCAGGAGCCCTCACAGGCACCCGTCTCCAGCCGCTCGGTGAGCTTGCCCTCGCGGCCCACCATCCGCCGCACCCGCGACAGCTCACCCGTGAGATGCAGATTGCGGTCGGCCACCTCGTTGAAGACCGCCGCGATCTCGGCCATCACGCCGTCACCGGACACCGTCAGCCGCTTGCGGAAGTTCCCGTCCCGCATCGACACCAGGGCCGCCATCAGCCGGTTCAGGGCCGCCGTGTCCACCTCGGTCGTGCCACTACGCACCTTGCCCTGGTTGCTCGGGGACTGTCCGCCTTTCGCGCGCGCCCTCTTGCCACGCGTCGCTGCGCCAGACTCCACTGTGTCCCTCCCGCAGGGGTCGACCGTCACTGCTGTGCTCCGGTACCACGCTCGGCGTACCAGTTACTACTGCGTATTCTCTGCCCTGCATACCAGGCCGTCTCCAGGGGGCTGCTGCCCAAGGTCGGCGTCGGGCACACAGCCTGCCCGGACCTTCACAGGAAGCTTGCCCAGTGTTTCACCCTGGCCGAACCAGGCCATAACAGTTCGGCAGCTTCGCACATCGTCCGCACACCCTCCGGACGGAAACACTGCAGACCGGCATCCGCTTGGACCGCGAAGGTAAGTAACCTTGCATCCGGCTGTCCAGCCACGCCGGTCCGTCCGGCCTGGGCGGTGGCACGAAGACGAGCGGGCATCGGAGGGGCGGCCGCACACATGACCACCGGACTGATCCCGGGGGGACAGCCCCCGGACCCCCGGCCGACGGGCGCCCTGCCGCAACAGCGGCGCGAGCCGGTCGGCCACGCAGCCCAGCACGTCGAGAACCGGTCGAGGAGTTCTGTGATCACCGCGCGCGCGGCCGCCAGTTTCGAGCCCGTCGGCCGATCGGTCGCGAGCGCCCGCTCCTTCGTACGCGACACTCTCCAGGGCTGGGGCTTCGCCGACATCGTCGACGACGCCGTCGTTCTGACCAGCGAACTCGTGACCAACGCCGTCGTCCACGCCGGCACCTCCGCCGACGTGCTGTGCCTGCGCAGCGACGAAGGAGCGCGCATCGAGGTGGCCGACCGCTACCCCGAACGCGAGATCCCCCTCCAGGGCCCCGCCATCAACATGGGCAGCCCCGACCGCGAGGGCGGCCGGGGCCTCCAGCTGTGCGCGGCCCTCGCCGGCCGCTGGGGCGTCGAGTACACCCCCGCCCACAAGACCGTCTGGTTCCAGCTGGACCTGCCCGCACGCGCGGTGGGCACCCGCGCGGCCGGACCGGCCCTCCCCGCCGAGCTCCTCCCCCTCGCCGACGGCCGGGTCCGCGTGGCCGTCATCCAGATCGACCGCACCGGCCACATCACCGCCTGGAACGAGGACGCCGAGGAGCTCTTCGGCTACCCGGCCGAACAGGTCAACGGCAAGCCCCTCACCGACCTCGCAGCCTGGCCGCACACCCCTGGCACCAGCACCGGCATCGCCGAGGCCCTGCGCCTCTCCCGCTGGGAGGGCAGCTACGGCATCCGCACCGTCACCGGCAGAGTCACCCCCGTCTACGCCTCCCACCTGCGTGTCCGCGACACCGGCGGCGAACCGTCAACCGTCTGCCTCCTCGTACGGGACCACGAACGGGCTGTTCTGCAGACACCCCTGCGCGTGCCCGCCTCCGACACCTCGACCGGCTCCGAGGGCCAGAGCACCGACCCCTTCGAGGTCTTCATCGGCTCCCCCGCCCCGGACGACCTGGACGGCCTCCTGCAGCGCACCGTCGAACGCGCCCGCGACATGCTCGACGGCGACTCCGCGTTCCTCCTGCTGGCCACCGACGACGAGACGGAACTGGAGGTCCGCGCCTCCACCGGCCTCCCCTCCGCCCGCCAGCGTTTCGCCCGCGTGCCCGTCGAGGCCGGCCCCGGCCGCTACGGATCGGCCCGCATGCCCGCCGTCCACGACGACCTCACCGCGGTCCCCGGCGCGGTCCCGCTCCTGAACGGCACGGGCATGCGCTCGGTCGTCACGGTCCCCCTGAAGGTCGAAGGCCGCCTCACCGGCTCCCTCGGCGTCGCCGCCGAAGCCCCCGCCAGATACTCCAACGAAGAGGCCCTGCGCCTGCAGTTCGCCGCCGACCGCATCGCCCTCGCCGTCGAATCGGCCCGCCTGGGCGAACTGGAACGCCTGCGCCGCGGCTCCCTCAGCTTCCTCGTCGAAGCCTCCGACCTGCTGGCCGGCACCCTGGACCGCGACCAGACCCTGGCCCTGATGGCCCAGATGACGGTCCCGACCCTCGCCACCTGGTGCGCCGTCTACACGATCGCCGACCAGGCCTCCGAGCCCTACCTCTCGTACGTCCTGCACGAGGACGAGGAACTCATCGACGGCATCAAGTCCCTGCTGTCGAAGGTCCCCCCGCCCGACCCGGTCCCCACCCCCGGCGCCCGCGTGTGGACGGCCCCCGGCGAGGTGGCCCACCAGGCGGCCCTGCGCAGCTCCATGCGCAGCCTCGGCCTCAGCGGCAGCCCGACCCGCCAGATCACCCCGGGCATCGGCCCCACCCTCGCCACCGCCTCCGCCGTCGGGGGCGAGACGGTCGTCCTCCCCCTGGTCGCCCGCAACCGCGTCATCGGCATGCTCACCCTCGGCAAGCCCACCGACGAGCACTTCCGCCAGGAGATCCTGGAACTCGCCGAGGACCTCTCCCGCCGAGCGGCCCTGGCCCTGGACAACGCCCGCCTCTACTCGGAGCGCACGGCGATCAGCCAGTCCCTCCAGCGCAGCCTCCTGCCTCCGGGGCTCCCCGAGATCGGCGGCGTGGAGGTCGACGTCATCTACCGCGCGGCCGGCGAGGGCAACGAGGTCGGCGGCGACTTCTACGACGTCTTCCCGATCCGCGACGGCGCGTACGGCTTCGCCATCGGCGACGTCTGCGGCACGGGCCCGAACGCGGCAGCGGTCACCGGCCTGGCCCGCCACGCCCTGCGCCTCCTGGCCCGCGAGGGCCTCAGCGGCCCGGCCGTCCTGGAGCGCCTGAACTCCGCGATCCTCGACGAGGGAGCCCGCAGCCGCTTCCTCACCCTCCTCTACGGCGAACTGCGCCCCCAGGAGGACGGCAGCGCCGAACTGAAGGTGGTCTGCGCCGGCCATCCGCTCCCGCTGCGCCTGCGCCAGGACGGCTCGGTCGAACCGGCCGCGGAGCCCCAGCCCCTCCTCGGCGTCATCGAGGACCTGGAGCTCTACGAGCAGACCGTCACCCTCGACCCGGGCGATGTCCTGCTGTGCGTCACGGACGGCGTCACCGAACGCCGGGAGGGCGCCCGCATGCTCGGCGACGACGGCCTCGCCGACGTCCTCACGACCTGCACGGGCCTCACGGCAGGAGCGGTCGCGGCCCGCATCATGCGCGCGGTGGAACGCTTCGCGTCGGACGCTCCTTCGGATGACATGGCGATCCTGGCCATGCGCGTCCCGGGTCTCCACAAGGACTAGGAGAACGCGAAAGGCCCCACCCGTGAGGGTGGGGCCTTTTCGGTTTGAGCCCCCAAGCGGAATCGAACCGCTGACCTTCTCCTTACCATGGAGACGCTCTACCGACTGAGCTATAGGGGCCTGTTGCTTTGCGAGGTCTCCCTCGCGGCAACGGAATAGATCATACCCCGAACAGACCCGTGCTCCCAACCACGTCAGAAGGCGGGCTGGAGAAGCCCTCCGAGGGCATTGCAGGCGGACACGATCCGCTGCATGTCCCGCTTGGTCAATGACGCGTCCACGGGCAGCGCGAGCGTCTCGTCCGCGGCCCGCTCGGTCTCCGGAAGCGAAACACAATGCCGGAATTCGGGCAGTCGGTGCACGGGCGTCTTCACCGGCACCCGGCACCCGACTCCCTTGGCACGCACGGCCCGCGCGAAGGCATCCCGATCGGGTCGCCCATTACCCGGAACCCGCACGACGTACTGCTGATAGGTGTGCCCGTCACCGTCGTCCGGCGTCCGCACACCCCTCAACTTCATATCGAGATAGGCCGCGCGCTCCCGGCGCTGGGCTATCTCGTCGTACGGCGCCTCGGACTCCCCCTGCTCCAGCACCAGCAGTCCGTGCCGCTGACCCACGGCGTGCAGCCGCGCGATATCGGCGAGCCGGCCGAAGCGGTGTACGACCACCACGGCCGCGGTCCGCGCGGTGACCGCCGCTTCCACGGCAGCCGGGTCGAGGCAGTAGGTGGACGGGTCTATGTCGGCGAACACCGGCAGAGCCCCGGCCATGGCCACGGCCTCGGCGACCTCGACGTTCCCGAAGGCCGGCACGACGACCTCGTCACCGAGTCCGACACCGGCGGCCCTGAGCATTGCAGCAGTACCCATGCCGTGGATGCTCGTTGCGCAACGTGAACTTCAAGTGACGCACAACAAAAAAGGGTTGGACCCGAAACCGAAGTTTCGGGTCCAACCCTTTCAATGATTGTTCGGCGGCGTCCTACTCTCCCACAGGGTCCCCCCTGCAGTACCATCGGCGCTGTAAGGCTTAGCTTCCGGGTTCGGAATGTAACCGGGC
>NZ_JACHCX010000018.1:0-170792 GCF_014207295.1 Streptomyces sp. AK010
AAGTACCAGCTCACGCGCCGCGACTGGGCCGCCGCCGAACGCGAGGGCCGCACCATCGCCCCGCTGCTCACCCGCCTCAACACCGTCCGGCGGGAACACCGGGCACTGCACCAGCTCAGAAACCTCCGCTTCCACCACACCGACAACGACGCGCTCATCGCGTACAGCAAGCGCAGCGGATCCGATGTCGTGCTGGTGGTGGCCAACCTCGACCCGCATCACGCCCAGGAGGGCACGGTCTCGCTCGACATGCCGCACCTCGGCCTGGACCGGCACGAGTCGGTGCCGGTGCGCGACGAGCTCACCGGCGAGACCTACCACTGGGGCAGGAACAACTACGTGCGCCTCGAGCCGGGGCGGGCTCCCGCGCACGTCTTTCACGTCCAGTCCCCGCCCGCCGCGCACGCGACCCCAGGGGCAGGAACGTCATGACCGTGAACGAGCCCGTGCCGGACACCTTCGAGGACACCCCCGCGAGGGACCGTGACCCGGAGTGGTTCAAGCGCGCCGTCTTCTACGAGGTGCTCGTCCGCTCCTTCCAGGACAGCAACGGCGACGGCGTCGGCGACCTCAAGGGCCTGACCGCGAAGCTGGACTACCTCCAGTGGCTCGGCGTGGACTGCCTGTGGCTGCCGCCGTTCTTCAAGTCCCCCCTGCGCGACGGCGGCTACGACGTCTCCGACTACACGGCCGTGCTGCCGGAGTTCGGCGACCTCGCGGACTTCGTGGAGTTCGTCGACGCCGCCCACCAGCGCGGCATGCGCGTGATCATCGACTTCGTCATGAACCACACCAGCGACCAGCACCCCTGGTTCCAGGAGTCGCGCAAGGACCCCGACGGGCCCTATGGCGACTACTACATGTGGGCCGACGACGACAAGGGCTACCCGGACGCGCGGATCATCTTCGTCGACACCGAGACCTCGAACTGGACCTTCGACCCGGTGCGCGGCCAGTACTTCTTCCACCGGTTCTTCTCCCACCAGCCGGACCTCAACTACGAGAACCCGCGCGTCCAGGAGGAGATCCTGGCCGCGCTGAAGTTCTGGCTGGACCTGGGCATCGACGGATTCCGGCTGGACGCGGTGCCCTATCTCTACGCGGCCGAGGACACCAACTGCGAGAACCTGCCCGCCTCGCACGCGTTCCTCAAGCGCGTCCGCCGCGAGATCGACGCCCTGTACCCGGACACCGTGCTGCTGGCCGAGGCCAACCAGTGGCCCGAGGACGTCGTCGACTACTTCGGCGACTACGCGAGCGGCGGCGACGAGTGCCACATGGCGTTCCACTTCCCGGTCATGCCACGCATCTTCATGGCGGTGCGCCGCGAGTCCCGCTACCCCGTCTCGGAAATCCTGGCCAAGACCCCGGCCATCCCCTCGGGCTGCCAGTGGGGGATGTTCCTGCGCAACCACGACGAGCTCACGCTCGAGATGGTCACGGACGAAGAGCGCGACTACATGTGGGCCGAGTACGCCAAGGACCCCCGCATGCGCGCCAACATCGGCATCCGCAGGCGACTGGCCCCGCTGCTGGACAACGACCGGCACACCATCGAGCTGTTCACGGCCCTGCTGCTGTCGCTGCCGGGTTCGCCGATCCTGTACTACGGCGACGAGATCGGCATGGGCGACAACATCTGGCTCGGCGACCGCGACGCCGTCCGGACCCCCATGCAGTGGACGCCGGACCGCAACGCCGGCTTCTCCACTTGTGACCCGGGCCGCCTCTACCTCCCGGCGATCATGGACCCGGTCTACGGCCACCAGGTCACCAACGTCGAGGCGTCGATGGCCTCGCCGTCCTCGCTGCTGCACTGGACCCGCCGCATGATCGAGATCCGCAAGCAGAACCCGGCCTTCGGACTCGGCTCGTACACCGAACTGCCCTCCTCCAACCCGGCGGTGCTGGCGTTCCTGCGCGAGGCCCCCGTTTCCGGGGACGGAGGGGACGACCTGGTGCTGTGCGTGAACAACTTCGCGCGGTTCGCGCAGCCCACCGAGCTGGACCTGCGCGAGTTCGCGGGGCGGCACCCGGTGGAGCTGTTCGGCGGGGTCCGCTTCCCCGCCATCGGCGAGCTGCCGTACCTGCTGACCCTCGGGGGCCACGGCTTCTACTGGTTCCGGCTCACTCGAGTCGCATCCCGCATCGGCCGGCGACTGTGAGCCTGCGCCGAGACAAGGAGGCGTGACCATGCCGAAGACCGCATCCCTGCGCCCGGACCTCGCGCGCCTGGCCGAGCCCATGGAGTCGCTCGGCGGGCTGCTGCGCGACTGGCTGCCCCGGCAGCGCTGGTTCGCGGGCAAGGACCGGCCGGTCACCGAGCTCGGCCTGCTGTCGATGACCGAGCTCTTCCCGGGCTGTCTGCATCTGCTGGTCCACGCCGGTCACGCCGGCCACACGGGCGTGCCCTCGCCCGGCGGGGCTCCTGCGGCCGGCGACTGCTATCAGCTGCTGCTAGGCGTGCGCGAGCACCCCTCGCCGCGGCTGGGACGGGCGCTGATCGGGCGGGTGCAGGACGGGCCCCTGGCCGGCCTGACCGTCTACGACGCGCTGCACGACCCCCGTTCGGCCCAGCTGCTGCTGGACCTGCTGCGGCATCCGGGCACCGCGGGCCCCCTGCGCTTCGACTGCGACCCGGACCAGCCGGTGCCCGCCGGACTGGTGCCGCGGCTGCTGGACGCCGAGCAGTCCAACTCCTCGCTGGTCTACGGCGACGAGTACATCCTGAAGGTCTTCCGGCGCATCCAGCCGGGCGTCAACCCGGACCTGGAGGTGCCGGGCGCGCTGGCCCGACAGGGCTGTCACCGGGTGCCCGCGCCCGTGGCCTGGTTCCAGACGAACCATCCGTTCAAGGCCACCCTCGGCGTGCTCCAGCCGTATCTGCGGGACGCCTCCGACGGCTGGACGCTGGGGCTGAACGCGCTGGCCGCCGGGGACGACTTCACGGCCCAGGCCCGGGCGCTGGGCGCGGCCACGGCGGAGGTGCACCTCGCGCTGGCGTCGGCGTTCCCCGTCGGCGGGCCCGGGGAGAACGGGCAGACGGCGGCGGCGATGATCGAGCGGCTGGACGCCGCCGCGCACTGCGTGCCCGCGCTGCAGCCGTTCGTGCCGGGTCTGCGGACCGCGTTCGCGGCCCTCACAAGCTGCGATCCCGGGCCGCCCGCCCAGCGCATCCACGGTGACCTGCACCTGGGTCAGGTGCTGCGGGCGGGGCGCGACTGGTTCGTCATCGACTTCGAGGGCGAGCCGTCCCGGCCGCTCTCCGAACGGCGCAGCGCCCACTCCCCCGTGCGGGACATCGCCGGGATGCTGCGTTCCTTCGACTACGCCGCCCGGCAGCGCCGCCCCTGGCGCCCGGAGTGGGCCCGCCGCTGCCGCGAGGCCTACTGCGCGGGCTACGCGGCCCGCGCCGGCTGGGACCCACGCAAGAAACACGGACTGCTCCGCGCCTATGAGACGGACCGGGCCGTGTACGAGGTGCTGTACGAGGCACGGCACCGCCCCGACTGGCTGCCTGTACCCATGGCGGCGATCGAGCGCCTCGCCGTGAGAGGAGACTGAGCCGTGGCCCTGCGCGACACCTCAATCCCGGAGCCGTCCGGCCCGGTCCCGAGCACGACCGCCCCCGCCCTGAGTCCCGAGGACCGCGGGCGCCTGCTGGCGGGTGCCCATCACGATCCGCACGCGCTGCTGGGTGCCCACCCGGCGCCCGGCGGGATCGTGTTCCGGGCGCTGCGCCCCTTCGCCCGCGCGGTGAGCGTGGTGATCGACGGCCGGCGCACTGCCCTCGTCTCGGAGGGCGACGGCCTCTTCTCGGGCGTGCTGCCGCTGGACGCGATCCCCGAGTACACACTGCACGTGGCGTACGAGGCCGGTGAGCAGGAGACGCCCGACCCGTACCGCTTCCTGCCCGCGCTCGGCGAGCTCGACCTGCACCTGATCCGCGAGGGCCGCCACGAGGAGCTGTGGACGGCGCTCGGCGCGCAGCCCATGACCCACGAGGGCGTGACCGGCACCCGGTTCACGGTGTGGGCGCCGAACGCGCAGGGCGTGCGGGTCGCCACCGACTTCACCCACTGGGACGGCACGCAGTTCCCGATGCGGTCCCTGGGCGCCTCGGGCGTGTGGGAGCTGTTCCTGCCGGGTGTCGGCGAGGGCACGGCGTACAAGTTCGAGATCCACTCCCGGTACGGGCACCGCTTCCTCAAGGCCGACCCGATGGCCCGGCGCTGCGAGGAGCCGCCCAACACCGCGTCGATCGTGACGGTATCGCACTACGAGTGGGGCGACACCGAGTGGATGAGGCACCGCGCCGACACGCCCGTGCACGAGGCGCCGTTCTCGGTGTACGAGGTGCACCTGGCGTCGTGGCGGCCGGGGCTGACCTACCGGCAGCTCGCCGAGGAACTCCCTGCGTACGTCAAGGACCTGGGCTTCACGCACGTGGAGCTGATGCCCGTCGCCGAGCACCCCTTCCACGGCTCCTGGGGTTACCAGGTCACGGGGTTCTACGCGCCGACGTCCCGGCTGGGCACGCCGGACGACTTCCGGTTCTTCGTCGACGCCTGCCACCGGGCCGGCATCGGCGTGATCATGGACTGGGTGCCGGCGCACTTCCCGAAGGACGACTGGGCACTGGCCCGGTTCGACGGTGAGCCGCTGTACGAGCCCGGTGACGACCGGCGTGCGGAGCACCCGGACTGGGGCACGTACGAGTTCGACTTCGGCCGCACCGAGGTGCGCAACTTCCTCGTCGCGAACGCCGTGTACTGGTGCGAGGAGTTCCACATCGACGGGCTGCGCGTGGACGCCGTCGCCTCGATGCTCTACCTGGACTACTCGCGCGAGGACGGCCGGTGGGAGCCCAACGCCTACGGCGGCCGTGAGGACCTGGCGGCGATGGGGTTCCTCCAGGAGATGAACGCGACCGTGTGCCGGCGGGCGCCGGGCGTGGTCACCATTGCGGAGGAGTCCACCGCCTGGGGCGGCGTGACCCGGCCGACCGACACCGGCGGGCTCGGGTTCGGGCTGAAGTGGAACATGGGCTGGATGCACGACTCGCTGGAGTACATCGCCCACGAGCCGGTGCACCGCAAGTACCACCACCACGAGATGACGTTCTCGATGGTGTACGCCTACAGCGAGAACTACGTGCTGCCGATCTCCCACGACGAGGTCGTGCACGGCAAGCAGGCGCTGGTGTCGAAGATGCCCGGCGACTGGTGGCAGCGGCGCGCCACCCACCGTGCCTACCTCGGCTTCATGTGGGGCCACCCCGGCAAGCAACTGCTGTTCATGGGGCAGGAGTTCGCGCAGGGGGCCGAGTGGTCGGTGGAGCAGGGCCCGGAGTGGTGGCTGCTCGACGACGGCTACCACTCGGCGGGTGACCACCGGGGCGTGCGCGACCTGGTCCGCGACCTGAACACCGCCTACCGGGGGACGCCGGCGCTGTGGCAGTGCGACA
The DNA here is from genome assembly GCF_014207295.1 of Streptomyces sp. AK010. Classification (NCBI taxonomy): domain Bacteria; kingdom Bacillati; phylum Actinomycetota; class Actinomycetes; order Kitasatosporales; family Streptomycetaceae; genus Streptomyces; species Streptomyces sp. AK010. The sequence continues at coordinate 5,468 of NZ_JACHCX010000018.1, forward strand.
CCCGCCCGGAGGGCTTCCGGTGGGTGGCGGTGGACTCGGCCGACGACAACGTCTTCGCGTTCCTGCGCTACGACGCCGAGGGCCGTCCGCTGCTGGCGGTGTCGAACTTCTCCCCCGTCGTGCGGCAGGACTACGGCCTGTGGGTGCCGGGTGACGTCGTCGCCTGGGAGGAACGTCTCAACACCGACGCCACGCGCTACGGCGGCAGCGGCGTCACCAACCCGGATCCGGTCAAGCCGGAGGACGGCCGTGTCCACATCACGCTGCCTCCGCTCGCCACGGTGTGGCTGACGCCGTTCGCCCTGTGAAGTCCTGTCGCCCCGGCAGGTGTCCCACCCCCCTGTGAGGGGCACTGGGGGTCGTACCACCGGGAGCACCCGGTGGTACGACGCGGCAGGGCACAGAAGGGCGGGCATCAGGTGCGCACCGTGGGTGTGGAGGAGGAACTACTCCTGGTCGATCCGGAGACCGGGGAACCGCGGGCGCTGTCCGCGGCGGTGCTCGCCCGGGCGGAGAAGGACGACGCGGGTCAGGACGTCTTCGAGAAGGAACTCCACGAGCAGATGCTGGAGTTCGCCACGCATCCGCAGTCGTCCATGGAGAGCCTGCGCGCGGAGATCGTCCGGTGCCGCAAGGAGGCCGCCCGGCACGCGGGGGAGATCGGCTGCACCGTGGCGGCGCTCGCCACCTCACCGCTGCCCGTCAGCCCGGCCATCGGCGTCAACCGGCGCTACCAATGGATGGAGGAGCAGTACGGCATCGCCACCCGGGAGCAGCTCGTCATGGGCTGCCATGTGCACGTGTCGGTGGAGTCCGACGAGGAGGGCGTCGCGGTCGTCGACCGGCTGCGGCCGTGGCTGCCGGTGTTGCGGGCGCTCAGCGCGAACTCGCCGTTCTGGCAGGGCAAGGACACGGGGTACAGCAGTTACCGCAGCAGGGTGTGGGGGCGCTGGCCGTCGGCCGGCCCGGCCGAGATCTTCGGCTCGGCGGAGCGGTACCACCGTCTGATCTCCGACATGGTGGCGACCGGCGTCATCCTCGACGACGGGATGATCTACTTCGACGCGCGGCTGTCCCAGCAGTACCCGACGGTGGAGATCCGGGTCTCGGACGTCTGCCTGCACGCCGACACGGCCGCGTTGATCGCCACCCTCGTCCGCGGGCTGGTCGAGACGGCGGCGCGGGAGTGGCGGGCCGGCCGGGAGCCGCTCGGGCACGGTGTCAGCCTGCTTCGGCTGGCCGACTGGCAGGCCGCCCGCTCCGGCGTTTCGGGCGCGCTGCTGCACCCCGAGACCATGCGGCGCACGTCCGCCGAGGCCGTGGTCGGTGCCCTGCTGGACCATGTCGAGGAGGCCCTCGCGGGCACCGGGGACCTGGAGCGGACCCGGGCCGCCTGCGAGGAACTGCTGAGGAGGGGCAACGGCGCTCAGGTGCAGCGCGCGCTGATGGAGCGCACGGGGAATCTGCGGGACGTCGTCACCGAGTGCGTCCGCCAGACGCAGGCGTGAGGCGTTCCGTTCTGCTCGGGCACGGGGTTCAGAGGATCAGGACGAAGACGTAGGCCAGGAAGAACGCCGCGATCAGCACCGCGATGACGATGATCACGGTCAGCGGCGCCCCGGCCCATCCCCTGGTCGGGTTGTGCGTCTCCCGGGGCAGCGTTTCCGGCATGCTGCCCTCCGCGGGCGGGGTCTCGCCCGGCGGTACTCCGCCGCCGGGTTCCCGACCGGTGGTGCGTTCGGGTTCCGGATCGGGCTGATGTGAGTCATGTCCCCCGGGTCCCCTCATCACGCCCAGATCATCGGCGGGTCCACTTCCGTATTTTCCGACCCCGAAGGGTCCTGACTCGACTACATTCGAGCACCGCCGATGACGGTACCCGTCGGCAATGTCACACCCCGTACACGTCAGGAGCAGTGCATGCGCGACCTCGCCCTCGCTCCCCCGGCCGTGGCGCCCCTGACCGGCGGGCTCGCCGACAGCGTCTTCGAGACGGCGGACCGCGAACCGACCCGGCCGATGCTCGCCCGCCGGGCCGATCCCGCCTCCACGACCTGGGAGGAGGTGACGGCGATCGAGCTGCGCGACCAGGTGGTGAACGTGGCCAAGGGACTGATCGCCTCCGGGATCGCGCCGGGCCACCGCGTGGCGATCATGGCGCGCACCCGGTTCGAGTGGACGGTCCTGTGCTACGCGCTGTGGGCCGTGGGCGCCGAGGTCGTCCCGGTCTACCCGACGTCCTCGCGCGACCAGGTGGAGTGGATCCTGCGGGACGCCGGCTGCGTGGCCGTGGTCGTCGAGGACGAGCAGGGCGTCATGACCGTCGGCTCGGTGTGCGCGTCGCTGCCGCTGCTGCGCCACGTCTGGCAGCTGGACGCGGGCGCCCTGGAGGAGCTGACGGACCGCGGGGAGTTCATCCCGATCGCCACGGTCGACTCGATGCGGCGCATCGTGCTGCCGGACTCCACGGCCGTCATCGCCTACACCTCCGGCACCTGCGGACACGCCATGGGCTGCGCCCTCAGCCACCGCAACCTGGCCGGCCCCTGCGACACGCTGCTGGCGGGCTGGGGGCACACGGCGGCGCCGCGCGGGGAGCAGGGCTCCGTGCTGGCGTTCCTGCCCTTCTCCCATGTGTACGGCCTGATGATCCAGGGGCTGTGCGTGCGTGGCGGGCTGCTGATGGGGCACCAGGGCGATCTGAGCGGTGAGGCGCTGTCGTCGGCGCTGCTCACCTTCCGGCCGACGTACCTCTACGCCGTCCCGTCGGTCCTCGAGAAGATCTACAAGAACTTCCTGCGCACGGCGCAGCAGGGGGGCCACGGCGGACTGTTCGAGCGGGCCGCGGAGACGGCCCGGGACTTCGCTGCGGCCCTGGAACGCCAGCGGCTGGACCGCGGCCGTGGGCCCGGCTTCGACCTGCGGCTCCAGCACGCCCTGTACGAGCGCACGGTGTACCGCAGGCTGCGGGCGGCGCTGGGCGGGCGGGTGCAGCGAGCGACGTCCGGCGGCTCCCCCCTCAGCCGTGATCTGTCCCTGTTCTACGAGGGCATCGGCATCTATGTGCACGACGGGTACGGCCTGACGGAGACCGCCGGCGGGGTGACCATGCAGCCGCTCGGCCGGGAGAAGTCGGGGACGGTCGGGCAGGCCCTGCCCGGCATGGAGATCCAGGTGGCCGAGGACGGGGAGATCCTGGTGCGCGGCCCGTCGGTGTTCCAGGGGTACGTGGGCGACCAGGCCGCCACCCGGGCCGCGCTGCGTGGCGGGTGGCTCGCCACCGGGGATCTCGGGCGGCTGGACGCGGAGGGCTATCTGACGATCACCGGCCGCAAGAAGGACATCATCATCACCAGCAGCGGCAAGAGCGTCGCCCCGCTGGCCCTGGAGCAGCGGCTGCGGATGCACCCGCTCGTCCACCAGGCCGTGGTCGTGGGGGACAACCGGCCCTGTGTCGGCGCCCTGATCACGTTGGATCCGGAGTTCCTGGCGCACTGGCGGGCCGGGCTGGCGCTGCAGGGCGAGATGCGGGAGGCCCGGGAGGAGAACGCGCTGCGGGAGGAGGTCGCGCGGGCCGTGGCCGCCGCCAACAGTGTCGTGTCGCCGTCGGAGTCGATCCGGGTGTTCCGGGTTCTGCCGGAGTCGTTCGACGTGACCAACGGGCTGCTCACGCCGTCGATGAAGCTGCGCCGGGACGAGATCGTGCGGCACTACGCCTCCGAGATCGACGCGATGTACCGGTCACGCAGGCGTCCGGGGCGGCCGAGCGCCCCGGACGAACCTTCGAACTGGGACGATTCCGACAATGTGTTCCGCTGAGCGTGCGGCCGGACGCGTAGGCCACGCCCACTCGGGAACACGCAACAGTGGCGACGCAAGAGAAAGGACGACAGCCCTGACGACAGCTCTCGCTGACGCCCGGGCCGGAAAGGCGATATGTCAACCGAGCCGCGTGGGGACGACGCCCTGACCTCCGAGGAGATCCCGAGCCGCACGAACAGTTTCGTGGGCGAGCCGCACGACGTGACAGGTGCGCGGCTGGCCGCGGAGGAGTTCTTGCGTGATCTGGCACGCTCCGCCCCGCCCTCTGCCCCCGAGTACTGGGACGACATCCTGCTGGTGGTGACGGAACTGGCCGCCAACGCGGTCCAGTACGCCCCGGGTCCGTTCGCGTTGCGGATGCGCCGGACCTTCGACGGGGTGCATGTGGTCCTGCACGACACCAGCACGACGGAGCCCGCCCCTCGCCCCTTCGATCCGCGCAGCGGCGGCGGGGGCATCGGCTGGCACCTGATCCACACGCTCTGCGACCAGGTGAGCGTGGTGGCCGACGACCGCGGCAAGGACGTGCACGTGTTCTTGCCCTGGTGAGACTTGCCGTGACGCGTCTTGCCTTGCTGGTCTTCTCACCCTGACGAGCCGGGAGCGTCACGGGCGCCGTGCGCCCGTGACCGGCTCAGACCGAGGCCGTCTCGCGCGGCGGCAGCCGGTCGTAGTAGTCCCCCACCGCCCGCAGGTACTCCTGGTCCCTCGTCTCGCTGTCGGTCTGGAAGCGGGGCGCCGCCTTGGCGTCTGCCCTGCTGCAGGCCAGTGTGACCTTCCTCCCCTGTGTGTCGATGCCGGTGACCACTCCGGCCGGCACCAGGACGCTGCGGCCGAACACCCAGACGCCGGTGTCGACGACCAGGTGCCGCATGTCGTGCGGGGCTGCCTCCCGGTCCACGTGCCCGATCGTGCCGTCGGTCGCGGCGACGGCGTACCCGGTCAGGTCCTGCCCCTCGGTGTGACCGCTGTCCGGCGCGTACGACCAGATTCTGTCGATGGCCACGCTGCCCCATCCTCCCTGGCGATGCGCTGATCGCGATTGCTGCGGCGGACGCCTCGCGTCCGACCCGTTCCACAGCAGCAATTACCCTGCTGCCGCAAGCGCATTCGGCGCGCACACCTGCGACCGCGGGCGACTTCCGGCGGGCCGGTCCCGACGATGCTTCCGGGGACGGGGCATGGAGGGTGGATTCCGGGGTAAGCGCGGGGGCGCGGTGACATCCGAAGCCCGTCCGTGAAGGGAGGCGCATGAGAATCGGCATTCGAGTCCGGAGAACGACCCGGATCCCCTCGCACCGCGGTCATCCCCAGAGGTGACCAGCCCAGGCCGTAGCACTTGTTGGAGGTATCCGTGCCCCTCGCCCAGAACCCGCTGTCCGTGGAAGTCGAACTGCCCCGGGAGGACGTGGCCCTGATCACGGTCGACGGCTACCTGGACGTCGACACCGCGACCGAGTTCCAGGCCCATCTGGCCAACCAACTCCACCACGGCCGACGGCATTTCCTCATCGACCTCTCGTCCGTGCCCTTCATGGACTCGTCCGGGATGAACATCATTCTCCGGGTGTACCAGGAGACCCGTAAGACCGAGGGCAGCATGCACGTCATCAGCCCGACGCCGGCCGTGCGGCGCATCCTCGATCTGACCGGCGTCAGCATCACGGTGCCGATATCGGAGAGCGTCGACGAGGCCTTGGCCCGTGTCGACGCGGGGCCTGACCTCCCGGAGGAGCCGAGCGTCTGACGGTCCGGGTCCCCTCGGGTACGGCGCCGGCGAAGACCGGTGGTCCGGTGCCCTCGCTCCGCCGTGCCCGGACGGCGGCTCACCCCTTCGCAGGCCGGAAACGGCGGGCGCCGACCGCCGTTTCCCCGGACCGGATCGGTTGCCCCGGAGCAGGTGTCGTGCGAGGTCGGCGCACGGTTAGAGTTGTCGCCCGGCAAGTGTCACATCGCCGTCTCGTTGCCAGAAGCGGGCTCGGTCGACGCAACGCGGATGAGGAGAGAACCAGGTGCCGGAGCACGAAGCGGACGGACAGCTCGCCACGCCCACCGACGAGGTCAGGGACTTCCTGCACCGCCGGCGTGAGCAGATCGCCCAGCGGTGGGCGGACGAGCCCCTGTTCCGCACCGTGTTCACCGTCTCGCGCGACGAGGCGGTGGAAGCGGGCAAGGCCGTCGTGGACGCGCTGGCCCAGGTGGCCGACTCGGGCCAGGTGGAGAACCCGGACGCCGCCGGTTTCAGCGCCGTGCGCGAGCAGCTGGGCCGGATGGGAGCGGCTCGCTCCCGTGCCGGGCTGAGCAACACCCAGGTCTCCAGCGAACTGGCCGCCCTGCGGCCGCCCGTGGAGAACCTGCTGGCCGCCGATCTCGAGCAGGCACCGCCCGAGCACCTGCGGGCCTGTTCGACCGCGCTGACGGTGCTGACGGGCACCCTGCGGCTGGTGGCCATGCAGACCGCGCTGAGCGAATGGCAGGCGCTCAGCGACCGGCAGCGGATGCAGCTGATGGAGGTGGCCACGCCCGTCATCCGGCTGTGGGACGGCATCGTGGCCGTGCCGCTCATCGGGACGCTCGACAGCGCCCGCAGCCAGATCGTGATGGAGACGCTGCTGAACGCCGTCGTCGACCAGCACGCGCGGTTCGCGATCCTCGACATCACCGGGGTGCCGACGGTCGACTCGCTGGTGGCGCAGCACCTGATGAAGACGGTCGCCGCGGCGCGCCTCATGGGCGCCGAGTGCATCGTCTCGGGCATCCGCCCCGCCATCGCGCAGACCATCGTGCATCTCGGCCTGGACCTGGACGTGATCACCCGTGCGAGCCTCGCCGACGCGCTGGGGTACGCGCTGCACCAGCTCGGCGCGGACATCGTGAACTCGGGTGCGGGTCTGCGGTGAACGACGCCCACCCCCGTCCCGTGGCCGGCCATGTGCCGGTCCTCCGGCTCGGCGACGTCCTGCTGGTCACGCTCCAGGGGGACCTGCACGACAGCACGGCGCAGCAGCTCCAGCAGGACCTCGCCGAGACGATCTCCCGCACCGGGGTGCGCGGGGTCCTCATCGACATCTCCGGTGTGGAGATCGTCGACTCCTTCCTCGGCCGGGTGCTGGCCGAGATCGCCGCGCAGGCCGGGCTGCTGGCCGCGCGCACCGTGGTGGCCGGCATGCGCCCGGCGGTCGCCATCACCCTGGTCGAGCTGGGTCTGACGCTCCCGGGGCTGAGCACCGCGCTCAGTGCCGAGGCCGGCATGGAGCTCCTCTCTCGGCAGGCCCCGGTGACCCGCCCCGGCAGCCCGCGTCAGGAGAGTCCGTGATGCACACCGCCGCGGGCGTCGAGGCCTGCCTGCCCATCCGGTCGGACATGGACCTGGTGTGGGTGCGCCAGCACGTACGGCAGGCCGCTGCCCGGCTCGGCTTCGGCCTGGTGGACCAGACCAAGCTCGTCACCGCGGCCAGCGAGCTGGCCCGCAACACCCTGGTGCACGGCGGTGGCGGACAGATGGAGGCGACGCAGGTCGGCAGGGCGGGCGCGCAGGGGCTGCGGCTGGCCTTCACCGACGAGGGGCCGGGCATCGCCGACCTCGGCCTGGCCCTGAGCGACGGCTACACCTCCGGCGGCGGTCTGGGGATGGGGCTGAGCGGTGCGCGGCGGCTGGTGCACGACTTCGACATCGACACCACGCCGGGCTCGGGCACCACGGTGCGGGTGACCTGCTGGGTGGGCCGGCCGCCGCGCCCGCGCGAGGAGGTCTGAATGCCGCGCGTGTGGGACGTGCCGGTGCGCGACTCGACCCGGGTGCGCGACGCGCGGGTCGCGGCGGAGCACGCCGCCGCGCTGGCCGGGCTGGACGAGCGGCGCACCGCGGCGGCCGCGCTGGTCGCGACCGAGCTCGCCACGAATCTGCTGAAGCACGCCGAGGGTGGCCGGGTGCTCATCGACGTCGTGACTCCGCCGGTGCCGTGGGAGGGCCGGGAGGGGTCCCGGGCGGTGCAGATCGCCGCGATCGACCACGGCCCGGGCATCGCGGACGTGCCCGCGGCGCTGCGCGACGGCTTCTCCACGAGCCGCTCGCTCGGCGCGGGCCTCGGCACGTGCCAGCGCCTCTCCGACGGCTTCGCCCTGCACAGTGCCCCCGGCCGCGGCACGGTCGCGGTGGCCCGCGTGAGCACGACGCCCCGGGGCGGTGAGACGTCGGTGCACCCCGAGGACGGGGTCGCCGCCGGCGGGCGGTGGACCGACGGCGAGCCGCCGTTCGGCACGGCGGCCTGCGGCGGCCTGACGGGCCACGCGGCGGTGTCCGGCAGAGTGCCGGGCTTCGCCGGACAGGCTCAGGGCACCACGGGCGGTCCCGCGCCGGCGGCGGGCCGTGCGCAGGCGGCAGCGCGGGGGCCGTACGAAGCGCCAGGTCGAGCCCACCGGGGTACGGGCGCGCCGGTCCCTCCGACAGCACCGGGCCTCGCCCTCCGGCACACCGGTACGCCGATCCCTCAGGCGTCGGCTCACGGGCTCGCGGACGCAGGCACTCCGCCCCCTCGAGCGACACCGGCTCACGGGCCGGCGGATGCGGGAACCCCGGGGACCGACCGGGCTTCCCGGACGGCACGGGCCCACGGTCTCGCGGACGCCGGTGCCGACCCGGCCCGCCGTACGGCACCGGTCGGCGGCTCCCCGGATCCCAAAAGCGCCCCGCAGACCCGTTCCTTGCCGGTCACAGGAGTACAGGCCGGTGGGGTCAACATCCCCTACGGCGGAGCCGAGTACTCGGGGGACGCCTGGGCGTGGGTCCGGGCCGGGGACCGGGTGACGTTGATGCTGGCGGACGGGCTGGGGCACGGGCCCGAGGCCGCACACGCCTCGTCGGCCGCGGTCGCGGCGCTGTACCGCTGGGCCCACCTCTCCCCCGCCGAGTCGCTGGGGCGCCTGCACGACGCGCTGAAGGGCACGCGGGGCGCGGCCGTCGCCATGGCCCAGCTCGACCTGGCGGCCGGGCGGCTGCGCTTCGCCGGAATCGGCAACGTGGGGGCGCGACTGCGCACCGGCGGTACCTGGCACCACCTGCTGTCGCGGCCCGGCATCGTCGGGGTGCACCGGCCCGCCACCCTCCGCGAGGAGGAGGCCGACTGGACGGACGACCCGCTGCTGATCCTGCACACCGACGGCCTGCCCAGCCGCTGGACGCCGCCGTCCGGGCCGGGGCTGCCCGCGGCCGACCCGGCCGTGACGGCCGCCGTGACGATACGTGACACCAGCAGTCCCGCCCGGCCGGTGCGGGACGACACCGCCGTGGCCGTGCTGGCCTCGACCCCGCCGGAACGCCCATGACGCGCACTTGGCAGATCACCACCGTCACCGACGCGGCCCGCGCCCGCATCTCGCTCGCGCGCCTGGCCGCCGCCTACGGTGTGCCCACCGTCGAGCGGACCCGGCTCGCCGCCGCCCTCAGCGCCCACCTGCGCCAGTGCCTCACCAAGGGCGGCACCTGGCGGCTCACCATGGACCTGGCGGGCTCCCCCGCCGAGGAGGGGCTGCTGCACGTCGAGGTGACCCCGTCGCCGGAGGCGTGCGCCGCCGGGGAGCCGCTCTGGGAGGTCACCGTCCCCTGCCCCGAGACGGCCGAGGCCGCCGAGGACGGCACCGTGGCCGCCGACCCCGCCGCCCTGTCGGAGGCGCTGCTCGGCGCCGACGAGGACACGGCCGTGGTGCTGGACAAGCTCACCGAGCAGGAGGATCTGGTCCTCTTCCACCGTGAGGAGCTGCACCAGACCAACCAGGGCGTCCTTGCCCTGCACGCCGAGCTGGACGCGGCCGGCCGGGCCCAGCGCGAGGCCTTCGCCGCCGAGCGCACCGCCCGCAACGAGGCGGAGAGCGCCCGGCGCCGGCTGATGTTCCTCGCGGACGCGAGCGCCGTGCTGACGGCGTCGCTCAACCACGAGGAGATCGTGCGCCGGCTGCCGGACCTGCTGGTGCCGGAGTACGCGAGCAGCGTCGACGTCTGGCTGTTCGACCACGAGGAGGACAGACACCGCTCGGTGCCGCATCCGGCCGCGGCCGTGGTCGCGGCCCGTACCGGGCGGCCCCAGTACGCCGCCGATCACCCCGGCAACCTGCCCGGCGTGGAGGACCAGCCGCCGTCGGCGCTGGAATCCGGGCGGCCGCTGCTGTGTGTGCCGCTGCCGACGCGGCGGGCGCCTCTGGGAGTCCTGACACTGTCGCCGCCCGGCGCGCGCTGGGACCCGGACGACGCGGTGATGCTGATCGAGCTCACCCGGCGGGCCAGCATCGCGATCGACAACGCCCGGCGCTTCGAGCACAACCGCGACATCGCCGAGACGCTGCAGCGCGCCCTGCTGACGGATCTGCCGACCACCCCGGGCCTCAGCCTGGCCGCGCGGTACCTTCCGGCCACGCACGGGCTGAACATCGGCGGCGACTGGTACGACGCGTTCCCTCAGCGGGACGGCGGTCTGATCACCGTCATCGGTGACGTGACCGGCCACGGTCTGCACGCGGCGGTCATGATGAGCCAGCTGCGCACCGCGCTGCGGGCGTACGCCGTCGACGGCGACAGCCCGGGCCGGCTGCTGACCCGGCTGCACCGGTTCCTGCACCATCTCCAGCCGGACCTGTACGCCACCGCCGTCATCGCGCGGTTCCACCCGGACGAGCCCACGCTGACCTGGGCCGCCGCGGGGCATCCGCCGCCGGTGCTGAGGCTGCCCGACGGCACCGTGCGCACCCTCGACGCCAAGCCCGGCGCGATGCTCGGCATCCCGCTCACCCAGGAGATCGCCGACCACACGGAGCGGCTGGAACCCGGTTCGACGCTCGCGCTGTACACGGACGGGCTGGTGGAGCGGCGTGCGCAGGGCATAGACCCGGGAATCGAGCGGCTGGCCACGGCGCTCGGAGCGTCCAGTTCCGCGGAACTGGACGCGGATCTGGAGGGGTCGGCGGACCGGCTTCTGCATCCGTTGCTGAGCGATTCCGAGCGGGACGACGACGTGTGTCTGTTGCTCTGTCATTTCCAAGGCGGCGCCCGCTCCTGACGGCGGGTCCGACCGGCCCGGTGTGCACGCGTTCTTCACTCCCGCCTGGTGCTTTTCGGCCACGGTGCGGGCATGGTGGTGATCGACGCGTTCGTCTGCCCGCCGCGTCCGAGTGGCGCACCGGCGGGACACACGGTGGGATCGAAAGGGTGCGAACCGGCGATCCAGGGGCAGTCGGAAGGCGTTCGAGGCAGACCGCCTGGAGCCGCAGAAAGGGATGAACACCGTGACACGACCCAGGATCCTGGTGGTTGGCGCAGGCTTCGCCGGCGTGGAGTGCGTCCGCCGTCTGGAACGGAAACTCTCCCCGGACGAGGCCGACGTCACGCTGGTGACGCCGTTCGCCTACCAGCTCTACCTGCCGCTGCTCCCCCAGGTCGCCTCCGGCGTGCTGACGCCGCAGTCCATCGCCGTCTCCCTGCGCCGCAGCAAGAAGTACCGCACGCGGATCATTCCGGGCGGCGCCATCGGCGTGGACCTGAAGTCCAAGGTCTGCGTCATCCGCACCATCACCGACGAGATCGTCAACGAGCCGTACGACTACATCGTGCTGGCGCCCGGCAGCATCACCCGGACCTTCGACATCCCGGGGCTGACGGACCACGCGTTCGGGATGAAGACGCTCGCCGAGGCGGCGTACATCCGTGACCACGTCATCTCGCAGCTGGACCTGGCCGACGCGAGCCAGGACCCCGTGGAGCGGGCTTCCCGGCTGCAGTTCGTGGTGGTCGGCGGCGGTTACGCGGGCACCGAGACCGCGGCGTGCCTGCAGCGGCTGACGCATGCCGCGGTCAAGCGCTACCCGCGGCTGGACCCGGGTCTCATCAAGTGGCACCTGATCGACATCGCGCCGAAGCTGATGCCGGAGCTGGGCGACAAGCTCGGCAGCAGCGCGCAGGAGATTCTGCGGCGGCGGGGCATCGAGATCTCGCTGGGCACCTCCATCGCCAAGGCGGGGCCCGAGGAGGTCACCTTCACCGACGGGCGCGTGATCCCGACCCGCACGCTCATCTGGACCGCCGGGGTCGTCGCCAGCCCGCTCATCGCCACGCTCGGCGCGGAGACCGTCAAGGGGCGGCTCGCGGTCGCCTCCGAGATGAACCTGCCGGGCGAGGACGGGGTGTTCGCGCTCGGCGACTCGGCCGCCGTGCCCGACCTGGCCAAGGGGGACGGCGCCATGTGCCCGCCCACCGCGCAGCACGCCCTGCGGCAGGGCAGGCACGTCTCCGACAACGTCATCGCGTCCCTGCGGGGCCAGGCGATGAAGCCGTACGTCCACAAGGACCTCGGGCTCGTCGTCGACCTCGGCGGCACCGACGCGGTGTCCAAGCCGCTGGGGATCGAACTGCGCGGCCTGCCCGCCCAGGCCGTGGCCCGCGGCTACCACTGGTCGGCACTGCGCACCAACGTGGCCAAGACGCGGGTGATGACGAACTGGCTGCTCAACGCGGTCGCCGGCGACGACTTCGTACGGACCGGGTTCCAGGCCCGCAAGGCCGCGCGGCTGAAGGACTTCGAGTACACCGACGCCTATCTGACGCCGGAGCAGGTGCGGGAGCGGGTCGACGGGCCCCGGCCGGACTAGGAGCGGGCCGGGCGGGAGCTTCCGCTCGTGGCATGTCATGCTGAGATACGGATCTTGGTGTGAGTCGGAAGAGAGTGCGGCGGCGTGAGGGCAGCGGGACGCGCGGTGCGGGCACGACTGCGGGACCGGATCGCGGCGTCCGACCCGGGTCTGCTGCGTCTGACGGCCGGGTTGCGAACGGTCGGCGCGATCGCACTGACGCTGGCCGTGCTCTCCCTGCTCGGCGCCGACGTGCACATTCTGGTGGCGGGGGCCATCGCGGCGATGGTCGCCACCTTCGCCATCCGGGAGAAGCAGCTCGGAGCCCAGGCCGTGACCCTGGCTCTGGGGCTTCCGGTGGCCCTGGCCTCGGTGTCCCTGAGCGCGGTGCTCAACACGCGGGTCGTGATCGGTGACGCCTTCTTCGTCGTCCTGATCTTCTGCGCGGTCTACGGCCGCCGCTTCGGCGACCGGGGCACCGCGCTGGGGCTGATCGGCTTCCAGGTCTACTTCCTGTCGCTGTTCGTCGGCGCCACCGTCGACACGCTGCCCGAGCTGTGCGGTGCCATGGCCGTGGCGTTCTGCTCCAGTGCCCTGATGCGCTTCGCGGTCGTGCCCGCGACGCCCACGGGTGTGCTGCTGCGGCTGCGCCTGGCCTTCCGCGCCCGGCTGGCCCAGCTGGTGTCCGCGCAGCTCGAACTCCTCGACGCCCCCGCGGAGGAGATGGACAAGGCGCTTAAGGCCCTGCGCGACGGCACCGCGCGGCTGCACGAGACGGCCATGATGATCCAGGGACAGCTGGAGGAGGGCACCCCGGACGAGTCGGCGGCACGGCTCGTGCAGCGCAGGATCGCCGACGCCGAGATCGCCGCCGAGCGGCTCGGCCTGTTGCTGCTGACCGCCCGCACCGCCGAACGGGCCGACACACTGACCCTGCACCTGCCGGGCGCGCCCGCACCGACGATCGCCGGTCCGGGCATGCCGGACGAGGCCGGAGCCACGCTCCGCCGCGATCTGCTGGCGCTGCACACCCTGGTGCTGCGGGCGGGAAGCGGCGACACGGGCACCGGGCTGGCCCATGTGCGCAACCGGCTCCTCGGCTACCGGGACGAGGAGAACCTGCCGCCCGCGTCGGCGGCCCTCCAGGACGTCTTCCGCGGTATCGGCGAGTCCGCCCGCTCCGTGCTCGGACTGCGGATCGCGCTGGACGGCCCCCAGGACGAGTCGGACGACTCCCCGGCGACGGCCCGTTCCCGCGAGGAACTGGACGCCGAGGACGCCGCGATCGACGGCGGCGGCGAGGAGGCCGAGCAGGAGGAGCAGACCGGACTGCGGCGGCCCACCACCCGTGCGGCCGTGCAGGTCGCCGTCGGCTCGTCGCTGGCCATCGTGGGCGGCGAGCTGCTGTCCACGCAGCGCTGGTACTGGGCAGTGCTGACGTGCTGGATCGTCTTCATCAACACGTCGTCGACGGGCGAGATCCTGGTCAAGGGGTATCGGCGGCTGCTGGGGACGGTGTTCGGCGCCGTGGCCGGCATCGTGCTGGCGGGCCTCGTCGGCAACCACACCTGGACGGCGTTCGCCCTGGTCCTGGTGCTGATCTTCGCGATGTTCTACTCGGCGCCGCTGTCGTACACCCTGATGTCGTTCTTCGTCACCGCGATGCTCGGGCTGCTGTACACACTGCTGCACACCTACAGCCTTCAGGTGCTCGTGCTGCGCATCGAGGAGACGGCACTCGGCGCGGCCTGCGGGGTGGTGGCGGCGGCGCTGGTGCTGCCGGTGCAGACGGATCGCCGTACGAACGAGCTGCTCGGCACCGTGCTGGAGCGGCTGGCCGAGGTCACCGAGGCCGCCGTCGGCCAGCTCAGCGGCGGTCCGGCGGACGAGCTGCTGGACAAGGCGCGCGACCTGGACCAGGCGCTGGCAGATCTGCGGGCCGCGACCCAGCCGCTGACCCACCCCGTCACGCCACTGCGGACCCGGCGCAACACGGCCCGGTACGTGGTGGCGCTGCTGGAGACGTGCGCGTACCACGCGCGGACGCTGGCGGCGACCGCCGAGCTGCTGCCCACACACCCCTCGATCGCGGCGGACCCGCGACTGCGCGGGGCCGCCGGACGCACGGTGCGCAACATCGAGACCATCGCGGCCCGGGTCGCCGACGAGCACGCGGGCGCGCAGGTCGAGACCGGGCCGAGCATCGCCTCCCTGCTGGGATCCGACGCCGGCACACCGCGCTACGGCCGTATCACCGACCGCGTGCTGCGGCATCTGGAGCGGCTGGACGAGGCCGTGGTGGGTCTCGCCCGGCCCCTGGGTGTGCCGGTGGCGGCGCCCAAGGGGTGAGCGCCGCCCGCGGGTGCGGGCCGCCGCCCGTCAGAAGTCCGTGGGCAGCCCGCTCACCTCGGCGATGCCTCGCAGCTCCTCGGTCTGCTTGTGCCGGTCCCGGATGTAGTCGGCTATCTCGCCGAGGCGGACCGGGTCGGACGCGGTGGTGGCGTCCGTGACGATCCTGACCGGGCCGGTGTCGTCGACGTCGAGTTCGACCACTTCGTTGTCCAGGCGGCCGGTGACGGCGGTGGCGATGACGAGGGCCACCTCGTCACGGACCTCCTGGGGCAGTTCGTCGTTGGCGCCGGAGCCGAGCGCGAAGTCGAGGCTGGACAGGCGTTCCTCGTCGATCGCCTCCAGAACGGGTTCCACCGCGCGCATCAGAAGGCGGTAGTCCTCCGTGTCCATCCGGATGCGCAGGAGGTCCAGGTACGCGTCCACGGGCCGGCCGTCGCCATGCGGAATCTCGGAATCGCTCATTGGCATCGTGTTCCCCACGAAACGCGGCTCAGACGCGTCGCCACCGAGCCATGGCGAACGAGAACACTCCGAAGAGCACCAGCCCGGCCGCCACGCAGATGAGCAGCCAGGGGCCGAGCGGGGTGTCGGCGAAGGTGCGCAGGGTGTCGTCCAGGCCCTTGGCCTTGTCGGGTTCGTAGTCGATGGCGGCGCGGACGGCGAAGACCCCGGCCACCGCGAACACCAGCCCGCGGGCGGCGCCGCCGGCCACGCCGGTGACGTCCACCAGCTGCCGCGTCCGCCGGCTCATCTGCCCCAGCCGGAGTTTGTCGTGGTACTTGCGCAGCACCGCGCGGACGGCGATCCAGCCGCCGGCCACGACGATCCCGATGCCTGCGGCGCCGACCAGCCACTGTCCGGCGGGTATCTCCAGGACCCTGGCCGTGGCGTCCCGGGACTGCTGGTCGCTGGATCCGCCGCTCTGGTGGCGGCTGAGGGCGAACGACAGCACCGAGTAGGCGACGAAGACGTAGAAGGCGAAGCGGACCCCCGCCATCAGCCGCTTGCGTGCGCTGCGGCCGTCCTTGCCGATCGAGCCGAAGAGCGCTTCGGACAGCCGCCACAGGGCCATGCCGACGAGCCCGATGCCCAGCGCCCACAGCAGCACCGCGCCGAAGGGCTTCTGTGCCAGTTCCTGCAGGGCTCCCCCGCGGTCGGCCTGCCGCCCGGTGCCGCCGAAGGCGATCTGCAGGGCCAGCGCTCCGACGAGCAGATAGATCACGCCCCGGGCGGCGAAACCCGCCCGCGCCGCCCCCTCGGTCACCGAACCCCGCGCCATCCGCGGGGCCCGGGACCGACCGCTCTGTGCCATCGCACTCGTGTTCATGTCGACCTCCCGGCAGTGCGGATGCCCCGGGTCGGCGTTCACACACCCTCCACATCCCTCGGACCAGGCGATTCCGCTTCCAGGCGGTGCGCCGGCGGCGCCGCGGCGCCGCCTCCGTAGCCGGTCAGGACCGCCGGAACCGCGATCCGCGGCCGGCGCTGCCGAGGGCGTGCAGATGTTCCAGCGCGTCCAGGACCACGGTGTCGTCGTGCCAGGCGAGCCAGCGGCCCGCCTGGCCGCCGATGGCGTCGAGGGCCTTCGTCTGGGTCGTCGTCAGTGCGTCGAGAGGCCGGTCCAGGTGGGCCGAGACCATGCCGACGCACAGCCCGGACGCGGTCGTCAGGGGGACACTGTGGCAGGCCCTGCTGCCCGCCGCGAGGATGGCCTGCCGGGCCGGTTCGGTGAACACCGGAGCACTCTCCACGTCGTGCACGGTGACCTGGGCGAGGTCCCGTGCCGCCTGCGCGCAGGAGGTGCCGTCCTCGCCGACGTGGGCGAAGAAGTCGACGAAGTCGTCGGTGAGGCCGGTGTGCTGCTCGATGCGCAGCCCTCCCCGGGCCGGGTCGGCGAGCTGCACATTGCCCATGTCGGTGCCGACCACCGCCAGGGTGGAACGCAGCACGGCCTTCAGGACGGCACCGCGGCTGGAGGACCCGGAGCGGTGCGCCCGGGTGAAGGTGAGGTCGGGTTCCGGCCCGCGGACGCGTTCCGGGAACCACGGCCTTTCCGGCCCGTCCGGGCGCGGCACGGTCACCAGCACACCGGCCGGCGTGCGCAGCTTGACGTTGTAGCGCTGTGACGCCCGCTGCATCAGCGCGAAGGCGCTCTCGCCGTCGGGCAGCGCGTAGCGCTCCTGCACGATGCCCTGCGCCTGCGAGATCAGCGGGCGGACGCGAGCCCGGGCCCACAGGTCACGCAGCTCGGCGCGCAGGTACTCCAGCTCGCCGTCGTCGGCCACTGGCCGGCGGGTTGTGGACGTGGAACTCCAGGACTCTCGACGGGGGTGACGTGAAACGGGCCCGGCCGGGGCTTGCGCCGCCGGCCGGGCTCTCGTTCCGATTCGCCTTCCCCGTCGTGTCAGCGGCACACGCTCATCAGGCGGGCTCCGGGGTGGGCATGCGCTGTCCGCTCGCCGGCGCGGCGGGCTCGGGGGCCGGCGCGGGTGCGGTGGCGAGCCACTGGCGGGCGGCTTCCAGGGCGTGCCGGACGTCGCGGGTGCCGGTCGACACGCACAGCGTGTATGCCAGGTCGCGTGCCCTGGGATCCAGCTCCCCCGGTCCGCGGGCGCCCTCGGCGCCCGTCAGGGCCTCGTACTCGTCGACGAGTCGGCGCAGCACGGCGGGGTGGGGCCTCAGCATGGTTGTTCGCTCCTCGTGGGGTCGGATGGTCAGGCCGTCGTGGAGGGGCCGCCGCTGCCCCGGTTACCCGTCCGCTCTCCCAGTACCTCGTCGCGCACCCGGGCGCAGCTGCGGCTGATGAGGCGGGAGACATGCATCTGGGAGATGCCGAGATGGTCGGCGATGCGGCTCTGGGTCATGTCCTCGAAGAAGCGCATGTAGAGGATGGTCCGTTCGCGTTCCGGCAGACGGCGCAGGCCTTCCTTGGCGGACTCGCGGTCCACGACGACGTCGTAGGAGGAGTCGGCCGCGCCGAGGGTGTCGGCCAGGCTGTAGCCGTCGTCGTCGGCCGAGAGTTCGGCGTCCAGCGACAGGGTGCTGAAGCTGTCCAGGGCCTCGAGCCCGGCGCTGACCTCTTCCTCGGTCAGGCCGGTGTGGGTGGCGAGGTCCGCCACGGAAGGCTCGGGGCTGCCCGGGTTCTGGGTGAGTTCGCGGCGTGCCACCCGCACCTTGTTGCGCAGTTCCTGCACACGGCGGGGGACTCGCAGGGCCCACATACGGTCTCGGAAGTGCCGCTTGACCTCACCGGTGATGGTGGGGACGGCGTAACTCTCGAAGGCACCCCGGCTCGGGTCGAACCGGTCGATGGCCTTGACCAGGCCCAGCGCGGCGACCTGACGAAGATCCTCGATCGACTCCCCGCGGTCGCGGAAGCGGCCGGCGATGCGGTGGGCCATGGGCAGCCACAGGGTGACCAGTTCGTCGCGGACGGCCTCCCGCTCGGGGCCCTCTTCCAGTTCCGCCATACGGGCGAAGAGGGCGGCTGTGTCGGGGGCGTCGTCGTGACGCCGCCGGGGCGTGGTGGTCGTCGCTTCGGGCGTGCCGGGACGATGGGTGGGCGTTTCGATGAGCATGCGGATTCGCTCCTGAACGGTGGTTTCAGGGACTGACCGCGGGATGGTTGCTGCCCGGATACGCCTGGAAGCGCCTCCGGGGCAGTTGTACCGCTCCCGCTGGCGCGCCTCCGGTCCGAAGCACGAAATTGCGTCTGCCCTGGGCCTGGGGGAACAAACTCCGTTTCGCAGTGCAATTTGTTGGGCACCGCTCGCGGGTGGTCAGGACAGGGGTACGACGGCAGTGATGCACTTGCCCCCGGCAGGCAGATCCGACACACGGACGTCGCGGGAGAGCCGGCAGACGATGGGCCAGCCGTGGCCGCCGTGCCGCAGCCGTCCGTGGGGGTCGGTGCGGGGCATGGTCACGGGCAGTGCGTCACTGCCGTCGCTCACCGAGAGGCGCACACCGGGGCCGTCGACGTCCACCTGGAAGTCGGTGACGCCGCCGCCGTGCAGGATCGCGTTGGTCGTCAGTTCCGATACGACGAGCAGCGCGTCCGACAGGGCGTCCGTGTCGCACGCGGTGTCGGTGGCCCGGCAGCGTTCGGCCACGGCCCGCTCCACGGCCCGGCGCGCCTCGGCGGGCTTGCTCGGCCGGGCCCGGTGGGCGCCGGGCGGACCGAGGACGGGTTCGATCATGTGCTCGTCGCACATCTGCAGCTCCCTGACAGCGCGAACGGATACCGGGTCCGTACCGCGTTCCGGGGCCGCCCGCACGGGTCTGCCCGGGTCCACGGACCCACTGCTTGCTCCACCTGCCACGGCGTTCGGGACGCTCACCGCGCGAGCGCCGCGGTCATACTCTTCGGCTCACCTCTCCCCGCATCTGCAAACCTCGGGTGCGGCCGGAAGATCCGAAAACACCTCGAACGGTCGTGGGCCGGTGCCATCTCCGGCCGTCGGGCGGGTACGCGGTGTGCATGACCGATGTGGTGGATTCGGACGAGCTGCTGCGGCGTATCCGGCGTGCGAGGGACTGCGCGGTGCAGGAGGAGCGGACCTGGCGGACCAGGAGCGAGGAGCTGGACGCGACCGACCCGCAGGGGGCCCGGGACGCGGCCGTGCGGCAGATGTCCTACGAGGCGGTGCTGCGGGTGCTGGACGAGATCGTGACTCCGGGCAAACACGTGCCGGAGGACTGACCGGGCGGAGGCCGGTGCCCCCCGCGGGCGGGGCCGGGTGGCGGGGGCACACGCCCGGAACCCGGCGCGCAGGACTGCCGACCACACGCGAGCACCCGTTCTGGAGCCCTGGACGAGTACCGGCGCAAGGGGCATCTGTGGTCGTCAGATCCCCCGAACACGAACAGACCCAGGGGCCGGTCCGGCGGTCTGAGAGATCCTCGCGGGACCTCGCGCGTGCCGCGCCGGACCTGCCCGGGGCGCGGGTGGAGGTGCCGTCCCCGGCGGAGCTGCGGATGGAGCAGGCGGTGCTGCCCCGCCTGCTTCGCTCCGGCCGAGTCCGCGCCGGTGGCCGAGGCGGCGGGGAGGATCGCGGCCGAGATGATCACGCCGTATCCATCGGGCATCCCCGCGGTCCTCCCGGGCGAGCGCCTGACGGAGCCGGTGCCGGCGTACCTGCGGACGGGGCTCGACGCGGGCATGAACCTGGCTGACCCGGAGGACCCTGAGCTCCCGGAGGACCCTGTGCTGGAGAGGATCCGGGTGCTCGCGGAGTGCCGCGGAAGTGAAACGGGTCACGCAACCGGGTTCTGGGGGCACACATGACCCCTAGATGGTTTACCGTTCACTCATACGTGGTGACGGAGTCGACCCCTCGTCCTCCGTGCATCGCCGCAGTACGGCCCTGGCTGGTCTCCCCCGTCCAGCCAGGGCTTTTTCATGCCCGGACGGTCCGTCGCAAGAAGTCTCGTACACCGAGGTGCCCAAGGCCCCACCAGCGGCTGAAATGGGATTGGGGACAGCACCGCAGTCGACCGCCCGGCGAGGAGCTCCGCATGACCAAAGCGATCAAACTCCTGACCGCCCTGCCTCCGCCGCAACGGCAGCGCCTGATGACGCTCGCGCGGGAGGTGTCCTTCCCCGAGGACGCCCGGATCTTCGAGGCGGACGGCCCGGCCGACCGCTTCTGGGTCATCCGCTCCGGCGCCGTCTCCCTGGACCAGCAGGTGAACTCCCTGCAGCGGGTGACCGTGGCCAGCCTCGGCGCGGGCGACCTGCTCGGCTGGTCGTGGCTGTTTCCGCCGTACACCTGGGACTTCGGCGCGGTGGCCTTCAGTCCGGTGCGGGCCTACGAGTTCGACGCGCAGGCCGTGCTGAAGCTGTGCGAGGAGGAGCCGGAGCTCGGGGTGATGCTGGTGCGCAACGTCGCCGAGGTGCTCGCGCACCGGCTGGAGATGACCCGGGGCAAGCTGATGGAGCAGTACACCCTGCACCGGCGGGGCGCGCTGTGAGACGTCAGACGCGGTAGCGCCGCAGCGCCGGTACGGCGGCGGCCAGCACCAGCATCACCGCGACGACCAGGAACCCACCGCCCGCGACGGCGGTGCGGGGGCCGAAGGCGGATCCCGCGGTGCCGTGCAGCACGTCGGCGAGACGGGGGCCGCCCGCCACGACGACGGTGAACACGCCCTGCATGCGCCCGCGCATCTCGTCGGTGGCGGCGGACAGCAGGATCACCCCGCGGAAGACCATGGAGACCATGTCGGCCACCCCGGCCAGGGCGAGGAACGCCACCGCGCCCCACAGGTTGCGGCTCAGCCCGAAGCCCGCGACGGCCGCACCCCAGACGACCACCGCCCCGATCACCGTCCAGCCGTGCCGCCGGGCCCGGGAGAAGGTGCCGGAGAACAGCCCGCCCAGCACGGCGCCGATGGGGATCGCCGCGAACAGCAGACCCAGCGCGATGCCTTCGCCGTACGGGGCGTAGGTCTGGGAGGCGAGCTGCGGGAACAGCGCGCGGGGCATGCCGAGGACCATGGCGATGATGTCGGCGAGGAACGACAGCAGCAGCACCGTGTGCCCGGAGATGTAGCGAAAACCGGCGGCGATCTCCTTCACGCCCGCGCGCCGCACCGCCGTGCCGGCCAGGGGCGGCAGCCGGTACACCGCCCACACCGTCACGCACAGGGCCAGGGCGTCGATCAGATACAGCTCGGGCAGCCCGATGACGGGGATGAGGGCGCCGGCGAGCAGAGGTCCCGCCACCTGCCCGGTCTGCATCACGGTCGAGCCGAGCGCGCCGGCGGCGGGCAGTTCGTCCTCGGGGACCAGTCGGGCTATGGAGGCGGTGCGGGCCGGCGCGTTCAGGCCCCAGAAGGCCTGCTGCACGGCGAGCAGCAGCATGAGCGCACCCACCGGCTCCAGGCCCACGAAAGCCTGGAGCCAGAACAGCAGCGAGGTGACGGCGATGCCGCTGTGGTGATCAGCAGCAGCTTGCGACGGTCCATGGTGTCGGCGATCGCCCCGCCCCACAGCGCGAACACGACCAGGGGCACGAGCCCCGCCAGGCTCGCGGCGCCGACCCACGCCGAGGAGCCGGTGATGTCGTAGATCTGCTTGGGGACGGCGACGGCGGTGAGCTGGCTGCCGACGGCGGTGACGGTCGTCGAGCCCCACAACCACCGGTAGGCGGGGCGGCGCAGGGGGCGGGTGTCCATGGCCCAGCGCCGCCGGCCGCGCCGCCGGGGCGCCTGCGGATCGGGGTCCCGCTCTTCGGTGGTGGTCTCGCTCGTGTCCACGCGCCGCTTCCTCGATGCTCGCTACATCTTCCAGGCGGGGATCACTATCGCACCGGCCGGTCCGGCCATCGCGGCCGAGGTGTCAGCTTCCGACGATGAGCACGGCGCCGAGCACGAGCATCGTGGCGGCGACCACCGGAGCCCCAGGCGGATCCGCTGCTGCGCGACGGCCGGCTCGTCGGCTTCGCCCCGGGCCGCGCGGTCGACGTGCCGCTGTACTGGCAGCAGTGGAAACTCGACTCGCCGGCGCTGGCGCAGGTGGCGGACACGGTGACGGCGACGGCGGCCGGGACACTGCGGGCCTGAGGCCTCAGCCGCGGATGCCCTCCAGCCGGGCCGCCGCGCTGTCCAGCAGCATCTCCAGCGCCGTCGGGTAGGCGCTGGTGAGCATCCGGGTGGCGAGCAGGGGGGCCGCCTCGGCGATGCGGGGATGGGTGGTGGCGGGCAGACGGGCGTACGTCGAGCGCCACATGTCCTCGTCGGCGTGCAGCGAGTCGCTGGGCAGGGCCAGCGAGGCGGCGTCCAGCGCGGCGAAGGCCAGGGTCTGGTCGATGAAGGCGTGGTAGATGCGCACGGTGTCGGGCAGGGGGAAACCGGCCCTGCGCAAAACGTCCAGGACGGCCTCGTCCGCGGCCAGCTCGTGGGCCCGGCCCGTGACGCGGTTGGTGGTGAGCAGGGCGGCCTGCGGATGGGCGAGGTACGCGGCGTGGATGCGCAGCCCGAAGGACCGCAGGTCCGCCCGCCACTCCCCCGTGGACCGCCAGCCCTGAAGGGCCTGGCCGATGAGCGCGTCGCCGATGGCGAGGGTCAGGTCGTCCATGCCGCGGAAGTACCGGTAGAGCGTGCTCGGGTCGGCGTCCAGGGCGAGACCCAGCCGGCGGGCGGTGAGTCCGGCACTGCCGTGTTCGCGCAGCATGCGCAGCGCGGTCTCGACGATCAGCTCCTCGGACAGCACGGTGCCGCTCTTGGTGGGCCGGCGCCGGCGGCGTTTCTCCTCGGGCACCACGGGCTTGGGCACGACGGCTCCCTCCTTATGCCAACGCCATTGACCTTATGACACGGGGCGGCGTTTCATCTCTGCAAGGACGCGTCACGTTCTTCGCACATAGGGAGTTTCTGTCATGCGTGTACTGCTCGTGGGCGCCGGTGGTGTGGGCGGGGCGATCACCCGGATCGCGGCCCGGCGGCCGTTCTTCGAGGCGATGGTGGTGGCGGACTACGACCCGGACCGGGCCGAGGCGGCGGTCGCGGCCCTGGACGGCGACGCGCGGTTCACCACGGAGCAGGTGGACGCGGGTGACGAAGCGGCCGTGGCCCGTCTGCTGCGATGGCATCGCTGCGACGTCCTGCTCAACGCCACCGACCCCCGCTTCGTGATGCCCCTGTTCCGCGCGGCCCGCGCCGCGGGCGCCACCTATCTCGACATGGCGATGTCGCTGTCCCGCCCCCACGCCGAGCGTCCCTACGAGGAGTGCGGGGTCAAGCTCGGCGACGAGCAGTTCACGCAGGCCGCCGACTGGGAGAAGGAGGGGCTGCTGGCCCTCGTCGGGATGGGTGTGGAGCCGGGCCTGTCGGACGTCTTCGCGCGGTACGCCGCCGACGAACTCTTCGACGAGATCGAGGAGATCGGCATCCGCGACGGCGCGAACCTGACCGTCGACGGCTACGACTTCGCGCCCTCGTTCAGCATCTGGACCACCATCGAGGAGTGCCTCAACCCACCGGTCGTCTACGAGACGGGCAAGGGCTGGTTCACCACCGAACCGTTCAGCGAGCCCGAGGTCTTCGACTTCCCCGAGGGCATCGGCCCGGTCGAGTGCGTGAACGTGGAGCACGAGGAGGTGCTGCTCGTCCCGCGCTGGGTCGACGCCCGCCGGGTGACCTTCAAGTACGGCCTGGGCCGGGAGTTCGTCGAGACGCTGAAGACGCTGCATCTGCTGGGCCTTGACCGCACCGACCCGGTGGCCGTGCCCGGGCCGGGCGGGCCGGTGAAGGTCTCACCGCGGGACGTGGTCGCCGCGTGCCTGCCCGACCCGGCCACCCTCGGCGAGCGGATGCACGGCAAGACGTGTGCGGGCACCTGGGTGAAGGGCGTGAAGGACGGCGAGCCGCGTGAGGTGTACCTGTACCACGTGGTCGACAACCAGTGGTCGATGGTGGAGTACGGCTCCCAGGCGGTGGTGTGGCAGACGGCGATCAACCCCGTCGTCGCGCTCGAACTCCTCGCCACGGGCGCCTGGTCCGGTGCGGGCGTGCTCGGCCCGGAGGCCTTCCCGGCCCGGCCGTTCCTGGACCTGCTGACGGACTACGGCTCCCCCTGGGGCATGCGGGAGCAGTGAACGACTGTCCGGGAACGCCCTGTTTCAGCGCGCATCGACAGGTCACCCGAAAAGGAGTAAGCAGACGAGAGAGCACGTTTCTACTGCGATGCAGGTGACTTCGATGGACAACTGGCGAGACCACGCTGCCTGTCGGCACGAGGACCCCGAGCTCTTCTTCCCGATCGGCACCTCCGGCCCGGCTCTTTTGCAGACCGAGCAGGCCAAGGCGGTGTGCCGACGGCGCTGCCCCGTGCAGGAGCAGTGTCTGCAATGGGCCCTGGACACCGGGCAGTCCATCGGCGTCTGGGGCGGGACGAGCGAGAACGAACGGCGTGCGCTGAAGCGCCGCACGGCCGCCCGCCGCCGCTCCGGCTGACATCACGCCCGCACCCCTGGGGATGGCCCGCTGCACCGCCGCGGTCCCCAGGGGTACGGGCGTCCGGCCGGGGTCAGGCTCGCGGCACGGATCCGTGCCGCCGCGGAGAGGAGCCCAGCATGAGCGTGCGTGTGCGCCGCGTCTACGATCCCGCCGAGCCGGAGGACGGGGTGCGGGTGCTGGTCGACCGGCTGTGGCCGCGCGGGCTGGCGAAGGAGGCAGCCCGGGTGGACGAGTGGCCGAAGGCGCTCACCCCGTCGACACAGCTGCGCCGCTGGTACCACGCGGGCGAGGGATCGTACGAGGAGTTCGCCGAGCGGTACGAGGCGGAGCTCGCAGCCGACGAGGCCGCCGAGGCGCTCGACAGCGTGCGTGATCTGGTCCGCAAGGGCGACGTGACCCTGCTGACCGCGTCGAAGACGCCGGAGCAGAGCCACGCCACCGTGCTGACCCGCCTCCTCGAAGGCTGAGGAGGCGGGCCCGCGTCCGTCAGGCGGTCTGCTTCGCCGCCGCCCGGCCCGCGGCCCGGCCCGAGAAGAGGCAGCCGCCGAGGAAGGTGCCCTCCAGGGCGTTGTAGCCGTGGACGCCGCCGCCGCCGAAGCCCGCGACCTCGCCGGCCGCGTACAGCCCCTCGACCGGCTTGCCGTCGGTCCCGAGGGCGCGGGAGTCCAGGTCGGTCTGGATGCCGCCGAGGGTCTTGCGGGTGAGGATGTGCAGCTTGACACCGATCAGCGGGCCGGCCGCCGGGTCGAGGATGCGGTGCGGGGTGGCGACCCGGCCGAGGCGGTCGCCGATGTAGCGACGGGCGTTGCGGATGCCCTGCACCTGGGCGTCCTTGGCGTAGGGGTTGGCGAGCTGCAGGTCGCGGGCCTCGATCTGGCGCTTGATCCCGGCCGCGTCGAGGAGCGGCTTGTCGGTGAGGTCGTTCATCTTCGCGACGAGCTGTTCGACGGTGGACGCGGTCACGAAGTCGGCGCCCTTGCGCAGGAACGCGTCGACCGGTCCGGGCGCGCCCTTGCCGAGGATGCGTTCCCTGAGGAATCCGGCGCGGTCCTTGGCGGTGATGTCGGGGTTCTGCTCGGAGCCCGACAGGGCGAACTCCTTCTCGATGATCTTCTGCGTGAGGATGAACCAGGAGTGGTCGTACTCGGCGATGTCCTCGGTGGTGCGCAGGTGCTTCAGGGTGCCGAGGGTGTCGTAGCCGGGCAGACAGGGCCCGGGCAGGCGGCGGCCGAGGGCGTCGAACCACATCGAGGACGGTCCGGGCAGGATGCGGATGCCGTGGCCGGGCCAGATCGGGTCCCAGTTCTGCAGGCCCTCGGTGTAGTGCCACATGCGGTCGCGGTTGACCAGCCGGACGCCCGCCTCGGCGCTGATGTCGAGCATCCGCCCGTCGACGTAGGCGGGCACGCCGGTGACCATCTCGCGCGGCGGGGTGCCGAGGCGCTCGGGCCAGTAGCGGCGGACGATGTCGTGGTCGGCGCCGATGCCGCCGCTGGTGACGATGACGGCCTGGGCGGTGAGTTCGAACTCGCCGATCGCGTCGCGGCTGGAGGCGACGCCCCGGGGTGAGGGGTCCTCGGCCAGGACTGTGCCGCGCACGCCCCGGGCGGTGCCGCCCTCGACGACGAGCGCGTCGACGCGGTGACGGTGGTGGAAGGTGAGCAGCCCGTCGCGGGCGGCCTGCTTGGCGTACCGGACGAACGGTTCGACGACTCCGGTGCCGGTGCCCCAGGCGACGTGGAAGCGGGGCACGCTGTTGCCGTGTCCGTGCGCGGTGAGGTCGCCCCGCTCGGCCCAGCCGACGGTGGGCAGGAACTTGATGTGGTGCCCGTCGAGCCAGGAGCGCTTCTCCCCCGCGGCGAACTCGACGTAGGCACGGGCCCAGCGCACGGCCCAGGAGTCCTCGTCCTCGAGCCGGTCGAAGCCCGCGCTGCCCCGCCAGTCGCTCCAGGCGAGGTCGAAGGAGTCCTTGATGCCCAGACGGCGCTGCTCGGGCGAGTCGACGAGGAACAGCCCGCCGAAGGACCAGAAGGCCTGGCCGCCGAGGTTGCTCGCGTTCTCCTGGTCGACGAGGGCGACCCGCCGGCCCCTGCTGGTCAGTTCGTGCGCCGCGACCAGGCCGGCGAGGCCCGCTCCGACGACGATGACATCGGCATCCATGGCGACCGTTCCCTTCTTCAGTTCTTCGAGTGATCGAGGGTGCCGCTGCCATCGGTCAGCAGGGCCGTGAGCAGTTGCTTCAGCCAGGCGCGGGCGTGCTCCAGGTCCCGGTCCAGCAGCAGTTGCGTGGTGACGCCGTCGTACGCGGCGACCACGGCGTGGGCGGCGCCGTCCGTGTCCCCCAGTACGGCGGGCAGTGCGGTGTGCCCGCGGGCCCGGCCCAGCCGCTCGGCGATCGCCCGCCGCAGCCGCGCGCGGTGTTCGAGCAGACTGTGCGCCACCTCCGGGTCGCGGGCGGCGTGCACGAGGAAGTCCGTCTTCACCAGGAGCCAGTCACGGTCGAGCAGCAGCACGTCGGTGACACGGTCCACGGCGGCGGGCACGTCGAGGTCGGGCCCGTCGAGGGCGAGGGCGCCGGAGACCTGCTCGGCTATCAGGTCGGCCCGCTCGCGGTAGAGGGCGAAGAAGAGCTCGTCAAGGCTGGAGAAGTTGGAGTAGAAGGCGCCCCTGCTGTAGCCCGCGGCCTCGCAGACCTCCTCGATCGAGACATGCCCGAAGCCCTTGGCCGCGAACACGGAGAACGCCGCGTCCAGGAGATTGGCGCGGGTGTGGACACGACGCCTGGTCACGCGCCCGGTGCTTCCCTCGACAGCCATGCCCGGCCCTCCTTTCGATACAGGACTGTATTGGATACACCGGTGTATCGAAAGAGTCCGCCCGCTCATGGAACACGTATTCGAATACGAGGTAGGGTGACCCCATGCACCACCTCCAGGGCTCCCTCTTCGACCAGGCCGATGAGCTCCGCCTCGGCTCTCTCGACGGGATCAGCCGTACCCACCTCGGCTTCGGCGCCTGGCTCGACACGCTGCCCGGGTGGCTCGGCGGCTCGGACGAACTGTTCGAACGGCTGGCCGCCGAGGTCCCGTGGCGGGCGGAACGGCGCAAGATGTACGACAGCGTCGTCGACGTCCCCCGCCTGCTCGCGTTCTACGGCGTGGACGACCCGCTGCCGGATCCGGTGCTGGCCGAGGCACGGGACGCGTTGAGCGCCCACTACGGCGAGGAGCTGGGCGAGCCGTTCACCACCGCCGGGCTGTGCTACTACCGCGACGGCCGGGACAGCGTCGCCTGGCACGGCGACCGGATCGGACGCGGGGCGCGCGAGGACACGATGGTCGCGATCCTGTCGGTCGGAGCCCCCCGCGACCTGCTGCTCCGCCCGCTGCGAGGCGGCCGGGACACCGTGCGCCGCCCACTGGGCCACGGCGACCTCGTCGTGATGGGCGGCTCCTGCCAGCGCACCTGGGAGCACGCGATCCCCAAGAGCGCCCGGGCGACGGAACCGCGCATCAGCATCCAGTTCCGGCCGCACGGCGTGCGCTGAGGGCGGACCGAACTCCCAGCCGCACGGGGTGCGCTGAGCACATGAACGCCCCTGCCGCACGGCTCCGTTGCGGCGGACCCGGCGATTCCGTCCGCCGCGGGATCTGCTTGTCTTCTCCCGTCGGGCCGGTACCGGGACCACACGAGGCGGGCGATCATGCGGGCGGACGTACAGCGAGTCGCGGACGGCACCTACCTGGTGCACGGTTCGAACACCAACTGGGTGATCCTCACGGAGGGGGACGACGTCACGCTCGTCGACACCGGTTACCCCGGTGACCGGGAGCAGCTCCTCGCCTCGCTCGCGCAGGTGGGCAGCTCCCCGAAAGCGGTCGCGGCCGTGCTGATCACGCACGCGCACAACGACCACCTCGGCAGCGCGGAGTACCTGCGCGCCGCGTACGGCACGCCCGTGTACCTGCACGAGGCCGAAGTGCCGCACGCGCGCCGGGAGTTCCTGCACCAGGTGTCCGTCGGGACGGTACTGAGGAACGGCTGGCGGCCCGGCGTGCTGCCGTGGGCGGTGCACGCGCTGCGTTCGGGCGGCACGGCCCACGTCCCGGTGACGGCTGCGCAGGCGTTCCCGACGGCGGGCGCGCTGGACCTGCCCGGACGGCCGGTGCCGGTGCACACCCCAGGTCACACCGACGGGCACTGCGCCTACCACCTGCCCGGAATCGGGGTACTGATCTCCGGTGACGCCCTGGTCAGCGGGCACCCCACCTCGCGGGTCGAGGGGCCACAGCTGCTGCCTGACATGTTCCACCACGAGCGGCCCCGCGCCCTGGCCTCCCTGGACGTCCTGGCGGAGCTGGAGGGCGAGGTGCTGCTCCCCGGGCACGGGCCGGTGCACCGCGGGCTTGTGCGCGACGCCGCACGGCGGGCCCGGGAACGCTCCCTTTAGAGTGAGACGACGATCGGCGGCGAGACAAGGACACCGGGCGCATGGCACTGCAGATCAACGCGACCAACCCCGAACACCCCGCGCTCTTGCTGGAACTGCCCTGGCACCTGCCCCTGGAGGACTGGCCCGAGGAGTGCCTCGTCCCGCTGCCCCGCGGCATCTCCCGGCACGTGGTGCGCTACTCCCGCGCCGGTGACGAGGTGATCGCCGTGAAGGAGCTGGCCCAGCGGCCCGCGCTGCGCGAGTACGAGCTGCTGCGCGATCTCGACCGGATCGGCATCCCCGCGGTGGACCCGCTGGCCGTGGTCACCGGCCGCACCGACGACAGCGGCGCCCCGCTGGAGAGCGTCCTGGTCACCCGGCACCTGGGCGGCTCGATGCCGTACCGCTCGATGTTCGAGACGACCATGCGGCCCGCCACCATGCACCGGCTGATGGACGCGCTCGCCGTGCTCCTGGTGCGCCTGCACCTGGCCGGGTTCGCCTGGGGCGACTGCTCGCTGTCCAACACCCTCTTCCGTCGCGACGCGGGCGCCTACGCCGCGTATCTCGTGGACGCCGAGACCGGTGACCTGCACCCGCAGCTCAGCACCGGGCAGCGGGAGTACGACCTCGATCTCGCCCGCGTGAACATCAGCGGGGAGCTGCTGGACCTGGAGGCGTCCGGGGCGCTGCACCCGTCCGTGGACCCGATCGAGTTCGGCATGGAGATCTGCGCCCGCTACCGCGGCCTGTGGGAGGAGCTGACCCGGGCCTCCGTCTACCCGGCCGGCAAGTACCACTACATGGAGCGCCGGATCCGCCGCCTGAACGACCTCGGTTTCGACGTCGCCGAGATGCAGATCGAGCACGCCTCGAACGGCGACACGGTCAGCTTCGTGCCCAAGGTCGTCGACGCGGGCCACCACCAGCGCCAGCTCCTGCGCCTGACCGGTCTCGACACCGAGGAGAACCAGGCCCGGCGGCTGCTGAACGACCTGGAGAGCTGGATGGCGACCCAGGACGACTACGCGCCCGGCGACCCCCTCGGAGCCCGCCCCGAAGTGCTGGCCCACCGCTGGGTGCGGGAGGTGTTCCGGCCGACCGTGCGGGCCGTGCCGGTCGCACTGCGCGGTGCGATGGACCCGGCGGAGATCTACCACCAGCTCCTCGAACACCGCTGGTACATGTCCGAGCACGCCCAGCACGACATCGGCATCGAGACCGCGGTCGAGGACTACATCGCGAACATCCTGCCCAAGGCGAGCAAGACGCTGCAGCCGACGGCGGAGTGAGGGGCCGGAGCCCTCACGCGTGGGGCACCACCGCCACCGGGCAGTCCGCGTGGTGCAGCATTCCGTGGGCCACCGAGCCGATGCGGGCCCCGACGGCCGTGCGGTGGGCCCGGCGGCCGACCACCATCAGCTGGGCCGTCCCGGCCACCGACAGCAGCACCTGGCTCGCGCTGCCCATCTCCACGTGCTCCTCGACCGGCACGCCGGGGAAGCGCTCCCGCCACGGCCGGACCGCGGCGGCCAGGCTCTTCCTCTCGTACGGCTCCAGTCCCCCGGCCTCGTCGAGGAGTTTCAGCGAGCCCGGGCTGTAGGCGAAGACGGGCGGCAGGTTCCAGGCGCGCACGACCCGCACGGTCGCCCCGCGCGCGGCAGCCGTCTCGAAGGCGAAGCGCAGCGCGTCGGCGCTGTCCTCCGGGTCGCCCTGCTGACCCACGACGACCTCCCGCCCTGCGGCCTCGGACGAGGCCTGGTCGCCGGCCCGGACGAGCACCACGGGCCGGCTGGTCGCGGCGATCACCTGCTGGCCGACCGAGCCGAGCAGGAACCCGACGATGCGGCCGTGCCCGCGCGAGCCGAGGACCAGCATCTCGGCGTCCGCCGCGGCGGCGACAAGGGTGTCGGCCACCGGCCCCTCGACGACATCGGTGGTCACCGCGAGGCCCGGATGCCGTTCGTTGACGGTCCCGACGGCCTCGGTCACCGCGCCGTGCACCCACTCGGCCTGACTGTCCGCGTCGCCGGCGATCCCCGCCTCGATCCCCTCCTGGGAGTGGACCCGCCAGGCGTGCACCACCCGGAGCGCCAGCCCCCGCCGCACCGCCTCCCTCGCCGCCCACGCCAGGGCGGCGAGGCTCTCCTGCGATCCGTCGACCCCTGCGGTGATCGGGCGTGTCATCCGGCTGTCTCCCCTCGTCGAAATCACTACGTGCTCATGATCAGTCTTCACTACACTGCCCGCATGTCACTGGAGTGGGAGCAGGTAATGGTGGACTCGGCCGACCCCGAGTCCCTGGGCCGCTGGTGGGCCGAGGCTCTGGGCTGGGTGGTGGTGAACGACGAACCCGACGAGTTCGAGATCCGGCCCGCCCCGGACCGGATGCCCGGACTGCTCTTCACTTCGGTGCCGGAGCGTAAGACGATCAAGAACCGTCTCCACCTCGATTTCCGCCCCGACGACCAGAAGGCCGAGGTGGCGCGGCTGCTGGCGCTCGGTGCGCGGCACGCCGACATCGGGCAGGGCGAGCAGCCGTGGGTGACGCTCGCCGACCCGGAGGGCAACGAGTTCTGCGTGCTGGGGGCCTTCCACAGCTGATCCCCGTATCCGGGCGCCGCATGGCGATCGAACATACGATGGGCGGAGGTCGGCGCGGTGCTCCGGGGCGCCGTGCCGTGAGTCGGCCGCCCGGTGTGGGGGACGTATGGCACAGGCCGCCGATACGGCGCGGACCGTCATCATGACCGTGGACGACGACCCGGGTGTCTCCCGGGCCGTGGCCCGGGATCTGAGGCGGCGGTACGGCGCGTCGTACCGGATCGTGCGGGCGGAGTCCGGCGCCTTGGCGCTGGACGCGCTGCGGGAGCTGAAGCTGCGCGGCGACCTCGTGGCGGTGATCCTCGCCGACTACCGGATGCCGCAGATGAACGGCATCGAGTTCCTCGAACAGGCCCTGGACGTCTATCCGGGCGCGCCGCGCGTGCTGCTGACCGCGTACGCGGACACCAACGCCGCGATCGACGCGATCAACGTCGTCGACCTCGACCACTACCTCCTCAAGCCGTGGGACCCGCCCGAGGAGAAGCTGTACCCGGTCCTCGACGATCTGCTCCAGGCCTGGCGGACCAGTGACTTCCGGCCCGTGCCCAGCACCAAGGTCGTGGGGCACCGGTGGTCGTCGCGCTCCTCGGACGTGCGGGAGTTCCTGGCCCGCAACCAGGTGCCGTACCGCTGGTACTCCGCCGACGAGCCGGAGGGGCGGCGGCTGCTGGCCGCGGCCGGCGAGGACGGGATGCGGCTGCCGGTGGTGATCACGCCGGACGGGACCCCGCTGGTCGAGCCGGAGGCCGTGGACCTCGCCGCCCGGGTCGGTCTGGCGACGACCCCGACGGCCGACTTCTACGACCTGGTCGTCATCGGCGGCGGACCGGCCGGACTCGGCGCGGCGGTCTACGGTGCCTCCGAGGGGCTGCGGACCGTGCTGGTGGAGCGGTCGGCGACCGGCGGGCAGGCGGGGCAGAGCTCGCGCATCGAGAACTACCTGGGCTTCCCCGACGGCGTGTCGGGGGCGCAGCTCACCGACCGGGCCCGGCGGCAGGCGTCGAAGTTCGGCGCCGAGATCCTCACCGCGCGCGAGGTGACGGCCCTGGAGGTCAACGGCGCCGCGCGGATCGTGCGGTTCTCCGACGGCTCGGCGGTCGCCGCGCACAGCGTGATCCTGGCGACCGGCGTGTCCTACCGGCAGCTGGCGGCGCCCGGCTGCGACGACCTGACCGGCTGCGGCCTGTACTACGGGTCCGCCCTGACGGAGGCCCCGTCCTGCCAGGACCAGGACGTGTTCATCGTCGGCGGCGCCAACTCCGCCGGGCAGGCGGCCATGTACCTGTCCCGGAGCGCCAAGTCGGTGACCCTGCTGGTGCGCGGCGAGTCGCTGTCGGCGTCGATGTCGCACTACCTGATCCAGCAGATCGAGGAGTCCCCCAACATCAAGGTCCGGTCCCGTACGGTCGTCGAGGCCGCGCACGGCGACGGCCACCTGGAGCGGCTGACCCTGCGGGACGTGGACAGCGGGCAGACCGAAGAGGCGTGAGCCGTGGGCGGGCAGGGATGGGGTGATCCGGCTCTTGTGGGTGCCGAGGTTCCGGTGTTTCCACAGGTCGCGGACCGCAGCCTTGCCGGTGAAGCCGAGGGAGGCCCAGTGGGCGGTGACGGCCGCGGGCCGGTCGGCGAGGTTGAACAGGGCGACGGTGTAACCGCCGTCGGGGTTCTTCGCGGCCCACACCTGCTGCGGGTCGGACGGGGTGACGGGGCGTGCGGGCGGGGTGGCGCCCTGGTTGACGGCGATGACCTCGCGGGGCGTCTGCGTCTACCAGCGTGTCATCGGTTCCGGGTTCGCGTATCTCACCGTCGGCGAGCACCTGGTGTCCGGACCGCGCACGGCCGCCGAGTTCGTCGCGTACTGCCTGCGTACGGACGGGCCCCGGCGCAGGCAGTACGACCCGGCGTTCACCCACGCCGGACTGGCCCATGTGCACGACGGCCCCTCCGGTGACGTCTACTGGACGGCACTGTGGGCCAGGCCCTTCACCCCGGACGGGCTGGCCGGCACGACGGCGGCCGTCATCGACCTCACCAACCGGGAGCGCACCCGGCACGGGCTCCCGCCCCTGTCCGCCGACCCGCCGCTCACCACGGCCGCCCAGGCGCACAGCGCGGACAGGGTGGCCCGCGGCTTCTACGCGCACACCGCACCGGACGGCAGCCGGCCCTGGGGCCGGGCCGCCGCGGGTTCCACCCGGCGTTCCATCGGCGAGAACCTCGCCTGCGGCCAGCGCTCCCCCGCCGACGTCGTGGAGGGCTGGATGAACAGCCCCGGCCACCGGGCCACCATCCTCAAACCCGGCTTCACCCACATCGGCGTCGGGTTCGCCGGCGGCGGGCGGGCCGGCATGTACTGGACGCAGCTCTTCGGCGGTTGACGGCCGGCCGCTTCACGACCGGGCCTCCTGCGCGATCCTGGCGGAGGGAATCGCTCCGGGCGAGGATGCCGGTATGAAGGGTGACCTGTTTTCCAATGAGCACATGGTGCAGCCGGCCGTGGCGCCGGGCATGGCGGTCGAGAACGCCAAGTGCATCCGGTACACGGTGAGCGGCGAGATGCTCGCCCGGCAGGGCGCGATGATCTCCTACCGCGGCAACCTCCAGTTCGAGCGCAAGGGTCAGGGCGTGGGCGGCATGCTCAAGCGCGCCGTCACCGGTGAGGGGCTGCCGCTGATGGCGGTGCGTGGGCAGGGTGAGGCCTGGTTCGCGCACGAGGCGCAGAACTGTTTCGTCGTCGATGTCGAGCCCGGCGACGAGTTCACGGTCAACGGCCGCAACGTCCTGTGTTTCGACGCCACGTTGTCGTATCGCATCGCGACCGTGAAGGGCGCGGGCATGACCGGCGGCGGTCTCTTCAACAGCGTCTTCACGGGGCACGGCAAGCTGGGATTGGTGTGCGAGGGCAATCCACTCGTCATCCCGGTCTCGCCGCACTACCCGGTGTACGCCGACACCGACGCGATCGTCGGCTGGACCGCGGGGCTGCAGACCTCCCTGCACCGTTCCCAGTCCATCGGGTCGATGCTGCGCGGCGGCTCCGGCGAGGCGGTGCAACTGCTGCTCCAGGGCGAGGGGTACGTCGTCGTCCGGCCGAGCGAGGCGACACCGCACAAAGCCGGCCAGCACTGAACACCCATCAGGTGATCTGCGCCTCACAGGCAACCCGGTCCGCCCCGCCGACGTCTTGATCGGCAACAGGTGCTGCCCCGGCCCTTGCGGCCGGGGCAGGTTTTCACCCCTCTATGCACACCATGTATACGCGCCATGTAGAGATGGGGTGCATACGGACCGAAAGGCATCGATGTACGGCAAGGCATTCGCCCCGGAGTACCAGGGCGCGCTCACCACTCTGTCCGTCAACTCCTCCCTGACCGACGTCCTGGCCGCCGGTACCGAGCAGTTGAGAGCGGCCGAGCGCGCCGGACAGCCCGGGGAGGCGGCGCGTTCCGGACTCGCGGTGGCCGAGGCGCACCGCCGGCTGGGCCGGGTCGAGGACGCGGACCGGGCCTGGAAGGCGAGCTACCGCGCGGCCCGGCAGGCCGGGGACGTCGGGGCGATGGCCTGGGCGCTGTGGAGCGGCGGCACCCTGGCCCGGCAGCGCGGTGCGCTCCGGCTGGCCCGCAGGCTGCTCCAGCTGGCCGCCGACCTCGGCGAACGCGGCGGGGACATCGTCGTGCGCGGCTACTCGCTGGCCGGCCTGGCCGAGACCGGCCGCATCCAGGGCGACTACGAGGCCGTCGGCCGGCTGCACGAACAGTTGCTCGCCGAGGCCCGGCGGCGCGGGGAGGCGCGGCACACGGTGTGGGCGCTGGAGGGCATCGCCCAGATGCACCGCAACACCGGGCGCTACGACACGGCGTACGCGCTGTTCGAGGAGGCCGCCGAGATCTCCGCCCGGGCCGACGACCGGCGCGGCCACGCCTGGGCGCTGCGCGGGCTGGCCGACGTGGTGTCGGTGCGCGACGGGGACCCCGAGCGGGCCCTGGAGCTGCTGAGCGAGGCGGAGACGGCGTGCCGCGCGATGCGGCTGTCCAGCGCGCTGGCCTACAACCACAAGATGCGCGGCAACGTCCTGTACCGGGCGGGGCGTTACGCCGAGGCACAGGAGCTGTACGAGCAGGCGCTCGCGGAGTTCCGTGAGATGAGCGAGCCGCGCGGAGAGGCCCTGTCGCGCCTGGGACTCGCCAAGTCCCTGGCCCGCCTGGGCCGCGACCGGGCCCTGACGGCGGCCGAACTGGCCGACCTCGCCGTCCTGCTGGAGCGCATCGGCCTCCAGCACGCCCGCCGGATGGTGGCCCGGGCCCACGAGGAACTCGGCATACCGGCCGCCGAGCAGGCGGCGACGGAGGCGGCACGGTGACGGCGCCGCCCACGACGATGGAGACGGCACGACGGGTCGCCACGACGGCATCGCCCCCGGCGGCCGACCGGGCACAGCGGCAGGACGCGGCGCACGAGGCTCCGGCCACGGCACGGCCCACGCGGCAGGACTCGGCCAACGAGGCTTCCGCTGCGGCACGGCCGACGCCGCAGGGCACGGCGCACGAGGCACTCCGTACGGCACGGCCGGGTGAGCCCCGCTCTCTCGCAGCCGGCGCTCTCACGGCCGGCGTCGACGACGTCCCCCAGGTCCTCGAGCGCTGCCGCGCCCTGGTCAGGCCCGCCCTGGAAGAGGCCGTCGGGCGGTTGCACCCCTGGGTCGGGGAGATGGCCGCCTACTCCTTCGGCTGGTGCGAGGTCGGCGGCGCGCCGGCCGTCGCCTCCGGCGGCAAGGGCGTGCGGCAGGCGCTCGCGGTGCTCGGGGCCGAGGCGGCCGGTGCGCCGGAGCGGGCCGGGGTGGCAGCGGCCGTCGCGGTGGAGCTGGTGCACACCTTCTCCCTGCTGCATGACGACATCATGGACGGCGACGGGGACCGGCGAGGTCGCCCGACCGTGTGGAAGGCCTACGGCACGGGGCCCGCGGTGCTCGCGGGCGACGCCCTGTTCGCCCTGGCCGTCGAGACGCTGGCCGCGGAGCCGGGTGGCGCGGGAGCCGTGCGGACCCTGTCCGTGGCGCTGGGCGACCTGGTGCGCGGGCAGGCGGACGACCTGCTGTTCGCCGACCGCCCGTGGACCGGACCGGAACGGGTGCGGCCCGACGAGTACCGGGCGATGGCGGAGCACAAGACGGGCGCGTTGCTGGGCTGCGCGGCCGCCCTGGGCGCCGTGCTCGGAGGTGCCGGCCCCGAGAGGGTCGCCGCGCTCGACCGGGCGGGCCGGCATCTCGGGGTCGCGTTCCAGATCGTCGACGACGTGCTGGGTATCTGGGGGGATCCCCGCGTGACCGGCAAGCCGGTCCACGGCGATCTGCGTGAGGGGAAGAAGACGTTCCCCGTGCTGCTGGCACTCGGTTCCCCGATGGGCGGCCGGATCGCAGGCCTCCTGGAGTCGGGTGACGCGCCGGAGACGGCGGCGACCCTGATCGAGGAGGCGGGCGGCCGCTCGGCGGCCCTGGCGGAGGCCCGGCGGCACCTCACCGCCGTCGAGACGGCCCTCGCCGACGTGCCGTCGACCGCCCGGGCCGCCGGCACACTGCGTTCGCTGCTGGGCTACCTGGTGCGGCGCGACGTCTGAGCGACCCCAGCGGGTGCCCGACGCCGACGCCGTCGCCCCCACACCGCGTTGACCCGGGCCCCCTGTGCACGTCAGGGTTCGACACGGCGCGTTTCACGACCCCGCGCCGGAAGGATGGCTGCCATGATCGGCATCTCGGAGATCGAAGCCGCGGCGGAGCAGATCGCCGGGCACGTCGTGCGTACCCCGACGGTGGACAGCCCGGGGCTGTCGGCGTTGCTCGGCGCTCCGGTCACCGCGAAGCTCGAACTGCTGCAGCGCACCGGTTCGTTCAAGTCGCGGGGGGCCACGGCGAAGCTGCTGTCGCTGAGCGAGGCGGAACGGGCCGCGGGCGTGGTGGCGGTCAGCGGCGGCAACCACGGGATCGCCCTCTCGGTCATGGCCGCGGCTCTCGATGTGAAGGCCACGGTGGTGATGCCGCGCTCGGCGCCCGGACGTGCCGTGGAGATCGCGGAGGCGGCCGGCGCGTCGGTGCGGCTGACCGATGACATGGACGGCGCGTTCGCGCTCATGACGCGGCTCCAGCAGGAGGGGCTGACCCTGGTCCATCCCTTCGACGACCCGGTGGTGATCGCCGGACAGG
This sequence comes from Streptomyces sp. AK010, assembly GCF_014207295.1. Classification (NCBI taxonomy): domain Bacteria; kingdom Bacillati; phylum Actinomycetota; class Actinomycetes; order Kitasatosporales; family Streptomycetaceae; genus Streptomyces; species Streptomyces sp. AK010. Next base: position 43,450 of record NZ_JACHCX010000018.1, read on the forward strand.
GCACGGTCGGGCTGGAGTTCGCCGCCGACGCCGGTGAGCTCACGGACGTCCTCGTGAGCATCGGGGGCGGCGGCCTGATCGCCGGCGTCGCCGCCGCGCTACGTGCCCGCCGGCCCGGGGTGCGGGTGTGGGGCGTGGAGACCGAGGGCGCGCAGGCCATGTCCGAGGCGCTGGCGGCGGGTGGTCCGCTGCCGGTCGCCCTGTCGTCGATCGTCTCCACCCTCAGCGCGCCGTCCGTGTCGCAGCTGACGTACGACCATGTCTCCGCCCTGGTCACCGAGGTTCTCGTGGTTCCGGACCGGGAGGCCGTGCAGGGTTCGCTGGATCTGGCCGACCACGCCAAGGTGTGGGCCGAACCGGCGGCCGGCTGCCTGCTGCCCGCCGCCCGGCAGGTGCTGGAGCGGATCGGCGACGGGGCCCGGCTCGGCCTGGTGGTGTGCGGGGGCAACGCGACGACGGGCGATCTGTTCGCCTGGTCGCGTCGCTTCGGTCTGCGCTGACGTTCCGGTGGCTCCCGGGGAATCCCTGGCGAAATTCATCGGAGGGCTCCGAGTTCGGACGTTGTACACGTCCGCATTTACCAACGGTTACCCCAAGGCCAGGCGGGAATTTGCGAATCCGCGGGCGGCGGCGGGCGAATTCTCCGCGCCCGCCGCGGCCCCGGCGACCGAGGTGAACCGCGCGAGGCGACGAAAGGCCGCTTTTGCTCGCACAGTTGCTCCCATCAGTTGCTCCCATCTCTTGAACAAAAGACAGGAATGAACACGGAGTTGCGATCCATTTGAACGCAGGGTGCCTCATCCCCCGTACCTCTGGAAAAGGTCAGAGCCAGGTTTCCAGCGAGGGATGGCCATGGGCAGGGCGCACGTCTCCACACACCAGTTGGTCGCCGGCCGGTACCGGCTGCTAGAGATCATCCAGCGCGAGACCAACCGCATCTGCTGGTATGCCGAGGACACCGGGGCCGGTGAGATCTCCCGCCCGTGCCTCGTGACCCAGGTCGGGCTTTTGGAGGACCCGGGCGGGGCCGAGCGCCGGGCCTCCGCCCGCCTGCTGCGCACCACCGAGAACATGGCACTGCTGTGCCCGGGCCGGATCGCCACGGTCGTCGACGCCGTCGAGGAGGCCGGTGCCCTGTGGACCGTGAACGAGTGGATCGACGGCACCCCGCTGGGCGAACTCCTCTCGGAACAAGGCACGTTCAACTACGTGCGGGCGGCGCGGATCGGCCTGGAGCTGCTCGACGTGCTGGACGCCGCGCACGCCGCGGGCATCACGCACGGCGAGCTCAGTCCCGGTCAGGTGTTCGTGCGCGAGGACCACTCGGTCGTCGTCACCGGCTTCGGCCTGGCCGGTGCGACCCTCGCGCCCCGGCTCACGGCACCCGCGTACGCCTCCCCGGAGCAGGCCCGCGACCAGCGCATCGGCCCCGCGGCCGACCTGTGGGCGCTGGGCTCGATCCTGTACACGATGGTCGAGGGGCGCCCGCCGTTCCGGGACCGGGGACGCCCGGAGAACACCCTGAAGGGCGTAGACCGGCTGCCGCTGCGCACGCCGGTGCGCGCCGGGCCGCTCACCCAGGTCGTGCAGGGGCTGCTCCGCAAGGACTCACGCGAGCGGCTGACCCGCCAGGTGGTGCGTGAGGCGCTGACCCGGGCACTGAGCGAGGATCCCGAGGCGACCCTGGCCGCGGCACCGGTCCCGCGGCTGCGCGGCGCCTACGCCGCGATGCGCCCGGGGAGCCCGGGGTGGAGCAGACGGACCATGGTGGCGGGAACGGCCCTGGCCGTCGTCACCGTCGCGGTCGCCGTGCTCGCCGCGACCCAGGGGCTGCCCGGCACGGACAGCGGCAGCGACGCGGCCGAATCACCGGTACGGCCGCCGGCCTCCGCCGCCACGCCGGGCGAGGGCACGGGCGGCGACAGCGCCGATCCGTCCGGGCCGCCCAGCCGGCCCGAGTCCCCCTCCCCCTCCCCCACGCCGTCGTCCCCGTCCCCGACTCCCACGCCCACACCGTCCGCCCCGGCCACGACCCTGCCACCCGGCTTCCAGCGCTATCGCGCGGCGGAGGGCTTCTCGGTCGCGCTGCCCGAGGGCTGGAAGCGGCTGGACACCGACCGCGACGGCGAGGCGTACCGGGTCGTCTTCGGCGCCCAGGGGGACGAGCGCACGCTGGCCGTCACCTTCAGCGATCAGGCCGGCCCGGACCCCGTGGCCGTGTGGCGGGACGACGTCGAACCCAACCTCGAACAGGCGGACGACTACGACCGGATCGGCGCCATCCGCGCGACGACGTACCAGGGCCGCAAAGCCGCCGACATGGAATGGACCGCCGACGTCGACGGCACCCGGGTGCATACCCTCGGCCGCGGCTTCCTGCTGGGTGAGGGCCGCAGCTTCTCGCTGCGCTGGACGACCCCGGACGCCGACTGGGAGGACGCCGCCAACCAGGAGGCGCTGCACACGTTCTTCAAGACCTTCCGGCCGGGCTCGGTCTGAGCAAGACCTTCGGGGCCGGACCGAGCAAGACCTCCCGGCAGAGGCCAGACCGAGCAAGGCCTTTAGGCCCGGCTCAGACTGAGCGGCGCGGGGCGCGCAGGGTGGTGAGCCGGCCGCCGTGCAGCGGCTGGGTGCGCCAGTGCGCGGTGAGCGTCCGGTCCGCGAGGGAGCAGGTCAGCGCCAGGCGGTGCGGGGTCTCCAGGAACACCACCTCCACCGCGAGCGTGCAGGCATCGGTCCAGCCGCCGCTCACCGCGGTCGGGACGGGTTCCTCGGCGACCGTCCAGCCCTCCCCCGCAACACACAGGGCGAGCCGGTCCGGGTGGTCCGGACGGTCCCCGTCTCCGGTGAGGATGAGCGTCCAGCCGTCCGCGTCCCGGGTGAGCCCGGCCGCCCGGACCGGCCCGGTCCCTGCGGAGGGCGTGAACACGGCGGCCGCCCAGTCCTGCTCCCGCTCCGGGGCCGCGGGACGGCCCGGGGCGGGCGGCAGCGCGAGCCGGGCGAGGCGCTCCCGCAGCTCCGTGTCGGCGGCCTCGCGGCCGGTCAGCGGCTCGGGGCCGAAAGCGGGCAAGAGGTGCTCCCACACCAGATTGAGGTACTCCTGCATCCGCTCGGTTGCCGAGGTCGCCGCGATCACCACGTCGTGCTCCGGCAGCACCAGACAGAACTGGCCGTAGGCGCCGTCCCCCCGGTAGCCGTGCCGGGACGTCCAGAACTGATAGCCGTAGCCCCGGTCCCAGTCCTGCCGGTCCACGTCCCCCATGGCCCCCGCGGTCGGTATGTGGGTCAGCGAGGCCCGGGCCGCCCATCCCTGAGGCAGCAGACGCCTGCCCTCCCACAGCCCGTCGCGCAGATACAGCCCGCCCAGCCGGGCGACGGCGTCGGTGGTGGCGTGCAGGCCGCTGAAGCCGAGCTCGCGGCCGGCGCGGTCACGGCGCCAGGCCACCTCTCCGATGCCCAGCGGATCCAGCAGCCGGGGCCGCAGGTAGTCGCTGAGCGACTGCCCGGTGACCCGCTGGACGATCGCGGCGAGCGTGTAGGTGGCGGGCTGGTTGTAGGCGAAGACCGTGCCCGGGTCCTCGTCGGGCGGCAGCCGCAGGAACCCCCGTACGGGCTCGGCGGGGTCCCGCCCGAAGGCCTCGTCGACGGTGTCCCGCCGGTGGCCGCTCGCCATGGACGCCACATGCCGGACGAGCATGGCCCGGCTACGCGGGTCGGTGATGGCGGCCTCGAACTCGGGGAAGTACGAGATCACCGGCGCGTCGAAGTCGAGCAGTCCCTCGGCCTCGGCCAGGGCCGCCGCGGTCCCGGTGAAGCTCTTGCTGAGCGAGTACAGCAGGTGGAGGCGGTCGGGGGTGTAGGGCGCCCACCAGCCGGAGGCCACCAGGTGCCCGTGCCGCATGATCATCAGGCTGTGCGGCTCGATCTCGGGGGCGGCTTCGAGGGCGTCGAGGAAGGCGTGGACGCCGGAGGCGTCGACACCCTGGGCGGCCGGACCGGAAGTCGGCAGGGGGAAAGCACTCATGGATGCATCCTGCACCCGTCGGCGACCTTGATCGAGCCGTTTCCGGGCCCGCTGTCAGGGGACTCGCTGGTCATGGTGCAAATCGGATACACGATGATGACCGAGCAGGCCGGCCCCCGAGAGCTCGTCGACCACGTGGTGCGGGCCGAGGAGGCGGGCTTCGACTTCTCGGTGACCTCCGACCACTACTTCCCGTGGCTGCGCTCGCAGGGTCATTCGCCGTACGCCTGGGCCGTGCTCGGCGCGGCCGCCCAGGCCACGTCACGCATCCCGCTGATGACGTACGTGACGTGCCCGACGTTCCGCTACCACCCGGCGGTGGTGGCGCAGAAGGCGGCGACGCTGCAGCTGCTGTCCGAGGGCCGGTTCCGGCTGGGGCTGGGTTCGGGCGAGAACCTCAACGAGCACGTGGTGGGCGGCGGCTGGCCGTCCGTCGATGTGCGGCACGAGATGTTCGAGGAGGCCGTGGAGATCATCCGCGCGCTCTTCGAGGGCGGCCACGTCAACCACCGCGGCACGCACTTCGACGTGGAGTCGGCCCGGTTGTGGGACCTGCCGGACGAGGCGCCGCCCATCGGCATCGCCGTCTCCGGGGAGCGGTCGTGCGAACTCGCGGGCCGGCTCGGCGACCTGGTGATCGCCACGGAGCCCAAGGCCGGGCTGCTGGAGGCCTTCGACCGCCACGGCGGCCGGGGCAAGCCCCGCATCGGCCAGCTGCCGGTCTGCTACGACCCCGACCGGGACGCGGCCGTCGAGCGGGCGCATTCCCAGTTCCGCTGGTTCGGCAGCGGCTGGAAGGTCAACTCGGAGCTGCCGCATCCCGACTCCTTCGACGCGGCCACCCAGTTCGTCACCCAGGACGACGTCGCCGACGCGATCCCGTGCGGTGACGACCCGGACGCGTTCGTCGAGGCCGTCCGCCCGTACGCCGAGGCCGGGTTCACCGAGATCGCCCTCGTCCAGATCGGCGGCGAGTCGCAGCCGGCGTACCTGGACTGGTCGGAGAAGACCCTGCTGCCCGCGCTGCGCGACGCGTTCGGCTGACGTCCACGGCCGGCGCCTCCACGGCCCGCTCGACCAGATGAGCCCTCCGTTCCGGGGGGCTCATCCTCGCGGCAGGCGGCACAGGCGGGGGCACCGTCGTACGACGCGTAGCCGCCGCACTCCGCACGGCGGCGTAGCGACATGTCCGCTCCCTGCCGCACCATGCCCGGCCTCCTCCCGCACCCGCGTCCGCCCGGGACAACGGTTTTCGGACGGGCCGCGCGGGCGGTGAACGGCGAGGTCAGCGGGTGCCGCTAGGCTTCCGTGCGCACCTCGCGCAGTCCGATCTGCCCCGCCTCAGGAGAGTCGTCCGTGACCGTTGCCATCACCCCGCCCGAGACCCCCGTCGCCCCGGCGCCCCTGTCCGACCTGGTCGCGCGGGACGCGCGGGAGTTCGGGGCGTACGCCCGGACCGGAGGGTGGGCCTTCGGGCTGAAGGTGGCGCGCAGTGTGCGGCCCGGCGGTCAGGGCGCGGACGAGACGCCGAAGGTGTCCGCGAAGGAGTTCGCCGAACTCGCCGGCTGCTCCCCGGAGCGGGTCATGCGCTACTACAAGGCGTGGGACCGGGCGGCGGACGACGGCATGGTTCCGCACTTCGAGGCGCTGACGCCGGGTCAGGAGGTGGACCTGCCGGACGCCGACGTGTGGCTGAGCTACTACGTCTCCCGCAACAGCGCCACGTCCGAGCGCGGCACCGCCATCTCCGAGGCCGCCGAGGCGGAGGGTATCCGGCCCACCAAGGCCCTTGAGGTGGCGGAGAACCCCACCGCGCTGCGCGCCGCGATCCTCGCCGACCCCTCCACCGCGCGTGCCGCCCGCCAGGCCCTGCTGGACCGGGTGCGCGAGGACCCGGACCTGCAGTCGGAGCTGGCCCGTGACGTGGTGCGCACCGACGAGCTGAAGAAGGCCGTCGCCGGGGAGAGCAGGGCGGCCGACCGGATCGGCTACGTGCGCCAGATCGCCGAGTCGGGGCAGATCAAGACGCCCGCCGGGCAGACCGTCGACGCCCCCGCCGACCTGCGCCAGGAGGCCGAGCGGCACCTGTCGCTCATCGACGAGCTCGACGAGGGCGAGGACGCCGGCGAGTGGGCCGCCGAGGCGTACGACACGATGAAGTCCCTCGTCGTCGAGGTCGTGGAGACGGACCCGGGGCTGCGGGTGCAGGAGCGGCGCACGAAGTTCTACAGCAGCCTCCAAAGGGCGACAAAGGTGTTCGAGGAGCTGACCTTCGACGACGCCGGGGAGTTCTACGAGGACGACATGGTGCAGCGTCTGGAGGATCTGCAGCGGGCCGTCGCGGTGTGCATCGAGTCGCTGCGCGGCGCTCGCGGGAATCCCCCGGTCGGCTGAGCATTCCGGCGAAATCGGGGGTACTAGAGGGCTCTACGTCGGTTCTTCCCGGAGGCCCCCTCGTGAACTCGTTCGTCCACAAGACCCTGGTGGTGCAGCTCCAGGCGGGCGACACGGACCGTTTCTCCGTGCTCGCCCACCTGAGCTACGACGCCGCGGACCCGTTCGCCGTCACCGTGGTCTTCAGCCATGACGGCCGCGTTCTCGCCCGGTGGCAGCTGGACCGGGAGATGCTCGGTGACGCGCTGCGGCGTCCGGTCGGGGTGGGCGACGTGCGGATACGCCCTCAGGCGCGGGGGATGTGGCAGGAGCTGCGCCTGGAGTTCCTCGGCGACGCCCGCGCCGACGGCGGCCGCCACCACGCCGTGGTGTTCGCCTGGGCGCCGGGGTTCGCGGCGTTCCTGCGCGAGACCTACGAGGTGGTGCGGCCGGGCTGCGAGGAGGTCCATGTCGACGACTTCCTGGCGGGCGTGCTGGCCGGGGGCTGAACCGCGGCCGGTCTGAGTAGGCGTACTCATGCCGAGGGCCCGCCCCCGACTGGACGATGGGCTGCCTCGAGAGGAGCCCGCCATGTCCGCTGTGTCCGACGTACGTCCGGGTCCCCGGCCGTTGCTGCCCGCCGCCCTCGCCTGGGGTGTGCTCGCGGTGCTGGCCCTGTCCGGGTGGAACCCGCACGACCGCATGACCTGGTTCCTGGAGGTCGTGTGGGTCGTCGTGGGTCTGCCGCTGCTGGTGCTGACCCGGCGGCGCTTCCCGCTCACCGGTCTGTTGTGCTGCCTGCTGGCCGCCCACGCCGTGGTGCTGATGGTGGGCGGCCACTACACCTACGCCGAGGTGCCGCTCGGCGACCGGGTCCGGGACGTCTTCGGTCTGGATCGCAATCCCTATGACCGGTTCGGCCATCTGATGCAGGGCTTCGTACCGGCCGTGCTGGTGCGCGAGCTGCTGGTGCGCACCTCGCCGCTGCGCGGCAGCCGCTGGCTCGCTCCGCTGACCGTGTGCGCGTGTCTGGCCTTCAGTGCCGTCTTCGAGATGCTCGAGTGGGCGGCCGCCGTGGCCGGAGGGCACGCCGCCGACGCCTTCCTGGCCACCCAGGGCGACGTGTGGGACACGCAGTGGGACATGTTCTGCGCGCTGATCGGGGCCACCGCCTCGTTGCTGCTGCTCAGCCGGGTGCACGACCGGCAGCTGGCGGCGATGCCGTCACTTCGAGGTATAGCGGTGCCGGGTCCACAGCGGCAGGACGACCCAGCACAGCAGGTACCAGCCGACCACACCGGCGACCAGGTAGGCCACGAAGCCGTCGTGCGTGGCCACGCGCAGGATGAGCAGCAGTGAGGCGGTGGTCGTGGCGAGCAGCAGCGCGAGGCCGAGCAGGGTGAACCGGGAGGCCAGCTGGACCGCCTGGGGTTTGACGCGCCGCCCGGCGACGAGGCGGTGCAGGGCCACCGGCCCGATGAGCGCCCCGGTCGCGCAGGCACCGAGGACGACCGTCACGAGATAGATCGTCTGGTCGGTGCCGGAGAGGTCGTCGTACTTCTCGGTGAACACCACCGTGAGGAGGAAGCCGAAGAGGATCTGGACACCCATCTGCGCCACGCGGACCTCCTGGATGAGCTCCTGCCACATCCGGTCCGCTCTCTCCTCCTCCGTCTCGTTGCGCCCCCGGCGCAAGGCCCCGCCCTCTGCCGCGTCCGCCACTGTTCCTCCCGGTGTCAGACCTGAGCCCTCCGGTTTCCCGGGTTCCCCGGAACGAGTCGTCGTCCCGCGGGCCCCCGGAAGCGGTTTGAGCGATCAGGGGACGGTTACACGGACGGCGCGAATGACGCAGAACCGAGGAGGTCGTGGACTCATGTCCGGAACGCAGCTCACCGTGACGCTCAGCGGCGGAGGCGCCGACGACGCGCGAGCGGTCGTCCGGGCCCTGGAAGGCACGTTCGGGTCGCCCGACGAGCGTCCCGCCGACGAGAACGCGACGGTCCACACGGCGACCTTCGACGGGGAGACGGACGCGGGTCCCGAAGGCGGCGACGGAGCGGGTTCCGGGCGGCTGTCCGCACCGGTGACCGTCACCGTGCAGGGCAGCCCGGAGGCCGTGCGGCGGGCGAGCGACACGCTCACCCGCGCCTTCACGGCACGCGACGACGGCGCCGCCTCCGGCGACCAGGAGCAGGAGAGGCAGCTGCTCCTGGAGCCGTGAGAGGCGGCTTCACCAGCGGGACTCGACCTGGTCCCTGATGCGCCGGTCGTACAGCTCGCGGATCGCCGTCAGCGTCTCGCCGGGCAGCTGCGGGAGGCGGGCGGCGTCGGCGTTGGCCCGGGCCTGTTCGGGTGAGCGCGCGCCGGGGATGACGGTCGTGACGCCGGGCTGCTCGACGATCCAGCGCAGGGCCAGCTGGGCCGGGGTGTACCCCTCGGGGGCGAGCGCCGCGAACTCGGCGGCCGCCTCGACGCCGGTGGCGTAGTCGACGCCGGAGAAGGTCTCGCCCTGGTCGAAGGCCTCGCCGTGCCGGTTGTAGGTGCGGTGGTCGTTCTCCGGGAAGACGGTGTCCCTGGTGTACTTGCCCGACAGCAGGCCGGAGGCCAGCGGCACCCGGGCGATGATGCCCACGCCCGCCTCGCGCGCGGCCGGGAGCACTTCGCGCAGGGGCTTCATGCGGAACGGGTTCAGGATGATCTGCACGCTGGCGACGTTGGGACGGGCGATGGCGGTCAGCGCCTCCTCGCAGGTCTCGACGCTGACGCCGTAGGCGGCGACGCGCTCCTCCTCGACGAGGGTGTCGAGCGCGTCGAACACCTCGTCCATGGAGTAGACGGGCGTCGGCGGGCAGTGCAGCTGCACCAGGTCGATGCGGTCGACGCCGAGGTTGCGCCGGGAGCGGTCGTTCCAGGCGCGGAAGTTGTCGAGCACGTAGTTCCCGGGGATCTGCTCGACCCGGCGGCCCATCTTCGTGGCGACCATGACGTGCAGGTCCGGGCGGCCGCTGAGGAACGCGGCGATGGTCTGCTCGCTGCGGCCGTCGCCGTAGACGTCGGCGGTGTCGAAGAAGGTCACTCCGGCTTCGGCCGCCGTCTCCAGTACCGCGAGGGCTTCCTTGTCGTCGACGTCTCCCCAGTCGGCCCCCAGCTGCCAGGTGCCCAGACCGATGACGGAGGCGTGCTGGTTCGACCTGTCGAATGTGCGCTCGTCCATGGGCGTCAGTCTGTCATCCGTCACGGTGTCGCGCGGAACGTGTCGATCCGGCTCGTCGAGACCGCTCGATTCACTCGCACGATTGAATCGATGCGACAGGAACGCGTCACGTGTCAACCAGACCCTGGCGTGACCCCACGTGACCACTGGTGCAACGAACAACTACCCGTCGGCCGCCTCCCCTTGGACCCGCAGAGGCGTACTTCAGGCGTACGCCGAGGTCGCGGGCCCGGGCGGCGAGGATCTCCAGCAGCCGGTGGCGGCCGATGCCGTGGCCCTGGTCGCCGCTGTTCCGGGTCGTCAGGTCCCGGACGTGGGCGAGGCCTTCGCTCCACCGGACCGAATCGGCGTCGAGGACGTCCGCCGACTCGGGGTCCTGCTCGTGGAGCCGGTCGAGCAGATGGCGCCAGTACGTCCCGCCCCAGCCGTAGGTGGAACCCTCCGGATCGCGTTCGTAGACGGTGACGTCGTGGGACGGGTCCTGCCGCTTGAGCAGGATCGAGAGATACAGACCGGCGGGCCCGCCGCCGACACAGGCGGCCTTCACGAACACCCCTGAGAATCACCGAGAGCTGTCGGTTGGGGACGCAGAGCAGCAGGAGCCGGGCACCTCCGACCGGACCGCCGGATCGCGCCAGTTTCACGGCGTGACGCGTACCACGGTCCTCGGACCGCACGGGCAGAAACATCCGCCACAGCACCCCTCGCGGGTGGAATTTCCCCTTCCGTACGGGCGCGCAGCCCCCTCAGGGCAAGATCATCTTCGTTCAACCTTGCACGACATAAGGGGAATTGCCCGGATCGCAGCCAACCGGCTCGCGGGGATTTCTCCCGGTAGCGGGCGGGCCGATAGGCATGCGGGGTCATCAACCCGATCCACCCAGGAGGTCCGCATGCCGGAACTCAGCCGTCGCAGCGCGCTCACCGCCGCCGTTCTCGCCACCGGCGCGGGGACGTTGTCAGCCGTCATCCCGGCCTCGGCCGCCGGCCACCACGACTCCCCCGGAAGCTTCGACGAGGTCTACAGGGGCCGCCGGATACAGGGCCGTCCGGCCACCGGGTCCGGTCACCACGGGCACCACGGCGGGGGTTACGCGGTGTTCGTCGACGGGGTCGAGCTGCACGTGATGCGCAACGCCGACGGCAGCTGGATCAGTGTCGTCAGCCACTACGACCCGGTGGCCACCCCGCGCGCCGCCGCCCGCGCCGCGGTGGACGAGCTGCAGGGCGCGCCACTGCTGCCCTTCCCCGCCAACTGACCCGCACCGCAAGGCATCTGGAGCACCCGCACATGGCTGTCCGCAAGAACCAGTCCACCCTGACCGCCGACGAGAAGCGGCGTTTCGTCGCCGCGCTGCTGGAACTGAAGCGCAGCGGCCGCTACGACGAGTTCGTCACGACGCACAACGCGTTCATCGTCTCCGACACCGACAACGGCGAGCGAACCGGGCACCGCTCACCGTCCTTCCTTCCCTGGCACCGAAGATTCCTCCTGGAGTTCGAGCGGGCACTGCAGTCGGTGGACGCGTCGGTGTCGCTGCCGTACTGGGACTGGACCGTCGACCGTACGCCGCGCGCCTCGCTGTGGGCGCCCGACTTCCTCGGCGGCACCGGGCGGGAGCGGGACGGCCGGGTGACGGACGGCGCGTTCTCCGCCTCCGGCGGAAACTGGCCGATCAACGTGCGGGTCGACAGCCGTACGTTCCTGCGGCGCTCCCTCGGTTCCGGGACGCGCGAGCTGCCGACGCGGGCCGACGTCGAGTCGGTGCTGTCGATGTCCACGTACGACATGGCGCCCTGGAACAGCGGCTCGGACGGCTTCCGCAACCACCTCGAAGGGTGGCGGGGCGTCAATCTGCACAACCGCGTCCATGTCTGGGTCGGCGGGCAGATGGCCACCGGGGTGTCCCCCAACGACCCGGTCTTCTGGCTGCACCACGCCTACATAGACAAGCTGTGGGCCGAGTGGCAGCGCAGGCACCCCGGCTCCGGCTATCTGCCGGCCGCGGGCACGCCGAACGTGATCGACCTCAACGAGACGATGCGGCCGTGGCACGACATGAGCCCGGCGGACCTGCTGGACCACACACGGCACTACACGTTCGACGTCTGATCAGACGGTCGCACCCGTGCGGCACTCCGGGTGGCCCCAGCCGCTGTCGTTCTTGGCGATGGGCTCGCCGGCCGCGTAGGAGCGGCCGCAGAGGCACCGGCCGGGGAACTTCGCCTTGATGGTGCGCGTGGAGCCCTTCCCGCCCGCGGTCTTGGCGCCGCGGGCGGCGCCGCCGCGCGGGCGGGATCGCGGGGCCTTGGCCGGGGTGTCCGGGGAGGGCGGCGGCTCGGGGGAGCCGAGGCCGCTGCCCGCGGCCTCCTGGACCGTGGCGGCCTGGCTGGCGGCCCGGTCTGCGAAGTCGTTGAGCCGGTCCCCGTCGACCTGGTGGGCGGGGACGTAGCGGAACTCGACCGAGCGGCCGTCGAGGAGTTCGTCGATGCGCACGACGAGGTCCTGGTTGGCGACCGGCTTGCCGGCGGAGGTCTTCCAGCCGTTGCGCTTCCAGCCGGGCAGCCAGGTGGTGACGGCCTTCATGGCGTACTGCGAGTCCATCCGGATCTCGAGCGGCACGTCCGGCGAGGTCGCCGCCAGCAGGCGCTCCAGCGCGGTGAGTTCGGCGACGTTGTTGGTGGCCTTGCCGAGCGGCCCCGCCTCCCACCGCTGCGGTGTCTCGGAAGCGTCGGCGACGACCCAGGCCCAGCCGGCGGGTCCGGGATTTCCCTTCGAAGCCCCGTCACACGCGGCCACTACACGTTCACGCATGTGCTCGATCATGCCATGACCGGGGGAACCGTCCGCCGGGAGGTTCCGGGTGCCCGGGCGGACGGCGTCCTCAGGCCACGTCGGTCAGCTTCGGCATATCGCCCTCGGTCGTCGTGGTGTCGATCACCGAGAAGTTCGCGCCCTGCGGGTCGCTGATCGCCGCGAACCGGCCGAAGGGAGTGGTCATGGGACCGAACCGCAGCACGCCGCCGAGCTTGGTGGCCCTCGCCACGGCCTCGTCGCAGTCCTCGACCCCGAAATAGACGTTGATGTACGGCCGCATCTCGGGCGGGAACTCCTCGCCCATCTTCATCCGGCCCAGCACGGAGCGCTCGCGCAGGTCGTAGAGCCGGAAGTCCATCTCGCCGTCCTGCATGTCCCGCTGCCGGTAGGAGAAGACGGCGGGGAAGAACGCGTCGGACTTGTCCGGCTCGCGGGTGAAGACCTCCGCCCAGGTGTAGGCGCCGGGCTCTCCCATCGCCTGGAAGCCCTCGTGGGTGCCCGCCTGCCAGACGCCGAAGACGACGCCACCGGGGTCGCGGGCCAGGCACATGGTGCCGAAGTCGGCGACCTGCATCGGCTCCATCAGCACCTCGCCGCCGTGGTCACGGATCCTGGCCGCGGTGGCGGCGGCATCCTGGGACGCGAAGTAGAGGCACCACTGCGACTGGCCCTCCTGGCCGGACATGGGCGGGACGACGGCGGCGACCGCCTTTCCGTTCGCGGAGGCCTCCGTGTAGTTGCCGAACTCCGCGGACGACTCGGCGAAGGTCCAGCCGAGGACCTCGCCGTAGAAGCTCTTGGCCCCTTCGAGGTCACCGAACATCGCGTCGGCCCAGCACGGGCTTCCTTCAGGTTGCACGGCCATGACTGCGGCCCTCTCCGAACGAGTGGATCTGAGTGAGGTCTGAGTGGGATCGTCCGCTTCCTCACGCTAGTCACCCGGGGGCCTTCTCGCGCGTCGAGCAGCCGTCACACGGCGGTCGTCTTCCCTCCGGCGCCCGGCTGTGCTTGCCTGAGTGCCCTTTGGGTGGCCGGGGCGGGAGTTGCCGTATGCGCAAGCCGTGGGTCGTGGGGGTACTGCTGGCCGGGATGCTCCTGGGCGGGTGCGGGGATCCCGCGTCCGCACCCGAGGAGCCGGCACCGGCCGCACCGCGCGCGTCGACGACCACCCACCAGCGCGCCCCCGCCTCCCCCGGCCCTGCACCGCGTAAGGCGCCCACGGTGCTGTACCTCGGGGACTCGCTGGCGATGGAGGGCCAGAAGGTCCTGGGCCAGGAGTTACGCCGGGACCTGAGGGCGAAGTACACCGCCGCCCCGTACTCCGGCACCACCCTGTGCGACTACCTGGAGGACACGGCCGACCGTTCCCTGGTGCCGGCCGCGGACAAGGCCGCCGCGCTGGTGCGCAGGCTGCGGCCCGACTTCGTGGTCCTGCAGTTCTGGGGGAACTCCTGGGGCTACACGCCGTGCATGGACGGCATCACCCACGACAAGTCCCCGGCCCGGTACTTCAGCCGCTACGCCGCCGACGCGCTGCGGCTCACCGAGCAGATCGCCGCGGCCGGGGGCGGCGTCCGCCCGAGGATCGTCTGGGTGTCGCAGGGCCCCGATCCGATCACTCCCGACCGGGTCCGGCGGGTCAACACGCTCTACGAGAAGCGGGCCGCCGCCTCGGGGGGCCTCGTGGCGGACGCCGGGAAGACGGTGAGCCCGGCCGGCGGCCGTTACACCTGGACGCAGTCCCTGCCGTGCACGGCGTACGAGCGTGCCCACCGCGGCCTGTGCACTCAGCCCGGCCGCGACCGCACCGCCCTGCACCGCGACGACGACTATCTGCACTTCTGTCTGGCGCCCACCACCAGCAGGCCGAAGCCCTGCCCGGTCCGCTCCCCCGGGATCCTGCGCCTCGCCCGGGAGGTCACCAAAACCATTCGACAGGCGGTGCGTTGACCGCTCGAATGGGCGCCATGTGTGAGGTGCGCATGCATGAGGACGAGGTGGCCCTCGACGTCCCGCTGGTCGGCCGGCTGATCGCGGAGCAGTTCCCGCAGTGGGCCGGACTGCCCCTGCGGCGCCTGGAGTCCTCCGGGACGGAGAACGCCATGTTCCGCCTCGGTGCGGACAAGGTCGTACGGCTCCCCCGCCACCCTCGCGCCGTGGAGGCCATCACCCACGAACTGCGCTGGCTGCCCAGGCTGGCCCCCGCGCTTCCCGCCGCCTCCCCCGAGCCCCTCGGGCGGGGCGAGCCCGACGGCCGCTTCCCCTGGCCCTGGTCGGTGTACGGCTGGCTGGACGGCCGCAACCCGGTGCCCGGCGCGCTCGAGGAACCCGTGCCGCTCGCCGAGGACCTGGCGGCGTACGTCACGGCCCTGCGCGGGATCGACGCGTCCGAGGGCCCGCCGGGTTACCGGGGAGTGCCGCTGGCGGCACGGGACCCGTTCCTGCGCGAGGCGCTGGCGCAGCTCGCGGGGCGGGTCGACACCGCCGCGGTGACGAAGGCGTGGGAGGCGGCCCTGCGCGCCCCGGAGCACACGGGGCCGCCGGTGTGGGCCCACGGCGATCTGATGGCCGGGAACCTCCTGGTCAGGGGCGGACGGCTCAGCGCCGTGATCGACTTCGGCACGGTGGGGGTCGGCGATCCCGCCGTCGATCTCATCGGGGCCTGGTGTCTCCTGCCCGCCGGGGCCCGCGGCGTCCTCCGCGAGACCGTGGGAGCCTCCGATGCCGAGTGGGCACGGGCCCGGGGCTGGGCCCTGTCGATCGCGGTCATCGCCCTGCCGTACTACTGGGACACGAACCCGCCGGTCGCGGAGAACTCCCGGCATGCGATCGGGGAGATTTCGGCCGAGACGGCATAGGGGGCGAAGACGGCTCCGCCCCCGTGGGAGGCACTTCCGCCCCTAGGAGGGCAAGCTCCGCCCCTGTGGATGACACGTCACTCGCCCGCGTACGCCTTCTCCAGGGCCGCGATGTCGAACTTGCTCATCGCCATGAACGCCTGGGTGACGCGGGCCGCCTTCGCGGGGTCCGGGTCGGTGATCATCGCGTCGAGCCGGTCCGGGACGACCTGCCAGGACACGCCGAACCGGTCCTTCAGCCAGCCGCAGGGGCCGGGCTCGCCGCCGTTCTCGGTGAGCTTCGTCCAGTAGTGGTCGATCTCCTCCTGGTTCTCGCAGAAGAGCATGAAGGAGGTGGCCTCGGTGAACGTGAACTGGGGGCCGCCGTTGAGCCCGAGGAAGCGGTGCCCGTTGGCCGTGAACTCGACGGTCATCACGGTGCCGGCGGCCTGGGGCGCTCCCTCGGGGTAGCGCGCGATCTTGCCGACGCTGGAGTTCTTGAAGACCGAGACGTAGAAATGGGCGGCCTCCTCGGCCTGGCCGTCGAACCAGAGACACGTGGTGAAACCGTCGGTGGTCATGAGTCCTCCCGGAGGCGTGGAACGCTGTCACCACTGTCGACCGGCCGGGGCCCCGGAACTCATCGGTCGGTCGGCCCGCAGATTCAGGTGGCCGCTACACCGTTCGGAACTAGGCTCGCGGCCATGACGTCCACGCCCGCCGACAGCGGCATCCGTCCCTTCCGCATCGACATACCGCAGAGCGACCTCGACGACCTGCACGACCGACTCGACCGGGCGCGGTGGCCCGACGAGCTGCCCGGCGTGGGCTGGACCTACGGCATTCCGTCGGGCTATCTGCGCGAGCTGGTGCGGTACTGGCGGCACGCGTACGACTGGCGGGCCGCCGAGGCGCGGCTGAACGGCTGGCCGCAGTTCACCACCGAGATCGACGGCGCGCGGGTGCACTTCGCGCACATCCGCTCCCCCGAGCCCGACGCCACCCCGCTGATCGTCACGCACGGGTGGCCGGGTTCGATCGTCGAGTTCACCGACATCGTGGGGCCGCTCACCGACCCGGCCGCCCACGGCGGTGATCCGGCCGACGCCTTCCACGTGGTGCTGCCGAGCATTCCCGGCTTCGGGTTCTCCGGTCACACCCGGGAGACCGGCTGGGAGGCGCGCCGGATCGCCGACGCCTGGGCCGAGCTGATGACACGCCTCGGCTACGAGAGGTTCGGCGCCCAGGGCGGTGACTGGGGTGCGGCCATCTCCCGCGAACTGGGCCGCGTCCACCCCGACCGGGTCGTCGGCGTCCACCTCAATCTGCTGCCCGGCGCACAGGCGGCCACCGAGCCGACCGCCGAGGAACTGGAGGCGCTGAGCCCCGCGGAGCGCGAGCGTGCGCTCACCTCGTGGCGACGGTGGCGGGAATGGTCCCGCGACGGCACGGGCTACTTCCACGTGCAGTCCACCCGGCCGCAGACCCTGTCCTACGCGCTCACGGACTCCCCGGTGGGGCAACTCGCCTGGATCGTCGAGAAGTTCCAGGAGTGGACGGACTCCGGGGAGGTGCCCGAGGAGGCTGTCGACCGGGACCTGATGCTCACGAACGTGATGCTGTACTGGCTGACGGGCACGGCGGGTTCGTGCGCGCGGCTCTACTACGAGCGCGCCCACGCCCGGGGCGAGAGGATCGCCGCACCGCAGGAGCCCTCCACCGCGCCGACCGCGGTGGCGTCCTTCTGCGGCGACCCCCAGATCCCGCTGCGCCACAAGGCCGAGCGGACGGAGAACATCGTCCGCTGGACGGAGTTCGACCGCGGCGGGCACTTCGCGGCGATGGAGCAGCCGGACCTGCTGGTGGGTGATGTGCGGGCGTTCTTCCGCCAGTTGCGCGAGAAGGGCTGAGCGTTCGGGCTCTGCCGGTAGCGGATCTGCCGAGGGCAGAGAAACCGTTCGCGGGCATCGCCCGAGGTCAAGAGTGGAGTCGACGGCACATCCCCGACACGTCCGCGGCACCTGTCGCCGCGACGAGGAGAACCGATGACTCCACTCACGACACTCGCCCCGCGGGCGGAGGAGGGCGACACCCCTCCGACCCGGTTCGACGACCATCTGGCCGCCCAACTGCTGGCGCAGCGCATCGTGCTGCTGGGCACCCAGGTCGACGAGGTCTCCGCCAACCGGGTCTGCTCCCAGTTGCTCATCCTGTCCGCGGAGGACGCCCACACCGACATCAGTCTGTACATCAACAGCCCGGGCGGTGCGGTGCACGCGGGTCTCGCCATCTACGACACGATGCGGCTGATCCCGAACGACGTCTCCACGCTGGCCATGGGCTTCGCGGCCAGCATGGGCCAGTTCCTGCTGAGCGTCGGCACACCGGGCAAGCGCTACGCCCTGCCGAACGCGCGGATCATGATGCACCAGCCGTCGGCGGGCATCGGCGGCACCACCGCCGACATCGAGATCCAGGCGGAGAACCTGGAGTTCACCAAGCGGACCATCGAGCGGATCACCGCCGATCACACCGGTCAGAGCCCGGAGACCATCTCCCGGGACGGTGACCGCGACCGCTGGTTCACGGCCGAGGAGGCCAGGGAGTACGGCATGGTGGACCGGGTCGTGGAGTCCCTCGCGGACGTCCGCCCGGCGGCCACCCGGCGCAGGATGGGGCTGCAGTGATGGGGACCTACACGATTCCGAACGTCGTCGAGCGCACCCCGCAGGGCGAGCGGTCCTACGACGTGTTCAGCCGGCTGCTGTCCGAGCGGATCATCTTCCTCGGCACCGAGATCGACGACGGCGTCGCCAACGTCGTCATCGCCCAACTCCTCCACCTGGAGTCCTCCTCCCCGGAGAGCGAGATCGCGATCTACATCAACTCACCGGGCGGCTCGTTCACCTCGCTCATGGCGATCTACGACACCATGACGTTCGTGCAGGCGCCGATCTCCACGTTCTGCGTCGGGCAGGCGGCCTCCACGGCGGCCGTGCTGCTGGCCGGCGGGGATCCCGGGCGGCGGTTCGTGCTGGAGCACTCGCGGGTGCTGCTCGGACAGCCGGCCGCGGGCGGGCAGCGCGGCATGGTGTCCGACCTGGCGCTCCAGGCCAAGGAGATGGTGCGGATCCGCTCCCAGGTGGAGGAGGTGCTGGCGCGGCACACCCACCACGACGTGACGGCGCTGCGGGCCGACATGGACCGCGACAAGGTGTTCACCGCCCAGGAGGCGGTGGGCTACGGGCTGGCCGATGAGGTGCTCAGCCGACGCCTCGTCACGGTCTGAGGCGCCGGCCGGCGAAACGGCTCAGGCGGCCAGGCACATGCCGTCGCGCGACGGGGTGGTGACCCCGCGGCGGCTGCCGGCCGTGTAGCGCGAGGTGACGCGGGTCAGTTCGCCCTGCGCCCTCGTGAGCAGGTCGCCGAGACCCAGTCCGAGGGCGTGGGCGGCGGCCGCGAGGACCTCCGAGGAGGCCTCCTTGCGGCCGCGCTCCACCTCCGAGAGGTAGGGCATGGAGATCCGTGCCTCGTCGGCGACGTCCTTCAGCGTGCGCTCCTGCTCGAGGCGTGCACGGCGCAGGACGTCACCCACGAGGTCCCGCCACAGCGGCTCCTTCGCGGCGGGGGCCGGCGGCGTCTGGCGCGGCCGTGCACCGGCGGGGCCCGCACCGTGTGGGCGCAGGGGGATGACTCGGGCTTCGTACGGCAGGTGGTTGCTCACTTCTCCAGCCTAGGAATCCCGGCCGCCGGGGGAAGGGTCCGGCGTTCCGCCCTGGGTGGAATCGCCCCGCGCACGAGAGGGAAGGGAACATTCCGCCCGATTTCACCCATGGCAGAATCGGAGGGCATGGTGCGCGTCAACCCGGGTACCCGCAACTCGGGAGTACCTATGCAGATGTCCGCCGTGACGTTCGTGGGAGAGGTAATGGAGACCGCCGTGATCCGGTCGAAGGCACAGGTCGTCGAGAAGAACACCGAGGCCGGCGCGGGTGACGGAGCACTGCCGGGCATCGTGGACCCGCGGTCCGTGGCCCCGCGGGACGCGAGGCAGCTGTCCCGCCAGTTCTTCCAGCGCCTGACGGAACTCGAAGAGGGAACGCACGAGTACCAGTACGCGCGCAACACCCTGATCGAGATGAACATGTCGCTCGTGCGTTTCGCGGCCGGCCGCTTCCGGGGCCGTGGCGACGACATGGAGGACATCGTCCAGACCGGCATGATCGGCCTGATCAAGGCCATCGACCGGTTCGAGCTCTCGCGCGAGGTCGAGTTCACCTCCTTCGCGCTGCCGTACATCGTCGGCGAGATCAAGCGGTTCTTCCGGGACACGACGTGGGCGGTGCACGTGCCGCGGCGGCTCCAGGAGCTGCGCGTGGAGCTGGCCAAGGCCCGCGAGGAGCTCGCCAGCCGTCTGGACCGCGAGCCGACGGTCGCCGAGCTGGCGACGCTGATGAACATCTCCGAGCGCGAGGTCGTGGAGGGGCAGATCGCGGCGAACGGGTACAACTCGTCGTCGCTGGACGCCGCGCTCACCGGCGACGGCCCGGAGGGCGGTGAGGCGGTTCTGGCCGACTTCATCGGCGTGGAGGAGGACGGGCTGCGGCTCGTCGAGGACTTCCACTCGCTGGCGCCGCTCATGGCGGAGCTGAGCGAGCGCGACCGGCAGATCATCCACATGCGGTTCGTCGAGGAGGCCACCCAGGCGGAGATCGGTGAGCAGCTCGGCTGCTCCCAGATGCACGTCTCCCGCCTGATCAAGCGGATCATCACGCGACTGCGCGAGGGCATGCTGGGCGAGCTGGGCTGCGCCTGACCCCTCGTCCGACCTGCGGGTGCCGTCCCCGATGCGGGAGCGGGGCGGCACCCGCGATCGTGTGTCACCCCTGCTTTCCGTCGGCCCGCGACCTTCCGTGGGCCCGCGCGGTGTCTCAACCCTGGGCTGCGTCCGAGAGCGGCAGCACGGCGCGCACTCGCTTGCCCACCGGCACCCGTTCCACGCTGACCTGCTCCGCGAGCGCGTGGACGATCTCCAGACCGTGCCGGCCGATGCGCTCGGGGTTGCGGGGGAAGATGCGGGGCAGTGCGGAGCTGCTGTCGTAGACCGACACCGTCACCGCGGCGTCGGTGCCGACGAGCTCCAGGATGTAGGGCCCGTTGCTGTGCCGGTCGGCGTTGGTGATCAGCTCGCTCACCACCAGCAGCACGGCGCCGTCGACACGCTCGTCGATCCGCGCGCACCACTCGGTCCTGAGCTGGTCGAGAAAGAGCGCGGCGAAGGACCGCGCCTCGGCGATGCAGCCCTGCTCGCCGGTGTAGTGTGCCGCCCGCCGCAGCGGTTCCACAGGCACGTCGAAACCAGTCGGTATCACTGCCCCGTCCAGGTGGTCGATCATTCTCTTCTCTCTGGGAAGGCCGGACTGGCCGGACGCTCTGCACCAGTGCTCGTACCCCGGGCCCGGCTTCACAGTCCTGACAGATTCTCCACCATTCGATGCCCCGGGCATTGTCCCCCCCTTCGCGGGGCACCCGGAAGGAATCAGGGCCGGCCGAGGGAGGCCGGGCCGGATCACCGGAGGTGCGCGGTGGCCTGGTGGACATGGCCGGTCGTGGTGATCGCGGCGCTCGTCGCCGTCGCGGCCGTGACGCTCGCCGTGCAGGCGGGCCGGCGGTCGGGGACCGTCATCGCGGTCCGTCGCCGTCCCGGCGGAAAGGGCCCGCGATGAACGAGCTGCTGGCCGCACGCAGTCTGACGACCCTGCCGGTGGTCACCCTGGGCGGCGACGCCGTCGCCCAGCTCAAGGACACCGTCTTCGACGCCGCCGCCGGGCGGATCACCGGATTCACGCTCAGCGGCCGGGGTCTGCTGTCGGGGCCCCCCGACGCGGTGCTGGTCCGCACGACCGCCGAACCGGCCGAAGTGCCGCCGCACCACGAGCTGCCGGGCCTGAGGATCCTCACCGAGACGGGCGACACGCTCGGCGCGGTCCAGGACGTCGCGTTCGAGCCGGGGACGGGCCGGGTCGAGGCGGTCGTCACCGCCCACGGCGACCTCCCGGCCGACCACCTGCTCGGGCTCGGCGACTATGCCCTGGTGGTCCGCGCCGCCTGAGTCGTGCCGCTCACGCCGGCCGGGGTCAGCGTGAGTCGTGCCGCTCGGGCCGGCCGGGTCAGGAGGCCGGCGCCTGTTCCGTCGTGCCGCCGCCGGTGTCGCTCCCGGTGTTGCCGGTGTTGCTGTCGGGCGGCGGCTGCTGGGTGTCGGACGACGGTGGCTCGTCCGTCGTCGGCCCCGAGGGGTCCGTGTCCGAGGTCGGCGGTTCGCTCGTGGGCGGTTGCGACGACGTCGCGTCGGTCGGTGCGGTGGGCGTGGTGACGCTGGCCGACGGGGACGGCTTGTCGGGCTTCTTCGTCTTGTGGTCCTTGGTGCCGGTGTCCCCCGCCTCGCGCTTGAACCACTCGCCGTCGGGTTCGCACATCACGAATTCGTCGACGGGCTGCGGAGCCGGCGTCACCATGACGACGTTCGACGACTTGTACCCCGGCCATCCTTTGCCGGTCGTCTTCGGCGCGCTCTGCTGGGCGACGGGCGGGGAGAGCGGGTTGCCGCACGCGCAGCGCACCCGGGGCACGCCGCGATCGTCGACCAGGACGGCCGTGCCGGCCTGGAGGACGGCCTGGTAGCTGGTGGGGGCGCCGTTCTTGTATCCGTGATTGGTGACGCGGGTGTCCATGCGCAGCTGCACGGGAGTGAGCGAGCGCAGATAGGCGGGGACCTCGGACGGCTGGATCCGGACGACCGAGGCGAACGCGCGCTCCTTGTCCGGGGCGTCCTCGAAGTACTTGATCTGCTTCTCCACGTCACAGCTGGCGACGTTGCGAGTGCCGCCGTACAGGCCGGGCGCGTCGCCGTTCACGCCCCGCACGGCGTTCTGCGGGGCCGACTCGGTGTCCCCCGAGGGCGTGACCGGGGAGGCGGAGCTGTCCTCCTGGGCCGTCGACTCGGTGAACTCGTCCGGTCCGGTGTCGGCCGCGGGCTGGAGGAAGACCTCGCCGCTGGACGTGCTGGTGCCGCCGTCGGACGCGCCGGTGCCGCCGTTGTCGGGCCGGGAGAGCACCACGGCCAGGACCACGGCGGCCACCACGGCGGTGGCGATGATCGCCACACGCGGCACGGACCCCCACCAGGGTCGGCGGGGCTCCGGCTCGTTGCCGCCGCCGCTCGGCGGCTCGGAGGGCGGGCCGCCGCCCGAGGGAGGCTGGGAAGGACCCGACAGCGGGCCCGAGGGAGGTCCTGTGGGGCGGCCGGACGACGGTGGATCGACACTCACGACTTCTTCTCCCGTGTGGGTTCTCTGCTGCCTTCACACAGCCGGGATGATTCATGCCGGTGTATTCCGCTTTTTCCACTACGGGTTCATTGTGTGCCCCGGTCCCGTACGCCCCGCAAGCCGACGCGGACGGTCCCCTCCGGCGGGCGTCCGGCCCGGGGGCTGCTTAGCGTGGCACCGTGAGTTCGCGCACCCCCTCCGGCCGGGCACGTGCCTCCGGCGAGCGGGCCGTCGCCCGGCACGGCTGGGCGCACGCCCTCGTCACGGTGCTCGGCGGGCTGCTCGCCATGGCGCTGGTGTCCGCCCTGGGTCTGTGGGCGGCCGGGGCCGCGGACCTTCCGGACGGTTCCTTCGCCCCCGTCGTCGCGGCCACCATGGTCACCGCCGTCGGCGGCACGGTGAAAATCGCCGGAGGCGCCGGCGACCTCGCCGAGACACGGGCGGGCCTGACGGTGATTCCCTTGTCCGTCACCCTCACCGGGGCGCTGGTGATCGCCTGGGGGTTCCTGCGTCCGCTGCGGCACCGCGCGGTGGCCGGTGCCACGGAGCTGGCCGGCTGGGCCGGGCGGGTGGCGGCCCTGTGGCTGCTCGCGCTGATCGGCCTGACGCTCGCCGCCCGCCACACCTTCGAGATCTCCCTCGGGGACAACACGCTCGGTGACCTCGGCGACCTGTTCGGTGCATCGCCGCAGATCGGCTTCACCACCGACGTCGCGCTGTCCGTGTTCGTCGGCGTGGTGTGGCTGGCCGGTGTGCTGGTGCTGGCGCTGCTGGTGTCGCGCGGGGCTCCGCTGCCCGCGAGGCTGCTGCGCTTCCAGGCGTCGGTGCGGCCGGCCGCGTACGCGATGGTCGCGCTGCTGCTGGCCTGCGTCGTCATCGGCGTGGTCGTCGCCCTGATCGTCGCGGCGACCAAGGGGCAGGCGCGGGAGACGTTCGCGGTGATCCTGCTGGGCATCCCCAACCTGGTGTGGCTGGCGCTGACGATCGGGCTCGGCGCCACCTGGAACGGGCGGGTCGAGGGGCCGTTCGGGCTGCCCATGCCGCACGTGCTCGATGAGGTGCTGCGCACCCCGGACGTCTCAGAAGTGAACCTGCGGACCCTCGCCGAGAACGACGGCCGGGCGTGGTTGCTGCTGGTCGTCGACGTCGTACTGCTGCTGGCCGCCGCGTTCGTGATGGCGGCCCGGTCTCCGGCCCGGGTGCGGGCCTGGCAGCACGCGGTGCACATGGCGGTCGCCCTCGGGCTCACGGTGTTCATGATCTGCCTCGTGGGGCGCATCTCCACGCACTTCGGCCTGTCCGTGCTGGGCATCGGTGATCTGGGCGGCGGTCTCGGGGGCGAGCTGTTCCTGAGGCCCAAGTTGTGGGGTGCCGTCGGTCTGGCCGTCCCCTGGGGGCTGGTGACCGGGTTCGCCGGGGCGCTGCTGGCGCGGCACGTGCGGCGGCGCGGTGAGGTGCGCCCCGACAGCGAGGGCTGACGCCCCGTTTCTGCGGCCCCCCCATCACATCCGCTGCACGAAGACCGGTTCGGCCCAGCGCGGCGGCGGCTTGGGCCGCTCCTCCCCCGCACCCGGCAGTTGCCGGTCGACCCGCGTGGACGTCCTCGTGCCCTCGGCCCCGCCGCCGGTCGTCGCGGCACGCAGGGCGGCGACGAAGGCGAGGCAGGACGGGTACCGGTCGTCGGGGCTCTTGGCGAGGGCCTGGGCGAAGACGGCGTCGACCCGCGGGTCGAGGTCGGGCCGTTCCCCGGTCAGCGGCGGCGGTTCGTCGTACTGGTGGGCCCAGAGCAGGGCCATGTCGTCGTCGCGGATGAAGGGCGGGTGCCCGGCCAGGGTCTCGAAGACGACGCAGGCGAAGCCGTACACGTCGCAGCGGGCGTCGACCGGCTTGCCGGAGATCTGCTCGGGGGCGACGTAGTCGAGCGTGCCGACGAACTGGCCGACCGTGGTGAAGCCGGTCAGGGACAGCGACTTCTTCGTCAGGCCGAAGTCGGTGAGGTAGACGTGCTCGGGGTGGTCGCTGTCGGTGCCGCGGGACACCAGGATGTTGCCGGGCTTGACGTCCCGGTGGACCAGTCCGTGGTCGTGGGCCGCGTCGAGCGCGGAGGCGAGCTGGGCGGCGACGCGCAGGGCGGTGGCGAGCGGCATCGGGCCCTCGCGGTCGAGGACGTGCCGCAGGTCGCTGCCGGCGACGTACCGCATCGCGATGTACAGCACGCCGTCCGTCTCGCCGGCCTCGAACACCGGCACGATGTGGGGGTGGTCGATCGCCGCGGCGGCCCGTGACTCGTGGGTGAAGCGGCGGCGGAAGGTGTCGTTGCGGGCGAGTTCCGGGGCGAGCAGCTTCAGGGCGACGGTGCGTTCCAGGCGCAGGTCCCGGGCCCGATAGACGACGGCCATGCCGCCGCGTCCGATCTCCTGCTCGATCCGGTACCCGGCGATCTGCTGCCCGACCAGCTCGGAGGGCCGCCCGGAGAACAGGCTCGTCTCGCGGTTCAACGGCCGTCACCCTCGGGCGGGACGACCCGGGTGGGCGGCGCCGCAGCCGGCCGATCCGCTTCCCCCTCGGCCTTGCCCTCCCGGTCCTCGGGGGACACGACGCGGGTGGGGTCGAGGGCGTCGGGTGACACGACCCGGGTCGGTTCGGGGGCGTCGGGTGACACGACCCGGGTCGGTTCGGGGGCGTCGGGTGACACGACCCGGGTCGGTTCGGGGGCATCGGGCGCCACCACACGAGTGGGCTCAGGAGCCTCGGGAGGCGACCCCCGGTCGGGTTCGGGGGCGTCCGGAGACACCACCCGGGTCGGTTCGGGGGCGTCAGCGGACACGACCCTCGTCGGTTCGGGGGCGTCGGGCGCCACGACTGGTGTGGGCTCAGGAGCATCGGGCGCCACCGCACGGGTGGGCTCAGGAGCGTCCGGAGACACCACCCGGGTCGGCTCAGGAGCGTCGGGTGACACACCCGCCGGCGGCTCGCGCGTTTCCGGAGACACCACCCGGGTCGGCTCAGGAGCGTCCGGAGACACCACCCGGGTCGGCTCAGGAGCGTCGCGTGACACACCCGCCGGCGGCTCGCGCGTTTCCGGAGACACCACCCTGGTCGGCTCAGGAGGCCCCGGAGCGACCACTCGGGTCGGCTCCGGGGCGCCAGGCACGATCACCTCCGGTCCGGGCGCCTCGGACGGGGCCACCCTCGTCGGCTCCGGCGCCTCGGGCGGGGCCACCCCCGACGGCCCGGAGGCCTCCGGTGGCACCACCCTCGTCGGTCCGGCCGGTGCGCTTTGGGCGGGTGGGGGCGTCTCGGCGGGGCCCTCAGGCGGCACCACTCGGGTGGGCGGATGCGCGGGCGTCTCGGCGGGGCGTGACTCCGGTTCGGCGGCCGGCGTCTCGTCCGTCGCGTACGTGGTCGTCCGGCTGCCGTCGGCGTACACCCAGTGCCCGTGGGCGGAGTCGTAGAGCCACACGGACTCACCGTCGATGACGACACCGATCCGCATGCCGTGGGTGCGGGTGCGGAAGGACTCCCGGTCGAGGCCGCCCGCGAGGTCCTCCACCGCGGAGCGGTAGCGCGCCAGGGCTTCCTGCGCCCGCCCCAGCAGCGGCCGCGGATCGGCGGCGCGGGTGAGGGGCCCGTCCGCGGCGGGCGGATCCAGCGGCACGGCGACCAGGCGACGGCCGTCGACCCAGGCCGACCAGCCGTTGAAGCACAGCACGTGCCCCCAGTCGCCCTGCCGCTCCAGGAGCTGCACCGGCAGCAGGGGGTCGAGGTCCACGGTGGGCCGGGCCGGGTCGGGGGCCTCCCAGGCGGGCATCCCGTGCTGCGGGACGACGTGCGTGGGCCGGAAGCCAGGGGTCGTCATAGGCGCTCCCTACTTCCGCATGACGGCCGGTTCGTGCCGGCGCAGCATGCGGGACACCAGGAACCCGAAGAGCACCGACAGCACGACCAGCATCCCCACGTCCAGCAGCCATGTGCCCGCCGAGTGCTCGAACAGCGGGTCCTTCGTCAGGTCGTCGGGCACGATCCGGCCCAGTCCGACGGTGCCGGCCATCGCGGCCAGCGCCCAGCGCGCCGGCACCAGCCAGCCCAGCTGCTCGAGTCCGGGGGTGTCGGCCAGCTTCAGCAACGCCCCGCAGAACACGACCTGGACGATGGCGATGAGCACGAGCAGCGGCATCGTCACCTCTTCCTTGCGCACCAGCGCGGAGACGAGCAGGCCGAGCATCATCGCCGTGAACGCGAGCAGGGCGACGGCGACCGTGATCTCCACCAGCGGCGGCATCAGCACGCCTTCGCCGCCCGGTGCGTTGAGATCCACGCCGAACAGGGCGACCAGGGTCAGCACCACCGCCTGGAGCACGGTGATGACGCCCAGGACGATGACCTTGGACATCAGATACGCGGATCTGGACAGGCCCACCGCCCGTTCTCGCTGGTAGATCACGCGTTCCTTGACGAGTTCACGGACGGCGTTGGCGGCGCCGGTGAGCACCGCGCCGACGCACAGGATGAGCAGCGCGTTCATCGCCGTGTCCTGCGTCAGCTTGCCGCCCGCCAGGGCGCGGGCCATCGCACCCATCACGAACGGCAGGGCGATCATGATGATCAGGAAGGTGCGGTCGGCGCTGAGCGCGGCCGCGTACCGGCGCACCAGCGTGCCGAGTTGGGCACCCCTGCTGCGTGGCCGGGGCGGGGCGGTGATGACGACGGGCTCGGACCGGGGCTGCCGGGGCTGCGCGGAGGCGTCGGTCACGTACCGGCCGTGGAAGGGCGAGGCGAGGTACTCCCCCGCCCAGTCCCGGTCCGTGTCCCGGTCGAAGGCCTCGAAGGCCTCCGGCCACTCCTCGAAGCCGAAGAACGCCAGGGCTTCCTCGGGGGGCCCGTAGTAGGCGATCTTCCCGCCGGGCGCGAGCACGAGGAGCCGGTCGCACACGTCGAGGCTGAGCACGCTGTGGGTGACGACGATGACGGTCCGGCCGTCGTCGGCGAGGCCGCGCAGCATGTGCATCACCGAGCGGTCCATGCCGGGGTCGAGGCCGGAGGTCGGCTCGTCGAGGAACAGCAGCGACGGTTTCGTCAGCAGCTCCAGGGCCACGCTGACCCGCTTGCGCTGGCCGCCGGACAGGCTGTGCACGTGCTGGTCCGCGCGCTGTTCCAGGCCCAGTTCGCGGATGACCTCGTCGACCCTGGCGCGCCGCTCGGCCTTGGCCGTGTCCTGCGGGAAGCGCAGTTCGGCGGCGTAGGAGAGGGCTTTGCGGACGGTCAGCTGCGCGTGCAGGATGTCGTCCTGCGGGACCAGTCCGATGCGCTGGCGCAGCTCGGCGTAGTCGCGGTAGAGGTCACGGCCGTCGTAGAGGACGGTGCCGTGGCCCGCGGGCCGCTGGCCGGTGAGGGCGTTGAGGAGCGTGGACTTGCCGGCGCCGCTCGGGCCGACGACGGCGAGCAGGCACTTCTCCCCCACCGGGAACGACACGTGGTCGAGGAGCGTCTTGCGGCCGCGGTCGACGGAGACGGTGAGGTCCTGTACGTCGAGGGAGACCTCACCGGTGTCGACGTACTCCTGGAGTTGGTCGCCGACGAGGCAGAACGCCGAGTGGCCGATGCCGACGATGTCGCCCTGGCCGACCGGGGCGCTGGTGACGGAGCTGCCGTTGAGGTAGGTGCCGTTGTGGCTGCCCAGGTCGACGATCTCGTAGGTTCCGTCGGCCAGGGCGCGCAGTTCGGCGTGCCGCCGGGAGACCTGGAGGTCGTCGATGACCAGGTCGTTGTCGGTGGCGCGGCCGATGCGGACGGTGCGGGAGGGCAGCGGCCGTACGGTCGTGGGCTGCCGGTAGGTGCCGGTGTGGGCCGGCATGGAGACGGCGGAGGGGCGTTCGGGGGCGCGGGCGCGGGGTGCGGGGCGGCCGGTGAGGGTCATGCGCGGCCCGTCGGCCGGGTTGCCGAAGCGGATGACGCTGCCGGGTCCGATGTCCCACTCGTGGATGCGCCGGCCGTCGGCGTAGGTGCCGTTGGTGCTGTCCTCGTCCTCGATGATCCAGTGACCGTCCTCGGGTTTCAGCACCGCGTGGTGCCAGGAGACCCGGTCGTCGTCGATGACGATCTCGCACGTCGGGTCGCGCCCCACGTGGTAGTCGCGGCCCGGAGTCATCACGGTGGTGCCCGTCTCTGTCTCCAGCACGAGCTCTGGTGCTACCGAGGGTTGCGCCATGGTCAGGATTCTACCGATGTGCCCTGTTGTGCGCCTGGGCGAGGGAGCGGGTCGAGCGGTCAGCGGGCCCGCGGGTCAGCCGACGGTGATGCCGACGAAGGGAGCGGCGCGCTGCATCCGCAGGGCGTCCACGGACTCGGCGAGCAGTTCGTATTCGGTGGTGTCGTCACTGGTGGCGATGCGTACCAGGCGTCCGGCCGCCAACTCCTCGGCGACCCGCTCCTGCTGGGCGGGATCGGCGCACCAGGCGCGCAGCAGCCCGGGCACGTCGGGCGCGGTGTGGGCGACCGGCACGAGCGCGCCCGGCGGTAAGTGCTCGGCGTCGGGCTGGGGATCGAGACGCTGGGCGATCCAGGAGGCACGGTCGCGTAACCACCAGAGGGCGAGGGCGAGGGTGGGCGCCCGGTAGGTTCCGAGGGGCACTCCGATACGGCGGCCGTCGCAGACTCCGTACGCCGTGACGTGGCACAGAAACTCGTCGTGCACGTGACCCTCCCCCGTTGCCCTGCCCGCCTGCCGGCCCGGCCTCGCTTCTGCTGCGGCTCGCGTGCTGTGCGTGAGGGCGCCGTCGCTCGATGTGAAAAGCGCTCTCGCAGGTCAGTATGTTCACTACTGAATCACTGTCACCACGACTTTCCGGCCACTCTCCTGGCATATTCACACCCCGAGTTGGCCGAAATCCGGCGAGGGGTCGCAACGGCCCATGACTTGGGACGCAATCGACGCTCCCGGCGGGTGCGGGCAAGGTGGTCACACCGGGTTCACCGCGAGGGGAGTCCAGGCCCTGACCAGCAGGTATGACTCCCTGGAGGCTGATCGCCCATGTCCGCAACCGCCCGCCGTCACGAGGACGCAGTCGCCCGCTACTTCGAGGCCTGGAACGCCGAGGACCCGGCGGCACGCGCCGAAGCGGTCGCCGCCGCCTGGACCGAGGACGGCGGATACACCGACCCTCTGGCCGACGCCCGCGGTCACGAGGGGATTGGGCGACACGGTGACCGTGCACATCGAGGAGCGGATCGGCTCGTGTGCCGATCCGCCCGTGGCCCGGGTGCGTCAGCCCGGGGGCGAACCCCCTGCGGGCGGACCCCGCTACTGCTTGACGATGGCGTCGATGCGGGCCAGCTCGTCCGCGTCGAAGTCCAGGTTCTGGATGGCGCCGACGCTGTCCTCGATCTGCCGCGCGCTGCTCGCGCCGACCAGCGCCGAGGTGACCCGGCCACCGCGCAGCACCCACGCCAGTGCCATCTGGGCGAGGGTCTGGCCGCGGGACTTCGCGATGCCGTTCAGGTCGCGCAGCCGGCCCACCAGGTCCTCGGTGAGCGCGTCGGAGTTCAGGAAGGGGCTGTCGCTCGCGGCCCGGGAGCCCTCGGGGATGCCGTCGAGGTAGCGGGCCGAGAGCACTCCCTGCTCCAGCGGGGAGAAGACGATGGAGCCGACCTGGAGCTCGTCGAGCGCGTCGAGCAGGCCCTCGTCCTCGGGACGGCGGTCCAGCATCGAGTAGCGCGGCTGGTGGATGAGGAGCGGGGTGCCCAGCTCGCCCAGGATGCGGGCCGCCTCGCGGGTCTGCTCCGCGGAGTAGTTCGAGACGCCGACGTAGAGCGCCTTGCCCTGCTGCACCGCCGAGTGCAGGGCCCCCATCGTCTCCTCGAGCGGGGTGTCCGGGTCGGGGCGGTGCGAGTAGAAGATGTCGACGTGGTCCAGGCCCATCCGCTTCAGGCTCTGGTCCAGCGAGGACAGCACGTACTTGCGGGAGCCCCACTCACCGTACGGGCCGGGCCACATCAGGTAGCCGGCCTTGGTGGAGATCACCAGCTCGTCGCGGTACGGCGCGAAGTCCGCCTTCAGGAACTCGCCGAGCGCGGACTCGGCGGCGCCGGGCGGCGGGCCGTAGTTGTTGGCCAGGTCGAAGTGGGTGACACCGAGGTCGAAGGCGCGGCGCAGGATGGCGCGCTGCGTCTCGACAGACCGGTCCGGGCCGAAGTTGTGCCACAGGCCGAGCGAGAGCGCGGGGAGCTTCAGGCCGCTGCGTCCGGTGCGCCGGTAGGGCATGTCCGCGTAGCGGTCGGGGTGTGCGGTGTACAACGCGACTCCAGAGGGGTTGGCACGGCCGGGATGAAACCGGTCTCCACTCTGGCGTGACCTGCGCCCATGCGTCCAACAGAAGAATCCGATGGAATTCAGCGGCTACGCTTCTCAGTCATGGAACTGCGCCACTTGCAGCACTTCGTCGCGGTCGCCGAGGACCAGCACTTCACCCGGGCGGCGGAACGCCTCCTGGTGTCCCAGTCGGGCCTGTCGGCGTCCATCCGGGCGCTGGAGCGGGAGCTGCAGACGCCGCTGTTCGTGCGCACGACCCGCCGGGTGACGCTCACCCCGGCCGGGCGGGCGCTGCTGGGCGAGGCGGAGCGGATCCTGGCGCAGGTCCGCTCGGCCCACGAGGCGGTGGCCGCGGTGCAAGGTGTGCTGCGGGGGATGCTCGCGCTCGGGTCCGAGCAGTGCATCGCCGGGGTGCACGTGGCGGGGCTGCTGGCGGCGTTCCGGCGGCGCCACCCGGACGTGGAGATCTGTCTGCGCCAGGCGGGCTCGGGGGCCCTGGCGGAGGAGGTCGCGGCCGGGCGCCTGGACCTGGCGTTCGCCGTGCGCACGGCCCAGGAGGACACCGACCAGCTGCGGGCGGTGCCGCTGACGAGCGAGCCGATGATCGTGCTGTGCCATCCGAGTCACCGGCTCGCGGCGGCCGGGGTGGCGGTGACGCCGGAGGATCTCGGCGGTGAGGTCTTCGTCGACTTCCATCCGGACTGGGGGCCGCGGCGCACCACCGACGCGGCGTTCGCGGCGGCGGGCGTCCGCCGGAGCGTCGCCCTGGAGGTCAACGACGTGCACAGCCTTCTCGACCTCGTGGACGAGGATCTCGGCATCGCCGTCGTGCCGCGTCACTTCCGGCACAAGCGTGCCTCGCTGACCGCCCTGCCGGTGAAGGGGGCCGGAGACGCCGTGTACGAGACGGTGGCGCTGCTGCCGCCCGCGCAGGCGACCAGTCCGGCGGCCCGGGCGCTGATGGGCCTGCTGGAAACAGGGGGTCCGGCACCACCCCAGGAGGGTGTCCACCCCTCCTGACCCGGTCCGCCGCGCACAGCGGACTCGTGACCGTTCCCGCAGGCAACGACGGTCAGGAGCAACCGCAGGCAACGACGGTCAGGAGCAGTGCAGATGACGGATCCCACACGGCGGAGCGTGCCGCGCGGCGCGGCCGCGGTCACGGCGGCCGGCGCGCTCGTCGGCACCGGCGCCGCAGCCGCTCCGGCCCTGGCGGCGCCCACCGGTGGCGGACGCGCCGATCCTTGTCGCCGGCAACGGCTCGGGCAGCCCCCACACGACGGGCCCCCCGGCTCGACCGCTGCACGATCGACCTGCGGCGCAGGCAGGTGCGGACCAGGAACCTCGACGACCGCCCCCAGGAGTTCCCGCGGGTCAACGAGGCGCTGGTGTCCCGCAGACACCGGTACGGCTACTCGACCGCGGCCTCGGAGATGTCGCGCGCCTGCCAGGCGGTCGACGGCACCCCGCCCCGACGGGGCCTTCGCCAACGCGCTCATCATCAAGCACGACCTGCTGCGCGGGACCTCGCAGGTGCACCGGGTGCCCGTGGGCGCGGCGGCGAGCGAGGCCGTGTCCGTGCCGTCCGACCCGTGCGACGGCCGGGCGGCGGCGGACGACGGGATATGCGATCGCGTACGTGCACAACCGTGACCGCGGGGCGTCGGACCTGGTGATCCTCGCGGCCCAGGACTTCACCGGGGAGCCGATGGCCCGGATCCACTTCCCGGGCCGGGTGCCGCCGGGCCTCCACGGGAGCTGGGTTCCCGACGCGTGATCCCCGGTGATGCGCGATGGTGGATCCATGCATGCGAAGGACATCCTCATCGACGGTTTCAGCCGCATCCGCGAAGAAGTCCACGCCACCGTGGAGGGTCTCGGGTCCGACGAGCTGAGCGCCCGCCCCTCTCCCGAGGCCAACTCGATCGTCTGGCTGGTCTGGCACCTCACCCGCGTCCAGGACGACCACATGGCCGACGCCTTCGGCCTGGAACAGGTGTGGCTGTCCCAGGACTGGGAGAAGCGCTTCGGGCTGGACCTGCCGCGCCGCGACACGGGCTACGGTCACAGCCCCGCCAAGGTCGCCCGGGTCCGGGTCGACTCGGGCGAGCTGCTGACCGGCTACTACGACGCGGTGCACGAGCAGAGCCTGGACGCCCTGCGGGGCCTCGCCGCCAAGGACCTGGAACGTGTCGTCGACGAGCGCTGGGACCCACCGGTCACCCTGGGCGTCCGGCTGGTCAGCGTCCTGTCCGACGATCTCCAGCACATCGGACAGGCCGCCTACCTGCGGGGGTTGCTTCAGAGCGCGGCGGCGTAACCGGGCAGCACCACGTCACGGATGAGGGCGTTGCGCTCGTCGAACGGGATGAACGCGCTCTTCAGGGCGTTGACGGTGACCGTGCGCAGGTCCTCGACGGTCCAGCCCGCCTGCTCGACCAGCAGGGACATCTCACGGGTCATCGTGGTGCCCGAGACCAGCCGGTTGTCGGTGTTGAGGGTGACGCGGAAGCCGAGGTCCTTGAGCGCGGTGATCGGGTGCTCGGCGATGGAGGTGGCGGCGCCCGTCTGGAGGTTGGACGTCGGGCACATCTCCAGCGCGATGCGCCGGTCGCGCACCCAGCCCGCGAGCCGGCCGAGCTTGCCGGACGCAAGGTCCGGGATGTCGTCGGTGATGCGCACGCCGTGCCCGATGCGCTGGGCGCCGCACACCTGGAGGGCCTGGTGGATGCTGGGCAGGCCGTGCGCCTCCCCGGCGTGGATGGTGAAGGGCACGTTCTCGCGGCGCAGGTGCTCGAAGGCCGCGAGGTGGTCGGCGGGCGGGAAGCCGTCCTCGGCACCGGCGATGTCGAAGCCGACGACACCGGCGTCACGGAACGCCACGGCCAGGTCGGCCGCCTCGCGCACCCGGTCGAACATCCTCATCCCGCACAGCAGGGTGCCGACCCGCACGGGCGTGCCCGCGGCGGCGGCCTTCGCCATGCCCGCCGCGAGGCCCTCCTGGACCGTCTCCACGACCTCGGCCATGGTCAGCTCGCCGTTGGTGTTCAGCTCGGGGGCGTAGCGCACCTCGCCGTACACGACACCGTCGGCGGCCAGGTCGAGCACGTACTCCTCGGCCGTGCGCAGCAGGCCCTCACGGGTCTGCATCACGGCGAGAGTGTGCTCGAAGGTGGCTATGTAGCGCACCAGGTCACCGGAGTTGGCGGCCTCGTAGTACCAGGCGGCGAGCTCGCCCGGGTCGGTGGTGGGCAGGGTGTGACCGACCGTCTCCGCCAGCTCCACCACGGTGGCGGGGCGCAGGCCGCCGTCGAGGTGGTCGTGCAGCACGGCCTTGGGGAGGAGGCGGATCAGGTCGGTGTCTACGCGCGTAGCAGTCATGGCGGGGCTTTCCTCGGGCGGGTCGTTCGAAGCGGTGGGGCGGGGTCAGCCGGCGGGCTGGAGCAGGTCCCAGCGGTTGCCGTACAGGTCCTGGAAGACGGCGACGGTGCCGTACGGCTCGTGCCGCGGGTCCTCCAGGAAGGTCACGCCCGCGGCGGTCATGCGGGCGTGGTCGCGGGCGAAGTCGTCGGTGTGCAGGAAGAAGCCGACGCGGCCGCCCGTCTGGTCCCCGACCCGGGCGGCCTGGGCCTCTCCCCTGGCACGGGCCAGCAGCAGACCGGTGCCGGTTCCCGGGGCGCCCGGTTCGACGACGACCCAGCGGGATCCGTCGGGCCGGGGCGCGTCCTCGGCGAGCCGGAACCCGAGGGCGTCGGTGTAGAAGCGGATCGCCTCGTCGTAGTCGTCGACGACGAGGGTGACCAGGGCGATACGTCTCATCGAGGCCTCTCGGAGCGGGCGGTTGACCGGAGAGGTTATACGTAAAACTCCGGGGATGCCAACTACTTGGCCGACGTCCGGGACCGCGACTGTAACTACTAGTATGTACACTCACGGTCATCGACCTCCGGAGGCCCCATGCCCTTCGTCCGCATCGACACGCTCCGGGCCGGTCCCGAGCGCCTCGCCGCCCTCGGCCGGGCCGTGCACGACGCCTTGACGGAGACCATCGGCATTCCGCCGACGACCGGCTCCAGGTGCTGACGGACCACGACGGCACGAGCGGCACCCTGCACCACGACGACTACCTCGGCGTGCACCGCGACGACGGCATCGCCTACGTCGCGATCACACTGCGGTCCGGCCGCACGCCCGCGCAGAAGCAGGCGCTCCACCAGAGGATCGCCGAGCTGGCCCACGCGTACGCGGGCACGGAGCCGCGGAACGTGTTCGTCGTCCTGACGGAGAACGAGTCGGCGGACTGGTCGCCCGGAGAGGGGGTGGCGCCGTACCTCGACCAGAGGTACTAGGTCGTGTCCGGCCCGTCGTTCGCGCGGCGGCAGGCGGGACTTTGCGGACACGGCCCAGCTGGGAGCATCCTGAAGATCTTGGAATTGCGTCCGGCTTGCACCGGTTCGTGGTGATTGATGTTTACTGGCAATCCGGGGCGACCCCGGCGGCCGGAGCAAGATCTTCATCGGTCTTCTAGTCTAGTGCCGCGGCAGGCAACGTTTGCCCGTCAAGGAGCGGCGTCCGGTGCGTGCTCTCGGCGTGCCGGGTGCATGCCCTCGTACTGGATGTACTTGGGTTTGTGCCCGGTGCGGCGAGAGTGCGTGCCGGGCGTCGCGACGGGGCGAACGTTGCCTGCCGCGGCACTAGGCCCCGGGCCTAGGGCTGCGGCCGGAGGCGCCCCGCCCCCTCCGGCCGCTAGCGTCCCCTCCATGGAGATCACTGAGCCGCCCCGCAGCCCCGAGCAGCGCAAGGCGGACCTGCTGGGCCGGCTGGAGCGGGAGATGGACATCCGGGTCGCGACGGCGGATGCCGAAGGGACGCCGTGTCTGGTCCCGCTGTGGTTCGTGTGGCACGACGAGGCGGTGTGGCTGTGCACCCGGCTGACCAATCCCACCGGCCGCAATCTGCGGGACGGCGGGCGGGCCCGGCTGGCCTTGGGCGACACCCGGGACGTCGTGCTCGTCGACGGTGAGGTGCGGACCCACCCGATGCGGGAGGTTCCGTCCGCGGCGGCCGAGGCGTTCCGTGTGAAGACCGGCTGGGATCCGCGCGAGGACCACGCGTCGTACGCGTTCTTCCAGGTGCGGCCGCGCGCGGTGCAGGCGTGGTGCGAAGTGCGGGAACTGCCCCGCAGGCATCTCATGCGGGAGGGTGTCTGGGCCGTGTAGACGCCGTCAGCAGGCCTTGTGGTGCGCCCTGCCGAGCCGGTCCAGCTCCTCGCCCGCGAGGCGGATCGCGCCCGCCGCCACGTTCTCCGTGAGATGGTCGGGGTTTCCGGTGCCGGGAATGGCCAGCACGTGAGGACCTTGGTGCAGGGTCCAGGTGATGCGGATCTGGGCGGGGCTCGCGCCACGGGCCCGGGCCACGGCGCGCACGTCCTCGTCGTGGGCCGTGGTGGCGCCCTGCTCGGCGGCCTCGCCCGCGACGGCGTAGAACGGCACGAAGGCGATGCCCTGCTCGCCGCAGACGCGGAGAAGTTCGTCGCTGCCGGGGTCGGGGCGGTCGAGGGCGTACCGGTTCTGGACGCAGACCACGGGGGCGATGGCCTGTGCCTCGGCGAGATGGCGGGGTGTGACGTTGGAGATGCCGAGGTGGCGGATCAGGCCCGCTTCGCGCAGCTCCGCGAGGGCGCCGAAGTGCTCGGCGATGGAGTCGTACTTCGGCATCCGGCGCAGGTTGACCACGTCCAGGTGGTCGCGGCCGAGCTGACGCAGGTTCTCCTCGACGTGGCCGCGCAGGTCCTCGGGGCGGGCCGAGGTGCCCCACTCCCCGTCGTAGGCACGGTACGGGCCCACCTTGGTGACGATGACCAGGTCGTCGGGGTAGGGCGCGAGGGCGCTGTTGATGAGTTCGTTGGCGGAGCGCAGTGACGAGAAGTAGAAGGCCGCCGTGTCGATGTGGTTGACACCGAGGTCGATCGCCTTGCGCAGGACGGCGATCGACCGGTCGCGGTCGCTCGGTGTGCCGTGGTGGAAGGCGGCGCTGCCCGTCAGCCGCATCGCGCCGAAGCCGAGGCGGTGGACGGGCAGCTCGCCACCGAGTTTCCAGGTGCCCGCGGCGTCCGCGGTGATCGTCTGTGAGCTCATCGGCGGAGTCTCACACACGGCGCGCGGGCCGGCGAAGCCGGTTTACGGATACGTGTACGCGTTGAGGGTGGTGACGGCGGAGGCCGGGTTGCCGCGGTCGTAGTGGTCCACGGCGAGGAAGTTGGGCTTCTTGCGGGCGGCCGGCTGGCAGAACCTCTGGGCGCGGTCGGCGAGTTTGGTGTTGTCCGTGCCTGCCGTGCCGGTGAGCGGGACGTCACGGAAGTGGTTCATGACGAACAGCGGGCGGAATCCCGGTTCGGTGCGGGTCAGCGGGATGTTGATGTCGGCCCCGTACCAGCGGCTGTAGCAGGACCAGTCGGAGGTGCCGAGGCCCGAGCCCATCGACCAGTGGTTCTCGACGGTCCACTCGGGCTGGTACATGACCCCGAAGCTGTCCCGGGTCAGGCCCGCGGCCTGGTCGGCGGAGCGGCTGTGGTCGGTGAAGATCAGCAGCCGGTCGCCGGCGGTGGCCAGATCCGACATCGTCGGCCAGCCGTTGTGCCGCACGCCGGTGAGATCGGGCCGGTAGAGCACGTCCGACAGGCCGTTGACACGGGCGAGTTCGGCGCGCAGGACGCCCGGATCGACGTAGTCCTCCAGGAAGACGGTGACGAACTGGTCGGGGTGGGCCTTCAGGAAGTCGACCATGCGCTGGAGGTCGACCCACAGGGCGACGGGCCTGCTGACGAGGGTGCAGCTGTTGTGGCAGAGGATCGCGCCGTCGGGGGTCTGGTGGATGTCCAGCATGAATCCCCGGACCCCGTCGGCGAGTTGGCGTTCGATGCCGCGGGTCTGGTTGGGCACGAGGTTGACGAAGGGCGGGGCGAAGCCGCCGTCGACGCCGTTGGCGTACGCGTTGTGCGTGGTGAGGAACGTGACCTGGTCCAGGGTGCGCCGGTCCTGCGGCGGCATGGGTCGGGTGGCGGGCGTGACCGGGGTGAGGTACCAGGCCGCGAGGTCGCCGGATCCGCCGAGGACGAGCCGGGCGGGGTAGGTGGCGCCGGGCGGCTTGGGCGCGACCGTGAGGTGGCGGGTGGTTCCCGGGACCTTGAGTGTGTAGCGGTCGGCTCCGATCGAGTCGATCTCCCACCCGGCGTCGGCACTCGCGCAGGCGACGGTCGCGGCCTGGTCGCCACCGCGGCCGAGGCAGCTGCCGGGCGCGACGGTGTTCTCCAGGAGGTAGGAGGACCCGCTCGGCTTCAACTGCCACTGCTGGCGGTCCTCGTTGCCGCGGGGTCTGTGCTGCTCGACCGCGCCACCGTTGTCGGCCGCGTTGAGCCCGGTCGTGGCGCTCTGGACGTAGTACGGGCCCGGAGCCGGAACGGCGGCGGCGGGCTGGGGGGCGACGACCGCGGCGGCCAGTGCCGCGGCCGTGGCGAGCAGGGCGTGGGGGGTGCGTAGGCGCATGAGGGATGCCCTTCGGTCAACCGTCAGGTTCATGACATCCCGCATGACACCACGCCGCACGGTCCCGCGTCAGCAGTACAGGTTGCCTCCGGGGGACGTCCCGAGGATCTGTGCGAACCGCTGGTAGTTGTTCACACGGCTCTGCACCTGCGCCGGGTTCTTGCCGTCGCACTCCAGGGAGCCGTTGATGCTGCGGATCGTCTGACCGAACCCGGCGCCGTTCACCATGGCGTTGTGCGGGGTCATGCTGCCGGGGCCGGTCTGGGTGTTCCAGTACCACAGGGCCGTCTTCCAGGCGACGGCCGAGTCGTTCTGCACCAGCCAGGGGTTGTTCAGCAGGTCGATGCCGAGCGCGTCGCCCGCGGCCTTGTAGTTGAAGTTCCAGCTCAGCTGGATCGGACCGCGCCCGTAGTAGGCGGACTGCCCGGCCGGACAGCCGTAGGGCTGCCCCCAGTCGCAGTAGTGCGGATAGTTGGCGGTGTTCTGCTCCACCACGTACACCAGGCCGCCGGTCTCGTGGCTGACGTTGGCCAGGAAGGCGGCGGCCTCCTGCTTCTTCACCGTGTCGCTGCCGGTGTTGGCGAAGCCGGGGTAGGCGCTCAGGGCCGCGGTGAGACCGCTGTAGCTGTAGAACGAATTCCGGTTCGGGAACATCTGGTTGAACTGCGCCTCGCTCACGACGAAGCGCGCGTTGGGCGTGCCCGGACCGCTGTCGCAGGCGTACGGCTCCCAGTACCAGGTGCTGATGACCGGGTCGTAGCCCGGGTTGGCGTGCTCGGCGATGTACGCCTTGCCGTCGGTGTAGCGGACGATGTCGCCGGCGGCGTACGACTTCCCGGCCGTCCAGTTCGGGTAGCTGGAGCAGGCGGCGGCCGAGGCGTTCAAGGCGGGCAGGAGCACCGGCGCGGTGCCGGCGAGGGCGAGGGTGGCCAGGACTGCGGAGATACGGCGTCTCGACACGGGTTCAACTCCTTCGCGGAGCACGGCCGCACCCCGACGAGGGCAGGGCGGAGCGGGCCCTCGACCGCACGCACCGGGGGTCCGGTCACGGCGTGGGGGCGGCCGTGGTGGGGGGCTGTGGAACCACACTCAACCGCGTTGGTCTGTACCAGTCAAGGGTGTAGACCAGTCAGGTATAGACCTGTTGGCGTCCGTGTTGGTTGACGGCCCGTCATTCCCCGATCGGCTCGGCGCGGTCGGCGACCCGTCCGTGCCCTCCGGCGTCTTGCAGCGCTCAGACGTGCGCCGGGTCCTCCAGCGTCGCCGCCAGCCGGTCCAGCAGGGACCGCAGCAGGTCGTCCTCACCTTCGCCGAGCGAGGGCCGGGCGGCGCGGACCGCCTGGTCGACGCGCTGCCAGTACTCATGGCCGCGCGGGGTGAGATGGGCGAGGATGCGGCGGCGGTCGAACGGATCGACCCTGCGGTGCACGAGGTTCTGGTCGACGAGCTGGTCGACCAGCTTGGTCAGCGTCGGAGGCGGCAGGAAGGCGGCCTCCGCGAGCCCGGTCATGTGGTGCCCCTCGCCGTCCGACAGCGAGGCCAGCACCCGCCACGCGTCCAGCGAGCAGCCCTCCCCCTCCAGCACGCCCTGCAACCGGCGCGCCGCGAGTCGTTCGGCCCGCGTCAGCAGCTGCACGAGGTCGTCTGGCCGACGCGGCGGGGTGGTGCTGGGCATCCCTGCTCTCCTAGGTGCCGAGGGGTGTCCATCGTAGGAGACGCACTGGAGTTCGTCCCCCGGAGCCGGAATCATGACGCCATGTTCCGGTGCGACCTTCCCGGGCCCGAGTGGTTCACGGCCGACGACTCCGTGTTCGGCGTGGCCCTCGTCTTTCCCCTGCAGGGGCCGGCCGGGATCTTCGGGCCCACGTGTGAGCTGTGTGCGCGGCTGGCCGCCGAAGAGGTCAACCGGGACGGCGGCGTGCTCGGCAGGCAGCTCCGGCTGGTGCCCGTCGACGGCTCGGGCGCGCCGCACGACATCGCCGACGAGGTCGAGGCGCTGGTGGATCTGGGTGCCGTGCAGGGCGTCACGGGCTGGCACATCTCGTCCGTGCGGCGGGCGCTCGCACCACGGATCGCGCACCGCGTCCCCTACGTGTACACCGCGCTGTACGAGGGCGGGGAGGACACGGCGGGGGTGTTCCTGACCAGCG
The DNA here is from genome assembly GCF_014207295.1 of Streptomyces sp. AK010. Taxonomy (NCBI): domain Bacteria; kingdom Bacillati; phylum Actinomycetota; class Actinomycetes; order Kitasatosporales; family Streptomycetaceae; genus Streptomyces; species Streptomyces sp. AK010. Next base: position 84,046 of record NZ_JACHCX010000018.1, read on the forward strand.
AGACCCCGCGCAACCAGCTCCGGCCGGCGATGGATCTGCTGGCACACGAGCGCGGGGTGCGGCGCTGGTTCGTGGTGGGCAACGACTACGTGTGGCCGCGGCACACGGCCCGCTCGGCCCGCGGCTACGCCCGGGACCGCGGCGGGTGCGTCGCCGGTGAGGCGTATCTGCCGCTCGGCACCCACGACTTCGAGCCGGTGCTGCGCCGCGTCGAGCGCTCGGACGCCGACGCGGTGCTGATGCTGCTCGTCGGCAGCGACGCGGTGCGCTTCAACCGGGCGTTCGCGGCGTACGGCCTGCACGAGCGCTGTCTGCGGCTGAGCACGCTGATGGATGAGAACATGCTGGTGGCGAGCGGCCCGGAGGCCACCGAGGACCTCTACAGCACGGCCGGGTTCTTCGCCTCGCTGGCCAATCGCGACACCCTCGACTTCCATGGCCAGTACGCCGCCCGCTACGGCGTCCAGGCACCCGCGCTCGGCAGCCTCGGCGAGTCCTGCTACGAGGGTGTGCTGCTGCTGGCCGCACTGCTGAAGGGGGCCGGCACGCTGGACGTCTCGGCGATCGGCGCGGCCGCCGGGGCGGGGGCGGTGTCGTACGAGGGGCCGCGCGGGCTGCTGCACCTGCGCGACGCCCATGTGCGCCAGCGGATCTACCTGGCTCGGGCGGACGGGCTCGACTTCGACGTGCTCACGGAACTGGAAGCGCGCCCCTAGGTGCCGGGCCGGCCGACGACACGCCCCCGGATCAGCGCCCCGCCCGGCTCGGCCGCGAGAATTCCTCCCATGACCACCACACCCCATCCCCTCGTCACCGGCGCACAGCGGCTGGCGCACGATCTCCTCGTCCCGCAGGCCGAGCTCGTCGACCAGGAGTCAGTGCCCGCGAGCCATGTCGAGGCGGTGAAGCGGGCAGGGCTGCTGGGGGTGGTCGCGCCGCGGGAGTACGGCGGGGCGGACGCGCCCGTCGCCGTGGCGCGGGAGACCGCGGAGATCCTGGCCGGGGCGTGCTGCTCCACATGGTTCGTGCAGACACAGCACCACACACCGGTGAAGCTGCTCACCACCTACGACTCCCCCGTCCGGGAGAAGCTGCTGCGCCCGTTGGCGACGGGCGAGCTGATGGCCGGCATCGCGTTCGCCCACGTCCGTGCCTTCCCCCGGGTGCCCGTGCGGGCCGTCGCCGAGAGGGGCGGCTGGCGGTTCGAGGGCCGGGTGCCCTGGTACACCGGCTGGGGGTTGAACGACGTGATGCTGCTGGCCGGGGTGACGGACTCGGCCGAGGTGGTGTTCGTGTTCGCCGAGGCCCGCGCGCAGCCGGGGCTGACGCCGTCGGCGCCGATGCGGCTCGCGGCCCTCACCGCCGCGCGTACGGTGTCCCTGGAACTGGACGGCCTGTGGGTTCCGGACGAGTCCGTGGTGCTGCGCACCTCGCAGGAGGAATTCGCCCTGGTCGACCTCCCCCGGGCCGCCAACGCCAGTCCAGCCGTGTTCGGGGTGGCGGACGCGGCGCTGGACCTGGTGGCGCAGGCCCCGGAGGGCCGGGAGACGGCCCGGTCGCTGCGGGCCCGGCTCGACGAGGTACGGCAGGAGGCCTACGCCCTGGCCGACCGGCCCGCCCCGCAGGACTCCGTGCCGGAACGGCTGGCCGTGAAGACACGGGCGTACGAGCTCCTGCGCGCGGCCACGACCGCGGCGATCGTGGCCGGGGGCGGCCGCTCCATGGCCCTGGACAACCGGGCGCAACGGCTGGCGCGCGAGGGGATGTTCCTGCTGGTGCAGGGCCAGACGGCCGAGGCACGCCGGACGCACCTCGGCTCGCTGGCGTCGGACCAGCCGAGGCGGGGCGCGGCCCGCGCCCGTTCCGTCCGGGACGGGACCTTCCCGCAGAACTCGGCTTCGAGGACGTCGACATAGAGCGAGGAGTCCGGAAGCCAGTCGCCGTTGATGTTGAAGGTGAGCTGGTGTTCGCCGTCCCGGGTGCCGACCATCGCGGACAGGGAGCCGTTGGTGCGGCCGCTCTTGCCGACGACCGTCACACCGCACGGCAACCGCGCGAACTCGACTCCGAGTCCGTGTCCGATGCCGTGCCCGGCCGGGACCTCGTCGAACATCTCCTTCGTCTGCCGCGGGGGCAGCAGGTCGCCCTTGACCAGGGCCCGTTGGAGGCGGTTGAGGTCGCCGCCGCCGGTGGAGATGACGTCACCGGCCGCGCCCAGCCAGGTCATGTTCTGTTCGGTGGCGTCGTGGATCTCGGTGTCGGGTGATCTCCTGCGCGTGGGAGCGTCCCGTCACCTGGGGTGTCAGCCCGCCACGGCCGGCAGCGGGATGCGGCCGAGCGCCGCGGAGAACTGGTCGACCACCTGGCTCAGCGCCTCGGTGGCGGCCGGCGCGACGGTCAGGCAACCGTCGTCCTGCACGGTGACGTCCTTGTCGAGGGTGAACCAGCCCTGGACGATGTGGGCCGCGCCCATGGAGTTGAGCACCGGGCGCAGGGCGTAGTCGATGGCCAGCACATGGGCGACGCTGCCGCCGGTGGCGAGCGGCAGGACGGTCTTGCCGGTCAGGGCGTACTGCGGGAGCAGGTCCAGCAGGGCCTTCAGGACACCGGAGTGGGACGCCTTGTAGACGGGTGTGCCGACGACGACGCCGTCGGCCCGCGCGAACAGTTCGGTGGCCTCGACGATCGCGGGATGGCGGAAGTCGGCGCCGAGCAGGGCCTCGGCGGGGATGGTGCGAACGTCGAGCGGGATCACGTCATGTCCCTGGGCCGCCAGCCGCTTGTCCAGGTGGCGCAGCAGTCGGCTGGTGCGGGAGGAGGCGGACGGGCTGCCGGAGACGGACAGGACGGTGGCCATGGGCGCTCTTTTCCGGGATGAGGCGCGTCTGCGCGGGCATCGCCGAATTCGGGGGCACGCAGGTGAAAGGGCATGCCGAAGCGCCGAATTCAGGCGTGAGGGGAATTCACCGCACAGCGCATCCCGTCGGCACGGCAATGGCCGACGGACGGCGGAAACGGCGGTGTGAGGAAGCGGCGAGCCGAAGGACTCAGGCTGCGGCGCGACAGGAAGCGCTGGAGACGCGTGCGAGGTCGACGTGGCGTCGCCGCGTGAGGTCCAGTCGCATGGTCATGCCATGGATCGTGACAGTGGATGTCGAGGGCCGTCAAGGAATCCGCGGCTCATCTCGTATCCCGGACCGGCCATTTCACGAAAGGCGGCCCGGAATGGCTTGCGTGCGCCCCCGGTTCGGCCGGCTCGGTTCGGCACGGCCCGAGGGCTGGCACGGTCCGAGGGCGGGCACGGTCCGAGGGCGCGGATCTCTGTGCGGTGCGGGCGGGCGCCGCCTCAGTCGCCGTCCGCCGGAACGACCACGAGGAAGGCGTCCGACTCCAGGTCCATCACGACGGTGGCGGGTTCACCCTCGGCTCGGCGGCGTGCCGCGTACTCCTCCGCGGGCCACGATCCGCGCGGAGACCCCGCCGGGAACCGCTCCAACACCTTCGCACTGATGGCCGCAGTCACGTCCGCTGCCCTCCCCTGTCCCGCGCCGCCCGCCGGGGCGACGCCGATCGGTCGCTGTCGTACACCTGCGGATGCCCCCGATCTGCCCGGACATGTACTGCCGGGTAGATCCCGGTAACCTCCGCAGACCTCTACACATAAAGGGAAGATAAGCGCAGAATGATGCTTACGCGGCGTTTACCGCATACCCCACCAGACGCGGTCGCCCTGCACCATGAAGGAGACGAATCATGGCCAACGTCTCGCCCACCAGAGGGGATATCACCAGCCACCCGGATGCCTCCGAGATGCGGGACCGGTACGCCCGCGTGCTCGGCGGCCGCGATGTGGCGCTCGTGGACGGACCGGTGTTCCTGCTCGGTCTGTACTGCGCCGCCTCCCCGTGGATCGTCCACTACACGACCAGCCAGCCGGCCCTCGTGACCCACAACCTGATCATGGGCATCGCGATCGGCCTGCTGGCGCTCGGGTTCACTCGCGCTCCGGAGCGTATGTACGGCCTGAGCTGGGCCATGTGCGCGCTCGGGGTGTGGATGATCATCTCACCGTGGGTCGTCGGCGAAAACCCGGACGCCGGTGTCGTGTGGAACAACATCATCATCGGTGCACTGGCCGTGGTCCTCGGGCTGGTGTGCGCCGGAACGGCGGCGAAGGCCTCGCCCAGGCCGTAGCGCCCGCCGGATGGGAGCCGAAGGCCGGTCCGCGTCCCGGACCGGCCCGTTCAGGTCGGGCACGCCGATCGGCCCCTGACACGTCCGCCGCGCCTGCTCGCCCACACACGACGCGACCGCGGGCCCCGTGACGGGCCGCCGGCCGCGCGGGGCTCACATGCGGCTCGCCGACCGCATCGCGGCGAGCCCCTCGCCGCTCGACGCGTGAAGCGGTCGCCAGCCGAGTTCGCTCTCCGCCATGGCGGTGGACACGCGGAGCCGGGACGCCATCACGGTGTGCGCGTACGACATGGGCGTCATCAGCCACAGCGGCACGGTCATCGGCTTGGGCAGCCCGAAGGTCCGGGCCACGGCCTCGACGTGGGAGCGGAACCCCATCGGGGTGTCGTCCGCGATGTTGTAGGCCTGCCCCGGCCGGCCGCGCTCCACGGCGGCGACCACCGCGCGGGCGGCGTCGGTGAGCTCCACCCACGGCAGCACGCGGTCCCGGTCGCCGGGCACGGGGAGTTGCCGCTTGCGCAGCAGGGGCAACAAGGCGTCGGTGCCGCCGGGGCCGTAGAAGCAGCCGAAGCGGAGCGCGATGCCCTCCAGCCCCTCCGCGCCGAACGCGAGCCGCTCCTTGGTCCGCATCCCCGCGAGGTGCCGTTCCAGCCGTGGTGTGCGGCCGGGCGGCCCGAAGGGGGCGTCCTCGGTGAGCGGGCGGTCGCCGTGGTCGCCGTAGCCGTATCCGAAGACCATCGACTCCACGACGAAGCGGCGGGCACCGCAGGCGCGGGCGGCCTCCACCAGGTGGGCGGTGCCCTCGATGCGCAGCGCGTCGGTGGCGTACATGTCGCTGTCGCGCATGGGTGGCTTGCGCAGGGCGGTCGCGGCGTGGATCACGGTGTCGAAGCGGTGACCGTCGACCGCGCGCAGCAGCGCATCGCGGTCCATGAGGTCGGCTCGGATCCCGTTCCCCCCGCTCCGGCCGAGGCCGGTGACCTTGTGGCCCGCGTCGGTCAGGGCATGGACGATGTGCCTGCCGAGGACGCCGCTCGCGCCGGCGAGGAGGATGCTCTGGCTCTCGTGGTTCGTCGTCATGACGATGCGACGGATCGGGTGGGCGCGGATGTGACATCACCACCGCACAGAGGTGAGCTCCGCGTCCTCAGCTCGGCCGGGCCGCGTACTCGTACGGCGTCGTGGTCGTCAGCGTCAGGAAGCCGAGCCGTTCCAGGACCGGCCGGCTCTGGCTGGAGGCGTCGACCTGGAGGTAGCGGTAGCCGCGGGTCGCCGCGGCGTGAGCTCGGTGGGCCACCAGGGTGCGGTAGATGCCGCGACCGCGCCAGCCGGGGACGGTGCCGCCTCCCCACAGACCGGCGAAGGGCGTGCCCGGCACGAGCTCCATGCGCGCCGCGCTCACCGGCTCGTCGCCGGCCATCGCCACGACGGCGACCACGCTGTCCGGGTCGGAGAGCCGGGCGAGGAGCTGGTGGCGCAGCCAGGAGCTGTCGGCGCCGAACGCCTTCTCGTGCACGTCGGCCACGAGATCGACGCCCGCCGGGTCGGTGACCTGCACGACGCGCACGCCCTCGGGCGGTGCGGCGTCTCCTGCCAGACCGGCGGCCTCGCCGATCATCAGCGTCTCCTCGGGCCCGGGGCTGAACCCGGCCGCGCGCAGCCGCCGCCCGAGGTCCACCGGCCGGTCGTGCCCGTACAGCTTCCACTCGAAGTCGAGGCCGCGCCCGGTGTAGTGGCCGATCTGCCCGGCGATCGCCGCGTCCGCTCCGGCCTCGTCCAGGGCGGACCACAGCACGCCGTTCCAACCCGGCGCCGGGGTGACCTGGCGGACGACGCCGCCGGTCCGCTCGACACGGGCGTCGGGACCGTCCGGCCGCGCTCCCTCGCGCAGGTCGCGGTCGAACAGGGCGAGCAGCTCGGCATGATCCATGGGCAGACCTCAGCAGCCGCCCGCCCGTACGGCAAGGGGTTTTCCGGCCCGGCGGCCCTCCCCCGGCCCGCAGCCCCGTTCCTTTGCCCGGGTGTCTCGGCACCATAGGCTCCTGGTGATCATGTCGTCACGGGAAAGGCCGGCCCCCTGGTCGTGAAGGACACGGAACTGCCGCATCTGCGCCGCTGCGTGGAACTCGCCGCCGAGGCCCTGGAGTCCGGGGACGAGCCGTTCGGGTCGGTCCTGGTGGGCGGGGACGGCACCGTCCTCGCAGAGAACCACAACCGCGTGACCTCGGGCGACCGCACCCGGCACCCCGAGTTCGAGCTGGCGCGCTGATCCGCGGCGCACCTCACGCCCGGGGAGCGGGCGGCCGCCACGGTCCACACCTGCGGCGAGCACTGCCCGATGTGTGCGGCCGCGCACGCCTGGGTCGGCCTCGGCCGCCTCGTCTACGTCGCCTCGTCCGAGCAACTCGGCTCGTGGCTGTCCGAGTTGGGGGTCCCCGCCCCGCCGGCGCGGACACTCCCCGTACATGAGGTCGCACCCGGGGTGATCGTGGACGGTCCGGTGCCCGAACTGACCGAGCAGATCAGCAGGTTGTACGTCAGGTTCCACCGCGGTCGCGGCTGAGACGCCTGTCGGGAGGGGTGGTTCCGCGCTGACGGGCACACGCCCGAGATGCAGGGCCGCTCGGACGAACCTACGATCGATTCCAATCGGACCAGGTGTAAGACCAGGCGTACGCCCCGGTCCCCCCCGACGGGGGGAGGCACATGCCCTCGCTGCCGGCACATCGGCTCATGGCCGTCTACATCACCCTGGTCGCGGTCGTCACCGCCGTGTACATGACCGTCCCGGTGATGGTTCCCGTGATGTGGGCCGTGATGGGGCTGGCCGGAGTCGCCGCGATCCTGATCGGCACCCGCCTGTACCGGCCCGCCCACCAGTGGCCGTGGTGGGTCCTGGCGGCGGGCTTGCTCGTCTTCATCGCGGGCGACACGTACTACTTCGTGCTGGAGCAGTACCTCGGAGCCTCCAACCCGTTCCCCTCCCCGGCCGACGCCTGCTACCTGGCCATGTACCCGCTCATCGCGATCGGCCTGTCAGGGCTGGTGCGCCACCGGTGGGCCGACCGCGACCTGCCGAGCCTGCTCGACGCGCTGATCGTCACCGCCGGCCTCGCGCTGCCCGTGTGGGTCTACCTGGTGCAACCGCTGACCGTGGTGCAGGGCATGACCTGGCAGCAGAGGGCCATCAGCATCGCCTACCCCCTCGGCGACATCCTCGTACTGGCCCTGCTGGTCCGGCTGCTCACCCCCAGCCCGCTCGACGGGTCCAATCGCGCCGTACGCCTGCTGGTCGCCGGCACGGTCACCCTGCTGGTCACCGACATCGCCTACGGGATCCTGCAGTTGTACGACGTGTGGGAGACCGGCAGCTTCCTGGATCTCGGCTGGGTCGCCTTCTACACCGCCTGGGGCCTGGCGGCGCTGCATCCGTCCATGGTCGAGCTGACGGCCTCCGTGCCCCAGCGGGAGTCCCTGCTACCGCCGCCGCGCCGGCTGGTCATGCTCACCGTGGCCACCCTCATCGCGCCGGGGATCCTGCTCTGGGAGGGGCTGAGCGGTCACACCCGGGACGCCGCCGTGATCGCGGTCTTCTCGGGCGTGCTGTTCCTCCTGGTGATCCTGCGGCTGGCGGGGATGGTCGTGGCACACCGCCACGCGGTCACGCGCGAACTGGCCCTGCGGGAAGCGGCCGCGTCGCTGGTCTCCGCCTTCCGGCAGGAGGAGGTCCACCAGTCCTGCCGCCAGGCGGTCGACCGGCTGATGGGCCCGGACATCCCGCACCAAACCATGCTGCTGCCGACGGAGCAGGCGGCCGATCTGGGCGCCAGCGGCACCCGGCTGGTGAGCCGGGCCGCCCTCGACCCCGCAATCGCCGCCGGGCTGGACGGCCTGCCCTCGGTCCTGGCGTGTCCTATGACCCAGCCGGACCGGCCGGCCGGCGACGTGCCGGGCATCCTGCTGGTCGCCGCCCCCGAACGGCAGCTCAACGAGACCTGGGGCTCCCTGGAGATCCTGGCCTCCCACGCGGGCCTGGCCATGGAACGCGTCGCACTGCGCCAGGAGGTGGTCCGGCAGGAGAACGAGGCGTACTTCCGCACACTCGTCCGCAACGCCGCCGACGTCATCCTGATCCTGGAGGACGACGACACCGTCCGGTACGCCAGCCCGTCCGCGCGGACGGTGTTCGGCACCGACGAGCTCCTCGGCGTGTCGCTGCCGGACCTGGTGGATCCGAGTGACCGGCAGCGGGCCGCTCGGCAGCTGACGGCCGTACGGGAGCTAGGCGCGCGGGGCGGGCACGATCACTGGTGGGTCCGGCGCCAGGAGGGGCGCGTCGAGGTGGAGGTCCGGTTCAGCGACTTCCGGGACGAGCGGACCGTGTCCGGGCTGGTGGTGACGCTGCGGGACGTGACCGAGCAGCGGCGGCTGGAGCAGGAGCTGACACAGCGGGCCTTCCACGACTCCCTGACCGGGCTGCCCAACCGGACGCTGTTGCTGGAGCGGATCGAGCGCGCCCTGCTGCGCGGCCGCCGCGAGTCGACCCTGACCTGTCTGCTCTTCATCGACCTCGACGACTTCAAGCTGGTCAACGACACCATGGGGCACCGGGCGGGCGATCATCTGCTGGTCGCCGTCGCCAACCGGCTGTCCCGGGCGCTGCGGCGTACCGACACCGCCTCCCGGCTCGGCGGCGACGAGTTCGCCGTACTGATGGAGGACGCCAAGCAGCCCCTGGACGCCGAACTGCTGGCGGCGCAGGTCATCCAGACGCTGGGACGGCCGTTCGATCTGGCCGACGAGTCGGTGACGGTGTCGGCCAGCGTGGGCGTGGCCACGGCACGTGACAGCACGGACGCGGAGCAGCTGCTGGGCCATGCCGATCTGGCGCTGTACGCGGCGAAGGCGGCGGGCAAGAGGCAGTGGCGCCGCTTCAAGCCCCTGCTGCGCAGCCGCATGGTCGAACGGCACGATCTGCAGACCCAGCTCGCCCAGGCGGTCGCCGACAAGGCGTTCGGGCTGCGCTACCAGCCGGTCGTGGACATCACCGGGGGCGAGGTCGTCGGGTTCGAGGCGCTGGTGCGCTGGCCGGACGAGCGCCGGCCTGCCGTCGCCCCGCACCAGTTCATCAGCCTCGCCGAGGAGACCGGGCACATCGCCGCGCTGGGCTCGTGGGTGATGGAGAACGCGGTCAACGACATCGTGGGACTGCAACGGCTGCCGGGCCCCGCCCGGCCGCCGTACGTCAGTGTGAACGTCTCCGCCCGTCAGTTCCGCGACGCCGGGTTCATCGAGCAGGTCGGTGAGGCACTGAGCACACCGGGCCTCGAACCGGGATCGCTGCAACTGGAGCTGACGGAGACGGTGCTGCTGCAGCGCGACGACCGGCTCCAGACGGTGCTGACCACGCTGAAGGAACTCGGGGTGCACATCGCGGTCGACGACTTCGGCACCGGCTTCTCCTCGCTGCGCTACCTGCAGGACTTCCCCATCGACGTGCTGAAGATCGACAAGTCGTTCATCGACAACATCGCGCGTGACGCCCAGCAGGTCGCCCTGGTCGAGGGCATCGTGCGGATCGCGGACACGCTGGGCCTGCAGGTCATCGCGGAGGGGATCGAGGACACCGCGCAGCGGGATCTGCTGGTCGGGATGGGGTGCCGGTTCGGGCAGGGGTACCTCTTCGCCCAGCCGATGACGGTGGAGCAGAGTGCGCAGGTGCTGCGGGAGCCGACCGTCCGTCCGTTCGCGCCGGCCCGCACCCCGCGGCCCCGGATCGAGGCCGCCCGGGGACGCCGGGAGGCGCGCTGGGCGGACCTGGAGCATCTGCGGCGCACCAGCCCGATGAGCGACGCCGTCCTGGACGAGGTCCGCGGCCGGCACATCCGCAGCGGCGACCACTGGCTGATCGACTTCGCGTCGTGCAACTACCTGGGCTTCGACTGGGACCCGGAGATCATGGATGCGGTCGATCCGGCTGTGCGCCAGTGGGGCACGCACCCCAGCTGGTCGCGGCTGCTGGGCAGCCCGCGCCTGTACCCCGACATCGAGGAGCGGCTCGCCGCACTGCTGGGCGCGCCGGACACGCTGCTGCTGCCGACACTGACGCTGGTCCACTCCTCGGTGATCCCGGCCATCGTCGAGGACGGCCATGTCTTCGTGGAGGCGACCGCGCACCGCACGGTGTACGACGGCTGTGTGGTCGCCCGGGCCCAGGGCGCGACCCTGCACCGCTTCCACGCCGAACGGCTCGACGAGCTGCGCACACAGCTGGCCGGCGTGCCGCCGGGGACACCGCGGCTGGTGTGCCTGGACGGCGTCAACAGCATGAGCGGCAACATCCCCGACCTGCCCTCCCTGGCGGCGGTGTGCCGCTCCGAGGGCGCGACGCTGTACGTGGACGACGCGCACGGCTTCGGGGTGATCGGGGAGCGCCACCCGGCCGAGACGTGCCCGTACGGCATGCGCGGCAACTGCGTGGTGCGGCACACCGGAGAGTCGTACGACGGGATCGTGCTGGTCGGCGGCTTCTCCAAGGCGTACTCGTCCTTGCTGGCGTTCCTCGCGCTGCCGTCGGAGCTGAAGAACCGGCTGAAGACCGCGGCGGCGCCCTACCTCTACTCGGGGCCGTCACCGACGGCGTCCCTGGCGACCGCGCTCGCCGGCCTGGACGTCAACGAGCGCCGGGGTGACGTGATCCGGGCCGACCTGTACCGCAAGACGGTCCGGGTGCTCGACCACCTGGAGGGCATGGGGGTGAGCACCCTCAACTCGGACCGGCTGCCGATCGTGGAGGTGCCGCTGGCGAACCCGGCCGACCTGGACGCGGTCGCCGCGTTCCTGTGGCAGGAGGGCGTCTACGTGACGCTGGCCTCCTACCCCCTGGTCCCGCGTGACCGGGTGGGGTTCCGCGTCCAGCTCACCACCCTCAACTCCGACGAGGACATCGACCACCTGAACGGGACCCTCGACCGGTTGTCCGAGCGTTTCCCGCTGCGGCTGATGGGCTAGCCGGCCATGACGACGCACAACGACGACGTGGACTGGGACCGCTGGCCGGTCGCCGACTACCTCGCGGAGAACTACCGCGAGGTGCACCCCTCGGACGCGGCGGTCATCGCGCACCACTCCGCGTTCTACCGGGGCTTGCCACCCGGCGGGATCGCCCGCTCGGTGGAGTTCGGCGCGGGCCCCAACCTGTACCCGCTGATGCTCGCGTCCGCCGCGTGCCGCAGGATCGACGCCGTGGAGGCCGGAGCGGGCAACGTCTCCTACCTCGAGGACCAGATCTGTCACCGGCTGGACGCGAGCTGGCTGCCCTTCCACGAGCTGTGCCGGCGGCTCAACCCCGGAGTGCCCGCGACGCTGGCCGGTGCGCTGGCCCCGGTGCACATCGTGCACGCCGACGTCCGGGCGCTGCCGCCGGGCACGTACGAACTGGCCTCCATGCACTTCGTCGCCGAGAGCGTGACGGAGGACTTCGCCGAGTTCGCCGACCTCTGCCGCACCTTCGTCCGCACCGCCCGGCCGGGCGGCTACCTGGTCGCCGCGTTCATGGAGAACATGCCGACGTACCGCATCGGACCCGTCTCCCGCTGGCCGGGCTGTCCGGTGAGCCCGGCGACCGTCACGGAGGTCTTCACGCCCCTGACCCGGGACCTGGACGTCACCCACATCGACATGGACCCGACGCTGCCGGACTACGGGGACTCGGGGATGGTGCTGCTCACAGGGGTGGCGGAGGCGGTGTAGTCCGTGCGGGTCAGCCGTCCGACCCCGGACGGAACCTCCGGCGCAGCACCACTCCCCCGGCCACCAGCGCCGCGCTCGCCGCGATGACCTGGAGGGTGTGGTCCGTGCCCGTGTGCGCCAAGGCACCCCTGGCGTGCGGGACGGTGCGCGGGGCGGGTTCGGGGGCCGGGTTCGGCCGGGGCGGCGGGGTCGGCTTCGGGACCGGCTTCGGGACCGGCTTCGGCGGGTGCTGGGGGCGCACGGGGCGCTGGCCGCCGGGCGTGTTCGAGGAGGCGTTGCCGGTGGACGCGTTGCCGATGCCGACCACGTTCACCGAGTTGCCCGTGACGTTGGCCGGGAGGTCGACCGGCAGCTGCACGCCGTTGCCGGAGATCACGCCCGGTGAATCCGTTCCGCCGCTCTCGGCGACCGCGCCGCCGGACCGGCCCGGCCGTCCGCCCCGTCCGTCGTCCTGGTTCGCACAGCGGTTGCCGGCGGCGGGGTTCAGAAGCCCCACCACGTTCACGGTGTTGCCGCACACGTTCAGCGGAGCGTGCACCGGCAGCTGGACGGTGTTGCCGGAGACCGCCCCGGGCGAACCGGCCGTCGCGCCGTCCGCACCGGAATGGGCGTACGCGGGGACGGTCACGGCCATCGCGCCCGAGGCGGCGGCGACGGCGATCACTCCGTTTCGGGTAACCCGTCTCATGGGACCCCTGCCTTCCAGACATCGTCGCGGGCACTCACCCGCACCGGATAGAACGCGGGGGATCCGGTGCGAGTTATGGCTTATCCGTCTTTCACCCCATCGAGCGGCCCGGTTGTCGAACTAGCGGTAAAGCCCTTCGTATGCGGGCCCCAGGACCCCGCCCGCCCGGAGGCGCGGCTTCCGGGGCCCGCTTATGGTGAGCGAGGGCGCCGATCCCGGTCCGCTGCGGGGCGCCCCGCGTCCCTGGAGGCACCGATGCTGGCCAAGCTGTCCACGCGCCCCTCGATACGGCGCTGCGCGGTCACCGGCACGGCCGGGCTGGCCCTGCTGGGCACGGCACTGCCGGCCGCCGACGACCCGCCGCCCGGCCTCACCCGCTTCTACGAGCAGAAGGTCACCTGGTCGAGATGCTCGGGCATGGACATGCCCAAGGACCTCCAGTGCGGGAAGGTCACCGTCCCGCTCGACTACGCCAAGCCGGGCAAGGGGACCCTCGACATCGCCGTCGCCCGCTACCGGGCCACCGGCAAGTCCCGGGGCTCGCTCCTGCTGAACTTCGGCGGCCCCGGCGGCCAGGGGGTGGCCCAACTCGCCATGGGCGGCAAGGACTTCATGGGCCTGACGAACGGCTACGACGTCGTCTCCTTCGACCCCCGCGGCGTCGGCCGCTCCTCGCCCGTCAGCTGCGGAAACGCCTCGGAGGGCGCCCTGGACGCGACGGACGGCAACGCCGACGTGACCGACCCCCAGGCCGTGCTCGAAGAGCTGCGGGCGGCGGCCACCGAGTGCACCGAGCACTCGGGCCCGGTCCTGCCCCACATCGGCACGGTCAACGCCGCCCGCGACCTGGATGTCATGCGGGACGCGCTCGGCGACGACAAGCTCAACTACCTCGGCTTCTCCTACGGGAGCCGGCTCGGCGCGGTGTACGCGGCCCAGTACCCCGAGAACGTCGGCAGGATGGTGCTGGACGGCGTCGACACGCTGACCGAGCCGCTGGCCGACCAGGGCGTGGTGAGCGCCCGGGGGCAGCAAACCGCCCTGGAGAGCTTCCTGACCTGGTGCACCGAGGACATCGCCTGCCCCTTCGGGCGGAATCCGCGGGAAGCCCGGGAACACGTCGTCGAGGTGGTGGAGTCGCTCGACAGGGACCCGCTGCCGACCGACTTCGGCGAGGCGTTCACCGGCCAGGACTTCGCGGGCGCCCTCGGGCAGGGCCTCTACAGCAGGGAGCTGTGGCCCTCGCTGCAGCGGGCCATCGGCCAGCTGCTCGAGGACGGTGACACGCGCGGCCTGGAGACGTTCCTGTCCGGGGGCTTCACCCTCCCGTCGCGGCGCGGCCCGCACGCCGGACTCACCGACCCGGCCGACGTACCCCTCGACAACCTGCCCGCGGCGCTGATGGCGGTCAACTGTGCGGACGATCCCGACCGCCCCGCCGCCGCGCAGGTCACCGAGGACCTCGGCCGGCTGCGCGCCCGCTACGAGCAGGCGTCACCGGTCTTCGGCCGCTACCGGCTCACCCAGGTGCTGATGTGCTACGGCCGCCCCAAGGGCACCGACTACATCCGCCACGACGTCAAGGACGTCGACTCGCCGAGGATGCTGCTCGTCGGCACCCGGGGCGACCCGGCCACGCCGTACCGCTGGACGGTGGAGACCGCCAAGCGGCTCGGCTCGTCGGCCGTGGTGCTCGACAACCGGGGCGAGGGCCACACCGGCTACGGCTCGTCCAAGTGCGTGCACAGCAAGGTCGACGCGTTCCTGTTGTACGGAACGCTTCCGCCGGACGGCAGTTCCTGCGGCTCCGACCGCGACGACGAGTGAGATCGATTGCCCCAAATGCCCTCATGGCGAATTCGCTCTATCGTTCTGTCATGGAGAGCGTTCTGAGTCCCGCGACCCTTGCCGAGCTGCGGCGCCCGCGCCCCTACCCCGCGGTCTCCGTGCTGACGCCGACACACCGGCGCGATCCCCACAACGCCCAGGACCAGGTCCGGCTGCGCCACGTGGTGGCCGAGGCCAAGAGGCAGCTGGAGGCCGATCCGGCCGTCACCCGCGAGCGACGCGCCGAGGTCGCCGGACACCTCGACCGGGCCCTGTCCGAGGTCGACCTGGCCCACACCGAGGACGGCCTGGCGATCTTCGCCGCCCCCGGCGAGCACCAGGTGTGGTCACTGGCCAGGCCCGTACCCGAACGCGTGGTGCTCTCGGACACCTTCCTCACCCGCAACCTGGTGTCCGCACAGACGGCCGGGCGCCCCATCTGGGTCCTGTCCCTCGCCGCGGACCGCGCCACCCTGTGGAACGGCGGCGTCGACCGGGTCACCGAGGCCCGCATCGGCGGCTTCCCGCTGACCCGGCGCGTGGAGAACTTCGACCCCGAGCGGCAACAGCGGATCGGCGACACCCCGAGCGCGTTCCGTGAGGAACGCACCCGCCAGTTCCTCCGCGAGGCAGACACCGCGATGAACGCCGTACTGCGCGACCACCCCAGAAAGCTGTACGTCACCGGTGAACCGGCCGCCCTGTCCCTGCTGGACGAGGTCGGCGGCACCGCCCGCAGCGCCGTGCACATCCCGCACGGCGGACTCGCGCACGGGACCCCCGAGGTCGTGTGGCAGGCCGTGCGCCCGGTCGTCGAGGCGGAGGCCCGCAGAAGCACGGACGCCGTGACCCACGCCCTCGAAACGGCCCGCGGGCGACGGGAGTTCGCCGCCGGTGTCGACGAGCTGTGGCAGAGCGCCCGGGACGGCCGCGTCCGGCTGCTGGCCGTCGAGGAGAACTACCGCGTGACGGTCCGCGACGCCGGGGACCATCTGATCCTCGCCGAGAGCGGCGACCTCGACTCCCGCGAGGACATCGTGGACGAGATCGTCGAGCAGTGCCTGGAGACCGGCGCCGACGTCCGCTTCGTACCGGACGGCACCCTCGGGGAGGCGGCCGGCATGGCCGGGGTGCTGCGGTACTGACCGGAGCTCCGGCCGGTACCCCCGGCCGGCACACGACGGCCCTGGAGCCGCCTGCGCAACGGGGCTCGAACGCAGGGACGTCGAACACCCGGATCGGCCCGGCGCCATCGCCCCGACGAATCGTCAAATGCCCTGTGTAATCTACGACTTGGATCTCCGGGTGGCGCGCTCCGCGGCTACCTCGGAGTAACTCCGCGAGACTGTGGCATATGCCAGAAGCACCACCGTATCGTGTGTCGCCGAATCCCTTACAGGGCGTCGCGGGCTGTGCAACAGTCGTAGCGGTCCCTCCCTCCGCCTTGGTCGTACCGTCCCCGCATCGGAGTGCGTCATGCCGTCCCACCTCTCCGCGGACCGTCCAGCCGCCCAGCCGCCAGGACGGGGCTCGGTCGACGCGCTCATATCGCAGACTCGGCGGCTCAAGGGCGACGTGGACGCGGTGCGCCGCGACGCCGCGGGAGAAGAATCGGACCACCCGCGCGAACGCTGGCAGCGCGCCCTGTACGACCTCGCGCTGCACCAGCTCAGCGACCTCGACGAGCACCTGGCCCAGCTGCGGGACGGCCCCCTGCCCACGGCGGCCCCGGAACCTCCCGCCCCCTCACAGGGCTCCCTGCTCAGCCGGGTCGGCAGCGCCGAGTGGAACCTGCTGACGGACGAGGCCAGTTGGTCCGGGGAGCTCTACCAGATCCTGGGCCGCGACCCGGCCGCTCCCCCGCTCACCCTCGACGAACTGCCGTCGCTGGTGGTGGACGAGGACCGGCCGACGTTGACGGCCATGGTCACCGACTGCCTCGTAGACGCCCGCCCCATCGACGGCGAGTTCCGCATCGCCCGTCGGGGCGGCGACGTACGGACCGTGCACATGATGGGCGAACCGGTGCTCGACACCGACGGCAGCACCGCCTCGATGTGGGCCGTGCTGCGCGACGTCAGCGAACTGCGCCGCAGCCAGCGGGTGGTGAGCGAGACCCGTGACTCGCTGCACCACCGGCAGGAGGCCGCGCGCAGCGAGCACCGGCTCGCGGTCGAGCTGCAGGAGGCCGTGCTGCCCCCGTGGCGCGGCTCCCTGCGACTCCCGCACCGAGGCCCCAGGACCCTCGACCTCGCGTCCCGGCACCTGCCGGCCTCCGCACACACGATGATCGGCGGCGACTGGTACGACGCGCTCGAACTGGCCGACGGCGAAACGCTCCTCAGCGTCGGTGATCTCACCGGCCAGGGGGTCGGCGTCACGTCGAACATGACCATGCTGCTCGGTGCCGTACGCGGCATGGCCATGGCCGGTGCCCAGCCGGGGCCCTTGATGGCCTGGCTGAACCAGTTACTCGACGCCACCGTGCAACCCGCCCTGGGCAGCGCCGTCTGCTGCCGCTACCGGCCCGCCACCCGCGCCCTGGTGTGGGCGCAGGCCGGACACCCCGCCCCGCTGCTGTTCCGCGACGGGACGGGGCGCTCGCTGAACGCCCCGGACGGCGTCCTGCTCGGCGCCACCTCGGGCGCCGTCTACGGGCAGGCCGAAGAGACACTCCAGGTGGGCGACCTGCTGCTCCTGCACACCGACGGGCTGGTACCCGGGCACACCGGGTCGGCGGCCGCGAACCTCCTCCTCGGCCTGGCGCCACGCCTGGCCGGGAACCGCACCGCGGAGGACTGCGTACGGACCGTGGTCGAGGAGTTCGGCGCGAGCGAGCGCGAGGACAACGCCTGTGTGCTCGCCGCCAGGGTCATGTCTTAGGAATCTCAGGCCTGTGCGCGGCTGCCGCCCCTGCCCTTCGTCTTCGGCAGGGCGAGCTTGATCTCCTCCCTCAGCTCCTGGATCTTCGGGTAGCCGGAGTACTCCGCGGTGAGCCGGTACATCTGGCGGAGCCGGTCCCAGGTGCGGTGGGAGGAGTTGGATCCCATCGACACCAGAGCCAGTCGCGCGTACCGGTCCGCCTGTTCGGGGTCGTCGGCGATGAAGCAGGCCGACGCCATCGACAGGTAGTCGAAGATCTTCGACCGCTGCCGGCCGTCGACCCGCAGGGCGAGCGCCTTTTCCGCGTAGTGCTGGGCATGGGCGGCCGCGCCCGGCTCGAACTCGGCGAGCGTGCGGTACGCCAGGGCCTGCATGCCGTAGAGGTCCTCCTCCTTGAAGGTCTGCATCCAGTCCGGCGGCGGCACGTCGGCCTTGTCGGAGACGAACAGGTCCTCCGCCCGCCCGAGCGTGCGGCGCATCGCCTGGCCCTTGCCCATGGATGCCTGGGCCCAGGCCTCGATGGTGTAGAGCATCGCCCGGGTACGGGGCAGCACCTCGTCACCGGAGCCGGAGGTGGCCAGCTTCATCAGGTCCAGGGCGTCGTCCGGCCGGCCCAGGTGCACCATCTGACGGGCCGCGCGGGACAGTGCCTCGCCCGCGCGGGGCCGGTCCCCGCCCTCTCTGGCCGCGTGCGCTGCGATGACGAAGTACTTCTGGGCCGTGGGCTCCAGGCCGACGTCGTGCGACATCCAGCCCGCGAGGACGGCGAGGTTGGCGGCGACGCCCCACAGGCGGCGCTGGAGATGGGGTGGGTGACGGTAGGCGAGCATGCCGCCCACCTCGTTGAGCTGGCCCACCACGGCCTTGCGCTGGAGCCCGCCGCCGCGGGCCGCGTCCCAGGCACGGAACACCTCGACCGAGCGCTCCAGTTCCTCGATCTCCTGCGACCCGATGGGGGCGGCCTCGTAACGGTCGAACCCAGCGGGGTCGGCGTGCAGGGGGTGGTCGAGGTCGGGGGCGTCGGCAGCCAGGGAAGGGTCGGAGTGCAGCCAGTCGTACATGGCGTTGCTGAGTGCGGATCCCGCGGCGAGCGCGGCGCCCGCGCCCACCAAGCCGCGTCGGTTGAGCATGAGGTCCATTCCCGTGAATTCGGTGAGGACCGCAGCAGTCCGCTCGGGCGCCCACGGCACACCGTCGGGAGCATCGGCGCTCCCGCCGCCCTGCCGTTTCCCCGCACGCCCGTGCCGGACCAGACCGAGGTCCTCGATGGTCACGACACGGCCGAGACGCTCGGTGAACAGAGCCGCCAGCACCCGCGGCACCGGATCGCGCGGGATCTCTCCCGTGTCGATCCACCGCCGCACCCGGGAGGTGTCGGTCGACAGCTGGGGATGGCCCATGGCCGCCGCCTGCCGGTTGACCAGCCTCGCGAGTTCGCCCTTGGACCAGCCGGCCAGGCCGAACAGGTCCGCGAGCCGGGTGTTGGGTTGTCCGCTCACGTCAAGCCCCCAGGTTCTCGGCTGAGTTGACAGTAGCCCGGGGAGACTTGCCGGGCGACTATTCGCCAGGGTTCGCCAGGGTGCGCCAGATGGTGTGCCACGGGACAGACGGTGTCAGGTAGGAAAGCGCCACCCCGACCCGGTCGCCGGGGACACTCCCCAGGGTTTCCCCCGGGCGCCCGGGCCGGGTGGTGCGCTGTCGTCGCAGGCACACGAAGGGATCTGTTTCGCCCATGTACGCAGCATCGTCCTCCGTGTCCGCACCGCCCCGGTCGCTGCACCCTCGTCCCACGGACAGCGGCCCCTACCTCGCCCCCGCGCGGCCGGCGGCCCCCGTGCTCGGTGCGGGCAGGGCTCGGCGCGGCGCGGTCCTCGGCACCCAACCGCTCAGCGGAAGACTCGACTTGTCCGGCCCCCAGGGCGCGCAGCTGCGCACGGCGATCGCGTCCGTGCACCGCATCTGCCCGGAGTTCGCCCCGGTGCAGGTCCTGCGCCGCAACGGACGGTCCGTGCTCCTGGTCGGCACGACCGGTCGCAGCACGGCTGTCGCCAAGTGTTTACTGGACCGCTCCCCCGCCTGGTCCGAGCGGATCCGCCACGAGATAGCGGCATACCGCTCGTTCGTCCGGCACCGCCCACCCGTGCGGGCTCCGAGACTGATCGCGGCGGACCCGGACAACTGCACCCTGGTGATCGAGCGGATGCCCGGCCGCGTGGCGGCGCTCCAGCGGCACCCGGCCGAGGCGCCGCCCCGGGCGGACATCAGAGCGGCGCTCGGCGCGATCTGCCGGCTCAACGCCTGGCGGCCGCCGGCGGGCACGTTCGACGCCCCGCTCGACTACGCGGCCCGCATCTCCCGGTACCACGAGCTGGGCCTGCTCACCGACCGGGACCTGGGCGACCTGCAGAAACTGCTGCACGGCATCGCACAGGCGGCCGGGCGGCAGGGCATGGGCCAGTTCTGCCACGGCGACGCGCTGTTGTCGAACATGCTCCTGTCACCGGCCGGTCCAGTGCTGGTGGATTGGGAGCATGCGGGCTGGTACCTGCCGGGTTACGACCTGGCGACGCTGTGGTCGGTGCTCGGGGACGCACCGGTCGCCCGTCGTCAGATCAGCCAGATCGCGCAGTCGGCGGGGCCGGCGTCCAGGGATGCCTTCCTGGTGAACCTGATGCTGGTGCTGACCCGTGAGATCCGTACCTACGAGACGGCCGTGCAGCGTTCGATGCACGACGCGACCCCGGCGGCACCGGGCACGGTCCACCCGGGTGCTGCGCCGACCGGCGAGGAGCAGAGGCTGCTGCTGCGGCGGCTGCACGACGACTGCCAGTTGGCCCGGCGCGCCGTGCGCGCGGCGGTCGGCACTCGCTGACGGGGACGGAAGGGCCGCTGGACACCTGACCTGGTGTCCAGCGGCCCTTCCGTGTGTGATCGGTTCCGGCTCAGCCCTGCTGGAAGAGTTCCGCCGGGAGCGGTTTGAGGAGGGCGTAGAGGTCGTCCGTGATGGGACGGTCCCAGGCGGCGATGGTCACCAGGACGTTGTCGCTGCGGTCGAACTGGACGCAGGAGATCCGGCTCTCGGAGAGCTTGACGCGGCGCACGATCAGAAGGTTGTCCCCTTGCATCACCGGTACGTCCTCGGTGCTGACGACGGTGACCTCCTCGTCGTTCTCCAGCGCCAGCAGCAGCTGGGCCACCTCGAAGGGGACCTGGCCCTCTTCGACCTCGCGGGCCGGGGAGCCCTCCGGCAGATTGCCGATGATCATCGCAGGGCCTCGGCCGCCGAACAGGTCGTAGCGCAGGAAGACGCCCTGGCAGGTGCCGTCGGGCGCGGGCAGCAGTCCCGCACCGAGGTTGCCGGGCCAGTCGCCCGGGTCCATGGCCAGTACGTCGAAGTCGGGCCCGGCGGGAGTGGCGCTGCGGCGGCGGAGGAACGACATGTCGCCCATGGTACGTGGCCCGGCCTGCGAAGCGCGGGGCGGGCGGCGGACCGGGCGGGCCGGGTTGCCGTCTGGTGCCGGGGTGGTGTCGGCCACCCGGACGGTACCGGCCGGGACTGCGCCGTCGCCTTGTGCCGCTGGTGGTGGCGGGCCACCCGGGCGCGGTTGCCGCAGGAGGGCTTGCACCACTCCTGGCGCGGGTGCTCCTTGAGGAAGTACCGCACGCAGCGCGGCGCGTGGCAGGCCCGCAGCCGGTCACGGTCGGGACCGGCCAGGAACGCGATCACGGCGTGGGCGAGGGCCGCGGTCAGGTCGTCGGCGGTGCGGACGGGTTTGTGGTGGACGAGCGGGGTGGCACCGTCGGGCCAGTCCAGGACCGGCACGATCGGGGTGCGGGCCGCCGCCCCGTTCAGGTGCCGCACCGCTTCCTCAAAGGGCATGAGCCGGGCCGCGTCCGCGGAGCTCGGTTCGCCGGGACGGACGGCCCGGGCGAAGAGCGCGCGGACGGCGGCCCGCAGCGCGCGGACGGCGGCGAGATGCGCGGCGTCGGCGGTGGATCCGTCACCGGCGCCGTCGGCCGACCGCGGTGCGGTGCCGGCGGCGGTGTCCTGGCGGTGATCGTCGGCCCGGTCGGTCGCGGTGCCCGGCAGGAGGTCGGCGTGTGCCCTGACCCACTCGGTCAGGCCTGCCGGGTCGGTCAGGTCGTCGGTGACGCCACCGTTGCCGTCGTGGCGGATGGTGAGGGCCAGGTCCAGGGCGAGCCGGACGTCCCTGCTGATCGGTTCCCGCATGCGGCTGATGATAGGCCCGACCGTATCCATCACGGCCGGGTCAGTCCTCCGCGGGCGACGGCGGGATCACGGCGACGGGGCCGGCGGCGTGCAGCAGTACGGCGTGGGTGACCGAGCCCATCATGCGGACGGGTGAGAGCAGACGCCGCCGGTGCCGGCCCACCACGACGAGATCGGCGT
Source organism: Streptomyces sp. AK010 (assembly GCF_014207295.1). Classification (NCBI taxonomy): domain Bacteria; kingdom Bacillati; phylum Actinomycetota; class Actinomycetes; order Kitasatosporales; family Streptomycetaceae; genus Streptomyces; species Streptomyces sp. AK010. Next base: position 105,801 of record NZ_JACHCX010000018.1, read on the forward strand.
CCCGGGAGGCCGCGACGAGATGACCGGCCGCGTCACCCGCCGCCGGGACCAGCTCGACCGGGACGTCCGGGTGCCGCTCGCGGTACGGGGCGAGGAAGCCGTCGGCGAGGACGCGGGTCTCGTCCTCGATGACGTCCTGGTCGACGATCACCGGAGGCATCTCCCCGGGCATCATCCAGGGCTGCGCGGGCCACGGGTAGGCGGCGACCGCCTGGAGCCGGGCGCCACGCCGGGTGGCCTCGGCGAAGGCGAACTCGAGCGTGGCCTCGTCGGGGCCGTCCACCTTCAGGCCGACGACCACGCGTGAGCCGGGGCCGCCCGGTGCCTCGCCGTGGACCTCGCGTCCGGGCCGGGGCACCACGACGACCGGGCACTCGGCGTCGCGGGCGGCGGCCATGCTGTTCGAGCCGAGCACCAGGCTGGCGAAGCCGCCACGGCCCCGGGAGCCGAGCACCAGCAACTGGGCGCCGGAGCCCAGCTCGGGCAGGACCGCACCGGCCGCGCCCACCAGGCCCACGTACTCGGTGTCCGGCTGGTCGGGGCGGCCCTCCAGATGGGCGCGGACCTGGTCGAGCACGGAGTCGTCCTGCGGGTCCGCGGACCCGGCGGCGAGCACCTCGGGCTGTACCCAGTGGGCGTACTGGCGTACGTGCGCCACGCGCAGGGGTGCCGTGCGCCGGCGAGCGGCGTCGACGGCCCACTCCAGGGCGCGCAGGCTGTCGTCCGAACCGTCGACCGCCGCGACGACAGGCAGGGTGCTCATGGGGGTCCTCACCTCCGGGATTCGACCGTCCCCTCCCGGGGGCCAGCCTGACTCAGGCGGTGGCTCCGGGAAGATGCCTCAGGTCGCGTGTCCGGAGATGCGGGCGGAACACCCCCGGATCGGCCGTCGGATCCCGGCCGTCCGGAACGGGTCGTCGCCGCCCTCAGGTGAGGTCGAACTCTCCTTCCCGCGCTCCCGACACGAACGCGCCCCACTCGGCGGGCGTGAAGATCAGCGAAGGGCTCTGGGGGCGGGCACTGTTCCGCATGGCGATGAAGCCTTCCACGAAGGCGATCTGGACATCCCCCCGCCCTCGGCTGCTGGACTGCCACTGTGCGTTGGTGAGGTCCAGCTCCGGCTTGTCCCAGCCCGTGAGCGGGCGCTGCTGGGTGGTGGTCTCGGCCACGTCCGTGCTCCTCCCGGTTCGTCGTCCGCGGCCAGCCTAGCGATCGTGTCCCACAGCCAACAGGGCACGTGAGGCGGACCTTTCAGGAGTCCGGGGGCCGGTCGCCCACCAGCCACATGGAGAAGAACTGCGATCCGCCGCCGTAGGCGTGTCCGAGGACCCTGCGAGCCCCGTCCACCTGGTGTTCTCCGGCCTGCCCGCGCACCTGGAGGGCGGCTTCCGCGAAGCGGATCATGCCGGAGGCGCCGATGGGGTTGGTGGACAGCACGCCGCCCGACATGTTCACGGGCAGGTCCCCGTCCAGTTCGGTCACGCCGGCCTCGGTGAGTTTCCAGCCCTCGCCCTCGTCGGCGAAGCCGAGGTTCTCCAGCCACATGGGCTCGTACCAGGAGAACGGCACGTAGATCTCGGCGCCGTCGATCTCGCGGCGGGGGTCGGTGATCCCGGCCTGCCGGTAGACGTCGGCGGCGCAGTCCTGCCCGGCCCGCGGGGAGACGAAGTCCTTGCCGGCGAAGAGGGTCGGTTCGCTGCGCATCGCGCCGCCGAGCATCCAGGCGGGCGGGCGCGGAGCCCGGGCGGCTCCGGCGCGGTCGGTGAGGATCATGGCGCAGGCGCCGTCGGAGGAGGGGCAGGTCTCCGAGTAGCGGATCGGGTCCCACAGCATGGGCGAGGCCATGACCCTGTCGAGGGTGATGTCGTGTTCGTGCAGGTGGGCGTAGGGGTTCTTGAGAGCGTTGCGGCGGTCCTTGTAGGCGACGAGGGCGCCGATCGTCCCGGGCGCTCCGCTGCGGCGCAGGTAGGCACGGATGTGCGGTGCGAAGAATCCGCCGGCCCCGGCGAGCAGCGGCTGCTGGAAGGGGATCGGCAGGGACAGGCCCCACATGGCGTTGGACTCGGACTGCTTTTCGAAGGCGAGGGTGAGAACCGTGGTGTGGACGCGGGCCGCGACGAGGTTCGCCGCGACGAGTGCGGTGGAGCCGCCGACCGAGCCGGCGGTGTGCACGCGGAGCATGGGTTTGCCGACGGCGCCGAGGGCGTCGGCGAGGTAGAGCTCCGGCATCATGACGCCCTCGAAGAAGTCGGGGGCCTTGCCGATCACGACGGCGTCGATGTCGGCCCAGGTCAGCTCGGCGTCCCGGAGCGCCCGCCGGGCCGCTTCCCGGACCAGTCCGGCGAGGGAGACGTCCCGGCGTGCGGCGACGTGCCTGGTCTGGCCGATGCCGACGACGGCCACGGGCTCCTTGCTCATCGGGGTTCCCCTTCGAGTACGGCGACCAGGTTCTGCTGGAGGCAGGGGCCGGAGGTGGCGTGGGCGAGGGCGCGGTCGGACGCGCCGCGGTGGATGCGGGCGGCGGCCTCGCCGATGCGGATCAGGCCGGTGGCCATGATCGGGTTGGCGGCGAGGGCCCCGCCGGACGGGTTCACGTCCACGTCCTCGCCCAGCCGGAGGGCCTTGCGCAGGACGATCTCCTGCGCGGTGAAGGGTGCGTGCAGTTCGGCGGTGTCGACGGGCCGTTCGAAGGCTCCGGCCCGTTCGGCGGCCAGGCGGGTGGACGGCGAGTCGGTCAGGTCGCGCACGCCGAGGCCGTGGGCCTCGATGCGGTGGTCGATGCCGCGGATCCAGGCGGGGCGTGCGCACAGTTCACGGGCCCGGTCCCCCGCCGCGAGGATGACGGCGGCGGCGCCGTCTCCGATGGGCGGGCAGTCGCCGGTGCGCAGGGGCTGTACGAGGTGGTCGCCCTGCGGCACGGGGCCGCGCAGTTGTGCGTGGGGGTTGGTGGTCGCCGCCGCGCGGTTGCGGGAGGCGACGGCGGCGAGGGCGGGTTCGTCGGTGTCGCCGGCGTCGATGAGGGCCTGTGCCTGGAGGGCGGCGAGTGCCACGGAGTCGGGCCAGAGGGGCGCCACGTAGTAGGGGTCGAGCTGGCGGGTCAGGACGTCGCGGACGGAGCCGGGCGAGGACTTGCCGTACGCGTAGACCAGAGCGGTGTCGGCGTCGCCGGTGAGGAGTTTCGTCCAGGCCTCGTACAGGGCCCAGGCGCCGTCCATCTCGACGTGCGACTCGGAGATCGGGGGCCAGGCGCCGACGCCGTCGAGGGCGAGGGTGAAGGAGAAGGCGCGGCCGGCGAGGTAGTCGCTGGAGCCGGAGCAGGTGAAGTCGATGTCGGCGGTCTTCAGGCCGGTCCGGTCGAGGACCTCGTGCAGCACCGGCATCAGCATCTCCACCTCGGAGAGTTCGTCGCTGGTGCGCCGGTGGACGGTCTGGGCGAAGGCGACGACGGCGATCTCGCGGTCCCGCGGTGCGCTTGTCACAGCAGCTCCTTGTAGGTGTCGTAGTCCGCGTCGGGTTCGCCGGTGGGCCGGTAGTGGTCGGGGTAGCGGGCGCCGTCGGTCCATACGGGCTCGACGCGCAGGCCCATGCGGACCTCGTCGTAGGGGATGCCGCCGATCCGGCCGTGCAGCGCCAGGCCGGCGCCGTCGAGGGCGATGTGGGCGTAGACGTAGGGCACCTCGATGTCGAGGTTCTTCGCCTTGATGTTGACGATGCAGAACGTGGTCACGGTGCCGCGCGGGCCGACCTCGACCTGTTCGCATGTCGCCACCCCGCAGGTGGGGCAGGCGCCCCTCGGCGGGACGTACACCTTGCGGCAGGAGGGGCAGCGCTCGCCCATGGTGCGCCGGCCGGAGAGGGCGTTGATGTAGGCGGTCTGGGCACGGCCGGGCGAGTAGGTGTAGTCGAGGCGGGCGGGGGCGACGATGCCGGTGACGGGGTCCTCGAACTCTCCGGTGTGGCCTGCCGGTTCGGCCCGGCGGCCGTCGTAGGGCTCGAAGCAGGCGATGTCGGTGATGGCGCCGGTGCGTTCGCCGGCCCAGCGGACGCGGACCGGCATGCCGGTGTGCACGGCGGCGGGGCCGGGGGCGTCGAGGGCGTGCAGGAGGGCGGTGTCGGCGCCGTCGAGGCGGACCAGGACCCAGGCGAAGGGGGTGGTGAGGGGCTGGCCGCGGCGGGGGGCGGGGTTCCACGCCCAGGTGGTGACCGTGCCGGTCGGGGCGACTTCGACCAGGTCGTGGAGTTCCTCGGCGGTGACGGGGTCGTACTCGACGGGCGGGACGAGGGTGCGGCCGTCGCCGGTGCGGACGCCGAGGACGACACGTTCGCGCAGGCCGGTCAGGAACGCGCTCTGAACGGGCCCGAGGGAGCGGGTGAAGGGAAATTCCACGACAAGCGGCGCCTTGAGAACTGCGGACATCGAGGGCCTGCCTCCTTCGTGATCGGCGTGCACGGGACGCCCCTCAGGGGCGCGGGGAACTGCGCGCTCGGCCACCGACGACCCGCAGCCCGGAACCGGGCACCTCCGGCGCAGCGCCACGCACGCTTGCGGACCGGCGGTCGCGCGACGCCTACGCGCGCTTGTAGACGGGAGGTCGCTTCTCCGCGAAGGCGCGGGCTCCCTCCTTGGCGTCGGCGGTGTCGAAGACCGGTTGGCCGCGGATGAGTTCGGCGGCGAGGCCGTCCTGTTCGGTCATCTCGGCGGTCTCGTGGACCGAGGCCTTGACGGCTTCCACGGCCAGTGGACCGCAGGCGTTGATCCGCTCGGCGATCTCCAGCGCTTTGTCCAGTGCGGTGCCGTCGGGGACGACGTGGCCGACCAGGCCGATGGCGGCGGCCTCGCGGGCGCTGTAGGGGCGGCCGGTGAGGAGCATCTCCAGGGCGTGGGTGCGCGGGATCTGCCGTTGCAGGCGGACGGTGGAGCCGCCGATGGGGAACAGGCCGCGCTTCACCTCGAAGAGGCCGAAGATCGCGGACTCCGCCGCGACGCGGATGTCGGTGCCCTGGAGCATCTCGGTGCCGCCCGCGACGCAGTACCCCTCGACGGCGGCGATCACCGGCTTGCGCGGGCGGTGATGGCGCAGCATCGCCTTCCAGTGCAGGTCGGGGTCGGCCTTGAGCCGGTCGCGGTACTCCTCTCCGGCCATGCCGTTCCCGGCGAGGGCCTTGAGGTCCATGCCGGAGCAGAACGAGCCGCCCGCGCCGGTGAAGACGACCGAGCGGACGGAGTCGTCCGCGTCGGCCTCCAGCCATCCGTCGTAGAGGCCGACGAGCATCGGCAGTGAGAGCGCGTTCCTGGCTTCCGGCCGGTTGAGCGTGAGCACCAGTGTGGCGCCTTCGCGCTGCACGGTGAGGTGTTCCGTCCCACCCATGGTGAACTCCCCTCTCATGGAACGAGAACAGGTTGCAGTAGGGCGGATGGCACTTCAAGGGTTTTCTGACAGACAGTCAGATTCTTTCGCGCGGGCCCTTCACAGTTGGAGCGCCCTTTGCTCTGATGACCGGCGAACCGTCCGATACCAGGCACGCCCGGGTCAGGAGGAGCGGTGGAGTACAACCTTGCCGACCTGTTCGAGTCGGTCGTCGACGTCGTGCCCGGCCGTGAGGCGCTGGTGTACGCCGACCACCCGGGCACGGGCGCGGAGCGCCGCCTGACGTACGCGGAGCTCGACGCGGCGGCCGACCGCGTCGGCCACCATCTGCTCGACAGCGGGATACGGCCCGGCGAGCACCTCGGACTCCACCTCTACAACGGTGTGGAGTATCTGCAGACGGTGCTGGGCTGCCTGAAGGCACGGATCGTCCCCGTCAACGTCAACTACCGCTACGTCGAAGAGGAGTTGGTGTACCTCTACCGGGACGCGGACCTGGCGGCGCTGGTCTTCGACGCGGAGTTCACCGACCGGGTGGCGGCGGCGCGTCCCCGGGCGGAGACGCTGCGGCATCTGATCCGGGTGGGTGATCCGGCGCCGGGGACGGCGGAGGTCGCCTGTGTGGAGTTCGCACAGGTGGAGGCCCTGGGGGCACCCGGGCGGGGTTTCCCGGCCCGCTCGGCCGACGACCAGTTCATCATCTACACCGGGGGCACGACCGGCATGCCCAAGGGGGTGATGTGGCGGCAGGAGGACCTGTTCTTCGCGGGCCTCGGCGGCGGTGCCCCGACCGGCGAACCGGTGAAGAAGGCGGAGGAGCTGGCGGAGCGGGTCGCGGCCGGCGGTGCGGGGATCACTTTCTTCCCGACCGCTCCGCTGATGCACGGCACCTCCACCCTCACCGCGTTCATCGGCTTCAACTTCGGGCAGCGAGTGGTGATCCACCGCAAGTTCGTGCCCGAGGAGGTGCTGCGGACCGTGGAGAAGGAGAGGGTCAGCAGCATCTCGCTGGTGGGCGACGCGATGCTGCGGCCGCTGATCGACGCGCTGAGCGGACCGCTGCGGCACATCGACCGCTCGTCGCTGTTCAGCGTGTCCTCGTCCGGCGCGATCATGTCGGACACGGTGCGCAGGCAGTTCCAGGAGCTGGTGCCGAACGCCATGCTGCTGAACAACTTCGGCTCCTCGGAGTCGGGCTTCAACGGGACGGCGACCGAGGACTCCGGCCCGGAGCGGGGCTTCCGGGTGCGGGTCAACGCCCGCACCCAGGTGGTCGACCCGGCCACCCGGGAGCCGGTGGCGGCCGGCGAGGTGGGCCGCGTCGCCCAGTGCGGACACGTGCCGCTCGGCTACTACAACGACCCGGCCAAGACCGCCGCGACGTTCTTCGAGAAGGACGGCCGGCGCTGGGTGCTGCTCGGCGACATGGCCAGCGTCGACGAGGAGGGCGTGGTCACCGTCCTCGGCCGTGGCTCGCAGTGCATCAACACCGGCGGCGAGAAAGTGTACCCGGAGGAGGTCGAACAGGCCCTCAAGTCCCACCCGGATGTGTACGACGCGCTGGTGGCCGGGGTGCCGGACGCCCAGTGGGGCCACCGTGTGGCGGCCGTGGTGCAACTGCGCGCGGGCGCGGCGCCGCCCTCGCTCCAGGACGTGCAGACCCACTGCCGCGACCGGCTCGCCGGATACAAGATCCCTCGCCAGCTGGTGATCACCGAGTCGATCCAGCGGTCGCCGAGCGGCAAGGCCGACTACCGGTGGGCGCGCGAGGTGGCGGCGACGGCGGACGGGTGAATCTCCGGCCGGACCGTTGAACTTGAGGTGACGTGCGGACGTACTGGTGGTGGCGGGCTCGCTCACCCGAGCTCCGTTCGCCATGCCAGCAAGACCGCACGGAAGGAACCACCGGGTGTCGCTCTTCACTCGCTCCCGTCAGCTTTCGGACACGACCGAGAGCGGGGCGGAACCGGATGACGACACCGGTACGGCGGAACCGGAGGGCGGCGGAACCGGAACGGAGGAACCGCAGGACGGCACCGCCACGGATGCCCCGGAGAGCGCCACTCGGGCACAGCGGACCTCGTCCGTGCCGTCGCCGCCGGCGACCAAGCCCGGCTGGTTCGGCCGGCGCCGCCGCCACCCCCGTACGGCGCGCGGCGTCTCCGTCGGAACGACCGTGCTGGCCGGTGCCCTGGTGCTGTTCGCGCTGCTCGTGCCGAACCGGATCGAGCGCATCGAGTTCGCGTCGTTCGTCCGCATCCCCGCCGAGGGCGTGCTGCTCGCCGGGCTGCTGCTCGCGCTGCCGCCGAAGCCCCGGCGCATCACGGCGGTCGTCACGGGCCTGTTCCTGGGCCTGCTCACGGTGCTGAAGTTCGTCGACATGGGCTTCTACCAGATCCTGGCCCGGCCCTTCGACCTGGTCCTCGACTGGATCCTGATCGAGAACGGCACGGACTTCCTGAGGGAGACGTTCGGCCGTACCGGCCAGGTGCTGGCGGTGACCGGCGTGATCGTCCTGTTCGTCGCGCTGCTCGTCCTCACGACGCTCGCGGTGGTACGGCTGACGAACCTGATGGTCCGGCACCGGCCCGTCGCCGGCCGCACGGTCCTGATCCTCGGCACGGCGTGGATCACCTGCATGACCCTGGGCGTGCGGATCGGTACCGTTCCGGTCGCCACCAAGGGCAACGCCGAGTTCCTGGGCAACCGGGTGGACCAGGTGCGTGCGGGGCTCGCGGACGCCCGGGTCTTCGAGAAGCAGGCCTCGGCGGACGCCTTCGCGAAGACCCCGCCCGACCAGCTGCTCACGGGGCTGCGCGGCAAGGACGTCCTGTTCACCTTCATCGAGAGCTACGGCAGGGTCGCGATCGACGACCCGGCGATGGCGCAGCAGACGGACGCCGTGCTCAAGGAGGGCACCGGCAGGCTGAAGGCGGCCGGGTTCGAGTCGCGCAGCGGCTGGCTGCAGTCGCCGGTGACGGGCGCGGGCAGCTGGCTGGCCCACTCGACGTTCCTGTCCGGGCTGTGGATCAAGAACCAGCAGCGGTACCGCAGTCTGACCACGAGCGATCGCATGACGCTGACGAAGTACTTCGGCAAGACGGGGGCCTGGCGGACCGTCGGCGTCGTGCCGGGTGTGCGGCGGGCCTGGCCGGAGGGCACGTACTTCGGCCTCGACCACATCTACGACTCCGAGCACCTCGGCTACCACGGCCCGTACTTCAGCTGGACGCCCGTGCCCGACCAGTTCAGCATGGAGGCCTTCGAGCGGCTGGAGCACGGCAAGAAGGACCGCGAGCCGATCATGGCGGAGATCATCCTGGCCTCCAGCCACAACCCCTGGTCCCCGATCGCCCACATGATCGACTGGAACGACCTCGGCGACGGCTCGGTGTTCCACCGGATCAAGAAGGAGGGCACCAACCCCACGGAGGTCTGGAAGGACCCGGAGAAGGTGCGCGCCGAGTACCGCAAGGCCATCGAGTACTCGATCCGCAGCCTCACCGAGTGGGTCGAGCGCTACGGCGACGACGACACGGTGCTGGTCTTCCTCGGTGACCACCAGCCGGTGCCGACCGTCACCGCCGGGGACACCGGCAAGGACGTGCCGGTGACGATCGTCGCCCACGACAAGGAGGTCCTGGACCGGGTCGCCGACTGGGGCTGGACGGACGGCCTCAAGCCGGCCGAGAACGCCCCCCGGTGGGGCATGGACAAGTTCCGCGACCGCTTCATGACGGCCTACGGGCCGCAGGGCTGAGGAACTCCGCCACGGCCGCGAGGAACTCCTTCGGCCGGGTCTCGTGCACGAGATGCCCCGCGCCGAGGGTGATGTGCCGTGCGTCGGGGAGCAGTTCGGCGAACGCGGCGATCTGCTCCTGCGGGATCGGGCTGCTCGGCCCGCCACCGATCAGCAGCGTGGGCATGGTGATCCGGCTTATGTGGTCCCACCACATGGGATGCGGTGCGTTGCGCTGTCCGTCGGTGTCGAGGATCATCGCCCAGTCGTACGGGGTCTCACGCCGGGCCGTTCGGCGGGTGGGCGCGGCGGGTCCAGCGGGAAGGGCGCGGGCACGTCCTCCAGGACGAGCCGTCGCACGAGCCCGGGACTGCGCTGGGCGAGCAGGTAGGCGACGGCGCCGCCGAGCGAGTGGCCCACGACGTCGGCGCGGTCGATGCCGAGCACGCCGAGGAGGACGTGGATGTCGTCGCGCAGGGTCTCGTACGCGTATCCGCCGGGCCGGTCGCTCCGGCCGTGTCCGCGCAGATCGGGCGCGCACACACGGCGGGGTCCGGCGGGCCCGGCGGCCAGGGCCGGGGCGATCAACGCCCAGTCGGCGCCGTCGGCCCCGCGGGCGGGCAGCAGGACGAGAGGCTCCGCGTCCTGCGGTCCCCAGACGCGGTAGGCCTGCGTGATGCCGTTCGCCTGCGCGGTGCTGTGTCCATGCCGGGTACGGTAGGCGAAGCGTGCCCGGGAGCCGGGTGCGCTCTGCCGACAGCAGAGGCGCGGGTGTCCCTGGTCAGGAGAAGAAGGGGGCCACCCGCCGCGTGAACCCTTGCGGGTCGTCGAGCCACGGGTAGTGTCCCGCTCCCGGCTGCACCGCGAACTCGACCGCAGGGAAGGCGTCTGCGGCCTGCCGGGCGAGAGCTGGACTCGGACCGCCGTCGACCTCACCGGCCAGGACGAGCACGGGAGTTCTCACCCGGGCCAGCGCACTGCGCGTCGCGGCAGGGTCGTAGGCGCCGTTGCCACCGTAGACTTCCGCCGCGTCGTCGTTGGTCTCGGTCTCCTCGCGGTCGGCGTGGGCCCGGGCGGTGTCGTCCCAGCGCCCGTGGAAGAACGGGAGGAACACCGGATCGAAGTCACCGGTGCCGTCCAGCCAGGCCTCGAACGCGCAGAACGCCTCCGGGAACCAGGGTTCCGACGCCCGCAGTCGTGCCGCCGCCAGCCGGTCCGCGGCCGTGGCCGGCAGCCCCAGTGCCCACGGGGTGGCGGTGACCAGAGCCAGCCGTCCCAGTCGCTCCGGATGGCGGGCCGCGTACAGCATGGCCAGACTGCCGCCCGCCGAGTGCGCGAGCACGTCCATCCGCTCCAGGCCCAAATGGCGCCGCAGCGCCTCGACGTCGTCCACGAGCCGGTCGCAGCGGTACGTCTTGGGATCCGCCGGTTTCTCGGACTCCCCCGTGCCGCGCAGGTCGAGGAGTACCAACTGCCGGTGGGCATCCAGTCCGCCCAGGTCTCCCAGGTAGGCGGAGGCCCGCATGGGCCCGCCGGGCAGCACGACGACCGGCTCGCCCTCACCGCGCAGGTGGAAGGCCAGCCGGGTCCCGTCCGGGGCACCGAAGATCGGCATGCCGTCGATCCTGGCGTCCAGGGCCGGTCCGGCACAACCCGGTTCTCCGGCCCGTGCGCGCTACCCGTTGGCGAGGTCGTTCCTCAGTTCCCGCTTGAGGACCTTCCCGCTGGCGTTGCGCGGGAGTTCGTCCACGAACACCACGCGCTTCGGCGCCTTGAAGGGGGCGAGTCGTTCGCGGACGTGGTCGATCAGTTCCGTCTCCGAGACCTCGCCCCGCGGGACGACCACGGCTGTCACCGCCTCGATCCAGCGCTCGTCCGGCAGACCCACCACCGCGGCCTCGGCGACGCCGGGGTGAGTGTACAGGGCGTCCTCGACCTGGCGTGAGGCGATGACGACACCGCCGGAGTTGATGACGTCCTTGACCCGGTCGACGATCGTGAAGTAGCCGTGCGCGTCGCGTACGGCGAGGTCGCCGGAGCGGAACCAGCCGTCGCGGAAGGCCTCGGCGGTCTCCTCGGGGTTGTCCCAGTAGCCCTCGCACAGTTGGGGGGAGCGGTAGACGATCTCGCCGGGAGTGCCGTCGGGGACGTCCTTGCCGTCCTCGTCGACCACACGGGCGTCGACGAACAGGACGGGCCGGCCGCAGGAGTCCAGGCGGCCCTTGTGTTCGCCGGGTGCGAGAACCGTGGCCAGCGGGCCGATCTCGCTCTGCCCGAAGCAGTTGTAGAAGGCCAGGTCGGGCAGGCGTTCCCGCAGTCGTTCGAGTACCGGGACCGGCATGATCGACGCGCCGTAGTAGGCCTTGCGCAGGCCGCTCAGGTCGCGGGTGGCGAAATCGGGGCGGTTGGACAGGGCGATCCAGACGGTGGGCGGTGCGAAGAGGCTGTCCACGCGGCCCGCCTCGATCAGGTCGAAGAGCCGGTCGCCGTCGGGTGCGTCGAGAATGATGTTCGTCGCGCCGACGGCGAGGTAGGGCAGCAGGAAGACGTGCATCTGCGCCGAGTGGTACAGCGGCAGGGAGTGCGCGGGGCGGTCGCCCGCACTGAGGTCGAGGGCGGTGATGGCGCTCAGGTACTCGTGCACCAGGGCCCGGTGCGTCATCATCGCACCCTTGGGCAGGGCGGTCGTCCCGGACGTGTACAGCAGTTGCACCAGGTCCTCGGTACGCGGCTCGGGGCCGTCGTACGCGGGCGCCTGCGGCAGCCGTGCGAGCAGCGAGTCGTCGGCGTCACGCAGCGCCGGCGTCCGCACGTCGTCCGGAAGTCGCGCGGCCAGGTCCGGGTCGGTGAGGACCAGGGCGCAGCCGGACTGGCCGACGATGTAGGCGAGGTCGTCGCCGGTCAGGTTCTGGTTGACGGGTACGTGCACCAGACCCGCGCGGGCGCAGGCGAGGAAGGCGATCAGGTAGGCGTCGGAGTTGTGGCCGAAGGCACCGACCCGGTCCCCGCGCCTCAGCCCCTGGTCGAGGAGGACGCTCGCCGCGCGGGAGACGGCGGTGTCGAGTTCGTCGTACGTCCAGGTCCGTTCGGCGTACTCCACCGCGACGCGCGCCGGTGTGCGCCGGGCGCTGCGCCGCAGGACTCCGTCGACCGTGCTGCCGTGTCCGGGCGTCGTCATGACACATGATCCTCGTTTCACCGCCCGATGAGGTCAAGGACCTCGGGCAGGGCGGGAGCCGGGGCCGGGTGAAGGAGCCCGGAGCAACCCTGCCGCCGTCGACGGCGTCCGTCGTCATGAAACCGACGGACGTTCGAACCAGGTTCGTACACGCGACACTCCTTTCCCTCGACGATGTTGGAGGGCACGATGCGCAGTCGTCTGAGACGACTTGTCCTCGGGGCCACGGCCCTGTTCACCGCCGCGTCCGCGTTACCCGCGGCGGCCGCCACGACCGAGCAGCGAGCAGAGCAGCACCCTTCCCGCAACGGCATGTCCGCCGTCATCCGCTACACCGAGTACGGCACTCCCTCGACCGGCACCAGGGCATCCCCTGGGTGAACACGATCGCCGCCGACCGCGCGGGGCACTCCCTCTACACCCAGTCCCAGGTACTCCCCCGCGTCACCGACGAGTTGGCCGGGCGCTGCTCGACGGAACTCGGCAGGACCACGTACCCGGCGTCCGGGATCGCGATCCTCGACGGCTCACGCGGCGACTGCGCGCTCGGCAGCGACCCCGGCGCCGTCGTACCGGGAATCTTCGGTCCGGCGAGGATGCCGACGCTGAAGGATGCCCCCTACGCGGAGAACTCCAACGGCACCGCGTGGATGACCAACGCCGACCGGCCGCTCACCGGATACGAGCGGATCTACGGCACGGTGGGCACACAGCTCGGCCTGCGCACCCGCGGCGCGATCGAGGACGTGGCGGCGATGGCGGACCGCGGCGGCCTGACCGTACGGGACCTGCAACGGCAGCAGTTCGCCAACCGGGTGCCTGCCGGTGATCTCGCCGCCGGGGACGTGGCACGGGCGTGCGCCGCACTGCCCGGCGGTACGGCGACGGGCAGCGACGGCAAGGCCGTCGATGTGTCCGGCGCCTGCGGCGTGCTGAAGGCGTGGGACCGCACCATGGACACCGGCAGCCGGGGAGCCCTGCTCTTCGACCGGTTCTGGCGCAGGCTCGAACAGGTCGTGCCGGCCGACCGGTTGTGGAAGGTGCCGTTCTCGGCGACGGACCCGGTCCGCACCCCGAACACCCTGAAAACGGACGCTCCCGGCTTCCCCACCGCTCTCGCCGACACGGTCGCCGAGTTGCGGGGCGCGGGCATCGCGCTCGACGCGCCGCTCGGCGCGCGCCAGTTCGTCGTCCGCGACGGGCAGCGCCTGCCGGTGCCGGGCGGCGCGGGCCGGCTCGGTGTGTGGAACGTGATCGAGCCGACGTGGGACGCGGCCGCCGGCGGTTACACGGAGGTGCTTTTCCGCAGCAGCCATCTGCAGGCGGTCGGCTGGGACGGCAGCCGCTGCCCGGTGGCGCGCACGCTGCTGACGTACTCGCAGTCGTCGAACCCGAAGTCGCCGCACTTCGCCGATCAGACGCGGCTGTTCTCCGGTGAGAAGTGGGTGGCGTCGCGCTTCTGTGAGAGGGACATCCTGTGCTCGCCGAAGCTGAAGGTCGTGCGGGTGCGCCGCTGACGCTGGGCGCGGGGTGCCGCCCCGTACGGCGGCACCCCCGGTCGGGCCCGGCGGGAGCCGTACATCAGCCGCCGCAGCCCCCTTCTGCCGGGCCCCGGAGGCCGGCCCGTTCAGCGACCGAGGGATGACGCCCACCCCACTCCTGCGCGACCAGAGCCGACGCCGCCTCACACCGGTCGCGTCCGGCCCTCCCAGTACGGCTCCCGCAGCCGCCGCTTGTACAGCTTGCCGTTGGGGTCACGGGGCATCTCGGCGATGAAGTCGACCGACCTGGGCCGCTTGTATCCGGCGAGCCGGTGGGCGCAGTGGTCGAGGAGGTCGGCCGTGAGGGCGGGTCCGGGCCGGTGTCCGGGGGCCGGTTCCACGACCGCCTTGACCTCCTCGCCCCAGTCGTCGTGCGGGATGCCGAAGACGGCGGCGTCCGCGACGGCCGGGTGGGCGAGCAGGGCCGACTCGATCTCGGCCGGGTAGATGTTGACCCCGCCGGAGATGATCAGGTCGATCTTGCGGTCGCGCAGGAAGAGGTAGCCGTCCTCGTCGAGGTGTCCGAGGTCGCCGACGGTGAAGAAGTCGCCGATGCGGTTCTTGCGGGTCTTGGCCTCGTCCTTGTGGTACGAGAAGCCGCCGGTGTTCATCTTCATGTAGACGGTGCCGAGTTCACCGGGCGGCAGCCGGTTGCCGTCGTCGTCGAAGATCGCGAGCTCGCTGATGGGCCAGGCCTTGCCGACGGTGCCGGGCTTCTTCAGCCAGTCCTCGGCGGTGGCGAAGGCGCCGCCGCCCTCGCTGGCCGCGTAGTACTCCTCCACACAGGGCCCCCACCAGTCGAGCATGGCCCGCTTGACGTGGTCGGGGCAGGGCGCGGCCCCGTGGATGGCGTGCCGCATGGAGGAGACGTCGTAGCGGTCCTTCACCTCGCCGGGCAGGGCCAGCAGGCGGTGGAACTGGGTGGGGACCATATGGGTGTGGGTGCAGCCGTGGGCGTCGATGAGGCGGAGCATCTCCTCGGGCGTCCACTTGTCCATGAGGACCAGCCGGTGGCCGATGTGCAGGGACGCTCCGGCGAACTGCAGGACGGCCGTGTGGTAGAGCGGCGAGCAGACCAGGTGCACGTTGTCGTCGAACGGCCGGATGCCGAAGATGCCGAGGAACCCGCCGAGGTACGCCTCCTCCGGCGGTTTGCCGGGCAGCGGGCGGCGGATGCCACGGGGGCGTCCGGTGGTGCCCGAGGTGTAGTTCATGACCCAGCCGAGGGTGCGGTCCGCGGGCGCCGACTCGGGTCGGCCGTCGAGGAGTTCGGCGTACGGGCGGAATCCCTCGACCGTGCCCACGGCGTACCGGTGGGTGCCCGGGAGGCCGGCCTCGTCGGCGGCGGCGCGGGCCGCGTCGGCGAAGCGCTCGTGGGCGAGGAGCACCTTGGCGCCGGAGTCGGAGACGATCCAGGCGATCTCCGGTCCGACCAGGTGGTGGTTGACGGGGACGAGGTAGAACCCGGCCTGGCTGGCGGCGAGATAGGCGACGAGGAACTCGACGCCGTTGGGCAGGACCACGGCGAAGGTCTCGCCGCGTCGCAGCCCGGCATCGCGCAGGCCGTGCACGAGCCGGTTGGCGGCGGCGTGCAGGCGTCCGGCGGTCCACTCCTGGCCGTCGGGTGCGACGAGCACCTTCCGGTCGGGGTGCTGTGCGGCCTGGGCCCAGAAGCCCACGGGGGGTGTGCTCACGGCTGTCCGCTCCTTCCGGCGATGCGGTTGACGCGGTCCACGGCCCGCTCGAAGCCGCGGGTGAGGTCGTCGAAGACGGCCTGGACGCTTGGTTCGCTGTTCATCCGGCCGACGATCTGGCCGACCGGGGTGCCGAGCAGCGGGTCGACCTCGTGCTTCTGGATGCGCGAGACGGCTTCGGCGACCAGCAGCCCTTGCAGGGGCATGGGCAGGGTGCCGGGCCCGGCCGGGTCGTCCCAGGCGTCGGTCCACTCGGTGCGCAACTGGCGAGCCGGCTTGCCGGTCAGGGCGCGGGAGCGGACGGTGTCGCCGGAGCCGGCCGCGAGGAGTTTGCGGGTCAGGGCGGGCGAGTGGAGGTCCGCTTCCGTGGTGGTCAGCCATATGGAGCCGAGCCACACGCCTTGGGCGCCGAGGGTGAGTGCGGCGGCCACCTGCTGTCCGCTGCCGATGCCGCCGGCGGCCAGGACGGGCATCGGGGCGACGGCGTCGACGACTTCGGGGGTGAGCACCATGGAGGCGATCTCGCCGGTGTGCCCGCCCGCCTCGTAGCCCTGCGCCACGACGATGTCGATCCCGGCGTCCCGGTGCTTGCGGGCGTGCCGGGCGCTGCCCGCGAGTGCGGCGACGAGGACGTCCCGGTCGTGGGCGCGGGCGATGACGTCGGCGGGCGGGGAGCCGAGGGCGTTGGCGAGGAGCCGGATCGGGTAGTCGAAGGCGACGTCGAGCTGGCTGCGGGCGACCTGCTCCATCCAGCCGGTGATGCGCCAGCCGGCCGCCTCGCCCTCCGCGAGTTCGGGCACGCCGTGCTTGGCGAGGGTGTCCCGGACGAACTGCCGGTGCCCTTCGGGGATCATCGCCTCGACGTCGGCTTCCGTCACGCCTTCGACCTTCTTCGCCGGCATCACGACGTCCAGGCCGTACGGCATGCCGTCGACGTGTGCCTCGATCCAGTCCAGGTCGCGTGTGAGCTCGTCGGGGTCGGTGTAGCGGACCGCGCCGAGCACGCCGAAGCCGCCGGCCCGGCTGATGGCCGCGGCGACGGCGGGGAACGGCGTGAAGCCGAAGACGGCGTGCTCGATTCCCAGTGTCTGGCTCAGCTCCGTCTGCATGGGCGCAGGATGCCGGAGTCCCCCGCAGGACGGAAGGGGTTTTCTGATGCTCCGTCAGATTCAGGACTCGATTGGTTCCCGCGTGCGGTCTATGGGCGGAGGCGGACGGCGGACATACTTCATGGGACATGCGAGTCGGCAGAGGCGAAGGGGTACGCGGTGACCGACAGAGCGGCGAGCAGCGAACTGACCCGGCGTCAACTGGGCGCAGCGGGCCTGGCCCTGGGCGGTGCGCTGGCACTCGCCCCGTTGCCCGCCGGGGCGGCCCCGGCGACGAGCGGCCACCGCCCCACCCTGCGGCACGGGTCCGCCGCACGCGCCGGGCTGCTCTCCTCCCACCTGCGCCGGCTCGTCACCGACGCGGAGGCGTTCCTCGCCCCCTCCCCCAAGCACCCCTGGTACGCGGGCGCCGTCCTGCTCGCCGGACGCGGCGGCACGGTCGCCCTGCACCGGCCCCTCGGCATGGCGGTGCGCTACCGGGCCTACGACGAGAAGACCGACACCGGCGTCGAGTTCCCGCCCGGCGAGCAGATCCCGATGGCCGGGGACACCGTGTTCGACCTGGCGTCGGTGTCGAAGCTGTTCACCTCGATCCTCGCCGTGCAGCAGATCGAGCGGGGCGCGCTGGAGCTGGAGGCGGAGGTCGCCTCGTACCTGCCGGGCTTCTCACGCGCGGGCAAGCAGGACATCACGATCCGCCAGCTCCTCACCCACACCTCGGGCTTGCGCGCCTGGATCCCGCTGTACAGCGCGCCCACCCACGAGGAGAAGCTCGAGCTCATCTGGAACGAGCAGCCGGTCAGCGCGCCCGGCACGGCGTACCTGTACTCGGACCTGAACCTCATCTCGCTCCAGCTCGTGCTGGAACGGATCACGGGCCGCGCCCTGGACGTCCTGCTCCGGGACGAGATCACCGCGCCGCTCGGCCTGCGCCGCACCCGCTACAACCCGCCCGCGTCCTGGCGGCCGAAGATCGCGGCCACGGAGGACGCGCGGGCCCCGTGGTCCGGCCTGGACCGGGGCCTGGTGTGGGGCGAGGTGCACGACGAGAACGCCTTCGGCCTGGGCGGCGTCGCGGGCCACGCGGGCGTGTTCTCCGACGCGTGGGACCTGGCGGTCCTCGGCCGGACGCTGCTCAACGGCGGTGTGTACGGGCGGTCCAGGATTCTGACGCCGGAGTCGGTGGAGCTGATGTTCACCGACTTCAACACCGCTTTCCCCGGGGACGAGCACGGCCTCGGCTTCGAGCTCTACCAGCACTGGTACATGGGCGCGATGGCCACGCCGCGCACCGCCGGGCACACCGGTTTCACGGGCACCTCGCTGGTGCTCGACCCGACGACGGACTCGTTCCTGGTCGTCCTCGGCAACTCGGTCCATCCGGTACGGAGTTGGCGGTCCGGGTCGGCGCCCAGGGTGGCCGCGGCGAACACCATGGCACGGGCCGTGCCGGTCCGGCCGGCGCGGGGCCGCACGGCCTGGTTCTCCGGGATGGCGGTCTCCAGCACGGTGACCCTTTCGCTCCCCGCGCTCGACACGTCCGCCGGCCGGGCCCGGCTGCGCTGCGCCCTGTGGTGGGACACCGAGCCCAAGGCCGACGCCCTGGTCCTGGAGGCCACGACCGACGGCGGCACGACCTGGCAGCCGGTGCCCTTCACGACGTCCCGCCGCGGTCAGGACCGCGAGCAGCACCCGTCGGGCTCCGTCACCGGCTGGTCCGGCCGGGTCTGGCACCGGCTCACCGCCGGCCTCCCGGCCGCGCGGGAGCTCGCCCTGCGCTGGCGCTACGCGACGGACCGGCTGTACGTCGGGCGCGGTTGCTACGTGGACGGGCTGCGCGTGGAGGCGGCCGGGGGCGTCCTGTTCGACGAGGCGCGCCCGTCGGACGCGGCGCGTCTGAAGGCGGTGGGGTGGACGCGGGAGGCCGACTGAGGGGTCACCCGGGGGTGTTCTCCAGCACCGCCATGGCCGCGTTGTGTCCCGGGACCCCGCTGACCCCGCCCCCGCGTACCGCGCCCGCCCCGCACAGCAGCACGTTGGCGTGCCCGGTCTCCACGCCCCAGCGTCCGGTGCCCTCGTGCGCGTAGGGCCAGCTCAGCTCGCGGTGGAAGATGTTGCCGCCGGGCAGGCCGAGGTCCCGCTCCAGGTCGAGCGGCGTTCTGGCCTCGATGCAGGGGCGCCCCTCGGCGTCGGTGGCCAGGCAGTCGGCGAGGGGTTCGGCCAGGTGGGCGTCGAGCTGGGCGAGGGTGGCCTTCAGCAGGTCCTCGCGCACGGCGTCGTTGTCCCGCTCGAACAGGCGGGCCGGGGTGTGCAGGCCGAAGAGGGTGAGCGTCTGGTAGCCCTGCTCGGCCAGGTCGGGTCCGAGGATGGTGGGGTCGGTGAGCGAGTGGCAGTAGATCTCGGAGGGCGGCGCGGCCGGCAGGTGCCCGGCGGCGGCCTGGGCGTAGGCGGTGGCCAGTTGCTCGTAGCCCTCGGCGATGTGGAAGGTGCCGGCGAAGGCCTCACGCGGGTCGACGGAGCTGTCGCGCAGCCGGGGCAGCCGCTTCAGCAGCATGTTGACCTTGAGCTGGGCGCCCTCGGCGGGTGCCGGGGCCGGGTCGCCGGTCAGGTCTGCCAGGGCCTGGGGTGAGGCGTTCACCAGGACGTGCCGGGCGGCGACGGTGTCTTCACCCTCGGCCGTGGAGAAGGTGACCTCGGCGGTTCGGCCGTCCGTGACGATGCGCAGCGCCTCGTGTCCGGTGGCGAGGACGGCGCCCGCCGCGCGGGCCGTGTCGGCGAGCGCGTCGGTGAGGGCTCCCATGCCGCCGACGGGCACGTCCCAGTCGCCGGTGCCGCCGCCGATCACGTGGTAGAGGAAGCAGCGGTTCTGTTTCAGGGAGGGGTCGTGTGCGTCGGCGAAGGTGCCGATGAGGGCGTCGGTGAGGACGACGCCGCGCACCAGGTCGTCCTCGAAGCGCTCCTCGACGGCGACGCCGATCGGTTCCTCGAACAGCACCCGCCAGGCTTCCTCGTCGTCGAGGCGTCGGCGCAGCTCCTCGCGGGTGGGCAGCGGCTCGGTGAGGGTCGGGAAGATCCGCTCGCCGGCGCGGCCGGTCATGCCGTAGAGCTCCTGCCAGGCCCGGAACTCGCGGTCGGCGCCGGTGAGCCGGGCGAACGCCTCCCGCGTGCGCCGTTCGCCGCCGCCTACGAGAAGTCCGGTGGGCCGGCCGTCGCGCTCGGCGGGTGTGTAGGAGGAAACGGTCCGGGTGCGCACCCGGAAGTCCAGGTCGAGGTCCCGGACGATCTTCTTGGGCAGCAGGCTGACCAGGTACGAGTAGCGGGACAGCCGGGCGTCGGCTCCGGCGAAGGGCCGCGTGGACACCGCCGCGCCTCCCGTGTGGTCCAGCCGCTCCAGAACGAGCACGGAACGCCCGGCCCGGGCCAGATAGGCCGCGGCGACCAGGCCGTTGTGGCCGCCGCCCACGATGACGGCGTCGTAGGTCCGGTGTGCGCGGGGTCCCTCGGGTGCGGTCATGGTTCTTGGTAACACGGGGTGATCCGGGTCGGCCAGACGGCGCCTTGCCGCTCGCCCTGGGGTCAGCGTCCCGCCGCGGCCCGCTGCTCGCGCAGGGCCGCGACTCTTCGGTACAGGGCCACGGCCTCGGCGCTGCGGCCGAGCTGTTCCAGGCAATGGGCCTCGTCGTTGCGGCTGGCGAGGGTGTCGGGGTGGTCGGCGCCGAGGACGCGTTCGCGGGCGGCGGCCACGCGCCGGTACTCGGTGAGCGCGTCGGCCCAGCGGCCCAGCCAGCCGAGACCGACGGCGACCTCGCGACAGCTGACGAGGGTGTCCGGGTGCTCGGGGCCGAGGACCCGTTCGCGCAGGGCGGCCACGTCACGGGATTCCGCGAGGGCCTCCTCCCAGCGGCCGAGCCGCCCGAGGTTGACGCAGCGGCCGTGACGGGCGCGCAGGGTCTCGGGGTGGGTGGGGCCCTGGCTGCGGGTGCGGTCCGCGGCCAGGACGCGGTAGAGGTCCAGGGCCTCCGCGCTGCGGCCGAGGCGGCCCAGGCTGATGCCGATCTCGTGCCGGGCGGCGAGGGTGTCGGGGTGGTCCGGGCCGAGGGCGCGGGCACGGGCCTCGGCGACCTCGTGGTAGGTCTCCAGGGCTTCGGCCCACCGGCCCAGCTGACCCAGGGCGTAGGCCACTTCGTAACGGGTGACGAGGGTGTCGGGGTGGTCCGGGCCGAGCACGCGGGCGCGGGCCCGGGCCACCTCGCGGGCCATGCGGAACGAGTCCTCCAGGCGGCCGAGGCGGCTGAGGTTGAAGGCGAGGTTGTGGCGGCAGCGCAGGGTGTCGGGGTGGTCGGGGCCCATGAGGTGTTCGCGGGCGGTGAGCACCGACGTGTAGACGCGGTGGGCGTCGAAGGCGCGGCCCAGCTGGCCGAGCACGTAGGCCATCTCCTGGCGGGCGGCCAGGGTGTCGGGGTGATCGGCGCCGAGGGTGCGGATCCTGGCCTCGGTGACGTGCTTGTACTCGCGCAGGGCGTCCGCGGCGCGGCCGGTGCGGCTGAGGGTGAAGGCGACCTCGTAGCGGCTGGCGAGGGTGTCGGGGTGGTCGGGGCCGAGGAGGTGCTCGCGTTCGGCGGCGACCCCCCGGTGCACCTCGCCCGCCTCCGTCCAGCGGCCGAGCCGGCCGAGGCTCAGGCCCGCGTTGTGCCGGCCGGCCAGGGCGGTAAGGACCTCCGTGGGCGGGGCGGGCCGCTCCGCGGGGGCGGGCTCCGCGACGACCGGACCGGTGGCGGGACGTGCGATCCACTCGCCGGACAGCCCGGCCGCCGGGTCCGGGGGTGTGGTGCGCAGCGCGGTGCCGGTCGCCTTGTGGCCGGCGGTCATGCCGCGGGTCCAGGACGGCAGCCGGGCCGCGCCGCCCGGCCCGCCGGAAACCGGGCGGGCCGCCGCGACGGCGGTCACGTACGCCGGCGCGCCCCGGTGGGCGCTGATGCGGCGGGCCAGCTCGCGGGCGTCGTCGGGGCGTTGCCCGGGTTCCTTGGCGAGCAGGTCGAGGACGACGCGCTCCAGGAACTCGGGCAGTTCGGCGCGGTGCTCGCGCGGCGGGCGGGGCGGGGTGTCGCGGTGGCCGACGAGGATCGCCCAGGCGTCGTCGAGGTCGAACGGCGGTACGCCGGTGGCGATCTCGTACAGCACGCACCCGAACGAGTAGAGGTCGCTGCGCTGGTCGACCTCGGTGCCGCTGATCTGCTCCGGGGACATGTAGTGCGGGGTGCCCATGGCGATGCCGGTGCCGGTCAGCCGGGAGGTGAAGCCGATGTCGTGCCCGAGACGGGCTATGCCGAAGTCGCAGATCTTCACGGTGCCGTCGCCGAGCCGCACGATGTTCGCGGGCTTGAGGTCCCGGTGCACGATGCCCTGTTCATGGCAGTAGGCGAGGGCGGCGGCGACCTGCTCGGCGATCTCCACGACGTCCGCGACCGGCAGCGGGTGCTGCTTGTTGTCCTCCAGGAGCTGGCTGAGGTTGCGGCCGTCCAGCAGCTCCATGACGAGGTAGAGCACGCCGTCGGACTCGCCGAAGTCGTGCACGACGGTGATGCCCCGGTGCTGCAGCGCGGCGGCCACCCGGGCCTCGCGGCGGAACCGCTCCCGCAGCACCCGGGTGAAGGCGTGGTCGTGGTTCGGGCCCAGCGGTTTGAGGCACTTGACGGCGACGTGCCGGCCCAGGGACTCGTCCCGGGCCCGCCACACCTCGCCCATGCCGCCGCGCCCGATCAGATCGAGCAGCCGGTACCGGCCCTGGATGAGCCTGCTGTCCCCCATGTCGCGCGACGCTCCCCCCGGTAGCTGTCCGCCCGCCCCCTGGCACACCCAGTATGGCGGCCTATCGTCCGAGTTTGTACGGTGCCGGGCGCGCGTCGGGGCCGAGCCTCGCCATGGCCCGCAGAACGTGTTTGGGCGGGAGTTGCCGGCGCACACGTGCGGGGATGCGGCGCAGCAGGAGGCCCGCGAGGCGCAGTTGGCGGGTGACAGTGGCGGGGGCGGGGGCCGGTCTGCCGTACAACTCGTGGGCGTACGGCGGCAGGGAGGCGTACGCCAGATGTGCCACGCGCCGCCACAGCACCTCGCGCGCCGGTACGAGGAGCGGGTGCGTCGGCGGGCGGAGCAGGAAGTCGTCCACCTCGCGCGCCGGTACGAGGAGCGGGTGCGTCGGCGGGCGGAGCAGGAAGTCGTCCACCTCGCGTGCCTCGGGTCCGGCGGAGAGGTCCGGGCGCACCTTCTCGAAGCACTCGGCCATCTCGGCCCGGTCGCCCGGTGCGGCGTCGGGGTCGAGGCCCACGAGCCGTGCGCTCTGCCGGTGTTCGGCGACGTAGCGGTCGGCCTCGGCGCCGGTGAGCCGGAGCCCGGACCTGCGGGCCACGTGCAGATACGAGTCGATCTCGGCGCAGTGCACCCACATCAGCAGGGCGGGTTCGTCGACACCGTATCGCTCGCCCGTGTCCGGATCGGTCGCGGTCAGCATGCGGTGGATCCTGCGGACCCGGGCCCCGGCGCGCTCGGCGTCCTCGGTGGTGCCGTACGTCGTCGTCCCGACGAAGCTCGCGGTGCGCATCAGCCGGCCCCAGGCGTCGCGCCGGACGTCGGAGTTCTGCATGACGCCGCGGACCGCGCGCGGATGCAGGGCCTGGAGGTACAAGCGCCCAGACGCCCGCGATCCACATCATGGGGTCGCTGTGCACCTGCCAGGTCACCGATTCCGGACCGAACAGTCCCGGGTCCGCGCCGGTCATGCGCCTCACCTCCGCCCGGCGCACACGATGGCACAGGTCGAACGGATGGTCGAGAGGCCCTCACTCGAACTACGACCGTCCAGTCGTTGAGATTTCACCTACCCGGCTGGGAGGTTGGTAAGGCTGCCCTTATATGCTGACGCCGCCGATCTCCCGCACGACAGGAACCGACATGCGCACCACCTCCCGCGGCCTCATAGCGGCGCTGGCTCTCACCCCTCTGCTGGCCGGCTGCTTCGCGCCGGGCGACAGCGACGCCGGCGCGGGATCGGGCGGGCGGCTACGGGTCGCGCTGGCCGTGCCGCCGGTGCAGGCGCTGTCCCCGTACAGCAACGACGCCACCGTGCTGAGCAAACTGTCCGTCGCCGAGGGCCTCACCGCCCTCGACAAGAACGGCACGGCCAAGCCCGCTCTGGCGAAGTCCTGGAAACAGGACGGCGACACCACCTGGACCTTCGAGCTGCGCAAGGCCGAGTTCCAGGACGGCACCGAGCTGACCGCCCAGGCCGTCGTCAACGCGCTCGACCACGCCGGCACCGCCAAGCCCAAGCCCCGCGTCCTGAGCGACGTGTCACTGACCGCCGAGGCCGACGACGCCGACACCGTCACCCTCACCACCACGTCGCCCGACCCGGTGCTGCCGCTGCGGCTGGCCAGTCCCGCGCTGGCGATCCTGTCGGCGAAGGCGTACGGGAAGGACGGCGCCGTGACCCCTGTGGGCACCGGCACCGGTCCGTTCGAGATCACCCGGCTGAACGGCAAGACCAAAGCCACGCTCGACCGCTTCGACGGCTACTGGGGCGGCAAGGCCAAGGCGCCCGGCATCGACGTCGGCTGGATCGCGGACGGGACGGCCCGCGCCAACGCCCTGCGCGGCGGCGAGGCCGACATCGCCGAGTGGATCCCGACCGCCCAGGCGAAGCTGCTCGACGGCAAGACCCGGCACGAGGTCCCCTCGGTGCGCACCGACAGCCTGATCCTGAACACCGGCAGCGGTCTGTTCACCGACGCCGGTCTGCGCGCCGCCGCGCGTGCGGCCGTCGACGGCTCCGCGCTGGTCGACTCCGTCTTCGGCGGCTACGCCGACCCCGCGCAGGGCCTGTTCGGGCCCGCCGTCCCCTGGGCCGCGGACAAACGTGTCGAGGTGTCGGGCCGTGCCGAGGCCGCGACCGACGCCGAGGTGAAGACCGCCGCCAAGGGCAGGACGCTGCGGCTGGCCACGTACACCAACCGGGCCGAGCTGCCCGAGGCGGCGACCGTGCTCCAGCAGCAGCTGGAGAGGGCCGGGTTCACCGTCAAGCAGGACGTGCGCGAGTACACGCAGATGGAGAGCGACCTCCTCGCCGGGAGGTACGACGCCCTCGTCTTCTCGCGGGTGACGCTCCTCGACACCGGCGACGCGGTCGACTACCTCGCCAGTGACTTCACGAGCGAGGGCGTGTACAACATCGCCGGGCTGAAGAACACCGCGGTGGACAAGGCCATCCGGGCCGCCGCCGCGGAGCGGGACACCGACAGCCGCCAGAAGAAGATCATGCGGGCGGAGGCGGAGATCCTGCGCACCGACGCCGTGGTGCCGCTGGTGCACGAGCAGGCCGTGCAGGGCATCGCGGCCGATGTCGAGGGCGTGATCCTCGACCCGCGCGAGCGGTCCCTGATCGACGTCGACACGCGCCTGAAGTAACCCGCATGAGCGCCACGCACGCCCCCGCCGCCGCCCGCCCGTCCCTCTGGCCGGCGGCGGCCGGCCGTGTGCTCGCCGGTACCGCACTGCTCGGCGCCGTGGCCCTGCTCCCCTGGCTGTCCGGCGCCGATCCGGCCCGTTCGGTGCTGCGCGCGCGCTCCGCCGACCAGAACCCCACACCGGCGGAACTGGCCGCCGTGCGTGAGCAGCTGGGCCTGGACGAGGGTCCCTTGGTCCACCTCGCGCACTGGCTGGGCGGCCTGCCGCGCGGGGACGCGGGCGTCTCGTGGGTCTCCGGCGCTCCGGTCATGCCCCAGGTGGGGACGGCCCTGTCGGTCTCCCTGACCCTGATGCTGGGCGCACTCGCGATCACGGTCCTGGTCGCCGGACTCGTGTGTGCCCGCACGGTGTTCCTCGGATCCCGGCGCCGGCTGCGGCAGGACCGGGCGGGCACCACGGCCGCCGTCCTCGCGTCGCTGCCGAAGTTCCTGCTCGCCTCCGTGCTGGCCACCGTGTGCGGGGTGTGGTGGGGGTGGTTCCCGTCCAGCGGGTGGGAGGGGCCGCAGTCGATGGTGCTGCCCTCGCTGGCCCTCGGCATCCCCTCGGGCGCGATGCTCGGCGGGATCCTCGACCAGGCGCTCCCCGCCGCCTTCCACGAACCGTGGGCACGCACGGCGTACGCCGTCGGCCTCCCGCCCGGTCACATCGGCCGGGGCGCGCTGCGCCGCACGCTGCCCGGCGTACTGCCGCAGCTACTGCCGACCGTCGTGGCCCTGGTCGGCGGTGCCGTCGCCGTGGAGAAGATCTTCAACATCCCCGGGCTCGGCCGGCTCGCCCTCGACGCCGCCGTCGCGCAGGACCTCCCGGTGCTGCAGACGGCGACTCTCGCGCTGGTCCTGCTGGGCGTGACGGCGGGCATGGCGATCCGCGCCCTGCGTCACGCGCTCCTCGGCCGGCCTCTGCGCGACAACGCCCTGCCGGCCCTGCACCGGCCCCCGCTCACGGTGCCGCGCTCCCTGCGCCGGGTCGCCCCCGCCTGCGCGCTCGCCCTGCTCGCCCTGGTCACGGCGGGCCTCCTGCGCGACCCGCTCCAGGTCGACACGGCGGCACGGCTGCTGTCCCCGTCCCTCGAACACCCTCTGGGCACGGACGCCCTGGGGCGTGATCTGCTCGCCCGGCTGGGCCATGGTGCGCTGCGCACCGCGGGGGTCGCCCTCGCCGTGACGGCGGTCGGCGCGGTCACCGGCCTGCTGGCGGGCATGGCGCCGCGGGCGAGCGCGGGCCCCACGGAAGTCGTGTCGACCCTGCCCGCCGTCCTCGCGGGCCTGCTGATCGCGGGTGTGACCGGGCCCTCGGTCTGGGGCGCGGCGAGCGCGGTGTGCGCGGTCGGCTGGAGCCCGTACGCCGCCCAGACCGCGGCCCTGCTGGAGCAGGAACGCGCGAGCGGGCACATCGCCGCGTCCGTCGCGCTGGGGGCGGGGCGGCTGCACCTGCTGCGCCGCCATCTGCTCCCCGCGGTGGTCCCGGCTCTCCTGCGCAACGCCCTGCTCCGGCTGCCCACGACCGTCCTGGTGCTCGCCTCCCTCGGCTTCCTGGGCCTGGGCGAACAGCCGCCCACGCCCGAGTGGGGCCGCCTCCTGTCGGAGAACCAGCCGTACGCGGAACTGGCCCCCTGGACCGTCCTCGGCCCGGCCGGCGCGCTGGTGGTGCTGTCCGTGCTGGCGGTGACGGGCAGCGTGCTGGGGCGGCGCGACGGCGGACAGCAGGTGCCCGGCCGGTGACGCCCCCCCCGGCCGGGCACCTGCTGTCCGCATGTCAGGCGGGGTTCCTGCCGCTCACGTATCCGCGCCGCTTGTCCACGACGTTGCGCAGGGGGCGGCCCTCCAGGTGCCGGGTGAGGTTGTCTAGGAACACCTCGACGAGCGCCTCCCGTTCACTGGTGGTCTCGCCCGCCGTGTGCGGGGAGATCATCACGCCCGGCATGTCCCACAGGGGTGACCGGGCCGGCAGCGGCTCCTGGGTGAACACGTCCAGGGCGGCGCCGGCCAGCCGTCCGGCGGCGAGGTGGTCGATGAGCGCCTCCTCGTCGACGAGTCCGCCCCGGCCCACGTTGATCAGCCGCGCCCCCGGCTTCATCGCGGCCAGCACGGGCGCGTCGACCATGCCCCGGGTGTCGTCGGTGAGGGGCGCGGCCAGGACGACGTAGTCCGCCTCCGCGAGAGCGGCGCGCAGGGTGGCGGAGTCGTGGACGGTGCCGAAGTCGGGGTCACTGGGGCGGGCCGTGCGGCCGGCGCCGCAGACCCGCATGCCCACGGCGCGCAGCAGCCGGGCGACGGCCCGGCCGATCGGCCCCGTGCCCCAGACCAGCACGGTGCGTCCGGTGATGCCGTCGCTGGGGCGCGGACGCCACTCGCGGCGCCGCTGGTGCTCCCAGGTGCCGGGGAAGTCCTTGGCGAGGGCGAGGATCAGGCCCAGGACGTACTCGGCGGTCGGCTGGTCGTAGACGCCGCGTGCGTTGGTGAGCGTGACACCGGGATCCTCGACCAGCGCGGGGAAGAGGAAGGAGTCGACGCCCGCGGAGGAGGCGTGGACCCAGCGGGGTGCCTTCTCGGGGTTGTCGGGCCAGGCTTCGCGGACGGCCGGGGTGAGGGTCACCCAGGCCAGGAGGGCGTCGGCGCCGGGGAGGAGGTAGGGAAGCTCCTCCTCGGTGGCGTAGACGGTGTCCGCGAGCCGTTCGATGAGCCCGGTGGCGGGGGGCCGGTTGCCCCGGTACAGCACGACGAGGCGGTCGGGCATGTCAGGCTCCGGTGGGGATGGCGATGTACTTGTATTCGAGGAATTCGTTGATGCCGACGGTGCCGCCTTCGCGGCCGAGGCCGGATTGCTTGATGCCGCCGAAGGGGGCGGCGGGGTTGGAGACGAGGCCGGTGTTGAGGCCGATCATGCCGCTTTCGAGGCGTTCGGCGACGCGTAGGGCGCGGTCGAGGTTCTGGGTGAACAGGTAGGCGGCGAGGCCGAATTCGGTGTCGTTGGCGGCGGTGACGGCTTCGTCCTCGGTGTCGAAGGTGCGGATCGCCGCGACCGGGCCGAAGATCTCCGTGTCGATGATCTGCGACTCGGGAGCGATGCCGGTGAGGACGGTGGGCGGGTAGAAGCAGCCGGGTCCTTCGGGCAGTTCGCCGCCGGTCAGGATCGTGGCGCCGCGCTTGACGGCGTCCTGGACCAGGTCGTGGGCCTTGCTGCGGCCGGCGACGTCGATGAGGGGGCCGACGTCGGTGCCGGGTTCGGTGCCGTCGCCGACGGTGAGGGCGGCCATGCGGGCGGCGAGGCGCCGGGCGAACTCGTCGGCGAGGGAGCTGTGGACGTAGATGCGGTTGGCGGCGCAGCAGGACTCGCCCATGTTGCGCATCTTGGCGACCATGGTGCCTTCGACGGCGGTGTCGAGGTCGGCGTCGTCGAAGACGATGAGGGGGGCGTTGCCGCCGAGTTCCATGCTGGTGCGGATGACGGTGTCGGCGCACTGGGCGAGCAGGAGGC
Organism: Streptomyces sp. AK010; assembly: GCF_014207295.1. Taxonomy (NCBI): domain Bacteria; kingdom Bacillati; phylum Actinomycetota; class Actinomycetes; order Kitasatosporales; family Streptomycetaceae; genus Streptomyces; species Streptomyces sp. AK010. The sequence continues at coordinate 134,428 of NZ_JACHCX010000018.1, forward strand.
GGCCGACGCCGGTGGAGCCGGTGAAGGAGAGTTTGCGGATCCGGCCGCCGCGCAGGAGGGGTTCGATGACGCCGGCGGCGTCGGTGGTGGTGATGATGTTCAGGACGCCGTCGGGCAGGCCGGCCTCCTTCAGGATCGCGGCGAGGGCGAGGCTGGTCAGGGGGGTCTGGGGGGCGGGTTTGAGGACGATGGTGCAGCCCGCGGCGATGGCCGGGCCGATCTTGCGGGTGCCCATCGCCAGGGGGAAGTTCCACGGCGTGATCAGCAGGCAGGGGCCGACCGGCCGGCGGGTGACCAGCAGGCGGTTCCGGCCGTCCGGGGCGGTCATCAGGCCGCCGTCGACACGGACGGCTTCCTCGGAGAACCAGCGGAAGAACTCGGCGCCGTAGGCGACCTCGGCGCGGGCTTCGGCCAGGGGCTTGCCCATTTCCAGGGTCATCAGCAGCGCGAGGTCCTCGGTGCGCGCGATGATGATGTCGTAGGCGCGGCGCAGGATCTCGCTGCGCACGCGGGGCGCAGTGGCGGCCCAGGCGGCCTGCGCGGCGACCGCGGCGTCGACGGCGCGCTGCCCGTCCGCCGGCGAGGCGTCGGCGACCCGGCACAACTCCTCGCCGGTGGCCGGGTTGTCGACGGACAGAGTCCGTCCGGACTCGGCGCTGTGCCAACCACCGCCGATGAACAACTGCTTGGGAACATCACGGACGACAGTCATCGTGGGTATCTCCTTGTGAGCGTAAGAGGTGTGCCGACCGGTCAGCGGATGCGGTCCAGCGTCTTGTAGTAGGCGCCGGCGAAGGGCAGGAACCAGGCGGTGCCGTTGTAGAGGGGGATGCGGGGCGGGGCGATGTCGCGAACGGGGCTGGCCTCGGGGTGGCCGTCCATCACCTCGGCCATGACCTGCCCCATGTGCGTGGCCATCTGCACGCCGTGGCCCGCGTAGCCCATGGAGTAGTAGACGCCGTCCTCGGTCTGCCCGGCGTGCACGATGCGGTCCATGGCGAAGCCGACGGAGCCGCCCCACACGTACTCGATCCTCGTCCGGGAGAGTTGGGGGAAGATCTCGCACATCTCACGGAACAGGACGGCTCCGCTCTTCTTGTCCGAGGTGGGGTCGGACGGTGCGAAGCGGGCCCGGCCGCCGAACAGCAGCCGATTGTCCGGGGTGAGCCGGAAGTAGTGGCAGAGGTTGTTCGAGTCGACGATGAGTCGGGCCTTCGGGATGACGTCCCGGGCGAGTTCCTCGCCGAGCGGCTCGGTCACGATGATGAAGCTGCCCAGACAGACCTGCTGGCGGCGCAGCCAGGGGAAGTTTCTGTCCGTGTAGGCGTCGGTGGCCATCATGACCTGCCCGGCGCGGATCACACCGCGCTCGGTGCTGACCTCGTAACGGCCGGTGGCGGTACGCCGCACACCGATGGCCGCGTTGCGCTCGTGGATCTGGACACCCGCGCGCTCACACGCCTCCGCCATGCCGCGCACGAAGCGGCCGACGTGCAGTGCGGCGCTGAGCGGGTCGAGGAGGCCGCCGTGGTAGGCGTCGGAGCCGATCTCGGAGCGCAGCTCGGACTTGCCGACCAGGACGGTCTCGTGGCCGAAGTGGCGTGCCAGGTCGCGCTGTTGGGTCTTCTTGCTCTCGAAGTGGGCGGGGCGGGACGCGACACCGAGGCGTCCGACGCGACGGAACTGGCAGTCGATGGACTCCTCTGTCACGAGCCGCTCGACGGTGTCCACGGCCTCGCCGTAGGAGGTGTAGATCTCACGGGCCCGGTCGAGGCCGTACCGGCGGATGGCCTGGTTCACACCGATGGTGAAGCCCAGGTTGGCCATGCCTCCGTTGCGCGCCGAGGCGCCGGAGCCGACCTGGCTCTTCTCGACCAGGGTGACGCGGGCGCCCTTGCGCGCGGAGTGCAGGGCGGTGGACAGGCCGGTGAGACCGGCGCCGATGACCACGAGGTCGGTGTCTTCCGGGAGGGGCTTGCCGGAGCGGTCGGGGAACGGCCCGGCGGTTTCCATCCAGAACGGGATCGTCTTCATGTGGGGTCTCCTGCGGGAGGTGGTTCAGAGGGCATCGCGGCCGGGCGCACTGGGCTGCCCGGCCGACGGTGCTGTCGGCGGGTGGCACGGTCCGTTCCGGGCGGAAAGGTCAGGTGAGGGGTTCGACCGGGAGGGCACTCTGGCCGGTGCGGTGGCCGCCGAGCTTGCGGACGAGGGCGACCAGGGCGAGGGCGAGGACGGCCAGGGCGATGAGGACGGCGCTGACGGCGGTGACGGTCGGGTCGACGTCGAATTGGAGGGCGTTGAAGACCAGGACCGGCAGAGTGCGGGTGTCGGGGGTGGAGAGGAACTGGGCGATGAAGAATTCGTCGAAGCTGGTGATGAAGGAGAACACCGCTGCGGCGATGAGGCCGGGGGTGGCCAGGGGGAACGTGATGCGGCGGGCGATGGTCATGCGGCTGGCGCCCAGGCTGGCGGCGGCGTCTTCGAGGCGTTCGTCGATGCCTTTGAGGGTGGAGATCATGATGAGGATCGCGATGGGCGCGGCCAGCACGGTGTGTCCCAGGGCGATCGCGAGGGGGCTGCCGAGCATGCCGGCGGGTTCGAAGAACAGGAACAGGCCGAGTGCGATGACGACCTGGGGGATGAGCATGGGGGCCAGGACCAGGCCGTAGACGGCGGCGTGCAGGGGCAGCCGTCCGCGGGCCAGGGCGGTGGCCGCGGTCACGCCCAGGATCAGGGAGAACACCGTGGTCAGGGCGGCGACCAGGCTGGACAGGGCGATGGAGGTGGCCCAGTTCCCGCCGGGTGCGGCCATCTGCTGATACCAGCGGGTGCTGTAGTCCTTGGGGGGAAAGGTGCCGATGCCGTCGGCGCCGAAGGAGGTGACCAGGATGATGACGATGGGCATCGCCAGGAACAGCAGGATCGCACTGGCGCTCAGGGCCCGGCCGACATGACCGGCCCGGGTGGGAGGCAGTTCCATCATGAGCCGCTCCTTCGCTCGTGGGTCTTCTTGCGGCGCAGCTTGGCCAGGCCGAGTACGCCCAGGCCGGCGAAGGTGAGCAGCAGGAGGATGACGCCGAAGGCCGCGGCGGAGTTCCACTGGTCCTGCTTCATGACCTGCTGATCGATCAGCGCCGCGACGACGGTCTGCTGGTCACCGCCCATCAGAGCGGGGGTGATGTAGTAGCCGAGGCAGAGGATGAAGCTCAGCAGACCGGCCGTGCCGATCCCGGGAGCGACCAGCGGCAGGTAGATCCTCGTGAAGATGGTCCAGCGGGAGGCGCCGAACCCGGCGGCCGCGGCCAGCAGGCGGCTGTCGACGCCGCGCATGACGCCTTGAAGGATCAGGACGGTGTAGGGGAGCATCACCGAGGTGGTGCCGATGACGACACCGGTTTCGTTGTAGAGCAGCGAGTACGGTGCGCCCGGGGCGTGCGCGGAGGTCAACAGCGTGTTGATCAGGCCGTGTTCGCCGAGCATGATGATCCAGCCGTAGGTGCGTACCAGGGCACTGATGAAGTGCGGCACGACCACGATCAGCATGGCCAGCGCGGCGAACACCGGCCGCATGCGGGCGATGGCGTGCGCCAGCACGAAGCCGACCAGCAGGCTCAGCACGGCTGTCTCCGCCGAGATGCGCAGGGTGGATATGAGGACGGAGAGGTTCGCTCCGCTGAGGGCGTCGGTGTACCAGTGGAGCGTGAAGGCGCCGTTGTCGCCCTTCAGGCTCAGGGAGAGCACCCCGATGATCGGGTAGATGAACAGCACGATCAGGAACACCGTGACGGGGACGGCGTTGATCAGGGCGATGCGGGAGCGATGCCCGCGCATCGCGGACGTTGCTTTCACGCGCACCTTGCCGGGTGCGAGAACGGTGCCGGCCACGGGGTCACCCCCCGTCCGACTCGTCGAAGACACTGACGTCCTCGCGGTGAGCGGTGACACAGACCCGTTCCCCGGGGCGGGGCGGGGTCGCGGCGGTCTCGATCCGCAGGGGCGGTGTGCCGGGGGCGGCGCCGTCCAGGCGGACGGTGATGCGGGTGAGTGAGCCGACGTAGACGGCCGTCTCGACCGTGCCGGAACAACAGCTCTCCTCGGCACTGACCAGGCGCAGCTTGCCCGGGCGGACCGCCGCCCGCACCCGCTGGCCCGGCGCGCACGGGTGGGCGCGGGCTTTCAGCACACCGCCGGTGTCCAGACGGACCGGGGTGGATCCGTCAGCGGTCGTCTCCTCGACCTTGCCGGTGAGGAAGTTCGCCGCGCCGAGGAAGTCGGCCACGAACGGGGTGCGGGGGTGCTCGAAAAGGCCGCGCGGCGTGTCGAACTGCTCGATACGGCCGTCCTTCATGATGGCGATGCGATCCGACAGGACCAGGGCTTCTTCCTGGTCGTGCGTCACATAGATGACGGTCAGGCCCAGTTCACGCTGGATGGACTTGATCTCGGTCTGCATCTGATCGCGCAGCTTCTTGTCCAGCGCGCCCAGAGGTTCGTCCATCAGGACGATCGGGGGGCGGTAGACCAGGACCCGGCACAGGGCGACGCGCTGCTGCTGGCCGCCGGACAGCTCACGGGGCTTGCGGCCGGCGAACTTCGACAGCCCGGCCGCCTCCAGGGTCTCGCCCACCCGGCGGCGGATCTCCGCCTTCGCCACCCCGCGCAGGGTGAGCGGGAAGGCGACGTTCTCCGCGACGGTCATGTGGGGGAAGAGGAGGTACTGCTGGAATACGAAACCGAAGTCGCGCTTGCCCGGGTTGAGAGCCGTGATGTCGCGCCCGTCCACCTCGATGGTGCCGGAGTCGGGCTCGGTGAAACCGGCCAGCATCATCAGCGTGGTGGTCTTGCCGGAGCCGGAGGAGCCCAGGAAGGTGACGAACTCACCCGCCGCGATCTCCATGTCGACCCCGTCGACCACCGTCGTCCCGCTGTAGGACTTCCGCAGGCCCGCCACCGACAGCGACTTGCCCGTCGGAGCGTTGGACCGCGGCGCCAGGACGGCGGCGAGATCGTCAGCCGACAGCTTCCCGGCGGTGAGACTGTTGGTCCGCTCAGGCATCCGCCCACTCCTGCCAGCGCTTGGTGACCGCCTGCAGGTTCTCGTCCCACCAGGCGACATCGGTGTCGAACCCGGTCTTGAGGTTCTGCGGCGAGGTCGGCAGGGTGGCCAGGACGTCCTCCGACAGGAGCTTGGTGGCGGCGGGGACGACGGGGCCCTGAGGGAAGAGCTTGGCGAAGGCGGCCTGCACCTCGGGACGCAGCGAGAAGTCCATCAGCTCATAGGCGGCGTCGGTGTTGTCCGCGCCCTTCGGGATGCCCCAGCCGTTGGTCAGGCGGCGCGCGCCCTTCCACTGGTAGGCGACCGGCTGCCCCTGCTTGATGAGTTCGTCCGCCCGGCCGCTCCACAGGCTGGTCATGACGACTTCCTTGCGGCCCAGCAGGACCGCCGGGAGGGCGCCGGTGTTCCAGAACTTCTTCACGCCGCCGCGGATGCGCGACATCGACGCGAACGCCCGGTCCACGTCCAGCGGGTACAGCTTGTCCAGCGGGACGCCATCGGCGATCAGCGCGAACTCCAGCTCCGGGTAGTCCGCTTCGACGCTCTGCAGCGAGCGCGGGCCGCTGAACCTGTCCGTGTTCCAGAAGTCCGCCCAGCCCTGCGGGGCACGCTTCAGGCTGTCCGTGCGGTAGGCCATCAGGCTCGCCCAGACGTTCTTGCCGACCGCGTGCTCCGGCAGGTGATGCTCCGCGATCCCGGCGCCCTTGACGCTCTTCAGCCGGTCGTGGTCCACCGGCTCCAGACAGTCGAGCCGGGCCATCTTCTGGAAGATCAGCAGTGTGTTGTCCATCAGGTCGACCTGCGGACGGCCCTGCTTGACCTGGGCGATGACCTGTGCCGACTGGTAGTTGACCGTGGTGACCGTGATGCCGGTCTCCTTGGTGAAGGGCTCGTAGATCGCCTTGGTCAGCGCGTCGTTGTAGGCGCCACCGCTGTTGCTGACGACCAGCCGCTTCTTTCCGCCACTCGATGAGGTGCGGCTCTCGCCGCTACCCATGAGGGATCCGCATCCGGTCACTGCCGAGGCAGCGGCCAGAGCTGCTGCGGTACGGAGTACGGTTCTGCGTCCTATCCGGTTGTCTTCCATGGCGGTGCCTCCTGAAGATCGCTGGAGATTCGGGGAATCCGTGCGGGAGTGAGGGGTCGGGTCAGATGCCGAGCATCGTGTTGAGCTCGTCCAGCGACTTCACGGGCACGTAGTCGTAGCCGTGGGTGACGGGGTCGTAGCCGCGGTCCAGGAGGATCAGGTTGCGGAAGCCCATGTCGTGCATCGGCATCAGGTCGTAGCGGGTGTGCGAGGAGACGTGCACGAAGTCCTCGGGGGAGGCGTCGAGCTGGTCGAGCATGTACTCGAAGGCGGCGTAGCGGGGCTTGTAGAAGCCGGCCTGCTCCGCGGTGTAGACCGCGTGGAAGTCCGCGCCGAGCCGGGGGACGCTCTCCGCGAGGAAGGTGTCGTCGGCGTTGGAGAAGATCACCAGCTTGTAGTGCTCCCCCATCTTCTTCAGCGGTTCCGGCACGTCGGCGTGCGGGCCCCAGCTGCGCACGCCGTCGGCGAACCGCTTGCCGGCGTCCGGGGCGGCCTTCAGGCCCCACTTGCGGCAGACCCGCTCGAAGGAGTCCTGCAGCACCTCCTCGTAGGCGTAGTACTCGCCGCGGACCTGGTCGTAGCGGTAGCCGCGGAACTCCCGGACGAACTGGTCCCATTGCTCGGCGGGGATCCGGTCGCCGACCAGCTCACGCGTGATGGGGGTGATCGGGAATTCGATCAGCGTGCCGTAGCAGTCGAACGAGACGTACTTCGGACGGAACGAGGGGTTGCTCATGAGAGTGCTCCACATGTGTTCGGGGAGGTGTGTGCCGGGAGGGGTGTGTTCGGGAGGTGTGTGCGGGGAGGCGTGAGCGGGGAACGGAAGCGGGGTCGGCCGGTGCTCAGACGGTGGCGGCCGGTGCGAGGAAGCCGACGGGATGGTCCGTCGTGCCGTCGAGTGCCAGGTCGGCGGCGATCTCGCCCATGGCGGGCGAGAGTTTGAAGCCGCTGCCGGAGAATCCGGCCATGACGATGATGTCGTCCTCGCCGGGGAGATGGCCGACGAGCGGGTTTCCGGAGTCGGTGTAGCCCTCCATGTAGACCGCCAGCCGGATGGGGTCGGGGTTCAGATCGGGCATCAGCTCGCCGATGAGCTCACGGAAGGTGGCGAGTTCCTCCGGCCGGACCGTGCGGTCGAGCCGCTCGGGGTCGGGGACCGGCAGATACCGGGCGTAGGACAGGCCCAGCTTGACCGAGATGCCGTCGGGCGAGGGGAGTCCGTAGCAGTCGTGGGGTGTGCTGCGGACGAAGGCGGGGCCGCCGCCCGCGAACCAGTCGTGGCGGGTGGGGATGTGCCAGGAGCTGATCAGCCGGCGGATGTCGACGGCGCGCGGCAGGTCGGGGAGCAGGGTGTTGATCCAGGGGCCCGCGGTCACCACCGCGGTGTCCACGTGATCCGTGCCCTGGTCGGTGACGATGTGCACTCCCCCGCCTGCCGCGGGTGCGATCTCCCGCACCGGTGTGTAGCGGCGCAGTCGGGCGCCCAGCTGCTCGGCGCGGGTGGCGGCGGCCTGGATCGACGCCTCGGGCCGGATGATGGCGCCCATCCGGTCGAGGACTGCGGTGTGCCCGTCCGGGAGGCGGTGTTGCGGGTAGCGGCGGGCGAGTTCCTCCCGGTCCAGTACCTCGTGGTCCAGCCCGTGGGTGGAGCTGGCGGCGAGGAGGAGGCGCATGGAGGGCGAGGTGGTCTCGCCCATCACCAGGCATCCGCTGCGGCGTCGCAGCGGGAGACCCGTTTCGCGCTGGAGTCCGGTCCACATCCGCTCCGCGAGCCCCAGCAGGGGAACGTAGCCGGGGTCGCCGAGGTGCACGGCGCGGAAGATGCGGGTCTCGCCCCCGGCCGCGCCCCGGTCGTGTCCCGGCGCGTACCGGTCGTAGCCGATGACCTCGGCTCCGCGGGCGGCCAGTCGCCACATGGCCTGGCTGCCCATGCTGCCGGCGCCGATGACGGCGACGCGCTTCGGGGTGCGGCGCATGAAGTCGCTCCTTTCGCCAGAGGGTGGCAGGGGTGGCGGTTGAGTCCCCAGCACCGGGCGGACACCGTGCGGACTCTTCCCGTCCGTGCCCCGCTGGGGATGGCGTTCACTTTCGACCCGGACGAACATGCAGGTCAACCCACACTCTGTTCCACCTCGCGGCCTTCTCGAGACGGTCTGTCACGGCGGATGTCCACGCTTCGGAAAGTGCGAGCCCCCCTCTTGTCACCGCGAGGGGCCGGTGCGAGGGTGACCCCGATCCCTCGGAAGAAAGCACCCTCTATGCCGCCCAGACCCCCCGTAAGCAGGCACTTCCCCACCATCACGGAGGTTCTTCGTCTGCCTGTGCTCACGGAAGGGATGCCGCGCGTTCTGGCCGGTGCGTCACAGCTGGACCGTGCGGTGCGCTGGGTCCATGTCACCGAACTGCTCAATCCCGCAGACTTCCTCGAGGGCGGTGAGCTGGTGCTGACGACCGGCATGCCGTACCCGGAGGACCCCTCCAAGCTGCGGGACTACGTCGATCAGCTCGCCGACGTCGGCGCGGCCGGCCTGATCGTGGAGCTCGGCCACCGCTACCGGAAGGTGCCCGAGGAACTGGTGGCGGCCTGCCGTGCCCGCGACGTGCCCCTCGTCGAGCTGGCCCGCGGGGTCCGTTTCATCGACGTCACGCAGACGGTGCACGCGCTCATCCTGGACGCCCAGGGTGCGCTGCTGCGCCGCGGGAGGGACATCCAGGACATATTCACCGCCCTGACGCTGCGGGGTGCGAGTCCCGAGGAGCTGGTGCACACCACCGCGGAGCTGACCGGAGCGCCGGTGGTGCTGGAGGATCTCACCCATCGCGTCCTGATGTGCGAACTGCTCGGCCGGCCGTACGAGCCGGTCGTGTCGGCCTGGGCCCGGCGCTCCCGGGCGGCGCCGACCCCGGAGAAGATCGCACCGAGCGGCCCGGAGGGGTGGCTGATCGCCCCCGTGCAGGACCATCACGGGCCGTGGGGGCGGCTGGTCCTGCTGGACAGCCGGCTGCACACCGAGCCCGACCCCGAACACGTCCTGGTCCTGGAGCGTGCGGCGGTCGCGCTGACCATGGCGCGTCTGGCCGGTCCGGCCTGGTGGGAGCGCCGGGCCCACCGCTCCGTGCTGCGGGACCTGTACGAACGGCGGTTCCGCTCCCCCGCCGACGCCCGTGCCCGCGCCGAGGCGCTGGGGTTGCCGGCGTTCGGGCACCGCCTCTTCGCCGTGGTCATCCGTCACACCCGGCACGGCGGCGAGGGCGAACAGCTCGACGAGCGGATCGCGAAGGCCCTGACCCAGACGGGCGTCCGCGCCCTGTGCGGCGAGACGGCTCCGGGCCGGATCGGCGTGCTCCTCGCCCTGGCACAGGCCAGCGCCTGGCAGCCGGTCGCCGAGCGGATCGGCCGTCTCGCCCGTGAGGAACTCGGCGAGGAGGCGGTGGTCGCCGTCGGCCCGGGGGTGACCGACCTCTCCGGGATCGCCCGGTCCTGGCAGGAGGCCGAGCAGACGGCCGAGGCCATCACCCCGGCATCCCCCGAGCGGTGGTTCTACGTCCCCGCCGATGTCGGGCTGCCCGAACTCCTGGGCGTCCTGCGCGAGGACACCCGCCTCCAGCGGTACGCGGAACGGCAGCTGTCCCGTCTCATCGAGCACGACGACCGCAACAGCGGCGACCTGCTGCCCGCGCTGCGCGCCCATCTGACGGCCGCCGGGAACAAGTCGGTCGCGGCGAAGCTGGCCGGCATGTCCCGGCAGGCCTACTACCAACGCCTCCACACCATCGAGCGACTCCTCGGCTGCGACCTGGAATCCGGCCTCCAGCGCACGTCCCTGCACGTCGCGGTGCTGGTCCTGGACGCGCGGGGAACGGCTGCACCCGGCACGTGACGGGCCTGTCGGCCGCCGCTCGGGAGTAGCCTGGCGGCCACCGTGTGCCAGGGAGACCTCTTGCGTACGTTCGTCGTGTTCGACCTCGAGTTCACGTCCTGGCAGGGGGCGCTGGAGCAGGACTGGGGGGCACCGGGGCAGCTTCGCGAGATCGTGCAGATCGGGGCGCTGCGGCTGCGCGAGGACTTCTCCGTAGCGGAGGAGTTCGAGGCACTGGTGCGGCCCGTGGTCAATCCACGGCTGTCCGCGTACTTCACCGGTCTCACCGGCATCGGCCAGGAGCAGGTGGACCGCGAGGGAGTGCCCCCTGCCGAGGCGCTGGGCGACTTCCTGGGCTTCTGCCGGGGGCAGACCGTCCTGTCCTACGGCAACGACATGGTCGTTCTCGGGGCGAACCTGGGCTGGGCGCGCGCCCGTGGGGAGAAGGTCGAGAACGGATTCCTGCCCGCCCATTTCCTGAACATCCGGCCGTGGCTGAACGCCCTGGCACCGGTGACCGCGACGTCCAACGTCGGGCGTCTGTGGCAGATGCTCGGCCTTCCCCGGCCCGCGGACGGGCGGGAACACTCCGCGCTCTTCGACTGCCGTTCCTTCGCCGCGGCCATCGCGCACCTGTGCCACGCGGGAGCGATGCTGCCCGAGGGGTGCCTGCCGCGCCCTTGAGGGGATGCGCTCCTCACGGGCCGTGATCGTCCGTGAGGAGCAGCCGGCACGTCTCCCCCGGCCGCATGCCGGTCGTGCGGTCGGGCAGGGCGATCTCGATCGGCGGGAGGCCGGACTGCGGCACGGTGATCTCCACCTGCCCGCTCGCCAGCCGCAGCCGGATGCCCCAATGGCCCCGGTAGCGGAGGGAGAACCCGTACGAGGACAGCTCCGGCAGCGGCACGGGGTCCAGCCACAGCGCCCCGCCGCGCGTCTCCAGGCCGGGCAGTCCCCGCTGGACCAGGTCGAGGGTGCCCGCCATGGCGCCGAGGTGGATGCCCTCGCCGGTGGTGCCGCCCTGGAGGTCGGCGACGTCGCCGCGCAGGGCCTCCTGGCAGTACTGCCAGGCCTCGGCGCGTCGGCACCGGGCCAGGACCCAGCCGTGGACCAGTCCGCTGAGGGTGGAGCCGTGGCTGGTGCGGGCCAGGTAGTGGTCGACGGTGCGCTGCCAGGTCTCCTCCTCCAGCCGGTGGCCCAACCGGCGGAAGAGCCGCTGGAGTTCGGACGGCGAGAAGAGGTAGCCGAGCATCAGTGCGTCGGCCTGCTTGGACGCCTTGTAGCGGTTGACGCTGTCGCCTTCGGCCTCCAGGAGCCGGTCCAGGCGCCGGATGTCGTCGTGGCGCTCGCGGTAGCCGTCCCAGTCGAGTTCGGCGAGGTCGCCGTAGCCCTCGAACTGGCTGATGATCCCGTCGTGGAAGGGGACGTGCAGCGTGCGGGAGACCTCTTCCCAGCGGTCCGGTTCACCGTCGTCCAGAGCGATGCGTTCGACGAGTTCGCGGCAGCGGGGCTCGGGCAGGGTGCGCAGCAGTTCCAGCGCGCGGGTGAGGACCCAGGCGGCCGTGACGTTGGTGTACGCGTTGTCGTCAAGGCCCGGCCGCTCGGCCCCCGGGTAGGCGTCGTGGTACTCGTCGGGTCCGACGACGCCCCGGATGCGGTGCCGTCCCAGGCTCTCGTCCCAGGTGGCCGAGTCGGCCCAGAAACGCGCGATCTGCAGCACCATCTCGGCACCCTTGGTGTGCAGGAACTCCGCGTCGCCGCTCGCCTCGCAGTACTGCCACACGTTGTACGCGATCGCCGAACCGACGTGGTGCTGGAGGTGGGTGTGGTCCGGCAGCCAGCGGCCGGAGCGGGGATTGAGATGCAGGCGCTGGGTCTCCTCTCGGCCGTCGCTGCCGCTCTGCCACGGGTACTGCGCGCCGCGGCGGCCCGTGTCCCGGGCCGCGGCGCGGGCTCGGTCCAGGCGCCGGTGGCGGTAGTGGAGCAGGCCGCGGGAGACCTCGGGGAAGTGCAGGTTGAGGTAGGGCAGGACGAACAGCTCGTCCCAGAAGACGTGCCCGCGGTAGGCCTCGCCGTGGAGCCCGCGGGCCGGTACGCCGACGTCCAGGTCGGCGGTGTGCGGGGACAGGGTCTGGAGCACGTGGAAGAGGTGCAGGCGCAGGATGACTCCGGCTTCTCCCGGGACGTCGAGTTCGGCGCGACGCCACAGTTGGTTCCACGCGATGCGGTGCGTTGCCAGCAGGCCGTCGAAGTCCGGTGCCGCAGACACCCGGTCCACGGCCGCCTGCAGCGGATCGCTGATCGCCGGGTCGTGTGAGGTGTGCAGCGCGACGGTCTTGTCGACGGTGGCGGTAGAGCCGGGGGCGAGGGACAGCGTGGTGCGCTGAACGGCGCGCGACGGTTCGTGCGCGTCCGTGACCGGAGCCCGGGCCGTCAGCCGGGCGGCCATGCCGATGCGGATGTCCGAGGTGCGGGTGCGGCAGCGCAGCCAGACCGTGCCGGGTACGGCGGTGCCGGTGTGCACGTGGGTCAGGTGGCGGCCGTCCAGGTCGCGGTAGCGCGGCACCCCGGCGTTGCCGACGGCCCCGTCGAGCCAGGCCTCGACCTCCAGCTCGCCGGTGCGGTCCTCGGTGGTGAACTCCGTGCGCAACGCCGCGAGGTGCGGGTCGCGCATGTGCACCAGCCGCTGCTGCCGCAGGGACAGAACCCGCCCTTCGCCGAGGGCGTACCGGGTGCGGCGCTCCAGCAGGCCCGAGTCCAGGTGGAGGGTCTGGCGGTGGTCGAGGACGGCCGTGGCGTCGGGGGTGAGCCAGGGCCCGCCCGGGACGCGGAAGCGCAGCGGGAGCCAGTTGGGGAGGTTGACCAGGTCCTCGTTCTCGACGCGGCGTCCCGCGACCTCGGAGGTGAGCCGGTTGTAGCAGCCCGCCGCGTAGGTGCCCGGGTAGTGCACGTCGTCCGCCGCGCACTCGGGCAGGGCCCCGCGGGTGGCGAAGCAGCCGTTGCCCAGGGTGCACAGCGACTCCCGGAGCCGTTCCTCCGCGGGGCGGTATCCCTCGTACGCCCAGGTCCGGTCCGTCACGGGAGCGTCTCCGCCGGGACGCCCTGGGGCACGACGGCCACGGGGCACTCGGCGTGGTGCAGCAGGGTGTGGGCCACCGTGCCGAGCTGGAGCCCGAAGTGGCCCTGCCGGCGTCGGGCTCCGACCACGATCAGGTCGGCCGCGGCCGAGCGGTGCACCAGCACCTTGCGGGCCGGGCCCTCGACCACGGTGCGGTTCACCCGGACGCCGGGGTGAGCGGCCGAGGCGTCGCGGAGGAGTTCGTCGAGCTCGGCGCGGGCCCGCTCCTCGTGGCCCCGGTCGGACGCTTCGGCGGATGCGTGCGCGGGGCGGCGCCAGGCCCGGGCCGCGTCCAGGACGCACCCGCGGACCTCGGTCTCGCGGAAGGCGAAGCGCGCCGCTTCCCCGCCGGTGTCGGGGCTGCCGGCGCCGAGCAGGATCCGCTGGTGGGTACCGGCCAGGCCGGCCTTGTCGCCGCGCACCACGATGACCGGGCAGTGGGCCCGCGCCGCGACGGCCAGGCCGACGGAGCCGAGGAGCAGTCCCCGCAGCTCGCCGTGGCCCCGCGAGCCGGTGATCAGGGCGGTGGCGTTGTCGCCCTCCCGCAGGAGGGCGTCCGTCGCACCGGCGGGGACGACGTCGGTGGACACCTTCACGCCGGGATTGCGTCGCCCGGCGCGCTCCGCCGCGGAGGCGACGAGGTGGTCGGCCCGTACCTGCCCGGCGGGGCGGTCCGGACCGGTCGACGGGGTGAGGCCCTCGTACCGCTCCCAGAGGGAGCCGTGGACCAGCCGCAGGGGGAGGCCGTGCCGGGCCGCCTCGTCCACCGCCCAGTCGACCGCGGGCAGGCTGCCGTCCGATCCGTCGACCCCTACGACCAGCGGACGTTCCATCGTCATCGTTCCCACCGCCTCGTGCACGGCATGGTGCGGGCCCACTCTCACCGTCGCACCCGATTCAGCCGCTCGCGAGGGGGCGATCGGTCCCTCGTGAGGGCCGTTCGGCCCGTGGTGCGCCGAACGACCCGGATCCAGGCTGAAATCGGCGGCCCGAGGCGCCCCGGCACACCGAGGAGCACGGCGCTGCACGACGGACTCGCCGTCCGACCGGGCGGGAGCTGAAGGGAGCCGGGCGATGACCTCCACCACCAACCTGTCCACGGGCCTCACAGCCGGGCATCGCGAGCGGCTGATGAGCGTGGCCCGCGAGGTGTCTGTCGACACGGGCACCCGCATCTTCGAGGAAGGGCGGCGCGCCGACCGCTTCTGGATCGTGCGGACCGGGACGGTCGCGCTCGACCTCCGTGTCCCCGGCCGGCGGGCGGCTGTCGTCGAGTCCCTCGGCCACGGGGAGCTGATCGGCTGGTCGTGGCACTTCCCGCCGCACGTGTGGCATCTGGGCGCGGAGGCGATGAGCCCGGTGCGGGCCTGGGAGTTCGACGCGGAGGCGGTACGGGCGATGTGCGCGCGGGAGCCCGAGTTCGGCCGTGCGATCGCGGACTGGGTCGGCCGGGTGGTCGCCCACCGGCTGCACGCGTCGCGTGTCCGGTTGCTCGATCTGTACGCCCCCTACGGCAGCGGAAGCCGCATGTGAGGGACGGCCCCGCCGGCCCGGCCCCGCCGGCCCGGCCCCGCTCCGTCCGCCTCACGGCCGGGGGCCGGGTCGGGCGGGCGGCCTGTCGCGGCGGGGCACCCGCGGTCAGGCCACCGTGATCCGGCGCCCGGTGACGGCGACGGGCTCGACACGCAGCCACAGGTCACGCCGGCCTCCCGCCCAGGGTGTGCTGAAGGCCTGCTCTTCGAGACGGGCGACCTCGTCCGGATCGGTCACCGTCGTCGCGGGGCCCCGCACCAGCACGCTCCAGCCCTCGCTGAACGCTTCGTCGATGCGGTCGGCTTCGAAGGCGACCTGGTGGCCGTCCGCCTGTGCCGGGGTCGTGCCGGGCTCGGTGCGGAAGACGATCCCGCCCTCGACGACGCTGTAGTTCACCGGTACGACGACCGGCCCGGAATCCGTGGGCACGGCGAGGCGTCCGACCCCGTGGGTCGACAGCAGGGAGCGGCACTCGGCCTCGGTCAGCTCCGTGAACCGGGGCGTCTGGGCGGCCCGCCCGAGTCCGGGTGGCAGCTCGGTGTCGCCACCGGTCAGGTGCCACACCGTGGTCTTCAGCGCTCCCGCCAGCCGCAGGAGGGAGCCCGCGCCCGGGTCGGCCGTCGGCCGCTCCTCCAGGTACTGGAGGTAGGCGGGCGCCATGCCCGCCCGGGTCGCCGCCTCCTGCCGGCTCAGGCCGAGTTCCGTGCGCCGCTGGGTGATCCGCCGCCCGAGGTCACCCATCGGGCGTCCTTCGACGGCATGCGACGAGGCCCGTTCGGTCATGACCCGTCACCTCTCTCCTTCGTCAGGCCGCCCGGTAGGGGACGACTTCCTCATGCGGCTCCTCGCCCAGGACGACCTTGAGCGCCCCGGTGTCGGCGGCCCGGGCGAAGACGTCGTACGCCTCCTCCATGCGGGTCAGCGGGAAGGTGTGCGTGACCAGCTGCCCGGTGGGCAGGCGCCCCGCGGCCGCCATCCGGAGCAGAGTGGGGGTGGAGTACGTGTCCACCAGTCCTGTGGTGATGGTGACGTTCTTGATCCACAGGTCTTCCAGATGGAGGGTCACGGGCCTGCCGTGCACGCCGACGTTGGCGACATGGCCGCCGGGCCGCACCATGCGCGTGCACAGCTCGAACGTCTCCGGCAGGCCGACCGCTTCGACGACCACGTCCGCGCCCAGTCCGTCGGTGAGGTCCTCGACCAGCTGTTCAGGGACCTCCCGGGCGTCCGCCACCGCGTCCGCGCCGAGGTGCCTGGCCGCTTCCAGCCGCGCGGCGGCGAGGTCGACCGCGACGATGCGTTCCGGAGCGAACAGCCGGGCGGTCGCGACCGCTGCGAGCCCGACGGGGCCGGCGCCCACGACGGCGACGGTGTCGCCCGGCCGCACGTGCCCGTTGAGCACGCCGACCTCGTAGGAGGTCGGGAAGATGTCGGCCAGCAGCACGGCGTCCTCGCTGTCCAGGGCGCTGGGCAGCGGGTGCGCCGAGAGATCCGCGAAGGGCACGCGGACGTACTCGGCCTGGGTGCCGTCGACCAGGTGGCCCAGGATCCAGCCTCCGCCGCCCCGGCACTGGCCGTACATGCCCTGCCGGCAGGAGTGGCAGCGGCCGCAGGCGGTGATGCAGGAGACCAGCACCCGGTCGCCGGGCCGCACGGTGCGCACGTCACCGCCGACGTCGACGACCTCGCCGACCGCCTCGTGCCCCAGCACCGTGCCGGGGCGCACCTCGGGGACGTCGCCCTTGAGGATGTGCAGGTCCGTTCCGCAGATCGTGACGGCGTCGACGCGGACGATGGCGTCGGTCGGCTCCTTGACACCGGGATCCGGGACGTCCTCCCAGGCGGACTGTCCCGGGCCGTGGAACACGTAGGCCTTCATGGAGTTTCCACCTTCCTGGCACGGGCGGTTGTGACCGGTGTGCACCTCAGTTCCAGCTTGGCGCGGATCGGTGCGACGCGCTTGGGCCGGCCGGTCCCGTCCACGGGCCGACCGGGGTGTAGCGGGGCGGTCCGTCCGGGGTCCTGCGGATCCCTCCGTCCGGGGCCCTGCGGATCCCTCCGTCCGGGATTCCTACCGCGCCGGTCCTCGCGGGCCCGGCCGACAAGGGCCGATCGGCCCTACCGCACATCGCGCCGACCCGCTTTGATCGGACCATGTCCGACATCCCCGGCAGGTCCACGCAGCAGCTCCAGGTGGGGACGGCCCACGTCGTGACCCTGAGCGGCGAGCTCGACCTGCTCGCGGCGCCGGCCCTCAGGGCCCGCCTCGACATGCTGACCTCCGGTCCCTGTCCGGACCTGGTCCTGGACCTGCGCCCGGTGTCGTTCATCGACTGCTCGGGGCTCGGGGTCCTGTGCCGGGTGCGCAACCGGGTGCGGGCGCGGCACGGCCGGCTGCGTCTGGTCACGGGCAGCACCGCTCTGCGGCGCGTTCTGCGGCACACCGGTATGGAGGGGGTCTTCGAACTGCTTCCCCGCATGCCGGTGGGAGTTGCCGGCCCACCCGCGACGGACACCGTCGACAGCGCGGTACTCTGAGCGCGTCACACGAGGGTGAGTTCGTGGCCGATCCTCGCCGCCCATGCCTCGATCCGCTCGAAGTCGCGGAAGTCCCCGCCCTTTCCGTTGCGGAGGATCATCCGGGCGACCCAGCCCTTGGCACCTTCCCGGAGGCAGCCGCCGAAGGTGACGTGCTCCTGGGCGTCGAGCCGGTTCATGGCCTTCTTCACTCCGGGAACGGGCGGAATGTCCCGCTCCGAAGCCGAGGGGTCCAGCGGACCGCTGCTGAAGAGCCACAGCGGGCGCTCCCCCAGGGCTTTGCCGTGGCGCCGGACGAAACTGCGCGCGTCCTTGTGCCAGTGGCCGGCGTACAGGCCGCCCCCGACCACGACGGCGTCGTACGCCGCCACGTCCGGCACGGCGCCGGCCGGGAGGGCTTCGGCCGTCAGCCCCTCCTTGCGCAGGACCTCGGCGATGGTCTCGGCGATCTCCGCGGTCGATCCGTTCGTCGTTCCGTAGGCGACGAGCACGTTCATGGGCATGCCGGTCCGCCTCCTCTCACAGTGTGCGCAGCCGGTCGTCGGTCACGCCGTGCAGCACCTGCTCGTCCGATCGCTGACGCGTGTCGTCGAGGCGCCAGGTGAGCTCGCCGACGACCGCGACCACGCCGTCGATCTGCCGGGTCATGGCGACGGCGATCTCCGCTTCGCTGCGGGTTTTCCAGCCGTCCGGCGAGCGTGACCACCCCGTCCGCGGTGACGACGTCGATGCTGCGGGGCATCAGCCACAGCACACGCACCAGCACCTCCTCGATCACCTCTTCGCGGATCTCCGCGTCGGGCCGCAGGGTGATGGTTCCAGCGTCGCTTCGACCGGCCCCGCCGTGGAGATGCCACACGTCCCGTACCGGGGCCGACCGGCCCTACCGCGGCCCCCCGTCGCGGTGGCCCCACGGGGACGGCCGGTTCCGGCGGAGGCGCGGGAGAGGTGCGGCCCCGGTATGCCATCGGTATGACTTGGGCCGATCGGCCCTGGTGCATCCGGCCCCCGCCCGTGATGATCGTGAGCACGGGCGGTTCCGCAGTCCGTGCTTCCGGCGCTCCGGGGAACGAGGGGTCCTGATGACCGAGCCGCGCAGCTTCACCGAGGAGCACCCGATCCGGGTCTTCCTGCTCGACGACCACGAGGTCGTGCGCCGTGGTCTGGCCGATCTGCTGGACGCCGAACCCGACATCGCGGTGGTCGGGGACGCCGAGAACGTCGAGCACGCGCTGGCCCGGGGCCCGGCACTGCGCCCCGATGTGGCGGTGCTCGACGTGCGCCTGCCCGACGGCGACGGCATCACCGTCTGCCGCGAACTGCGCAGCCGCATGCCCGAGCTGGCCTGTCTGATGCTGACCTCGTTCGACGACGAGGAGGCCCTCCTCGACGCGATCATGGCCGGGGCCTCCGGTTATGTCCTCAAGCAGATCAAGGGCTCCGACCTGGTCTCGGCGGTGCGCACGGTGGCCTCCGGGAGGTCCATGCTCGACCCGCAGACCACGGCCCGGCTGATGCGCTCGCTGCGCGCCGAACCGTCCGAGGAACCCGCTGTCGCGCCCGAGCTGGCGAGTCTGTCGCCGCGCGAGCGGGAGATCCTCGTCCTGATCGGGGACGGTCTGACCAACCGCGAGATCGGCAAGAGGCTCTACCTCTCCGAGAAGACCGTCAAGAACCACATCTCCCGGCTGCTCGCCAAGCTCGGCGTCCAGCGCCGCGTCCAGGCAGCGGTCCTCGCGTCCCAGCTGGAGCACCCGGAGCCGAGCGAGCGCCCGGGGCGCTGATCCGGGACCGGGGTGCCGGTCGTCAGTCCTGCGCCGGCCGCACCGGTACCCGCCATTCCACCCGGGTGCCGCCGCCTTCCGGCCCCTCACCGAGCAGGAGATCGCCGCCGAGCGCGGCGGCCCGCTCCTCCATGTTCTTGAGTCCGCTGCGGACGGCGTCCTGGGGGATCCCGCGTCCGTCGTCGATCACCGTGAGCGTCAGCCGGCCCTGGGCGTACCGCAGGTACACGTCCGCGGAACGCGCCCCGGCGTGCCGGGCCGTGTTGCTCAGGGCCTCGCCCAGCACCGCGATCGTGTGATCGGCGACCTCGCCCGGCACGTCCGTGTCGACCAGCCCTTCGATCCGTACGGCGGGGGCGAAGCCGAGGGCCGACGTCGCCGCCGTGACCGCGTCCGACACCCGGGCGCGCAGGCCGCTGCCCTCCCGGGTGCCGCCCTGTGCCCGCAGTCCGAAGATCGTGGAGCGGATGATCTTGATGGTCTCGTCCAGGTCGTCGACGGTCCGCGACAGCCTCTCCTCGGCCTCCGGGTGGTCGATGAAGCGCTGGGCGCTCTGCAAGGTCATCCCGGCCGCGAACAGCCGCTGGATGGCCAGGTCGTGCAGGTCCCGGGCGATCCGGTCACGGTCCCGGAGCAGCGCGATCTGCTCGGCGTCCCGCCGCCGCTCGGCCAGCTCCAGGGCCAGGGCCGCCTGCCCGGCGAATCCCAGCAGGGGCCGTGTGTCGGTGTCCGTGAACGGTGTACGGCCCACCGCGCGCCCCAGCAACAGCACCCCTCCCGCCTTGCCGCCGGCTTCCAGCGGCACCCCGACCACGGGCCCGACTCCGGCCCACTGCGCGGAGTCCCGGCTGGTCCGCGGGTCCTCCTGGACGTCCGCGCTCACCACCGGTTCAGCCGTGGTCAGGACGGCCGCCACGAACCCGTCCTGGCCCGACATCACCAGACCGCTGCGTTGGTCCGCGCCCAGCCCCACGGCGAGCAGCGGCCGCAGCGCGTTCTCCTCCGGCACCCGCTCGGCGATCATCCCGACATCGGCGTCGGTGATCTGCCGGGCCTGCTCCACGATCAGTTCCAGGACGTCCCTGCTCGGCGCACCCGACAACAGCGCCCGCGTGACCTCCGAGCTGGCTCCCAGCCACCGCTCGCGCAGCCGCGTCTCCTCGTACAGCCGGGCGTTCTCGATCGCCACGCCCGCCGCCACCGCGAGCGTGGAGAGCACCGACTCGTCCTCGGCGTCGAACTCCGCCGCGCCGCGCTTCTCGGTGAGGTAGAGGTTGCCGAACACCTGGTCGCGCACCCGGATGGGCACTCCCAGGAACGAGTGCATCGGCGGGTGGTGGGGCGGAAAGCCGTACGAGGAGGAGTGCTCGGAGATCTCCGCCAGCCGCAGCGGCTCCGGGTGCCGGATCAGCTCGCCCAGGATGCCGTGCCCGCTGGGCAGGTCGCCGATCCGGGCCCGCTGTTCGCCGCTGATGCCGACGGTGTGGAACTCGGAGAGCATGCGGTCGTCGCCGATGACGCCCAGAGCCCCGTACTCGGCGTCCACCAGCACCACCGCCGCTTCGACGATGCGCCGGAGCACCTGCGGCAGATCCAGCTCCCGGCCGACCGACAGCACCGCTTCGAGCAGGCTGTGCACCCGGTCCTGGGTGCCGCGCGCCGCGTCGATCCGCGCCTGGAGCTCGTCCAGCAGCTCGTCCAGCCGCAGCTTGGGCAGCCGCTGCTCGGAACGACCGGGCCGTTCCCCGCTCATCGTCTCCTCCGACCGGTCCCCGCGGACGCACCCGGAAGGGCGCCTTCTTCGCCTCACGATAGTGGGGTCACGCCCTCGGCGCCGACGTGCCGCGGGAGCCCGGGGCCGGCTCTGCCGTCGCTCGCGCGGGACCCGTCAGCGCCGCACCCGCGGCATCCCCAGCCCGATCCACGAGATGATCTCCCGCTGGATCTCGTTGTTGCCGCCGCCGAAGGTGAAGATGACCGCCGAGCGGTAGCCGCGTTCGAGTTCTCCGTGCAGGACCGCTCCCGCCGAGCCCTCCTTCAGGGCCCCGGGGGCCGCGACGATCTCCATGAGCCAGGCGTAGGCGTCGCGCCGGGCCTCCGAGCCGTAGACCTTGACGGCGGAGGCGTCCTGGGGGGTGAGGGTGCCGTCCTGGACGGCGCCGACCATCTGCCAGTTGAGCAGCTTGAGCGCGTCCAGCCGGGCGTGGGTGCGGGCCAGCAGGCGGCGCACCCAGGGCAGGTCGACGACGCGCCGGCCGTCGGCGAGCTTGGTCTCCATCGCCCAGCGCTGCACGTCGTGCAGGGCGCGGATCGCCATGGTGCCGTGGGCGGCCAGGGTCACGCGCTCGTGGTTGAGCTGGTTGGTGATCAGCCGCCAGCCCTGGTTCTCGGCACCGACCCGGCGGGAGACGGGGACGCGGACGTTCTCGTAGTAGCTGGCGGTGGTGTCGTGCGAGGCGAGGGTGTTGATCAGGGTGCAGGAGTAGCCCGGGTCGGTCGTCGGCACCAGGAGCATGGTGATGCCCTTGTGCGGTGGGGCGTCCGGGTCGGTGCGGACCGCAAGCCACACCCAGTCGGCCGTGTCCCCGTTGGTCGTCCAGATCTTCTGGCCGTCGACGACGTACGCGTCGCCCTCCCGTACCGCCCTGGTGCGCAAGGACGCGAGGTCGGTGCCGGCGCCGGGCTCGCTGTAGCCGATGGCGAAGTCGATCTCGCCGGAGAGGATCCTCGGCAGGAAGTACGCCTTCTGCTCGTCGGTGCCGTACTGCATGATCGTCGGGCCGACGGTGTTCAGCGCCATCAGCGGCAGCGGGACACCGGCCTGGGCGGCCTCGTCGAAGAAGATGAACTGCTCCATGGCCGTCAGGCCGCGCCCGCCGTACTCCTTCGGCCAGCCCACGCCGAGCCAGCCGTCCGCGCCGAGCCTGCGGATGGTCTCGCGGTAGAACCGCTTCTGGGCGGCCGGGTCGCCGTGCCGGGCGTAGGCGTGGTCCGGGACGAGCTCGGCGAAGTAGGACCGCAGTTCGGTGCGCAGCCGCTGCTGCTCGGGCGTGTATTCGAGGTGCACGGCGCCTCCAGGCTCCCAAGGCCGGTCCTGTCGGCGCACACCGTAGAACGTGTTTCAGAAATTGTGAATGGCGTCGGTCAGTTCAGCGTGGCGAGGAAGTCCGTGCACGCCCGTGCACAGGCGCGGCACGCCGCCGCCGAGTCCTCCGCCCCAGGTTGCCGGTCGAAGACGTGGGCGGCCTCCAGGCACACGGTCCGGCACCACTCCACCTGGACTCGGATGGTGCTCTCGTCCACCTGGTTCTGCTCGGACAGCACACGGCAGGTCGCGTCGCAGACCTCCGCGCACATGATGCCCTTGCGTCGTACGAGTTCCTGGTTCTCGGTGCCGTCGGGATCCACGAGGCTTGCGCGCAGCGCGCACGCCCGCGCGCACTCCGTGCACGCCTGCGCACAGGCGAAACGGTCCTCCAGGAACCGGAACAGCTCCTGCTGGGATGTCGTCGAAGTCACACCGCGCGGGTAGCCCCGGTCGACCCCGGTCAAACCCTGGGCTGCCCGGTGCGCCGGGGTTCCGTGCGGCGCACCGGGGTTCCCAGGTGTTCCTGCGGCGCACCGGGGTTCCCAGGTGTTCCTGCGGTGCACCGGGGTTCCGTGCGGCGCGGCGGGCGTCGCGCGTGTCCGGCAGGTTCACGGAGGGGACCCGGGGTACCCGCGTGCCATGAAGAGCGCATGGATGGAGATGGCCGCGGGCAGCGGCGCCGTCGGCATCGGGCTGGTCGTGGCGGGTGTGGTGGTCGTGGCCCTGCTGCTGGGAGCCTTCGCCCTCGGCGTGCGCGGCAAGCGCAGGGAGCTGCCCACACCGCGCCCGGACGAGCAGCCGCGGCTGCCCGAGGGGGGCCCGGTCCGCGAGACGAGTGAGCGCCGGGAGCCCGAGGAGGTCCCCCGGAGCGACGAGCGCCTGACCCCGCACCAGCTGAAGGGGCACGGCACCATGAGCGACCGGACGAGCGCGTCGCAGGAGCGCCCTCGCTGGAACGAGGGCAGCAGTGGTTCGTTCGGCAGCGGCGGCCCGGGCGGTGGCTGACCTCCGAGAGCCGGTGGCCGGCGTGGCCGCGTAAACCTGGAAGGGCCCGTGCGTGTGCACGGGCCCTCTTTCCGTGTCCGGGACCGGCAGCAGAGGGGTGAGCCGGCAGCCGGACCGGCGGACGGACACAGACGTGAGGTGCATCACAGGTTTCACGCGCATCGTGGAGCGGGGGGCGGCGTCTTGTGAGTGGTGCAGGGGGCCACTGAGACGCAGGACGGTGAGGATGGAGCAGGTTCGGGCGGACGGCTTCGACGAGTTCGCGGCCGCCCGTTGGCCGACGCTGCTCCATGTCGCGCGTCGGCTCACGTCTGGTCGCGGCCGGGCTGCGGGCGGTCTGGCCCGGCTCGGGCACGGAGTGGTCTCGGTACTCGGAATCCCTCTACACGGCCCTCGCCGCGTGGGCCTGTCACGCCGTCATGACCCGTCGCTGGCTGACCGCGGGAGTGCTGACCTTCGCGGCCGGGCTCTGCCGGCCCACCGCGGTCGCGCTGGTGGCCGCCCTGGCCTTTCGCCGCTGTCATGGCCCTGCGCCGGCGTGAGGACGGCTTTCGCCGCCCCCTGGCCGTCGTGGCGATCGCGCCCCTGGGCCTGTTCGGCTACCTCGCCTGGGTCAACTACCGCATGGGCGCCCTCAACGGCTGCTCCAAGCTCCAGGACGGCGCCTGGGGCCACAGGTTCGACTGGGGAGTCCACTCGTTCAACGTGCTGACGTCCACCCCCGTCGGGCACTTCGACTACCTCTTCGCGATGCCCTTCGAGGACGTCATCGGCGTCTGCGTGGTGCTGATGGTGCCGGTGCTGACCGTGCTGCTGATGCGCCTGCGACCGCCTGCCGTACTCGTCGTCCACACCGTCCTGTCGTACCTCATGGTGATGACGACCCCGCAGTACGTCGGCAACGTCTCACGTTATCTGCTCCCGCTCTTCCCGCTGTTCGTCCCGCTCGCCCGCGCGATGCGGCGGCTCAGGTGGCCGTCCCTGACGACGGTCCTCGGGATGGCCGCGCTGGCTTCCGGGTCCTACGCGGGATACGTGCTGTTCGTGCTGGGGGTGCGTAGACCGACACCGGCGACCCGTGAGATGGCACCGAAACATTCCCTTCACGCAGGAAGTATTTAGGGGTAATGACCGCTGCCTACCGTGCCTGCCTTGTCAGTCCCCAACCCGCAGCAAGGAGGCGTGGCATGAGTGCCGAGCCACGACTGGCCGAGGTCGCCGAGCCGGAACCCGCACAGCAGGCAGCGCCGGGCACGGACCAGGCCGTCAAGGAGACCCTCGAGGACTACACGCTCCGTTTCGCGCCGCGCAGTTACCGGCGCTGGACCCCGATGGTGGTGGCGACGACCGCGCTCGGCGGCATCGCCTACATGGCCGACTTCTCCATCGGGGCCGGCATCGGCCTGGCCCACGGCACCGGGAACGCGCTGCTCGCGATCGCCGTCGCCGCCGTCGTCATCTTCGTGACCGGATTTCCGCTGGCCTACTACGGGGCCCGCTACAACATCGACCTGGACCTGATCACCCGCGGTTCCGGGTTCGGCTACTTCGGCTCGGTCCTCACCAGCGTCATCTTTGCCAGTTTCACCTTCATCTTCTTCGCCCTCGAAGGCTCGATCATGGCGCAGGGCCTGAAGCTGGGCCTTGGACTGCCGCTCTGGCTCGGGTACTTGGTCTCCACGCTGATGGTGATCCCCTTGGTGATCTACGGCATGACGGCGCTGAGCAAGCTGCAGGTGTGGACCACCCCGATCTGGCTGCTGCTGATGGTCGGCCCGCTGGTCTACCTGGTCGCCACCGACCCGGGCACCGTCGACCGCTTCCTCGCCTACGCGGGAACCGACGGGGACGGCGGCATCAACACGGCCTCCGTGCTGCTCGGCGCGGGCGTGTGCCTGTCGCTGATCGCGCAGATCGGCGAGCAGATCGACTACTTGCGCTTCATGCCGCCCAAGACCGAGGCGAACAAGCTCAGTTGGTGGACGGCCGTGGTGATGGCCGGCCCGGGCTGGGTCGTGCTGGGCGCGCTGAAGCAGGCCATCGGCGTGTTCCTCGCGGTGTACATCATCGCCGAGGTCGGTGCCTCCGCCGCGCCCGAGCCGATCCAGCAGTTCAAGGGCGCCTTCGACGCGATGATGCCGTCGTGGCTCGTCGTTCCCCTCGCCGTGGTGCTGGTCGTGATCAGCCAGATCAAGATCAACGTGACGAACGCGTACTCGGGCTCGCTCGCCTGGACCAACTCCTTCACCCGGGTCACCCGGCGCTACCCGGGCCGGATGGTCTTCGTGCTGGTCAACCTGGGCTTCGCGCTGGCCCTGATGGAGGCCGACATGTTCAGTTTCCTCAACAGCATCCTGGGCTTCTACTCGAACTGCGCGATCGCCTGGGTGGTCACGGTGGCCACCGACATCGGCATCAACAAGTACGTGCTGAAGCTGTCCCCGCACGCCCCCGAGTTCCGCCGCGGCATGCTCTACGCCGTCAACCCCGTCGGGGTCGTCTCCTTCGTCGCCGCCTCGGGGCTGTCCATCGCCATGTACTTCCACGCCCTCGGCGACGCGCTCCAGCCGTACTCCCCCGTCGCCGCGGCCGTCATCGCCTTCGTCCTCACGCCGCTGATGGCCGTGATCACCAAAGGCCGGTACTACCTGCGCCGCACCGACGACGGCGTCGCCGAGCCCCTGCTGGACGAGGACGGCAACCCCAGCGCGGTCGCCTACGAGTGCCATGTGTGCCGGCAGCAGTTCGAGCGGCCGGACGTGGCGGCCTGCCGCACGCACGACGCGGTCGTCTGCTCCCTGTGCCTGAGCACCGACAAGGTCGGCGACCACGTCCTGCCCGCCGGGGTCTGACCCGTGCGGCGGGAGCGCGGTCGGGCGCTCCCGCCGTACGGCACGTTCCAAACCGGTCTCGGACGCGCGGTGCGGGCCCGGACGAGGGGGCGGCTCCGGCAGCCGGGCGGCATACTGATCTTGCGCTGCGCAAGGATCAGGCCGACGGCCGGAAAGGGGATGACGGGACGTGACCACCGAAGAGCCGGACGGGCGGGGAGCTCCCCGCGAGCCGTACGGCGTTCCCCCGGTCCCCGACGAGGTGTGGCTGAGGTTCCTCACGGACAGCGAGTCCGCCATACGGCTCTCCGCCCCCAGGGAACCCTCCGCGAAGGAGCGGGCGGCGGGCCGGCAGCTCCAGCCCCCGCACGCCGTCGGTGACCTGTGGCTGCCGGAGGACCTGTGGGTCCGTGTGGCGTGGCGGGACCTGGACCGCCGGTCCAAGGTCCGGCGCGCCGGTCGGGTCGTCGCCACCGCGGCTGCCGTCGCCCTGGCTCTGGGGGCCTGGTCCCAGCTGTCCACCGGCGCGGGCACGGGCCACCGGCCCGGTGAGAACTCGGTGCGGCAGGTCGAGGGGGCCACGGCACGGCTGCCCACTGCCACGCCCCTCCCCTCTGCGTCCCCGGTCGCGCTGCCCTCCCGGTAGCGCACGGCTGCCCTCCCTCGTGGCGCGGCAACCGGAGCCGCTGCACGACTGACCGGCACGGCGTGAACACCGGTGCGCCTGCGCCCAGTTGTCCTGTTACCTACGGCTCGCAGAACCACACGGCGCAGTCCTTCGCCATCGCGCTGCGCGGAGACGACGGTCACAACGGCCCCCTCTACTCCGTCCGCCCCGAGGGCGAGAAGCCGCAGTTCAGCTGGAAGGAGGCCGACGTGCTGAATCGGAGCACGGAGAAGCCGTACGACCTCTGACGGACCGCCGACCGCGACGCGTCACCGCCTTCCGAGCGGTCAGGAATCGCGGGACAGCCTTTGAGTGACCCGGCCCCCGATGACCCGGCCCCCGATGGACCGGCCCGCGATCGGTCACTCACCGCTCAAGACCGGTCATGAGTCGGCCAGTTAGCTTCAGGGGCATGACGACATCCCTTGCCGGCAGTGCCTTCGGCTCGCTCCGCCTCGACGCCGTGGCCGACCAGGACGCGTTGCGCCGGGTCTACGAACTGCCCGCGGACACGGCCATGCGCAAGCAGATGACCGAACTCACCGAGCGGACCCGGCGATTGATCGGCTGCGCCTCGCTGGTCCTGGTCGCCGGCGCGGACGCCGAAGGCAACTGTGAAGTTTCCCCGCGCGGCGGCCCCGCCGGGTTCGTCGCCGTCCTGGGCGCGCCGACGGTGGCGATACCGGACGCGACCGGAAACGAGCGTCTGGACACCTGGCAGAACGTCATCGCCACCGGGCGGGCCGGGCTGCTGTTCATCATCCCGGGGCGCACCACGACGCTCCGGATGAACGGCCGGGCCTGCGTCTCCACCCGTCCGGAGTTGCTGTCGCAGTTGACCGCCGTGGGCAAACCGCCGGCCAGTGCGCTGGTGCTGGGGATCGAGGAGGTCTACCCGCACTGCCCCAAGTCGCTTCCGCGCGGCGGGGCCCGGAAGCCGGAGCAGTGGCTTCCGGCGGACGCCCGGCCGACCTCGGCCGAGGTGACGCCGGCCCAGCTGCGGATGCCGGAGCTGACGACCGAGGCCATCGAGCAGGCAGAGGCGGATGCGCTGAAGTGCCGGTACGCGTGAGGGGACGCCCTGCGGACGTTGGATCACCAGCCTGTCGAACCGCGAGGGCGGCCCGCCCCGAGATCGGTCTCGGGGTGACCCGTCAGCCCGTCTTCCAGCCCCTTCTCGTGTCGATCCGCTCCCACTCGGCGTCCCACTGAGCCATGCGCCGCCGGTCGAGGACCAGGCGGGTCAGCCAGGTGGCTCCCAGTACCGCACTGCCGGCGAAGACCCCGGCGAGCGCACCGCCCATGGCGGTGTGCAGCCAGGCCTCGCCACTGGACACCGGAGGCGTCGTAAGGTCACCGCTCCGGTCCACCCACACGGAGAGGGTGCTCCCGGCAGGGGCCCTGGGTGGTACCCGGGCCTCGTCCCGGTGGGTCGAGCCGTCCGGCGCGGTCCACCGCACCTTGCCCCACACCCGGTGGTCGCTCGCCGCACCGGCCGACGGCGGGCCGGGTGCGTCCTTGACGACCACCGCCGGGACCTGGCGGCTCTCGGCCCGCTGCCGTTCGACGGCCTGCTCGACCGTGCCCGCCGCCACCAGCCCGGCGACCACTCCGCCCACCAGGGCGAGCACCCACCCGGCCAGCACGACCCAGGCTTCGACGACGTCGACGCGCCGTTTGAGCACGTTGCGACGCCACCGCCACCACCGTACGGTCATACGCTCTGACGTTTTCACGGGCCGACACCCCCTCGTGAGCACCGGCAGCACCCTTCCAGTGTGCGCCTGCCAGCCGTGAACGCTCGCCGATCAACGCCGGCAGATCGTTCCGACCACGTGAGGGCGTGGCTCAGACGGGAGAGGCCTCGATCCGTACCCGGTCGCTCCCGTCGCCGGAGAGGAAGGACGCCATCGCCCGTCCCTCCTCGGCGACACTCGTGCGGTCGGTCCGGGAGAAGCGGCGCAGCGGGGTGACGAGCACCGTGTCCGTCTCGACGGTCCAGGTAGCGGCCACCCTGCCGTCGACCAGGACGACACGTTCGCCGGCCACGGACAGAGGGCGGTGGTCGTCGTCGATGATCCGGCCGCGGTCGTGGTAGCCGAGGATCGCGTTGTCGAACGCCGGCAGGAACCGTACAGGTGCCGGGGTGTCGGGGTCGGGGCGAGGAGCGTCGGGGAGGTCGGGCAGTTCGCGGCCGCGCTCGTCGCGGAAGGCGACGAGTTCCCCGCGCACGGCGGAGACCGCGCCGGGCAGCCCGGCCAGGCCGCACCAGGCTCGCAGGTCGGCCGAGGCGGCCGGGCCAACGAAGAGCGGCACCGTCGTCGGCGTCTACCGTCCGACGGGCAAGCCCGTCTACGACAGCTACTGAGTGCTGTTCACGAGTCTCCGGCGTTGCCACTCCTCCGCCAGGAGCCGGTAGGAGCGCACCCGGTCGGCGTGGCCGTGTGTGATGGTCGTGATGATCAGCTCGTCGGCGCCGGTGGCCTCCCGCAGTTGTTCGAGCCGGTCGGCGACGCGGCCGGGCGAGCCCACGAACCGGGTGTCGACGCGGTCGGCGACCAGGGCACGGTCCCGCTCGGTCCAGGGGTGGGCACGGGCCTGCTGCGGGGTGGGGAAGGGGATCGCGCCCTCGGCGGTGCGGATGCTGCGGACCCACGGGCCGTAGCCGGTGGCCAGTTCGCGGGCGGTCTCGTCGTCCTCAGCGACGACGACGTCGGCGGAGACGCTGACGTAGGGCTTGTCGAGGTGGTCGGACGGCTGGAACGCGGCCCGGTAGCCCTCGGCCGCTTCGAGGACGGTGGCCGGGCTGACGTGGTAGTTGGCGGTGAAGCGCAGCCCGTTGCGGCCGGCGACCTCGGCGCTCTCCCCTCCGCTGCTGCCGGGGATCCACACCTGGACGTCGGCACCCTCGCCAGGAACCGGCGCTGATGCTCACCAAGGACACGCGGGGGTATGTGCTGAACGGCCGGCAGAGCTACGCCGCCGGTGTCCTGGCCGCAGACCGGCTCGCCGTACGGGCGGTGCGGGCCGGTACCGGCGAACCCCTCGTGCTCGTGGTCGATCCGGCCCTCCCGGGGGTGGTCGTCGACGGTGACGCCGACCCCTTCGGCCAGCGGCTGGCGGCGGGCGGCAGCGCGGAGTTCGACGCGGTACCGATCGCCGCCGCCGACGTACTGGGTTCCCTGTCGGCGGACGAGGAGGTCCTGTCGAGGCGGACATGAAGGACGCCCCGGACCGACTGCGGTGGGCGATGAACCACTGCCTGGCCTGCATCGGCATCGAGCATCCCGAGTTCCGGGCCAGGGCGCTCGACATCGGTGAGCGCCTGGAGGTGCTCAAGGACTACCCCACGTCCCCGGGCTGCACCTCGCCGTACGCGCCCGTCTGGATCAACGAGATGGTGCGCAGGCAGCAGTCGTAGGCCGGTTCCCCGGGGGGCCTTGCGCTCACCCCGGCGATGAGCAGCGGTCCACGAGGTCCCCGGCGTCGGCGGGCGCGCCACGCTCGTCGCGAAGATCAGCGACCTCGTCCAGGCCTACCGGCCGGCACCCGTCGTCATCGTCCTCGACGAGCCGGCCGCCCGGGGCGTGGTGGTCAGCGTGGTGCCCCGGGTCCACCGCCTGTGCGGCGGGCCGGGCACGCTGATGTCAGTGGCCCCGCACAGCGCGCCCATCCAACGCGCGCTCGATGCGGACGCCGACGCCGGCGGCACGCGACTGGTCGTCCACACGCGCGTGGACACCGCCGTCTGCGCCGCGTGCGCCGCGACGGCCTGAGGAGCGGATCCGCGGCGTCAGGGCATCGTGCTCTGGCCGCTGACCAGTTCGGTGACCGCGCGCAGACCGCCCTGGGCGAGGGCGGCGCGCTGCCGGTCCGCGCCGGTCCCGTCCTGCAGCAGCCGGTGGATCAGGGAGGTGACCTGCCGGGAGTCGCCGGATGCGTCGAGGGCGGGAGCGAGGTACCGCAGGAACTCGTAGAGCACGTCGCCGGCCCGGTGCGGTGTGCCGCCCGGGTCGACGAGGGTGTCGCCGAGTCCATGCCGGGCGGCGTGCCACATGGCGGCCTGGAGCAGTTCCGGCGCGCAGTCCGGCAGGGGTGTGTCGGCGGCGGCTTCCGCCAGGGCGGTCTCCACCAGGGCCCGGACGAGAGCGGCGAGCATGACCGCCTCGTCCGCGCGCAGCTGGACGTCCAGGCACCGTACCTCGATGGTCGGGTAGGTGGCCGAGAGGCGTGCCTGCCAGTAGAGCTGGCCGACGTCGGAGACCAGGCCGGACTCCAGCAGCCGCGCCACGCGCCGGTCGTAGTCCTCGGCGTCGTGGAAGGTGGGGGGCATGCCGCTGACCGGCCACCGGCTGAAGATCACCGTGCGCCAGCTCGCGAAGCCCGTGTCGTGGCCGTCCCAGAGGGGCGAGTTCGCCGACATGGCGGTCAGCGTCGGGAGCCGGGAGCGGATCCGGTTCAGGACCTGCACGCCCGCTTCCCGGTCGGGTACGGCCACATGCACGTGCGTGCCGTTGACGAGCTGCTCCGCCACGAGTTGCGGCGCCTGGGTCACCATGGCCCGGTAGCGGGCCTGGTCGGTGACGGCGATGGGCCGGCCGTGCCGCACCGGCGGCGTCCCGCACACTCCGATCCGGCAGTCGTGCTGATCGGCGGCGACGCCGATGGCGTGG
Source organism: Streptomyces sp. AK010 (assembly GCF_014207295.1). Taxonomy (NCBI): domain Bacteria; kingdom Bacillati; phylum Actinomycetota; class Actinomycetes; order Kitasatosporales; family Streptomycetaceae; genus Streptomyces; species Streptomyces sp. AK010. The sequence continues at coordinate 165,668 of NZ_JACHCX010000018.1, forward strand.
CGCAGCCGCAGCAGATGGCCGCCGACCTCCTCCAGGGTTTCGCAGACCGGCGTGGCCACCTCGACCTGCGCCTGGAGCAGCTCGTACTGCACTTCCTGGTCGGTCACCAGGTGCCCCAGGCCCGCCGTGGCGCGCACTTTGTCCGCCTGAGGTACCGGCAGGCCCGTGACCGGGTCGAGCAGCAGGTACTCCTCTTCCACGCCGATCGTCGTCATCGACCACCCTCTGTTCCGCCCGGCGGAACCGGGCCGGATCCTGGCGCGCACCCTCTGTTCCGCCCGGCGGAACCGGGCCGGATCCTGGCGCGTGTCAGGCACGCCGCATCCAGCGACGGTCACCTCAGGGGCACGCTCGCGGATTACCGAGTGCCGCGCTCACGTCGGAACGAAACATGACACGGACAGAGAAATCGCTTGCGGCGAAGAGGCGCCCCGGCCCTCTCAGTGGCCGTACGGCGGCTCGAAGCAGCCCGTCTCCGGGTACGGGCCGTTCGTCCGCACCTCGACGTTCGACTTCTGCACGAACGCCGACACACAGGCGTCGTCGTGCACGCGCAGGGCGACCCGCGTCCCCTCGGGCGTGACGTAGCCGTCGTCCTTCCAGCGCGCGAGCATCCCCGTGACGGTGAGCGTGCCGCCGAGGCGCCTGCCGCCCTTCGTGACGCGCTCCTCCTCGTAGCCGAGCCGGAGCAGGGCGGCCCGGACGGTAGCGGGGTCCCACTCGCGTTCCTCCCACAGCCGCTTCAGCACCGGGCGGATGCGGTCGGCCTGCCGCCGGGCGTCCTTCTCGTGGGCCGGTGCCATGCCGCCCTCGCGGCGGTAGGCGTTGTTCTCGTTGTGGTGCGGGGCGCCGTCGCCGACGCCGGGTTCCCCGTAGGGCGGGGCACCGGGGGCACTGGGCGAGGATGCGCCGGACGCGGAGGGCGCCGCGCCGGTCCGCGAGTCCGGGGACCGGTCGGCACCCGCACGAAGCCCCTGGGCGCCCCCTTGAACTCGGCGCGCACCGCCTCCGCGTCCCCGTGTTCCGCGTGCTCGGCGACCGTACGGCCGTCGGGGCCGACGATGCGCCAGGCCGGAGGCGGCCGGCCCCTCGTCGTCCTCGACGTTGCCGGCGTCGAAGGTCAGGAGCAGTGAGCCGTCGTCCGCGCGGGCCACTCCCGTGGGGGCCCCGGCCGCCTCGATGACGTCGGCGGGGCGCGGATGCGGGTCTTCGACGACGCGCCTGTACCTGGCGTCGCGGTCCCCGGCACCCCGGTCGTCGGAGCCGCTCGGGCCGCAGGCGGCCAACGCCAGCACCAGCGCCGCACTCACGGCGGCAACGAGCCGGACGGTGGGCCTGCGCGGCTTCCCCGATACCGCCGTGGCCGGGGTCGGTGGCGTGATGACGGGCCGGCCCGGTTCCGCCGTGGCCGGGCCCGGTCCCGTCGTGCTGTGCCGGCCGCCCGTGGCGCGGGCGCGGGCCGGGGCGGTGAAGGGGTGGATCGCCGTCCCTCCGGAACTCGTGCAGGTGGGCGAAGACACCCGTTCACCGCGATCCTCGCAGACCTCGGCGCGGGGGACGGCTGTGAACGGCCGTGGAACAGCGGTGGGAAAGCTGTTCCCCTCCGGCTCCTGCGGTCAGGGCTTGGCCGGCGTCACCTTCCTGTCGGTGCCGTTCACCCGCACGGTGACCTTGCTCCGGTTCCGGGCCCGGTCGGCCGTGACGGTGTACGACGTGACCTTGCCGTTGCGCCACGTGCAGTCGACCTCGTAGCCGCCCCGGGCGCGGAGTCCGGTGAAGGAGCCCCTGGCCTTCCAGTCGTCCGGCAGGGCGGGCAGCAGGTGGATGACGCCGTCGTGGCTCCGCAGCAGCATCTCCGCCACGGCGCCGGAGATGCCGAGGTTGCCGTCCATCTGGAAGGGCGGGTGGTTGCAGAACAGGTTGGGCAGCGTGTTGTAGGTCAGGAGCCCGCGCAGCATGATCCGGGCGCGCTGCCCGTCGCCCAGGCGGGCGAAGAGGGCCGCCCGCCAGGGCCAGGTCCAGGAGCGGCGGCTGTCGCCCGACACCGTCCCGGCCGTGAACGGGACGCCTTCCTTCTCGCCGCACCGCGCCTTGAGGGAGACGAGGGCGGCGGCCGCGAAGTCCGGCGTGCCGGGGGTGATCTGGCGTCCCGGGTAGACGGCGAAGAGGTGCGACGTGTGGCGGTGGATGTCGGTGGGGCTGTCGATGTCCTCCTGCCACTCCTGCAGTTGGCCCCACTTGCCGATCTTGTTCGGTGCGAGGCGGGCCTGCAGGTCCGCGATCCTGGCCCGGTAGGCGGGGTCCGCCTCGAGTACCGCTTCGCAGTCGAGGTAGTTCTGGAACAGGTCCCAGATGATCTGCTGGTCGTACATGACGCCGTCCTCGCGCGGCCCGTGCTCGGGGGACCAGCCGTTGGGGGCGACGAGGAGTCCGTCCTCGCGTTCCCTGAGGTGGTCCTCCCAGAACTGGCAGATCTCCTTGATCATCGGATGGGCGACGGTCCGGAGGTAGTCCAGGTCCTGGGTGAACGCCCAGTGCTCGTACAGGTGTTGCGCGTACCAGGCACTCGCGACAGTGTTCCACTCCCAGGCGTTGCCGCCGAAGACGCTCTGGCTGGTGCGGGCGGTCCAGCCCCGGGTGTCCTTGCCGAAGGCGTTACGGGTCGCCACGCGGCTGGGCACCGCCACCTGCTCCACGAACCGGACGAGTGCCTCGTGGCACTCCGGCAGGTTCGTCGTCTCGGCACCCCAGTAGTTCATCTGCACATTGATGTTGGTGTGGTAGTCCGAAGCCCAGGCGGGCTGGTTGCTGTCGTTCCACAGGCCCTGGAGGTTGGCGGGCAGGCCGTTCGGGCGGGAGGAGCTGATCAGCAGGTAGCGGCCGTAGTCGAACATCGTCTGCTCGAGTGTCGGGTCCGCCGCGCCGGCCGCGTAGCGGGCCAGCCGGGCGTCGGTCGGCATTGCCGTGACGGCGGCGCCGGAGGTGCCCCAGTCGACGGCGACGCGTTTCATCAGGGCACCGACTTCGGCGGTGTGCTCGTCGCGCAGTCCTTTGTAGGGCCGGGCGGCTGCCTTGCCGAGTGTCCTGGCGACGAGCGGTGCCGGATCGGCCCCGCGCCATCCGGCGGCGGCGTCGAGCTTGTAGTCGGTGCGGGCGTCGAGGAACAGGGTCAGGGTCGTGCAGCCGCTGAACCGGAGCACCTGCCCGTCTGCGTGGAGGTCGCCGTCGGTGTGCACCGCCTGGACGGCGCACGCGTGCTTGAGGCCGTTGCCCATGACACCGCTGAAGGCGATCCGCCCCGCGGCGGCGTCGACGGTCGTCGGGGCCTCGTCCTGTGCGGACGTCAGCGCTATCGCCCCAGAGAGGTCCCCGGCGCGCTCCGCGGTGTACCGGAAGACCATGACGTCCGCGGAGCGGCCGGCGAAGGCCTCTCGCAGGACGCGCCGTCCCGGCGCGCCGAAGCGGGTGACGTGGAGGCCCTTCACGAAGTCGAGGGAGCGCCGGTAGTCGACGACCGTCCGCAGGGTGCGTGTGTCGAAGCCCTTGCCCTCCAGCGCGATCTTTGCGATCTGGATGCCGTCGGACGACGCGCGGGGTGTCAGGGTGAGCCGGTAGGCGCGGTAGGCGGTGCTGTTGGTGATCCGGAAGGTCCGGGTCTCACCGCGCCCGGCGAAGGGAGCCGCGGGGTTCTGCGTGTCGAGGGTCGTCCAGGCCTGCCCGTCCTGCGACGCTTCCAGCCGCCATCGCCTGGGATCGTCCTTCGGGCGGTCCGGGGCCGCCGTCAGGGTGTACGAGGTGACGGCGACCGCGCGGGGCAGGTCGGCCTGCCACACGACCTCCGGCGCTACCGGTTCGACCCGCCAGACCGTGGCGGGATCGCGGTCCACCGAACTCGAGATGCCCGTGGCCCGCGACCGTGCCCCGGTGCCGGATCCCCTGGAGTGCCCGCTCGGCGACGACAGGTACATCACCCCGTCCGCGCCGAGGTCGACGCCGGCCAGGCCGATCTCGCTCACCTGGAAGTGACCGACCCCCGCTTTCGGTGTGAAGTCGAAGCGGTAGAAGCGGTAGGCCGCGCTCTCGGCGCAGGTGAACTCCTTGGTCTGGAAACGGTTTTCGAAGGGCGCGTCCAGAGTACGTCTGTCGAGCGTGGTCCAGGCGGTGCCGTCGGTGGAACCGGAGAACGTCCACTCCTGCGGGTCGCGCTGCGGTACGTCGTCGGCACTCGTCAGCCGGTACGACGCGACCGCCGCGGGGGCGGGCAGCTCGACCTGCCACTGCACCTTCGGGCCCGGCCCCTCGATGCACCACTTGGTACGCGACTCACCGTCATGACTCTTGTCGACGCCCTCCGACGAGCTGCTGCTGTACGGACCTCCGGGAGCGGTGACCTTCGGGCTCGTCCGGGGAGCGAAGGTGACGACGACGTCACCGAAGTTCCGGTACGAGCCGAAGCCGGTCATGCCGGTGTCGAATGCGCTGTCCGGCTTGCCCGCCAGGGCGTTGTCGTAGTCGTTGACCCCGCCCCACAGGCTCTGCTCGTTGAACTGGATACGCTCCTCGTGGGGATCGGCGAAGAGCATGGCGCCGAGCCGGCCGTTGCCGATGGGCAGGGCCTGTGACTGCCAGTCCGCGGCAGGTACGGAGTAGGTCAGCGCCTCGCGCGACAGGGTGGGCCACCGGAAGGCCGCGGGCACCCCGGCCTCCGCGGCGACAGCCTGCCCTCCCAGAGAGGTGCCGGTCACTCGTGAGACCACCGGCGCGAGGGCGAGGCCGCCGCCGAACTTGAGAAGGCTGCGTCGCTGCGGTTGGGATTCTTTGACCACGGTGAGATCTCCCGGCCCATTCATCGGCTCTTTCACGGAAGGAGGCGTCGCCACATCGACACCAATCGACGGCTGGAACATCGTCGCCGCGCTATAGATCGGATGTCTAGGGGTGTGCATCACTCGACAACCAGCAAGGTCGACAACTGGCCCGGCCCCTCCCGGACTGCGAAAATGAAGGCCAGAGGCACATGGACCAGTCTCAGAAGCCGTTGTCTTTCCGGACGCGATCGTTGAGTTTCCGCTGATCAGGCATGGTGTCGGTGTCGCCGAGGGAGGGTTCGGACGTTCAGTTCGTT
>NZ_JACHCX010000019.1:0-52509 GCF_014207295.1 Streptomyces sp. AK010
TTCACCGTGTGGCCGCCTGTGCCGGAGTCCGCCGAGGTGAAGGTGAGCGGCGCGGAGAGCCGGTAGGTGCCGTCGGCGAGCTCGACGGTGATGTCACCTTTCATGGAGTTGTTGGTCGCCCGCACTTTGCTCTTGGCCTGGGTGACGGAGCACGGCCGGCTCGAGGAGCAGGCGGTGCCGGAGCCGCTCGGTGAGGCGTAGAACGTCGTGCCGACCGCGAAGGCGGGGCTGGCCTGGACGAGGACGGTGGCGGTCGAGGCGGTGAGGACGGCGGCTGTGGCCAGCCATGCTCTGAGACGGTCAGGAACCGCGGGACGTATACGGGTTGTTCGCATGTGACACCTTCCGGGAGGTTTAGGGGCCCGTGGTGCTCGTGGCGGGCAGGGGAGAGCCCAGAGGCAAGGGGGGGGAAGGGGTGATGGCGATGTAACATTAGACGTCATATGAATTTCGTCAATAGATCGCGCGCTGCCGACTCGGCCGGACCCGGACATGCGAACGCCCCCGGCTTGTCTGGCTCGGGGGCGAGTCGGTGGGAGTGCTCTCAGGAGGCGGGCGAGCCGACGTTCGGCGCGCGGCGGCGGCTCCAAGCGGTCGTGATGTGTGCCGCCATGGCTTGCGCGGCCCCCTCGGAGTCCCGGGCCAGCAGCCGCTCGGCGACCGCGCGGTGCTCCGCGTTGGCCTGCTCGCATGCGGTCGCGTCCGGTGTGCCGTTGTACAGGAACGTCGTGCGCGCCTGGGCGTGGAGGATCCGGATGATGGAACGCCCGAGCCTGTTGTGGGATGCCTGCATGATCCGGTCGTGGAAGGCCACATCGGTCTCGATGAAGCGCGCCGGGACGGCGGTCTCCTCATCGAGCCGGGCGAGCAGCCGCTCGATGGCTCGCAGGTCGTCGTCGGTGGCCAGCTCCGCGGCCTGGGCTGTCATCTGGGCTTCCAGCGTCGACCGGATGTCGACCAACTGGTCGAGGACGACGAGCTGGTCGTCATGCTGGACGGTCGCGGCGAGCACGGCGGGGTCGAGGAGGTTCCATTCCTCGGGTGGGGTGACGGTGGTGCCGTAGCCCTGCCGGGCCTGGACCAGCCCCTTGGCCTCCAGGGACTTGACTGCCTCGCGGATGGTGATTCGGCTGACGCCGAACGTCTCGCAGAGCTCGGGTTCCACCGGCAGGGTCGATCCTGGAGGAATGGCGCCCGACACGATCGTGTCGGTCAGGCTCTCCATGACGGCCTGCGCCAGTCGGGCCGGACGCTTGGGCCAGGGCTTGAGAACGGGAGGCTCCCCTGTTCTTCCGGTGCTGTCCTTGGCCATGCGGGCCCCCTTGCTGATGCGTGCCGATGGCGGCGAGTCTACTGCGCGGAACTTCTTGACAGCATTCGTATGACGACTTACGTTACACGAAAATTTCGCCTCAGTACTTCCCGCCACAAGGGGTGCAAGCCGTGCGCATTACCGAAGTCGAGTGCCATCCGGTCCGGGTGCCGGGAGTCAGTCCGCCCTTCGTCTGGCGGGACGGACTCCTGGGCAGCCCGTCGGAGGGCGAGGCCGCGGTGCTGCGCATCTGCACGGACGAAGGGGTCGAGGGGGTGGCGATGTCCCCCCGGCGTGGCAGCGGTGTCATCCTGGCGGATCTGCTGGACCGCGTACTGCGCAAGGAGCTGGTGGGGCACGATCCCCTGCAGCGGGAATGGCTCTGGCACCGCATGTGGGAGCTGGACCGCACGGAGGAGCTCCCGCTCTACCTGCTGGGGTTGGTCGACACCGCACTGTGGGACCTGGCCGGACGACTCGCCGACCGGCCCACCTGGCAGATGCTCGGCGGTTTCCGCACCTCGATACCCGCCTACGCCTCCACTGTCACCTACTCCTCGGTCGAGGAGTACCTGGACATCGCCGACCAGGCCCTGGAGCTCGGCTACCCCGCCATCAAGCTCCACGCCTGGGGTGACGCCCGCCGCGACGCCCGCCTGTCGGTGGCATTGCGCGAGCACGTGGGGGATGACGTCCCACTGATGTTCGACGGGTCGGCGGGCTTCGACCTCCCCGACGCGATCCATCTCGGGCACGCTCTCTCGGACGTCGGCTACCTCTGGTACGAGGAGCCGATGAGGGAGTTCAGTGTCACCGCGTACAAGCGCCTCGCCGACGCGGTGGCCGTTCCCCTCCTCGTGGCCGAGACCTCCGACGGGGCGCACATGAACTCGGCCGATTTCATCCAGGCGGGCGCCGCCACCTTCGGAGTCCGCGCCTCCACCCAACTGCGCGGCGGCTTCACCGGCGCGATGCGCACCGCCCACCTCGCCGACGCCTACCGGCTGCGCGCCGAGGTGCACGGGCCGGAGATCCCCAACCGGCACCTGTGCATGGCCATCTCGAACACCACCTACTACGAGTCGCTGGTCATGGGTAATCCCATCAGCCGCGAGAGCGGCATCGACGCCCACGGCCTCGTCCATGCCCCCACCGGTCCGGGCGTCGCCCTTCCGGCGGGTCTGGACTACCCTCCCGTCCTTCAGGGATTTGTCGACAAGGAGACCATCACCCCGCCCCGGGCCTGATGACCGGACCCCCAGGCCCGATGGCCTGTCTCGAACACCCCGAACGCGGCACCTCTCCCGCTGTGCGTCATTTCCCAAGATCTGAGGTCAGTCATGAACGACGACGTTCCGGTTTCCTCCCGCCGCCGGCTCAGGCACACGGCCGTCGCCGTCCTGGGCGCCGTCTCCCTGCTCGCGCTCGCCGCCTGCGGCAGCGCGGACCCCACACCCCCCGCGACTTCCTCCCCGGCGGCCTTCAAGCCCGTGGCTCAGCAGCAGGGCAGTGAGATCACGGTCTGGGCGGACGCCACCCGCGTTCCTGGCGTGCAGGCGTACCAGAAGGCGCACCCGAACGTGAAGATCAAGATCGTCACGTACAGCGGGGACGCCAACGGCGCCAACGATCTGCAGACCAAGGTCCAGCTGTTCGACCGGACCGGCAGCGGCTGGCCCGACGTCGCATTCAGCGCCAACGTCAACGACGGCACCTGGGCCTCCCAGGGCAAGACGCCCTACGCCGCCCCCGTCAACCGGGACATCATCCCGAAGACCACCCTCGACGGCTTCTCCGACGGCGCCCTGGACCCGTGCGTCTTCAACGGCAACACCTACTGCCTGCGCAACGACCTGGCCCAGAACGTGCTCTGGTACAACAAGTCCCTCATGGACAAGTTCGGGTACAAAGTCCCGACCACCTGGGAGGAGTACCAGGCACTCGGCGAGAAGGTAGCCGAGGAACACCCCGGTTACCTGGTCGGAACCGCCGGAGACGCCTGGACTCCTGAGGTGTACTTCTGGGCCAGCCAGTGCACCGCCAGCACCACGACCGGTGCCAAGCAGGTCACCGTGAACCTGCAAGACCCCAAGTGCACCCGGATGGCCAAGCTGCTCGACACCTTGATCGCCAAGGGCTCGGTCTCCAAGGACACCGTCTTCAGCGCAGGCTTCATCAAGAACCAGGCGAGCAAGGTTCTGATGCTCCCCGGCCCCTCCTGGTTCGGCCAGGTGCTCTTCAACTCCACCTTCAAGACCCCCAAGGGACAGATCGCCGCCGCCTCCCCGCTGAAGTTCGAGGGCGACGCCAAGAACTACACCGGCAACGTCGGCGGCGGACTGTGGTTCGTCTCCTCCCACAGCAAGAACCTCAAGGCGGCCGCCGACCTGGTCACCTGGATGACAACCTCCGACGCCTACCAGGGCACCGCGGGCACCTACCCCGCGTACAAGAAGGCCGCGGTCACCTGGCTCGCCAACCAGAAGAAGACCGGCTACTTCGCCGAGGACGTCAGCCCCGTCTTCAAGGAATCCGCGGAACTGATCTGGCCTGGCTGGTCCGCCACCCAGTACAGCCAGGAAGCCATCTACTCCTCCACGGTGGTCCCCGCCCTGAACTCCGGCAAGACCCTCACCGACACCCTGGACACCTGGCAGACGGCCATCACCAACAAGGCCAAGTCCCTCGGCTACACCGTCAACTAGCGAAGCGGACCGATGACCACCCACCTCGCAACGGAGCAAAGCGGCCGCCGCGGCGGCCGCTCGGCCCGCAATCCGGTCGGACGAGCCGGCTACGTCTTCGTCTCCGGCTACGTCCTCCTCCTGTTCGCCTTCGGCGTCCTGCCCACCTGTTACGCGGTGTGGCTGGCGCTGTCCAACTCCCGCAACCAGCTCGTCGGACTCGGCAACTTCACCCGGACGTTCACCGACTACCGCTTCGGACCGGCCTTCCTCCACATCGGCCTGTACCTGGTGGTCTGGCTGGCCAGCCTGATGATCCTGGTGGTGCTGCTCTCCCTGATGCTGCACGGCCGCATGCGCAGGGCCTCCACCAGCCTGCGGTTCCTGTTCTACCTGCCGGGAGCCCTCGCCGGAGTGGCGAGCGTACTGCTCTTCCTGATCCTCCTCGACCCGGCGGCCAGCCCCGTCGGCTGGCTGCTGAAGAGCTTCGGCTGGAACACCCTCGCCCAGGTCAACGCCCCCGGACACCTGCCGGTGCTTTTCACCGTCATCGCGTTCTGGACCGGGGCCGGCGGCTGGATCGTGGTGATGTACGGCGCGCTCAACAGCATCCCGGACGAGATCCTGGAGGCCGCTCGCATCGATGGCGCCAGCACGCTCCAGATCGCCCTTCGCATCCAGATCCCGATGATCACCAAGTGGATCGCGTACATGCTGATCCTGGCCTTCGCGGCCGGCACCCAGCTCTTCGTCGAGCCGCAACTGGTCTCCCTCGCCAGCTGGGGCATGATCCCCGACAGCTGGTCACCGAACCAGCTCTCCTACCAGTACGCCTTCCAGGCAGGCGACTTCAACGGCGCGGCGGCGCTCTCCGTCGACCTCCTCATCCTGGGCCTCGCCTGCGCGGCGCTCGTCGTCTTCCGTACCGGCCTGTTCGACAGGGTCGAAGGATGACCACAGCTCCCACGACCACAGCCCGCCGAACCCCGCCGCCCCGTACCGCCGGCGCCCACTCCAGCCCGAGGAAGCCCATGCGCCGGAAGCGCCGCCCAAGCTCACTGGCCGCCCGGCTGGCCTGGCTCATCGTCATGGGCCTGTCCGTGCTGTTCTTCTGCGTGCCGGTGGTGTGGCTCCTGCTGGCCCCGACCAAGACCGACGGCCAGATCGTGCGGGACAACCCGTTCTCCTTCGGCTCTCTCGGCGCGGTCGCCGACGCCTGGCAGCACCTCTATGCGTTCCAGGACGGCGCCATCCTCACCTGGCTGCTGAACTCGGCGCTCTACACGTTCGGCGCGCTGGCCGTGACCCTGGTGACGTCGATCCCCGCCGGGTACGCGCTGGCTCTCACCCAGTTCATCGGGCGACGGATGCTGCTGACCATCACCATGCTCGTGATGCTCATGCCGACGGCCGCGATGGTGCTGCCCCTGTACCTGGGGATGAACGCCGTGCACCTGGACGGCACGATCTGGTCGGTCATCCTGCCCTTCTCCTTCTTCCCGTTCGGGGTCTACCTCACCTACATCTACTTCTCCTCCAACGTCCCCTCCGACCTGCTGTCCGCCGCACGGATCGACGGCTGCTCGGAGTGGCAGGTCTTCCGTCTCATCGCGATGCCGCTGGCCAAGCCCGTGATCGCCCTGGTCGGCTTCTTCAACTTCGTCGGCAACTGGAACAACTTCTTCCTGCCGTTCGTGATGCTGCCCGACAGCTCCCAATATCCGGCGCAGGTGGGGCTGAACAACCTGCTCGCCGCCTCGCCTCTGTTCAACACCTCCAGCGGCACGGGCAACCAGATCATGCGACCCGAACTGGCCCTGGCCACGCTCGTGACCATCGTCCCCGTTCTGATCGTCTTCCTCTTCTCCCAACGCGCTCTCGTGTCCGGCATGCTCGCCGGCGCGACGAAGGAGTGAGGCGGCAGCCGCCCCCTCGGCGCCGCCGCCGTATTCAACCGGCGTTCCCTGACGTCGGCGTCGTGCCAAGCCCCACCCCGTGCAGACGGCCACGCCAGTGCGTCACCAGGCAGGCCCATGGCGGGCTGTCCGGCAACGCCGCCCACACTCACGGAAGGACCCCGATGAAACGCGTTGCCCAGACGATCCGCCTGCGGCCCGAGCACCGTGAGCGGTATCTGCGCCTGCACTCCGCGGTCTGGCCGGGCGTCGAGGCCGCGCTGCGAGCCTCGAACATCCGCAACTACAGCATCTTTCTGCGCGAGGACACGCTGTTCGGCTACTTCGAGTACCACGGCGACGACTTCGAGGCCGACATGGCCGCGATCGTCGCCGACGCGGCCAGCCAAGCCTGGTGGAAGCTCACCGGCCCCTGCCAGGAGCCCTGGGCAGATACCGGCACCGGGGGCAGTTGGTCGGACCTGACCGAGATCTGGCATCTGACCCCCTCGGCGACAGCCACCTGACAACACCCATGTCAAGGAGACGCCCAGTGAGACTTCTACGAGTCGGCGCGCCCGGCGAGGGGCGGCCCGCCGTCCGCACCGAGGAGGGCCGACTGCTGGATCTGTCCTCCGTAACCTCCGACATCGACGGCGCCTTCCCCGCCTCGGACGGTGTCGACCGGGCCCCCTTGAGCAAGTTGACCAGCATGAGCGGCCTGTCAGGGCTCAAGGCCGTCGTCACCGGCGGCGCATCCGGCATCGGGCTGGCCACGTCCCGGATGCTGGCCGGGCACGGCGCCACGGTGGCCGTCCTCGACCTCGCCCCCTCCGGCGCCCCCGAGCCGCTGATCTCCATCAAGGCCGACCTCAGCGACGACGCCTCGGTACGCGTCGCTGTGGAGACCGCTGCCGGACAGCTCGGTGGCCTGGACATCCTGGTCAACAACGCGGGCATCGGCGCCGTCGGTACCGTCGAGGACAACCCGGACGATGAGTGGCACCGCGTCCTCGACGTCAACGTCCTCGGAACGGTGCGCACCACCCGCGCCGCCCTGCCGTATCTACGGCGCTCGTCACACGCGGCGGTCGTCAACACATGCTCCATCGCGGCCACCGCGGGCCTCCCCCAGCGCGCTCTGTACTCCGCCGGCAAGGGTGCGGTGCTGTCGCTGACCCTGGCGATGGCCGCCGACCACGTCCGTGAGGGTATCCGCGTCAACTGTGTCAACCCCGGCACCGCCGACACCCCCTGGGTGACCCGGCTCCTGGACGCCGCAGACGACCCGAAGGCGGAACGCGCCGCCCTCGACGCACGCCAGCCCCTGAGCCGCCTGGTCACCGCGGACGAGGTGGCGGCGGCCGTGGTCTACCTGGCGAGCCCCGCCGCAGCCTCCGTCACCGGCATCGCCCTCGCCGTCGACGGTGGCATGCAGGGGCTCCGGCTGCGCCCGGCGGCCGGCGCATGAGAACGACCACGCTGGGCACCACCGAAGTCAGGGTCACCGAGCTGTCGTTCGGGGCCGCCGGCATCGGCAACCTCTTCCGCCCGGTCACCGACGAGGCCGCGTTCGCCGCGGTGGAGGCGGCCTGGGACGCGGGCGTACGCACCTTCGACACCGCCCCGCACTACGGACTCGGACTGTCCGAGCGACGCCTGGGTGCCGCGCTGCGCGACCGCGACCGCGACACGTACACCGTCTCCACCAAGGTCGGGCGGCTGCTCGAACCCAACCCGGAGGGTGGCCGCGGCGACGATCTCGCCCAGGGCTTCGCCGTGCCCGACACCCACCGGCGAGTCTGGGACTTCAGCCGCGACGGAGTCCTGCGCTCCCTGGAAGGGAGCCTGGACCGCCTCGGCCTGGACCGTGTGGACATCGCCCTGCTGCACGACCCGGACCACCACGCCGAGCAGTCCCTCGCCGAGGCATACCCGGCGCTGGAACGGCTGCGTGGCGAAGGCGTCGTCAAGGCGATCGGCATGGGAGTGAACCAGTGCGCGCTCCCCGCCCGCTTCCTGCGCGAGACCGACATCGACGTGGTGCTGCTCGCCGGCCGCTACACCCTGCTGGAGCAGGAGGGGCTTGCGGAGGTACTGCCGGAGGCCGCCGCCCGCGGCAGGAGAGTCATCGTCGGCGGGGTGTTCAACTCGGGTCTGCTCACCGACCCGAAGCCCGGGGCCATGTACGACTACGCGCCTGCCCCAGTAGACGTGCTGGACCGGGCGCTGCGCATGAAGGCGGTCACCGAACGCCACGGCGTACCGCTGCGCGCGGCCGCTCTGCGCTTCCCGTTCGGCCATCCGGCGGTCGCGAGCGTACTGTCCGGAGCTCGTTCCGCCGAGGAGGTCCGCGACACAGTGGATCAGCTGCGGCGAACGATGCCGGCCGCGGTCTGGGACGGACTGCGCACCGAGGGGCTGCTGCCCCCGCACGTCCCCGTCCCTGCCGCCCCACCGGTCGAAGAGACCGATCGACCGAAGGAGGAGTCGTGGGGGTGACCGCCACGGAGGCGAACAACGCTGAGGGCGTCATCGACGCACACCACCACGTGTGGGACCTCTCCCTCCGCGACCAGGACTGGATCACCGGACAGGAACTCGCCCCGCTGCGCCGCGACTTCACGCTCGCCGACCTGGAGCCGGAGACCCGGGCCGCCGGCGTCACCGCGACGGTCCTGGTCCAGACGATCGATGTACCGGAGGAAACGCCCGAGTTCCTGGCCTTGGCCCAGGACAGCGACCTGGTGGCCGGCGTCGTGGGCTGGACCGACCTGACCTCCCCGGATGTCGCCCGCGCGCTCGCGGCGCTGCGGGAGGGGCCGGGTGGCGAGCACCTGGTGGGCATCCGCCACCAGGTGCAGGGCGAATCCGATCCTCGCTGGCTGGTGCGGCCGGACGTGCTGCGTGGGCTCGCCGCAGTGGCCGAGGCAGGGCTCGTGTACGACCTGGTTGTCAGGCCCCACCAGCTCGCGGCCGCCCATGAGACCGCCCGACTGCTTCCCAGCCTCACCTTCGTACTCGATCACGCGGGCAAGCCCCCCATCGCCTCGGGCGAACTGCGGCCGTGGGCGGACGCGGTGCGCCTGCTGGCCTCGCTGCCCAACACCGTCTGCAAACTCTCCGGCATGGTGACCGAGGCCGACTGGGGCCAGTGGAGCGTCGAGGACCTCCGGCCGTACGCGGACACAGTGCTGGATGCTTTCGGACCGCGCCGGCTGATGTTCGGCTCCGACTGGCCCGTCTGCCGGCTGGCCGCCACCTACGCCGAAGTCGTCGCCGCCGCACAGGAGTTGACGGCAGCACTCCATCCTGCCGAACGCCGAGAGGTCTTCGCCGGAACCGCCCTGCGGACCTACGGACTGACCGTCACCGGCTCCCCGGTTCCTCAGGAAGCACCATGCGCGTAGCTCTCTTCATACCTGTTTCAACGACATGATGTTTCCCCGCACCGGCCGCGCGGTGGCCGAACTACTGGAACGGCTCGGCCACACCGTGGAGTTCCCGCAGGGCCAGACCTGCTGCGGTCAGATGCACTTCAACACCGGCTACCGCCCCGAGACCCTGCCCATGGTGCGCCGTTTCGCGGAGGTCTTCGCGGGTTACGACGCCGTGGTCACCCCTTCCGGCTCTTGCCGGGCATGGTGCGCGACCATCGGGTGGTGGCCGCCCAGTTGGGGGACCCCGCGCTCACCGAGGCGGTCGAGCGGGTGGTGCCGACGGTGTACGAGCTGTCGGAACTCCTCGTCGACGTCCTCGGCGTCACCGATGTCGGCGCGTACTTCCCACATAGGGTCACCTACCACCCGACCTGCCACTCGCTGCGCATGCTGCGCGTCGGCGACCGGCCGCTCAGGCTGCTGCGCGTGGTGAAGGGCATCGACCTGGTCGAACTGCCCGCCGCCGAGTCCTGCTGTGGCTTCGGCGGCACCTTCGCGCTCAAGAACGCGGACGTGTCCAACGCCATGCCGACCGACAAGACACGCCATGTCCTGGGTACCGGCGCCGAGTACCTGTGCGCGGGCGACAACTCCTGCCTGACGCACATCGGCGGCGGTCTGTCCCGGCTGCGTACCGGCGTCGGGACGATGCACCTGGCCGAGATCCTGGCCTCCACGGAAGGGGACGTACGGTGAGCGGCGCCGACAACGTCGTATGGCTGGGCACCCCGGCCTTTCCCGAGGCGGCGCGCGCCGCGCTCGGCGACACCCGGCTGCGCGCGAACCTGCGCCGGGCCACCGGCACCATCTCGGCGACGACCGCCAGCCGCCTGTCCCGGCAAGCGCCGCACCCTGCGTCACCTCGACCACCATCTCCTGCGGCTGGAAGAAAAGAACGACTTCTATGAGAAGGTCCGCGCCCGCGGGCAGACACCGGATAACGAGAAGCGGTTGCGCCAGCAGGTCCGGCGGCTCAAGAAGTTGCGGGCCGCGGACGCCGCAGAGCTCGCCCAGCTCAAGGCCGACGTCGAGGCGCTGGTCGGCGCCCTGCACCAGGCCACGATGAAAAACAGTTATCTGCGCCGACAGCTCTCCGACTGCGGTGCCACGGTCCGCACGCTGCCGAAGCAGGCCCCGCTCGGCAGGTAGCAGGTGTGTGGGGTGTCGCATCCGCCTGGACGCCCTGCCCGGGCCGGCGGCGCCCGCGCTGACCCTGCCCTTCTGGTTGCGGGCATGCCTTCGGCGGGCCGTAGAACTCCTCAGAGTCGATCCGCTGCACTCAACGACGTCGGTGCCGCTCGATGGACCACTGCAATGACCTACAATTAAACATCCACGGAAGATAATTCTTCGGAAGATGAGTATGGCTGACGCTGACCTGAAGCTGCTGTACCGGGAGCTGGTCTCGCTGGAGATCGAGCTGTGGAATGGCATCGAAGGGCGGTTGCGGGCCGAGTATGACCTGCCGCTGACCTCCTTCGAAGTACTGCACCTGCTGCTGCGGCGGCCCGGGCCGCGGATCCAGGACATCGCGGAGGAGTTCTCGATCACGGTGGGCGGCACGAGCAAGGTGGTCGACCGACTGGAGGTGGCGGGCCTGTGTGAGCGGCGGGCCAATCCGAACGACCGCCGTTCCTCGATCGTCGAGCTGACGTCCAAGGGGCGGAAGCTCGTGGACGACGCGCTGAAGGTCTTCGAGGACGAACTAGAGCTGCGTATCGGGTCGGTCATTCCCGGGAAGTCCGTGCGCGAGGTGACGGGGGTCCTCAGCACACTGCGGGCGGCCGGACGCGCCCTGGATGCGGAGCGGAAGGCCGCCGGGCAAACACCGGTGCCGGGTATGCGGGCGCCGAAGCAGCCTGGCCGGTCGGCATCGTGAGCTACCACGCCTCCGCAAGGCCCGTGGGCTGATGGGCCGGGGCCGGGCGCCGACCCATCAGCCCACGGGTCAGTCGGCGATGCCGTCAAAGGCGATGACTTTGTCGATGTGGCCGCGGACAAGGAGGTTGCCGGGGCCGCCATTGCGAGCGGCGTACTCCTCGGCGCGGTCGTCACCCATGTAACGGGCACCGAGGAGACCACCCCAGCGCAGCATGTCCTCGGGGTCCTCGGAGAGCTGCCGTCGGCGCGGACGGTCGACAACTTGCCGGTGCGAGTGCCATGCGTGACGAACGCCCGCCACTGCTGCCCGGTCATCTTCCGCATGTGGGTGCCTTTCGCGTTCGTGCGGATCGGCTCGTGTGTCCGAGGCCGAGTCGGCCTCGGACACCCGGGGCTCAGCCCCAGAAGGCGTCTTCGGCGGCCGGGTCGCCGGAGAAGAGCCACATCTCGGTGATCTTGCCGCCTGCGATGCGCAGGAGGTCGACGCCGTCCATGCTCATCGACGCGCCGTCGTGGCGGCCGCTGAAGTGGATGGTGGCGGCGACCAGGTCGTCGTTGGCCATGAGCGTGTGGATCTTGTCGATGGCGAAGGTGCCCCGGCTGGTTTCCATCATGCTGCCGAGCATCTGGAAGACGGCGTCGCGGCCCTTGTGCTCGCCGGAGAACTGGTTGGCGCCGGGCTGGTGCCAGACGATCGCCTCGTCGAGGAGTTCGCCGAGGGTGGCCATGTCTCCCGTCCGCACGGCCTGGAAGTAGGTGCGGGCGATGTCGATGTTCGCGCTGGTCATGGTGCTTGCTCCACGGGTGCCTTGTGCGGGGGTGGTGGCTATCGGGCGAAGTCGAGACGGTCGGCCAGTCCGGCATCGGTGAACGCGGCCTCGATCTCGTGGCGGCCTTCCTTGAAGTGGGCCCAGCTGTCGAAGTGGGCGGGGACGACCCGGTGGGCGCCGAGCATCTTCGCGGCCTCGGCGCCCTGAGCGCTGTCGAGGGTGAGCAGGGCGTTGTCGAAGGCGAAGGCCATGCGGGCACCGCCGAGGAAGAGGACCGCGGTGTCCACCGGGGCGAACTTCTCGGCGATCTCCCTGACGTGCTCCAGGGCGGCGTTGTCGCCACTGACATAGACCGAGGGCAGGTCGTCGGAGGTGAGCATGAAGCCGACGACGTCGCCGGAAATCGGTTCGCAGCCGACTGGGCCGTGCCGGGCGGGCAGACCGGTGACTGTGACGGTGCCGCCGTCGGGCCGCTTGAGCTCAGCGCTCTGCCAGACGCCCAGCCCCTGCGCGTTGCCGCCCAGACGACCGGCACCGCTGACCGTGGTGAAGACGACCGGCACCTCGGGCAGAAGGGCGCGGCCGGCGTTGTCGAGGTTGTCGTCGTGCTCATCATGGGAGAGCAGAACGGCGTCGACGCGGCCCAGCTCGGCGGCGGTGACAGGTGACGGCTCGGTCTTGACGAGCTTGCGGTCGCCGGGGAGGGGCATGAGGTACTCACCCGGCGGGTCGAAGGTCGGGTCGGTGACGAACCTGAGCCCGCCGTACTCGATCAGGGTGGTCGGACCGCCGTAGACGCGGACGGGGATCGTTTCGCTGGTGGCGCTGGCGCCGGACATCGGGACCTCCCGGTCGGGGAACAGTGAAGACGCGGCCCTGCGGGTGGCTCCGGCAGGGCGGAAGGAGACGGGCCGCTGGCCCCGCTACACGGCGCGGCGCGTGCCGTGCGGCGACCTGCAGATCCGGTCACGGGGCGGGTACGGAGAACACGCCGAAGTGATTTCCTGCCGTGTCCTGCAGCCGGGCGAAGGTGAAGCCCGCGGAGTCGGAGGCGGGCTCCATGAGCACCTTGGCACCCAGTTCGCCGGCGCGCTTGACGGTCGCGGCGACGTCCTGGACGAGGACGTGGAAGATCGCGTAGTTGGGGAACTTGCCCTCCGACTCCCACACGCCGCCCGTCGGCTGCTGGGCGCCCGGCGTCATCACCGAGTGATAGGTCACGCCCGGGGTGTTGGTGTTGAGGACGTACCTCCAGTCGAACAGCTCGCCGTAGAACTCCTTGACCTTCTCAGGCTGGTCGGTGCCGAACTCGAACCAGGCGACCGAATTGAGGGCGGGAACGGTCATCACACTCACTCCTTACAGCCCCATACGGGGATAAAGATCACCGTCTGGGACGGATTGAACCCGGACGGCTGCTATCCGGCGGGACGCCTCCAGACCGACCTGCCAGGCAAGCAGCCAGGGGCCCTGGATCAACTGCCGCCCAGCAAACCATTTAGATTCCACGGAATCAACTTCCAGAGATTATTGTTCCGTGTGATGCGGGTCTGCCGGCGCCCAGCCTCCTGGCCCCGCAGACAGCAGAGGGAACCAGGCCGCCCTATTGGGGGCGGCCGATAGCCGAGAGGAACCCGTCATGGAACCCGTCGAGATCGAGGCGAAGACCCTGATCCAGAAGTCGAACACCCCGTCGAACGACTACGTCATCAACCCCTACACCGGCTGCGTGCTGGGCTGCGCGTACTGCTTCGCGTCCTTCGCGGGACGGCAGTTCGGCCGGTCGGTCAAGGAGTGGGGCGACTACCTGTACGTGAAGAAGAACGCCGTCGAACTGGCCCACAAGGAGCTGGCCAAGATGCCTGAGCACAAGCGCCACGGCACGATGCTGCTCAGCTCGGTCACCGACCCCTACCAGGGCCACGAGACGAAGTACCGGCTCACCCGCGGCGTCCTGCGCGAGCTGAGAACGGTCGAGTATCCGGGTCTGGTCCGCATCCTGACCAAGTCGCCGGTCGTCATCCGCGACATCGATCTGCTCGCCAGCCTGCCCCGGGCGGAGGTCGGCATGACCGTGACCACTGCTGACGACAAGGTCAGTCGCTGGCTGGAGGTGCGTGCCCCGCTCGCCTCCCGCCGCCTGCGCACTCTCGCGGAACTGCGCGAGGCCGGCATCCCCACCTTCGCCTTCGTCGGCCCGCTCCTGCCCCACTTCGCCACCCAGCCCGAACTCCTCGACCACCTCTTCGGGCAGCTCGTCGAAGCCGGCATCACCGAGGTGTTCATGGAACACATCAATCTCAAGCGGTACATCCGCGAGCGCATGGACCAGGTCCTCGCCGGCGAACCCGACGAGGTACGCGAGGCATACGTACAGGCCCGCACCAAGGAACACCGCGAACGGCTCGACGCAATCGTGGCGGACCTCCTCGCCAAGCATGGGCTGCGGCTGCGCTTCGACGAGGTCGTCCACCACGACGACAACGACGCCTTGCAGCAGAGACTGACGGACTCTGCGTGAGCGCGTCGCGTCGAGCGGGAGGGTCAGGCGATGGCGTCGGGCTCGGGGACCGCCTGAGCCCAGGCGCCCATGGCGTCCAGGACGTCACGCAGCCCCTCACCCAGAGGGGTGAGCTGGTATTCGACGCGTGGGGGGATCTCCGCAACGCTGGTAAGGGGACTTGCAGCACGCCGCCCGGGACCCGGCGCGCCGCGAGTTCGTCACCCAGGAGCAGGACCCCCGCGGGGATGCGTCATCACCCTGCCCGGGCCCGCTGCTGCCCGATACCGGCGGCTACCGCGTCGTCACGGACGGGCGGCGCGTGGCGGCGGTCCTGGTGTTGCTCGCGTCTGTCCCGTCTGGAGGTGCGTTCGCAAGGACCCCCGCCACCCTATTCACCCGACCTATCGGACCTCTCACATCCAGCGTCTCGACGGCTTAATCCTGAGACCTCAGTGCGCCACCAGCTGTTATCACGGGGTTTCTGTCGATCCTCTAGACAGACCTTGCACTGAAGCCCCTTAATAGATCCGATGTCACTCCGGCGAAACACACGCCGTGCGGGTGGCCTCTCTCCTGCTCGCCGTCTGAGGGTGATCAGCCCGGTTGTCGAGCCGCAGCACCGTGTGTTGTCCCGCAAAGAGTTAGGAGCGCACGTTGTCAGAGCCGGTCAGCCACCGAAGAAAAGCTCGCCGGCATGGCGGTCCGCCGAGGGCGGGCTTCGCCCTCCGTCCGTGCCTTCTCCATGCAGGAGCTCCTGATGCCCGGCGCGCCGTAATACTCGTGCCGGCTGCCTTCCTGAGTGTGGTCCCACTACTCATCAACGGATTGCGCGCCCAGGCCGCTCCGTCACCGTGACCAACGCATCCCGGTTTCACCTACACCGCCGACGGCGACCCCACCTGGCCAGGTAGCTTCCGGCCTGCCCGCGAGCGGTACCACGTCCCGCGACGCGCCCCTCTTGCCTCTCAGCGCCGAGGCGATTACGCCTCCCAAGACAGCCCGGTCGCCAACCTCGGGCGGTCACCTTCCACTTGGCACCTGCCCAGCCGGCAGGTGCCAGCGGAGCACCGTTTCACAGCCACTTTGACAATCCGTGCGTGCCCCGGCACCCAGGCCGACGTCGACTGCCACCTGGCACGTCGTCAATCGCGATCAATGCCATCGATCCTCAGGAGTGGGCCATGTCCTCATCAAGAATGAATCGCCGTACGTTTCTCGGCGCCGCGGGTGCGGCAACCGCCGCGACCGCCCTGCCGATCGTCCCCGGCTTCTCCGGCCTTCTGTCGCAGGCGGCCGCCGCAGACACACAGACCAACCTGAGCAAGATGGTCGACATGCGGTTCGGCATGTTCAACCACTTCAGCCTGGGCACGTTCACGAACCAGGAGTGGGCCGAACCCAACCAGAGCCCCACCCTTTTCGCTCCCCCGAGCGTCAACTGCGCGCAGTGGGCCGACGCGGCGGTTGCCGCGAAGATGAGTTACGGCATCCTGACCACCAAGCACCATGACGGCTTCGCCCTGTGGCCGAGCGCGTATGGCACCCAGAATGTCGCGAACAGCTCCTACAAGCAGGACGTGGTGCGGGCGTACTGCGACGCCTTCCGGGCGAAGGGGCTGAAGGTCGGGTTCTACTACTCGATCTGGGACCGCACCTTCGGTGTCGAGGCATGGGAGAGCCAGCACAAAGTGACCGGGCTCGAAATCACCGATGCCATCCAGCCCGGCGACATGACCTTCATCCTCGGTCAGATCACCGAGTTGCTCACCAACTACGGCACCATCGACATGTTCATGACCGATGGTTACGCATGGCAGATGGGCCAGCAGGCCGTCTCCTACCAGAGGATCCGTTCGCTGGTGAAGCAACTGCAGCCGGACTGCGTCATGATCGACATCGGCGGACTGACCGAGCCCTTCCTCAGCGACGCGATCTTCTTCGAGGAGCCGCTGGGCATCACGGCGCCGGCTGGCAACACCTACGCCGGAATGCAGGGACAGACCATCAGCAACGGATGGTTCTGGCACCCCTCCACCCCGACCGAAAGCCTCATGAGCAAGTCGGCGATCCTCTCCCACCTCACCGACCTGGAACCCAAGTACACCTCCTTCATACTCAACTGCCCGCCCAACCGCGACGGCCTGCTGGACACCAACATCGTCAACCGGCTCGCCGAGGTCGGCGCGGCATGGAGCCCCGACACCTCCAGGCCGCCGCTGCCCACCCAGCTGCTGCGCGCCGAGCACCCCCTCACACCGGTCAACGCGTATGCGACCGCCTTCCACACCGGCGAGGGACCGCTCCACGCCATCGACGGACTCAGCGACGTCCGTTACGAGACCTGCTGGTCGACATGGAGCCTGTCGCTGCCGCAGTCCATCACCATCGACCTGGGCGGTGTGTGGAGCAACGTCTCCACCCTGGAGTACCTGCCCAAGCAGTGGAACCGCACCAACTCCACCGACGGCGACATCACCTCCTACACCATCTCCACCAGCACCGACGGGGTCACCTTCGCCCAGGTCGCCACCGGCACCTGGGCCGGCAACCACAAGACCAAGCTGGTCGAGTGGCCCGCCCGGAACGTGGGCTTCGTACGGATCCAGGTCAACGCGGCCACCGGCGGCTACGCCAACATCGGCGGCGTCAGGATCGGCGGCCGGACGGCCAAGCCTGCGCTGGTGTCCAGCACGCTGCCCGGCGACGGCACCGTCTACCGGCTGGTCGCCCGACACAGCGGCAAGGTCGCCGACGTGGAGGGCGCGCGCACCGCCAACGGCACCAACGTCCTGCAGTGGCCGTGGCTCAACCGGGCGAACCAGAAGTGGACCTTCACCAGCACCGGCGACGGCTACTACAAGATCAAGGGTGTGGGCAGCGGCAAGCTCCTGCAGGTCGCGGGTCTCTCTCGCGCGGACGGCGGCAACGTCGGCATCTGGTCAGACGCCGGCGCCCCCCAGCAGCACTGGGCCGTCACGCCCACCGGTGACGGAAACTACTTCCTCATCAACCGCTACAGCGGGCTCTCCCTCGGCGTCGACGAGGGCAGCACCTCTGACGGAGCCAACATCGAGCAGCAGCCGTACGCGTCACAGACACGGCAGCAATGGCAGATCATCCCGTCCTGACCTGCCCTCTTGCTGCAAACCGGGGTGCGCCTCTTCGGCACTGCCCACTTCGTTCGGGGTCAGCCCTCCGACCGCGCACCGCCGGTTCGCCGACTGGGTCCAGCGTCGCCGGGAGTGATCAACCCTTCAAGCTGCGCTACGAGTTGCGCCAGACCGTGCCGCGGCGCTCGTACTCCAATACGGTCTCGACCTGGTTGGCGAACTTCGCGCCGAGGAACCGCTCGACCAGCCAGACCGCGCCGTCCAGGCCGGAGGTGATGCCACCGCACGTGACGAGGTCGCCGTCATCGACCACGCGCGCGTTGACCACCTTCGCGCCCTGTGCGGCGAGTGCGGCCTTGCTGTCCGAGTGGGTGGTGGCCGGCCTGCCGCGCGTGAATCCGGCCGCCGACAAGGCCATCACGCCCGTGCAGACCCCGACCATGATCGCTTCGACGTCGGCGAGGCGCCGGATGAACGCCTTGTCCGCGAGCAGCCGGTGCATGCCCGATCCTGGCTGGTCGTGCCGCATGCCGCCAGGCACGATCAGCACATCGGCGTCCTGCGGTGACCAGCCGCGCGGTACCTCGATCCGCAGACCCCTCGACGCGGTGACCATGGTCGGCTTGTCGGTCGACACAAGTGTCGTCCGGATGGCGCCGCCCATGGTGGCGGCGATGGACAGCACGTCGTAAGGCGCGATGGAATCCAGTTCCTCCACACCCTCGTAGAGCAGAATCTGGACACGCAACGGCGACGCCGCCGAGGCGAGGGGCGCACCCGTCGCCACCAGCCCGGTCGACAACGCGGACGCCTGCAGGAAAGTACGGCGTTCCATGGATTACCTCCCAGTGAGAACTCTCTGCTGACTGGTCGGCTCGGCCCCACCGGTAGTTCCCGGCGCTGTTGTGGAGGGTTTGCCTGCGTCGTGCCCGCGACGGCATTGCGGACGATCCTGGAACGGCCACACCCTCGTAAACCGCGCCTACATGCGCCTCATCGGCGTGGAGACGCCAGCTGATCTGCCACGTCACGCCGGCGATGTCGTCGGCGAACATGCCGGCGACCGCGGCGAAGTCGTTGGCGGACACCGCGTCGACGTAGCGGTTGGCGACGGCGAGCGTGGTGGTGGGCTCCGCGATCGGTTCTCCTCAGCCGAGCTCAGTCGAGTACTGCCTCCTGGGGCCCTACACTCACCATCGGTAACCAGCCACCGGTAAACAGTCGCCTTCACGTAACCAATGAGGGGATGTCACGCATGCCAGAGCTTCCGGCCTTCGACGTCATGACGGCGACCTGCCCGTCCCGCACCTCACTCGCTCGCGTCGCCAATAAGGGGTCCTTTCACTATGAGCGTCCGATCAGGGCGCGTGGTCTGGTGCCGTGCGTCGCAAGGCGCCGGGAAGCCCTCGTAGCGGAGCTACTAGGGCTTTTCGGCAACGCGGCGAGGTGCGGTGCCAGACCGCGCGACCCGGACGGGCATAGTGAAAGGACCCCTAAGTGGACGGCCATGGTGGTCATCGCCCTCAGTGCCGACCGCATGCGCTTCCGCGACCTGCGCGCCACCGTCGACGGCATCAGCTCCAAGGTCCTCACCGAGACCCTCCGAGACCTGGAACGGGACGGAATCGTCACCCGGCACGTGTACGCCGAGGTACCGCCCAGGGTCGAATACGAGTTGACCGCACTGGGTCGCACCCTGCACGCCCCGATTCATGCATTGGGCAGTTGGGCCGAGGAGCACATCTCCGAAGTACTCGCGGCCCGCGAGAGCTACGACGCCCGCCAGTGTCCGTGACCGGTCACCAGAGGTGAGCATTCGGCGTCAGGAGGACCTCGCCTCGGCACTGGATGTCCGCCGCGCTCACCGGCGAGCAGAACGTCGTGAAGGTGGACCCGACGGTGCGGGCGGCGCCCTGAACTCGCGCCCGGAGTCGAGGGATCCTGCCGTCGGTCGCCTGGTAACCCACGCAACAAGCCGTCCGGCACGGTACCGCAGGTGCCGGACGGCTTCCGTCTGGGAAGGATGCGGGCGGCCTACTGTCCCCAGAAGGCGTCCTCGGCCGCCTGGTCGCCGGAGAACAGCCACATCTCGACGATCTTGCCGTCCTTGAGGCGCAGGACATCCACGCCGTCCATGCTCATGGAGGCGTCCTCGCGCCGCCCGGCGAAGTGGATGGAGGCGGCCACCATGTCGCCGTTGCCCATCAGGGCGTGGACCGTGTCGATGGCGAAGGAGCCCTGGCTTGCCTCCATCATCCCGCCGAGCATCGCGAAGACGGCGTCGCGCCCCTTGTGCTCACCGGAGAACCGGTTGGCGCCCGGCTGGTGCCAGACGATCCCCTCGTCCAGAAGCTCGCCCACCTTGGGAAAGTCACCCGTCCGCACGGCCTGGAAGTACTCACTCGCGATGTCGACGTTCTTGCTGGTCATGACAACACTCCTTATGCCCCTGACATAGAGGCAGTACGACTTGCTGTTACAGGTTGGATGCGAGGCGCGACATACGCGACTCGGGATGGATCGATGACGCCCGGCCAGGTTTCGGCAGACCCGCTCTCAGGCATTGCCCCAGAACTCGTCCTCGCCCTGCTGGCCGGCCGAGAAGAGCCACACCTCCGCGATGCGCTCGCCCTCGATCCGCAGCAGGTCGACGCCGTTCATTCCCATCACTACGCCGTCCCGCTTGGCCAAGAAGTGGACCGCGAATGGACCCCATGGCCGGCCCCTCTCCTTCGGTGAGTTCGTCCTGCTGCACCGCCATACTCACCGTCGGTAACCAGGCACTTCAACGTAACCAATGGACTGGCGTGACGCAGGTCACACATCGCCTCGGTGTTGCCCGGGGGTTACGCGGCCCCGGCGTTCACGGCCCTGCTGTTAGCGGGATGTAAATACCCCCTCTCGGACGGCGTTTTCCGGCCGCCGGGTGTCACGGTTGGCGCCTCCACCGGAACTCACCTCGTGAAAGCCGCTGCCGGCAGCCGCCGGCAGGTGGCGGAACGCGAAGAGAGGGATCCGAAGCCATGACTCAGACCGTGCCGACCAGTGTCCTTGAGAGCATCGACGCCGACGGCCTGGAAGCACTCGCCAGCAGCGCCAAGGCGGATCCGAGCACCGGCCGGAAGACGCTCAAGGCCGTGACCACCTGTGAGGGCGGCTTCCGCAACCTCACCCAGATCCGCACCCTGGAGCCGGTGCTGGTCTCGGAGCCCTGCCACCTGCTCGGTGACGACGCCGCGCCCAACCCCTCGGAGATGGCGCTCGCGGCCCTCGGCTCCTGCATCTCCGTCGGCCTGCTCGCCAACGCTACCCAGCGCGGCGTCACCCTGAGCAAGATCGAGATCGCCATGGAGGGCGACATCGACATCTCCGCTGTCTGGGGCGTCGGCGACACCCCGGAGGGCAAGGTCCTGGGCTTCACCGCCGTGCGCTGCTCCGTCACGCTGGCCGGCGACGCCGACGACGAGGTCCTCGGCGAGATCAAGGACAGCGCGATGACGTGGTCGCCGGTGGTCAACACGTTCGCGAACAACGTCGAGATCTCCTCGACCCTGACCATCGGCTGAGGCCCGCCATGAACACTCCGATCCTGCCCAAGTCCGAGGCCGCGGCCCTGGTGGCCGCCGCCCGGATCCGCCGGGGCCTGACCTGGTCGGCGATCGCCGCCAAGATCGACAAGCCCGTCGTGTGGGCGACGGCGGCGCTGCTGGGCCAGCACCCCATGACCGCCGAGGACGCGGCGGCCGTCGCCGCTCTGCTCGGGCTCGGGGACGACGTCGTCGAGTCGCTGCAACTCCAGCCCGCGCGCGGCATCGACCCGGAGCTGATGAAGGACCCGACGGTCTACCGCTTCTTCGAGGCCCTGTCGGTCTACGGCCCGGCCCTGAAGGAGCTCATCCACGAGGAGTTCGGCGACGGAATCATGTCGGCGATCAACTTCAAGGTCGACATCCGGCGTCGCGCCCACCCCGACGGCGACCGGGTGGTGGTGACGTTCGACGGCAAGTTCCTCGACTACCGCTGGTAGCGCCGAGGCAGAGCCGGCGTACCGGACCGCTCCCCCGACCATCTGGAGGACAGATGACCACCGTGCACGCATCCCCCGTCGGCAGCGTCGCCGACCTCGACCAAGTGGCCTTCGAGGCCCTCCTGGCCCGCGTCCGTGAGGGAGCCGACCGGCTGGACGCCGACGAGGCCGGCCAGGCCCGGCAGGTGCTGACCTGGCTGGCCAAGACCGGTGCCACGGACCTGGGTGCTCCCGGCAACGCCAGCGGCGGGCTCCCGGGCATGGCCGAGGTGATCAGCGCACTGGCCGCCCGCTGCGTGAGCTCCGCGTTCACGACGTGGGCGCACCGGATGTGCCTGGAGTACCTGCTCATGTCCGGTACGCCGTACGCCCTCGCCCAAGCAGAACGGCTCCGCGCCGGCACCGTGCCCGGCGTGACCGGGATGGCTTCGGCCTTCCGGGAGCTGGCGGGCTGCGGATCGCTGGAGATCACAGCGACCGCCACCGAGGACGGCTACGAGCTGTCGGGGCCGATCCGCTGGGCGTCCAACCTGTACGACGACGCGGTGCTGGTCTCCGCGGCCCGCACCGACGCCGGCGACCGGATCGTCGTCGCCCTACCGCTCGACAGCGAGGGCATCAGCGTCGGCCGTCCGTTCCCGCTGCTCGCCCTGGGCAGCACCGCGTCGTCCTACCTCAACCTGAAGGACGTAAAGGTGCCGCACGAGCAGGTGCTGACACGGGACTTCGAAGGCTTCCTCACCGCTGTGCGGGGCACCTTCCTCACCCTGCAGACCGCACTGTGCGTCGGCCTGGCGGGCACCTGCCTCGACAACGCCAGGGCCAGCCTGACCGGGGTGAACACGGTGTTCGCCGGGGATGTCGACCGGGCCACCGGGCGCCTGTCCGTCGCGCGTACCGCGATGCGTGACGTCGCGCGTCGCGTCGGATCCGGCAACCCCGCCACCCGCATGGAGATGCTGTCCATGCGGCTCGCGGCGGCCGAGGTCGCCACGGAGGCGGCGACCCTGGAGGCGAAGACCGCCGGCGGGCGCGGCTATGCCCGCACCTCCGGCGCCTCGCGGCGCTTCCGGGAGTCGTTCTTCATCCCGGTGCAGTCCCCCTCCGAGGCCCAGCTGAAGTGGGAGCTCGCCCAGTGCCGGCCATGAGCACCGAGGCGGAACGGGGCCAAGTGCCCCAGGAGGACGCACGGTCGTACTGTCCGGAGGCGGCGGTGCTCAAGGGCGGGGACCGCGACGCAGTCGCGGCACTCATCTCCGCGCACTACCCGGCGATGCTGCGCTTCGCCGACTCGCTGATCCCCGTCGACCGGACCCTGGCCGAGGACGTCGTCCAGGAAACCTGGATCGCCGTTCTCAACCGGGTCGACACCTTCGAGGGGCGGTCACGGTTTCGCACCTGGCTGTTCGGAGTGCTGCGCAACAAGGCGCTCAAGCTCGCCGAACGCGAACTGCGCCGTGCCCAGCGGGAGAGCTCCGGATTCGAGGAGACGGACCTGTTCGTGGAGCGCATGCACCCTGAGGGCCATCCGAAGGCCCACCACTGGTCCGTACCGCCGACCAGCCGCTTCCTGCCCGAGGAGTCGGCGATGTTCACCGAGCTGATGGGCGTGGTCTCCGACGCACTGGCCGGGCTGCCGCGCAACCAGCGCCTGGTCGTGCTGCTGCGCGACGTCGAGGGGCTGTCGGCGGCCGAGACCCGCGAACTGCTCGACCTCGACGACACCAACCAGCGTGCGCTCCTCCACCGCGGCCGCGTGAAGCTCCGCGGCGCGCTGGAGGGCTACCAGGACAAGAAGGGAATCCGGCCGTGACGACCGTACTCGACTGCCGCGAGTTCGTCGGCATGGTCGACGACCTGCTCGACGCCGACGAGGAGACCTGGCAGGCCGAGGTGGTGCAGCACCTGAAGGACTGCCCGCCCTGCGAGGTCTACCTGGAACAACTCCAGGACGTACGCCGCCTCCTGCGCGGCATGGACACCGAGACGCTGCCGAACGATGACCCGCGGGTCAGGGAACTGCTCGACAAAATCGACTCCCGGCCGCGCTTCACACTCGTCGACGAGGACGCGGTGGGGCACTGGCAGCCCGAGGAAGTCATCGAGCCGCAGGCGCTCAAGGCCGTGGCCGGCGCCTTCCCCAGCGGAGTCACCGTGATCACCACGGCTCCGGCCGGTAAGCCGGTCGGGATGACGGTGAGCTCGTTCACCAGCGTCTCCCTCGACCCGCCGCTGATCCTGGTGTGCGTCGCGCGGACGGCGAGCTGTCTGCCGGCGTTCCGCGTCGGTTCCCCGATGGGCGTGAACGTGCTGTCCCGCGGCCAGGCGCACGTGGCCAAGACGTTCGCCTCCCCGGTGGAGGACCGCTTCGCCGTCGTGGAGCACCGGACCGGGCCCCACGGAGTCCCCCTCATCGAGGAGACCGCCGCCTGGCTGTCCACCCACATCGTGCGGATCTACGACGGCGGTGACCACGTCATCCTCCTCGCCCGAGTGCACGCCCTGCACCGGTCGGCCCGCACCCCGCTGCTCTACCAGGCGGGCGCCCTGCACGACTGGACGCCGACCGTGGTACCGCCGTCGACCGGTGACCGGCGGGCGGGCCGGAAGGACGGCACGCCATGACGCCGAGACTCCGCACCGGCCAGCTGGTGGCGCAACTGATCGATGTGTCCGTGCGCCGCGGCGACAAGCGGGTGCTCGACGGCATCTCCCTGTCCATCAACTGCGGCCGGGTGCTGGCGCTGCTCGGCCAGTCGGGTGCCGGCAAGTCCACGCTGCTGCACGTCCTCACGGGCGACCTGGCGCC
Source organism: Streptomyces sp. AK010 (assembly GCF_014207295.1). NCBI lineage: Bacteria > Bacillati > Actinomycetota > Actinomycetes > Kitasatosporales > Streptomycetaceae > Streptomyces > Streptomyces sp. AK010. The sequence continues at coordinate 24,432 of NZ_JACHCX010000019.1, forward strand.
GAGCGAAGGCGAGATCGACTCCGGCGGGCACGACCTCAAGAAGGGCACCGCCCACCAGGCGCCGCTGCTGTTCCCCTGGCTGACGGTGCGTGAGAGCGCCGGACTCGGCCAGACGTACGCCGCCAACAAGGACGTCCCCCCGGAACTCGTCGACGAGTTGCTGGAGCTCCTGGGGCTGACCGCCGTGGCGGACAGCTACGCCGAGGAGATCTCCGGTGGCCAGGCCCAACGGGTCGCGCTCGCCAGGGCGTTGGCGATCGCACCGGACGTGCTGTTGCTCGACGAGCCGTTCTCCGCGCTCGATCCGCTCACCCGCGCCGAGTTGCAGAGCTGGCTGCGCCGGCAGGTGACGGAGCGGGGCTGGACCACGGTCATGGTCACCCACGACATCGACGAGGCGCTCGTGCTCGCCGACGAGATCGTGCTGCTGGGCGCCGACGGCCGTATCGCGGACCGCTGGATCAACCAGCCCGAGTCGCAGGACGGCCCGCCGGGCAGCTCCGCCCGCCGGGCGGAGCTGCGCGCAGAGATCCAGGCGGCCTACCACACCGCGGCGAAGGAGCCGGACCATGTCTGAGAGCCCACGGTCCTCCCGCCCGTACTCGCGCCGGGGCGCACTGCGGCTCGGCGGCCGGGTGCTGACCGGGGCCACGCTGGCCGGACTGGCCGGTACGGGCGCGGTCCGCTCCGTCGCCCCCTCCGCCTCGACCCACGGCGGCCTCCTGGACCGGCCGCTGCGCATCGGATACCTGCCCATCACCGACGCCAGTGCTCTCCTCGTCGCGTACGAGCGCGGCCTGCTGGCCGACGCCGGCGTCGATGCCGATCGCCCCGTGCTGTTCCGTTCCTGGGACAGCCTGGCCCAGGCGCTGACGACCGGTCAGGTAGATGTCGTCCACATGCTGATGCCGATGGCGCTGCAGCTGCGGATCGCGAAGAAGGCGCCGATCAAGGTGGTCGCCTGGGGGCACACCAACGGATCCGCGCTCACCGTCGCGCCGCGGATCACCGACGTCGCTCAGCTGGCCGGTGCGAAAGTGGCGATTCCGTTCTGGTGGTCGGTGCACAACGTCCTGCTCCAGCGGATGCTCGAAGCCGCCGGTCTGAAGGCGGTCACCGGCACGGCGTCCGCCGCGGCCGGAACCGTCGAGTTGCTGGTGATGTCGCCGGCCGACATGGTGCCCGCGCTGCGGGCCGGGTCGATCTCGGGCTTCGTCGTCGCCGACCCGTTCTCCGCGCTGGCCGAGGCGAGCGGGGCCGGCCACGTGCTCCGCTTCCTCGGCGACGTGTGGAAGGACCACGCCTGCTGCGCGGTCACGGTCCGCGAGGACCTCGCCACCGGGCACCCCGAGGCCGCGACCGCGCTGGTCGCCTCCGTCGCCCGGGCCCAGCAGTGGCTCTCCGCGCACCGCACACGCGGCGCGCGAGAGCTGGGGCCGACCGGCTACCTCCCGCAGCCGGTCAAGGCGATCGACAAGGTCTTCAACCGCACCGCCGCCGCGTACCGCGACGTGCTGCGGCACCCGGCATGGCAGGGTCAGCGGCTCGGCTTCTCCGCCTTCCCGGCGGCCAGTTACACCGCCTCGCTCGTGGAGCTGATGGGCAGAACGACGGTCGACGGCGACACCTCGTTCCTGTCCGGCCTGACCGGTGCCGCCGCGCACCGGGAGCTCGTCGACGACCGTTTCGTCACCCGGGCCCTGAGCGCCGCCGGTATCCCGCTGGTTCGTAACCGCAAGGAGCTGATCGAACCATGACCTCGCTCGTCACTGAGGAAACTGAGCAAGACGTCAGCGCCGGTACCGGGCCCCCGAGCCCGCGCAGCGGCCGTGACCGTCGTTCCCCTGCCCGTGCGGGCACTGCCGCGGACACCCTGGCGCCGGTGATCGGAGTCGCCGCGGCGCTGCTGCTGTGGTGGTTCGTCACCGAGGTGCTCGCCGCAACCGGCTCCATGCTGCGCGACTTCGCGCCCGAGCCGACCTGGGACGCCCTGGTCGCGCTGCTGCACAACGGGTCCGTGTTCGACGACGCGACCAGCAGCATGTGGCGGCTGACGGCCGGACTGGCCCTGGCCGCGGTCGCCGGCATCCTCTCCGGCGCCGCGATCGGATCGCGGCGGATCGTGGAACGCGGCACCCGGCCGGTCCTGATGTTCCTGCGCATGATCTCGCCACTGTCGTGGGCACCGGTGGCGATCAGCCTCTTCGGCGTCGGCGACAGCCCGGTGATCGCGCTGGTCGCGGCGACCGCGGTCTGGCCGATCCTGATGAGCACGGCCGACGGCGTACGGCGGATCGATCCCGACCACGTGCGCGTGGCCCGTGGCCTGGGCGCCACCGGGTGGGAGGTCGTCCGCTCGGTGACGTGGCCCTCCGCACAGCCCTACCTGCTGTCGGGCATCCGGATGGCGATCGGCATCAGCTGGGTCGTGCTCGTGCCCGCCGAGATGCTCGGCGTCACCTCCGGGCTCGGGTACGCGATCCTCAACGCGAAGGACCAGCTCGCCTACAGCGACATCACCGCACTCATCCTCATCATCGGCCTCATCGGATACGCCATCGACGCCCAGGCGCGATGGCTGCTGCAGCCCCGCCGTGAGCGCAAGGCAGCAGACCGATGACCCCGGACCAGGTCACCGCCCGCACCGACCTCCAACTCCTCGACATCCGCGAAACCCACGAGTGGAACACCGGACGCATCCCCGGATCACGGCACATCCCCATGGACGAGGTCCCCGACCGACTCGGTGAACTCGACCCCGGCCGCCCGGTCCTGGTGATCTGCCGGTCCGGTCGCCGCGCCGACCGCATCAGCTCCTGGCTCGGCGGCAGAGGGTACGACGCCCGAACCCTCACCGGCGGCATCGTGCAGTGGCAGCGCGACGGCGGCCCACTGGAGCAGCCCGAGGCCGTGCGCCCCCTGACCGTCGAGATCATCGAGACGCCAGGACTGGGCAACCGGAGCTACCTCGCCCACGACGGCCACATGGCGCTGGTCGTGGACCCGCAGCGCGACACCGACCGGATACGGACGCTGCTGGACCAGTCGGGCGTCCGCCTCAGCCATGTGTTCGAGACCCATGTCCACAACGACTATGTGACCGGGGGGCTGGAGCTCGCGCGGTCGCTGGAGGCGACGTACGTCCTGCCGGCGGCCGAGAAGGTGAGCTTCGGGCGGCTCGGCGTGGCCGACGGCGAGGTGCTCGACGTCGGCAGCATGCGGATGCGGGTCGTGGCGACCCCCGGGCACACCCACCACCACGTGAGCTACCTGCTGACCGACACCGCCGGCGACGAGGTGGCAGTGTTCACCGGCGGTTCGATGCTGTACGGCACGACCGGGCGCACCGACCTGCTGGGGCCGGAGCACTCCGAGCCGCTCGCCCGGTCCCAGTACGCGTCGGTCCGCCGGCTCGCCACGGAGGCGGCGGCCACGACCCGGGTGCTGCCGACGCACGGGTTCGGCTCCTTCTGCGCGGCCACCCCGGCCGACGGCGAGCATTCGACCATCGGGCGGGAACGCGAGCGCAACCCCGCGCTGCTGCTCGACGAGGATGCCTACGTCTCGCAGTTGCTCGCCGGGCTGTCCGATGTCCCGGCCTGGTACGCCCGCATGGCCCCGGTCAACCGGGCGGGCCCCTCTCCTATGGACCTGACCCCGCCCGAAACGGCCGCGCCGCAGGATTTGCGCGCCCGGATCGATGCCGGAGAGTGGGTGGTCGACCTGCGGGACCATGTGGCGTACGCACGCCGGCATCTGCCCGGCTCTTTCAGCTTCGAGCTGTCCGCGAGCTTCCTCACCCACCTGGGCTGGCTGCTGCCGGAGGGCATGCCGCTCACGCTCGTCGGCGAGACCCCCGAGCAGGTGGCCGAGGCACAGCGCGAGTTGGTACGGATCGGTGTCGACGAGCTGGCCGGTGCGGCCAGCGGCCCCATCGAGGCACACGCCGGGAAAGCGACACTGGCGTCGCTGCCGCGCGCGTCGTACGAGGAACTGGCGCGGGCCCGAGAGCGGACCGACGTGCTCGTCCTCGACGTACGGCGGGCCGCGGAACACGCCGACGGGGTTGTCCACGGCTCGGTCCCCATCCCGCTGCACGAACTCCTGGCGCGCCGCGGCGAACTACCGCTGGACCGGCAGATCTGGGTGCACTGCGCCTCGGGTTACCGGGCGACGGTGGCGGCGTCCCTGCTCGCAGCACACGGTTACGACGTCGTCCTCGTCGACGGCAATCTGCGCACCTGGCTGGAGTCCGGATCAGCGGGCGTCGAGGCATCGCCATGACGCTGACGGCCACGCTCGTGCTCGCGCTGCTCGTCGGCGGCGCGCTCGGACTGCTGGGAGGTGGCGGCTCGATCCTGGCTCTGCCGGTCCTGGTTTTCGTGGCGGGGCTGCCGACGACGTCGGCGGTGCCGATGTCGCTGCTGGTGGTGGGCTGTTCAGCGGCGGTCGCGTCCCTGAGCCGGATCCGCGCCGGACACGTCCACTGGCGGATCGCGGGCATCTTCGCTGTGACCGGTGCGGCAGCGACGTACGGCGGCGCCCTGGTGAACCGCCGGCTCGAACCGCGCCTGGTGCTCGCCGGATTCGGCATCCTGCTCGTCGTCACCGGGGCGCGGATGTTCCTCGACCGTCCGGTGCGCCGTACCGGTTGCGCCGCGCCGGACGGTGGGACGGAGCTGCGCCGGTGTCTGCCGCGCGCGGTGGCCGTCGGCGCGCTGGTCGGTTTTCTGACCGGGTTGTTCGGCGTGGGCGGCGGGTTCCTCATCGTTCCGGCGCTCACGGTGGTGCTGGGGCTGCCGATCACGACGGCGGCGGGCACGGCGCTGGTGATCATCGTGCTGAACTCGTTCAGCGGGCTGGTGTCCTGGCTCGGCCACGTGGATCTCGACCCCCTGCTGGCAGGCAGTTTCACGGCGTGCGCCCTCCTCGGCGCCGCCGCGGCCGCACCGGTGGGCTGCCGGCTTCCGGCCAAGGCGCTGCGACGAGCGTTCTCGGTCTTCGTACTGGCGGTCGCGGGCTTCGTGCTCGTTCGCGTGGCGGCCGCCTGAAAGGCCGCTTTCTGTCCGTGCGATCGCGCACCGGCAGAGCAGCCGCCGGCGACGACCCGCAGTCCTGGCGAGGTCGACGATCGCCTGGCCCCGCTCGCCCGGCGCGTTCACGAAGTGGGCGTGTACGGCCACCAAGTCGCCCTCCGCGAGTACCTGCTTCAGCGTGACGTCAGGTGCGGCAACGGGGCCGGGCGGTCCTGTGTGCACCTGCCAGGCCCCGATGCCGTGGGCACGTGCTAGGCCACACCGATGTCGGTCAGCCACTGGATCGCGGTCCGTGGAGCGAGGCCCAGCAGTTTCTGGGCGGAGCGCTCGGGTGCGATCGAGCGGTCCGGCAGCGCTTGCATGGCCTGGTAGCTGTCCGCGACGTCCGCGGCGGGGCCCTCCCCGATCAGGGGCGCGGCGGATGTGCGGAAGGCGTCGGGGGTGATCGCCTCGTAGGCCACGTTCCGCCCGAGCCGCGCACTGAACGCCTCGGCCAGTTCCTGTCCGGTGATGGCCGGGTACTGCCCGACGGAGACGACACCGGTGACATCCGGCTGCCCGAACAGCGCGGCGGCGACGTCGGCGATGTCCAGGTGCGAGGCCCATGAGACGCGGAAGCCGGCAGGCAGCGGATAGCGCAGTACGCCCTGCTCGCGGACCGCTTCGACCACGTGCGGCATGAGCAGGTTCTCGAAGAACAGCCGGGGCTCGATCACCGCGTAGGACACACCGCTGTCCGCCAGCCCACTGACCAGCGTCGCGACCGCGCTCTCGGCCGTGCCGTCCTGATAGCCGTTACCAGGGTCATCGACGACGAAGCCACTGGTGGAGAACACCACACGGGCCGGGCGGGCCGCGCGGACGGCGGCCACGACGTTGCGTGCGAAGGCCCGGCGGTCCTCCTCCGAGACTATGGGCAGGTGGACGAACACCCCCTCGGCGTCACGGTAGACCTCGGTCAGATCTTCGACGGAGGAGTAGTCGGCGGCCACCACGCGCGCGCCGGCGACGGTGGCCTCCGCATTGCGGGTCAGGGCCACGACGGACTTGTCCGCAGCGGCCAGGGCGGGGACGACAGGAGCACCTTGGGCGCCGGTGGCGCCATGAATCACGTACGTCATGAGCCCATTAGTGCACAGGCTGCACCAGTTACATCAACTGCACTAATGGGATACGTTCAAAGAATGAACAAGTTCTGCGAGCCCGGGTGCGGGGTCGCCCGGTTCCTCACCCTGCTCAACGGTCCGTGGGCCACGCTGATCGTGCGGGAACTCCTCCTGGGCCCCAGGCGGTTCACCGAGTTGCGCGACGCCCTGCCCGGCATCAGCCCGCACACGCTCACCAGCCGGCTGCGCCAGTTCGAGCAGTACGGCATCGTCACCCGCACCGCGTACGCAGAGATCCCGCCACGCGTCGAATACCGCCTCACCCCACTCGGCGTGGGACTGCGCGAAGTCCTCGAAGCCATGGCCACCTGGGCGCTGTCGATCCCGGATCCGGTCCCTGACGCGGCGTCGTGAGACGGGATGCCATGGAAGGAAGTCAGCGCAGGGTGTCGTAAGTCTCGCGGGCGGCGAGTACCTCGGGAATGTTCTCCTCGGCCCAGCAGCCCAGTGCGTGCAGCGGCGTGTGCAGGGTGTGTCCCAGCGCGGTCAGTTCGTACTCGACCCTGGGCGGCATCTCGGCATAGGCGTACCGCGCGACGAGGCCGTCGCGTTCCAGATCCCGTAACGTGCCAGTGCGGACCTTGGGGCTGATGCCCTGGACCGTGGCTCGCAGGTCGCCAAAGCGCATCCGGCCGGCGCCGAGCGCGATCACCACCATCGCGGTCCACTTGTTGGCGATGCGGACCAGGGACGTCCGTGAGGGGCAGGTCTCCGTGAGCACGTTGAAGTCCAGTTGCTCCGTCATGTGTCGCGCCTCATGTGTCGCACCTCTCCATACGGTCGGGCAAAGGGATCTGGTCACGGTCGGCGATTCGCCGACCCATCCCTCCTTCCGGGCTGCCACAGGACTCGGCGGCTACGGCGGGCAGCGCCGCCCTGGACCGGCGGCACTGCCGCGACTCAGGGAGCGGCCCCGGCGGCCGGTACAGAGACCGCCGGGGCCTCGGTGTCGCCCGGGCACTCGGGGGGATCGGATTCCGGGCGACAGTTCAGGGGCACATCGGCCGAGAGTGGCCGCTGACAAGACCGATTCCAGAGCCTTCGGGCTCAGTTGCCGTTCCAGAAGGCGTCCTCGTCCTCCTGGACGACGGAGAACGGCCACACTCTGCCCATCACTTCCCTGACGGTGGCCGCACCGCGATGGGTGCCGGAGAACTGGTTGCCTCCGGGCTGTTGCCACACGATGTCCTCGGCGAAGAGCGTCTGGGTGGACCCCATGACGCATCTCCTTGGTGTGGCGAGTCCTTCCTGTGCCACCCATACTCACGATCCGTAACCAGTCACCTCAACGTAACCAATGGATCAATGTGATGCACATCACTCTGCCCACAACGCTACCCACACGCCGAGCGCATTTCCCACCCACACTCCATCAATTCAGCGTGAAGCCGCCCATCGGTCTTTTGTCTCGCATTACCTTCCCCCTGCTATAACTACCTGCCTGGGAAGCGCTCGGGGGGAATCCGGCGTGAACCGAAGGAAAGACCGACCAATGTCTATAGCTGGACATCCACTCCGCAGAACCATTCTCACCGGGGGACTGGCGGCCACCGCTGCCGTGCTCTCCGGCTGCTCCTCGAAGACGGAGGAAAAGGAAACGGGTAAGGCGGCAAACGCAAGGGGCGCGGCAAGCGCCTCGCCGGCTCCGAGCGACCGCCCCTCCTCGCCGTGGGGGGCGTTCTCACGACTGATGGAGGGCAACGAGCGCTGGGGGGACGGGAAGCTCCAGCACCCCGACCGGGACCCCCGCCGCCGCGATCTCGTCGCCGAGGAGCAGGATCCCTTCGGTGTGGTCCTGTCCTGCATCGACTCCCGGGTGTCGCCGGAGCTGCTCTTCGACACCGGACTCGGCGACCTGTTCGTGATGCGCACCGGCGGCCAGGTGGTCGGCGACGTGGTCACCGGATCCGTCGAGTACGGGCCGATGACCTCGGGAACTCCGCTGATCGTCGTGCTCGGGCACCAGCGCTGCGGCGCGGTCAAGGCGGCGCACAAGGCGCTGAAGGACGGCAAGCCGCTGCCCGGCAACCTCCAGTCGATCGCCGAGGCCCTGCGCCCGGCGTACGACGTGATCGCCAAGGAGAAGCACGCCGATCCGGTCGACGCCATGACCCGCGTCCACATCAAGCAGACCTCCGCCGACCTGCGGACCAACAAGGACCTCGGCCCGCTGGTGAAGAAGGGCGACCTGGCGGTGATCAGCGCGTACTACTCGCTCGACACGGGGCAGGTGGAAGTCCTGACCGGCGCACCGTCCGCCTGACCAGGTAATGTCCGTTCGACCGACTCCGCCGGGAAATTCGCATCGCGTCAACAGTTCGGCGGAGTCGGTTGATCCGGGATTTTCTGCCGCCTCGCTCCCGGATATCCAACACGTTCACCGGTGAGACGCCGGCCTCACGCATCGCAGTGTTTCCGCCCTCTGGCCATCAATTGACGGCGGCGCGTGTGTCAGCCCCCTCGAAGTGGCTCGGTCTGCCGTTCCGGTGGACCAGACGGCCGAGCCGCTCCGCCCTCGCCCGCGGCATGAGCGTCCACCTGCCGTCGGAATCGCGCAGGGCGGCTGAGTGCCAGGGGGTGGTCCAGGCGTCGGGCGCGTCGAGGAGGCGGATGCCGAACTTGCCGGCGCCGACGGGCTGGGGGTGGATGGACAGGCGTACGGCGCGGGGGTGGTGCTGGGCGATGAGGTCGCCCCAGGCGCGGCTGCGCTGGATGACGCCGTAGGCGCGTCTACGGCATTCGCGCTGGAGGGCGGAGCGGCTGCCGGTGAAGTCGGTGGTGTCGTCGACGAGGAAGCGGGTGATGCCCCGGTACAGGGCGAGGGTGTGGGCGTCGGCGCGGACCTCGGCGCGCAGGGCCTCCAGGGTGGGGGCGTACTGGTCGTGGACGCGGGCGCGTTTTGTGTCGTGGGGGAGGTCGCCGAGGACGTCGCGCAGGTCGAAGACGGACAGGTGGTGCAGATCCAACGCCCGTATGACCGCGCGGAGTTCGTCCGAGTAGGCGTCTATGCGGTCGTCCGGGACACCTATGAGGTCGCCGAAGACGTGGCCGTCGGAGCAGATGACGACCCGGGCGCCCGGTGCGTAGATCCGTTCGATGTCCGTGCACAGGGTCTGGAGAAAGGTGAGAGAGAGTCGCTCACCCTGGTCGGGGAGGTGGCCGAGCACCTTGGCGGGGTTCGGGGACTTGCAGGGGAAGCCGGGCAGGGTGAACACGACGGGTTCTCGTTCGTTTACGAAGCCGTCGATACGGCGCCGCTGGTGCCGGAACGCCTCCGCGGTGGCGGGCGCGTGGTCGGTGGTGCGGTGATACGGCAGGAGCAGGCGCAGGATCGCGGCGCTGATGCCGGTGGAGCGGGGGTCCGGCGCGGTCGTCAGCGGCATGTGGGTCCTCCGTGAGGGCATGCGGGCATGGCCGTATGGCGCCGTGGCGGGGCGCCGGGCGCCGACGGTGGTCAGATGGGTGGTCAGCCTGGGCGGCCGGGACCGGTGCGGGTTGTGGGACCGGGCCCTGTCGGCCGGATGTCAGGCGTCAGCGGCGTCGGTCGTAGCCGACGGGCAGGTGGTTGGTGCCGCGGCCGAGGACGGCCGGGATCCACTGGATGTCCTCGTCTCTGATCGCCAGGTGCAGGCCGGGCAGGCGCGTGAGCAGGGTGCCGAGGGCGATCTGGAGTTCGGTGCGGGCGAGGGCGGCGCCGGGGCAGAAGTGGATGCCGTGGCCGAAGGCCAGGTGAGGGTTCGGCGATCGCTCGAAGTCCAGGGTGTCGGGGTCGGGGAAGCGGCGGGGGTCGCGGTTGGCCGCGCACAGGGAGACGATCACGGAGTCTCCGGACGGGACTTCGGTGCCGTGCAGGTCGCTGTCCTGGTCGAAGAAGCGCCAGGTGGTCAGCTCGAAGGCGCTGTCATAGCGGAGCAACTCCTCGACCGCGCGCGGCAGCAGGTCCGGATTGTCGCGGAGCCGGGCGAGTTGGCCGGGGTGGCGGAAGAGCGCGATCAGGGCGGTGGTGATCTGGTTGGTGACCGGCTCCTGGCCTGCCACGAGGAGCTGGAAGATCATCGAGTCCAGTTCCTCCTGGGAGAGCTCGTCGTGGTCGCGGGCCGCGACGAGGCGGCTGAGCAGGTCGTCGTCCCCGTGCTCGCGCTTGTGGGCGACGATGTCGGCGATGTAGCTCTGCAGGCCGTGCAGCCGGGCCTCGTACGCAGGGCGTCCGGGGTCGGTGGGGCCGACCGGCTGGACCACCTTGCCCCAGTCGCGGTCGAAACGGGACGCCAGTTCGGCGGGGAGGCCGATGACCGCGGCGAGGACCTGGAAGGGGAAGTGGGCGGCGAAGCCGGTGACGAGGTCGGCGTGGCCGGTCTCGGGGAGGGCGTCGACGAGCGTGTCGGCCAGTTCCTGGAAACGGGGGCGGAGCTGCTCGATGCGGCGCGGGGTGAACGCGTCGGTGACGAAGCGCCGCATGTGGGTGTGCTGGGGCGGGTCCTGGTGGAGGAGGTGGACCTGGAGCTGCGAGTGCTGCGGCTCGGGCATGATCGAGGCGCGGGCGCGCCAGCGGTCGTTGCCGCGGTCGTGGTTCTTGCCCAGACGATCGTCGTTGAGGGCGGCGTGGGCGGCCTCGTAACCGGTGACGAGCCACGCCTGTACCCCGCTGGGGAAGAGCACGCGGTGGACCGGGCCGGCCTCCCGCATCCGCTCGTACAACGGGTAGGGGTTGGCCTTGTACGGGCAACCCGTCAGCGGGACCGGGTCGGGCAAGGTCGTCTGCGGCTCCGCGGTCGGCAGGGGTTCCTGGACGGTCATGGGGAGACTCCTCTACAGGGCGAGTTCGGGCTGGTAGTGGTCCAGCCACAGGGCGAGGTCCACGACGCGTTCCAGCCGCAGGCGGTGGCCCCACTCCAGCCGGTCGGGCGGGGTGTCGAGGCAGGGCTTGAGGCGGGACTCGTCCGCGAGGGAACGGACCCGGTCGTCGGCCAGCGCGTCACGGGCCATGTCCTGCAGGCCGCGGTTGTAGTCGGGGTGGTGGGTGGCCGGGTAGTGGTTCTTGGGCCGGTGCAGCACCGAGTCCGGGGCGAGCCCGGCACCCGTGGCGCGCAGCAGGCTCTTCTCCCGGCCGTCGAAGCTCTTCAGCGCCCAGGGCGCGTTGAAGGCGTATTCGACGAGGCGGTGGTCGCAGTACGGCACGCGGACCTCCAGGCCCTGGGCCATGCTCAACCGGTCCTTACGGTGCAGGAGTTGGCGCAACCAGCGGGTCAGGGACAGGTGCTGCATCTCGCGCTGCCGGTGCTCGATGGGGGTTTCACCGTCGAGGTGGGGTACGGCGGCCAGGGCGCTGTGGTAGGTGTCGTCGCGGAACTCGGCGATGCGCAGGTCGAGTTCGGGGTTGAGCGGCATGGCGGCCTCGTCACCGGTGACCAGCAGCCAGGGAAAGGTGGCCGCGGCCAGCGCCTTGGGGCTGTGGAACCAGGGGTAGCCGCCGAACACCTCGTCGGCCGCCTCGCCGGACAGCGCGACGACGGAGTGCCGGCGTATCTCCCCGAACAGGAGGTAGAGGGAGGTGTCCATGTCGCCGACGCCGATCGGCGAGTCTCGCGCCACGACCACCGCCTTGCGGTGCTCGGGGTCGAGCAGAACGAGTGGGTCGAGGACGACCGTGCTGTGGTCGGTGCCGATGAAGGCACCGGCCTCGGTGGCGTACGGGGTGTCGTGGCCGGTGCGCAGCACGTCGCCGGCGAACTGCTCGGCCTGGTCGCTGTAGTCCACGGCGTAGGAGCGGATGCGGGCGTCCGGGCCCTGGCGCAGGCGGAGTTCGACGGCGAGCAGGGCGGTCAGGACGGTGGAGTCGATGCCGCCGGACAGCAGGCTGCACAGCGGCACGTCGGCCTCCAGCTGGCTGCGGGCGGCCGCAGTGACCAGGCTGCGGACGCGCTCGACGGTCGCGTCCTGGTCATCGGCGTGGGCACCGGCCTCCAGCTGCCAGTAGCGGCGCTCGCGGATGCCGGACCGGTCGAGGACGAGTACCCCGCCGGGCTCGACCTCCCGCACCCCGGACCACACGGTCGGTCCGGTGTTGAACAGCAGGCTGTACGCCTCCCGCAGCCCGTCCGCGTCCATCCGGGGCCGTATCTCCGGGTGGACGAACAGGGCCTTGGGTTCGGAGGCGAAGGCCAGGCCGCCGTCGATGACCGCCCAGAACAGCGGTTTGACGCCGAGCCGGTCGCGGACCAGCAGCAGCCGCCGGGCTCGTTCGTCCCAGACGGCGAAGGCGAACATGCCCTCCAGGTGGTCGGCGACGTCCTCGCCCCACTCGGCGCAGGCGCGCAGCACCACCTCGGTGTCGCTGCGCGTATGGAAGGCATGCCCGCGGGCGCGCAGCTCGGCCCGCAGTTCGTGGTGGTTGTAGATCTCGCCGCTGTAGCTGAGCACGAGGGTCGGCCGGTCGGGCCGGTCGGCCATCGGCTGGACGCCGCCCTCGATGTCGATGACGGCCAGGCGGCGGTGGCCGATCGCGGCGTGCTCGCCCAGCCAGACGCCTCCGGCGTCGGGGCCGCGTGGGGCGAGGGTGGCGGTCATGGCTTCGATGATCGGGGCCTGGGTGCGGGCGTCGTTGTGAAAGGACGCCCAGCCGGTGATTCCGCACATGGGGATGGCTCCTGGGTCAGTGAGGGGCTGCAGTCGCCGCGTCGGTGGTCTTCTCGGGGGTGGGGGTGGGCCGTCGGCCGGGCAGGGCCAGCAGGGGCACGGCAAGACAGGCGGCCACCGCGGCGAGCGCCAGGGAGGCCCGTACGCCGCCGTCCGTCCCGGCCGACGCCCACGTGGCGGTGGCCAGGGCCGGGCCGAGCGTGAAGCCGAGGCTGCGGGCGAGTTGTACGGACGAGCCGACGGTGGCGGCCCGTTCCGGTGGGGCGGCGCCCATGACCAGGGCCTGGGTCGGGCCGCCGCCCAGGCCCATGCCGATCCCGGCCAGTGCGAGGCGCCAGGCCACGTCGGGCGGCGACCAGGCGTCGCCGAGGGGGATCAGCAAGAGCAGCCCGACGGAGGTGAGCATGGCGCCTGCCACCGCGACCGGCTGCGGGCGGTACCGGTCGGCCAGTCGTCCGCCGAGTGGTCCGGCCAGCGCCATGCCGAGCGGGAAGGCGAGCACGGTCAGCCCGGTCGTGGTGGCGCTGACGCCGTCGTCGCGCTGAAGGTGCAGGGCGACGACGTAGTGCATGGCGGCGAACCCGGCCGCCAGCGCCAGCACCGCACCGTGCGCCCGCAGCAGCCGCGCCTCCCACAGCATGCCGACCACCGGACGACCGCCCGGTCCGCGCAGCCACCACCACAGCGGCGGTACGGCGGCGAGCGCGAGCAACAGCCACGCGGAGGCGTCGGAGGCCAGGGTCAGAGACAACAGCAGAACCGTCACGCCGGTGGCGACCAGCGCCATGTCGGCCAAGGACCGCCGGTCGGGCGGGCGCAGGCGGCCGTCACGAGGCGCCGCCTTCCAGGCCACGGCCAGCGCCAGCAGACAGAACGGGATCTTGACCAGGAAGACCGAGCGCCAGCCCAGCTGGTCAAGGAGCAGCCCGCCCACCGCCGGACCGGTCACCGCGCCCAGCGGGCCGAGCGTCGCGGGCACGCTCATCGCCCGGCCGCGCGCCTGCGGCCGTACGGCGCGCATCGCCAGCACCGGCATCAGCACGAACAGCACCGCCCCGCACGCGCCCTGCCCGATCCGGGCGGCGATCAGCCAGGCCGCCCACGGTGAGGCGGCGGCCAGGGCACTGCACAGCGTGAAGCCGCCGGTCGCGGCCAGCAGCGCGGGACGTAGGCCCATACCGTCCAGCCACCGGCCGACGGGTAACAGCAAGGCGACGACCGGAAGTTGGTAGCCCAGCACCGCCCACTGGGCGGTCGCGGCCGAGACGTGCAGCCCCTCGGAGATGTCGGCGAGCGCCACGTTGACGATGTTCATGTCGAGCATCGCCACGAACGACAGCAGGCCCGCCACGGCCACCAGGAGCCAGCGGTCCTCGACCGCGGGTATGTGACCGGGCCGCTCCGAACCGGAAGCGTGGTCCGTCACTCTCCGCCCCTTCCCTCGCGGGTGGGCTGCCGGACAGCAGCCTCGTCCCAGGGGTCGGGGGAGCATTCGGGTCAGTTCCCGGATCTGGCCGAAAAGCGGGGAGAGAAAGGGTTCCGCCAGTCCGGACGGCCCGGATGGGCATCTCACGCCGGATCCCGGGAACTCAGCTGCCTCACGAGCCGACTTGTGCAACGGTGGGGCCGCTTCTCGGGAGTGCTGGTCCGTCCGCCGAGGCCCGGTGGTCGAAGGCGATCAGGGGGTCGCCGGTCAGCGGATGTTCCACTACGGCCGCGTGTACGCCGAACACCTCGGCCAGCATGGCGGGGACGAGCACCTCGCGGGGCGGGCCGGACGCGACCACGCTTCCCTCGTGCAGGACGTGCAGCCGGTCGCACACGGACGCGGCAGCGTTGAGGTCGTGCAGCGACACCAGCGTCGTACGGCGCTGGTCGCGCAGCAGGGCGAGCAGTTCCACCTGGTGGCGGATGTCCAGGTGGTTGGTGGGCTCGTCCAGGACCAGGACGTCCGTCTGCTGGGCGAAGGCACGGGCCAGCAGGACGCGTTGGCGTTCGCCGCCGGACAGCTCCGTGAAGCGACGCCCGGTGTGGTCGGCCATGCCGACGTCTGCGAGCGCCTTCGAGACGACGTCCCGGTCGGTGGCGTCCTCCCCAGCGAAGGCCCGCTTGTACGGGGTGCGTCCCATGGCGACGACCTCGCGCACGGTCAGCTCGAAGTCGCCGCCTCGCTCCTGCGGGAGCGCGGCCACCCGCCGGGCCGCCTGGACGGAGCTCAGCTCTCGCAGGTCGGTGCCGTCGAGCAGGACGCGCCCGCCGGCAGGTTTCAGGTGGCGGTAGACGGTCCGCAGGAGCGAGGACTTGCCGCTGCCGTTCGGTCCGACCAGGCCGGTGATCTCGCCTTCGGCGGCGATGAGGTGCGCGCCGGCCACGACCGTACGGCCGTCGTAGGCGATGTGCAGGTCCTCGACGTCGATCCTCAACTTCCGCTCCCCCAGGTCCTCAACTGTCACGCCCCCGGCTTCTCAACTGCCACTTCCCAGGCGCCGGTCCAGCAGGTACAGCAGCGCCGGCGCGCCGATCAGCGAGGTGACGACCCCGACCGGCAGTTCCTGCGTGTCCATGGCGGTACGGCACACGATGTCGACCACCACCAGCAGCAGCGCCCCGAACAGCGCCGAGACTGGCAGCAGTCGCCGGTGGTCGCCGCCGACGACCAGGCGGCAGGCGTGCGGGACCATCAGCGCGACGAACGCGATGGCTCCCGACACCGCGACCAGGACGCCGGTCAGCAGGCTGGTCACGGTGAACAGCTCACGGCGCAGCCGGGTGGCGTCGACGCCGAGCCCGGCCGCCGTCTCGTCGCCCATGAGCAGGGCGTTGAGCGCCCGGGCGCGCGCCTGGAGCCACACCAGGGTGGCGGGTACGGCGACGGCGGGTACCGCGAGCAGCGGCCAACTCGCGCCGCTCAGGCTGCCCATGAGCCAGAACAGCACGCTGTGCGTCTGCTGCTCGTCCCCGGCCTGGAGAACGAGATAACTGGTGAAGCCGGACAGGAACTGGCCGATCGCCACCCCGGCCAGCACCAGCCGCAGTGGGGCGAATCCCCCGCGGCGCCGGGCCACCGTCCACACCAGCACGAACGTCGCCAGCGCCCCGGCGAACGCCGCGCCCGACAGGCCGAGGCCCAGCGCACCGCCCGTCCCGACGCCGAGCACGATCGCGGCGACCGCCCCGAGGGAGGCGCCGTTGGAGATGCCCAGGAAGTAGGGGTCGGCCAGCGGGTTGCGTACGAGAGCCTGCATGGCCGTACCGACGAGACCGAGCCCGGCACCGACGAGGGCGGCGAGCAGGGCTCGGGGCACGCGCAGTTGCCACACGATGAGGTCGTCCGTACCCGGCCGGGGCGCCTCTCCGGAGAGCCGCCGCCCCACCACGCCCCACACCTCACCCGGCGCAATGGACGTCGAGCCCCAGGAGACCGCCGCCGTGAGAGCGGCGAGCAGCGCCACGGCGAGGGCCGCGGCCAAGGGGCCGGCGGGCACCGAACGCGCCTGTCTGCGGGCGTCCGCGCGCCTTCGGTCCGTGCCCTTTCGATCCGTGCCGTTTCGGTCCGTGCTCTTTCTGCTCAGCAGGGCGTCGATCACGGTCAGTCGACCTTGCCGGGGTACAGAGCCTTGGCGATCTCCTCGACCGTGTCGGCGTTCTGGACCCCTGCGATGGTGGTCTGCTCGGAGCCGATCCGCAGGAAGTGCCCCTCCTCGACCGCCTTCAGCCCCTTGGTGGCGGAGTTCGTCTCCAGCCACTTCTGGGCCTCGTCGAACGCCTTCTTGTTCGCGGCCTCGCTGCCCCGGTTGCGCACGCCCAGCTGGATCCAGTCCGGGTTCTCGGCGATCACTTCCTCCCAGCCGACCGGTTTGAAGTCGCCGTCGCAGTCGGCGAAGACGTTGCGGGCCCCGGCCTGGGTGATCACCGCGTTGGCGATCTGCCGGTTGCAGACGGCCATGGGCTGCTTGGTGCCGGCGTCGTAGTCGAAGAAGAAGTACGTCGGCCGCTCACCCTCGGCCGTGCCGCCGACGGCCTTCCGCACGGCGTCCGTCTTCTCCTTCATGCTCGTGACGAGTTCTTTCGCCTTCGCCGAAGTGCCGGTGACGGCACCGAGGGAGGTGATGTCTTCCTCGACGGCCGTCAGGTCGGTGACGGGGCTCTTGCTCTGCGCCGCGCAGGCGGTGGACTTCAGATAGATGTGCTTGATCCCGGCGGCCTCGAACTCCTCCTCGGTCGGCGCGTCGCCCATCCCGCCGCCCATGTTCATGTTGGCGAAGGTGTCGATGTACAGGTCGGTGCCGGAACCGAGCAGTTTCTCCTTGGGGATCAAGGTCTGGCCGAGCACCTTCACCTTCTGCGCCGGAGCGTCCAGCTCGCCGGGCAGCGTGCCCTTGCCGGGCGGGAAGCCGGTGCCGATCACCTTGTCCCCGGCTCCCAGCCGGAGCAGCAACTCCAGGCTGGAGGCATTGCTGGTGACGATCTTCCGCGGAGCCTCAGTGAACGTGGTCCTGGCTCCCATGCAGTCGGTGACGGTCACCGGGTAGCGGTCGGAGACGGCCTTTCCGGCAGCGGGGCTCGCCTCGCCGCCGTCCCCGCCGCCGCAGCCCGCCGCCAGCAGGCCGCCGAGCAGCACGGCCGTCTTACCCCACCACACGCGAGAACGCATCGAAAGTCTCCAGGATCCACTCGGGCACGGGCGGACCTCTGCCACCCGTTCCAGAAGTCGGGGCGAACTCCGCGTGGGTTCCCGCCGCTTGGGGTACCGGTCCATTCCCTGCCGGAACCCCGGGAGGGAGCACCGCGACTACTGAGGTGTGAAGCGGAGGAACCTGAAGAGCCCGATGCGTCCGGCACGTTGGACGCATTCGACGCCGAGAAGCCTGTTCACGAGCGCGCTGCGGTCCGCCGCGGTACCCTTCGGCGCGTGCTGCGCGGCTCTGATCCTGCTGGCCGCCTACACCATGACCGGCCTGGCCGGCGGTCCTCCGCCCCGGATCACGGTCGTGGACGCCCGGATCATCGCTCCACCCAGGGGCGCGAGCTCCACCGCCGCCTACTTCGAGATCCGCAACACCGGTGTCGCGCGGGACACGCTCCTGTACGCGGACTCGCCGGAGCTGGGAGTCAGCGCCATCCGCCGCTCCGGAGGCCGGGAGCAGGAGGGGCTCACGGAACAGGTGTGGTCCGTCGACGTTCCGGCGGGCGGCACCGTGCGCATGGCCCCGGATGGCCTGGGCGTCCTGATCATGGATCCGCCCGCGCTGAAGCCGGGCCGGGAAGTGCTCTACAACCTGTGGTTCCGGTACAGCGGAAGGGTCGGAGTCCGGGTACCCGTGACCACCGGCGCGAGATGACCCGGCTGTGCCGGCGCCCGCGTGCCGGGATTGGCTGTACGTCCGTGTCAGGAGAAGCGTTCCCGGTAGTCGAGGGGCGAGATCCGCAGCACCCGCCGGAACGACCTGAGCATCGTGGCCTGCGTACCGAACCCCGTCTCGCGCGCGATGACCTCGGGACTGCGGAGCGTCTCCGTGAGCAGGCGGGAGGCGGCCACCACCCGGGCCCGCTCGATGTACTCCCGCGCCGACATGCCGACCTGGGCGCGGAACAGGCGGGTGAAGTGGCGCTCGGAGATGCCTGCCTGACGGGACAGGGAGCGGATCGACAGGTCGCTGCCCGGCTCGGCGAGGATCCGCCGCTGCACCGCGCGCAGCACAGGGCTACGCGCCTCGGGGCCGAGCGGCTCGGCGAACTGGAGCTGACCGCCCGGCCTGCGTCGGTACGTGACGAGAGACCGGGCGACCTGCTGGGCTGCCTCGCCGCCCAGGTCGTCCTCCACGAGGGCGAGGGCCAGGTCGAGGCCGGAGGCGGCGCCCCCGGCGGTCGTGACGCGGCCGTCCCGTACCACCGTGTCCCGTGCGTCGGCCTCGACGTCCGGGTACCGGTGGGCGAGTTCGTCCGCGAACTCCCAGTGTGTGGCCGCCCTGCGGCCGTCGAGAAGCCCGGCATCGGCGAGGAGGAAGGCGCCGGTGCCCACCGAGGCGACGCGCCTGGCCCGCCGGGCCAGGGAACCCACCGCGTCGACGATCGCCCGATCGAGGGCGGGGATGCCGTCCGTGCCCGGCACGATCAGCGTGCCGGGCACGGCCACGTCCGTCGTGCCGTGGTCCGGTCGGACGGTGAGTCCGCCGGACGCGCGGACGGAACCGCCGTCCAGGGAGGCTGTCCTCACCTCGTACCGGCAGGCTCCTGAGCTCAACTCGCCCGCCGCGGCGAAGACATCGGCGGGCCCTGAGAAGCCGAGGCTCTGGACCCCGTCGAAGAGCAGGATGAGCACCAGGTGGGGCTGCTGCCCGCTCGTATGGTCCGGACTGTTCATTGCGACCTCGCTCGTACGCGCATCTTCCTGTGCGCGACTGTCATCCATGGGGGTGCTCGGAACTGTTCGGCGAGAGGAAGGGCGCCGGCCCGCGCTTCGGACGGACGGCGCCGGCGCCCTTCGCTCACGCGGCCAGCGGGGTCGGCTCAGCCGCCGCCTCGGCCTCGGCCAGCAGCTCGATGAGCGTCACCCGGGCACGGGCCACGCGCGAGCGGACCGTTCCGACGGGGCAGCCACTGGCCTCGGCCGCCTCCGCGTAGGGCAGCCCCATCAATTGGGTGAGAACGAACGCCTCACGGCGCTCGTCGGGCAGCGCGTCCAGCAGGTCGAGCAGCGCGACGCCGTCTTCGAAGCCGGGCAGACCGGTCGGCTGGGCGCTTTCGACTGTCACTCTCCAGTCGTCCGTGACGCACAGGCGTGGCCGGGCGGCGGCGTACCGATAGCTGT
This sequence comes from Streptomyces sp. AK010, assembly GCF_014207295.1. Lineage (NCBI taxonomy): Bacteria > Bacillati > Actinomycetota > Actinomycetes > Kitasatosporales > Streptomycetaceae > Streptomyces > Streptomyces sp. AK010. Next base: position 44,081 of record NZ_JACHCX010000019.1, read on the forward strand.
CGATCACCGCGCGGCGTGCGATGGACAGCAGCCACGCCCGCGCCGAGGAGCGCCCCTCGAACCGGTGCAGGCTGCCGAGTGCCCGCAGGAACGTGTCCTGGGCCAGGTCATCGGCGGCCTGGGGATCGGAGGACAGATGCGCGACATAACGGACGACGTCGGGGCGCAGGGCCCGTACGAAACGGTCGACGGCGGCCGGGTCTCCGGCGCGGCCGGCGAGCGCCCAGGCGGTCGTCGACTCGTCGAACGATGCCACTGCACCGTCTTTGTTCACCTCTCTGCGTTTGTCGCGGGAGGCGGGCAGAACAGGAGTGATCACCTGATGTCCTTCTCGGGTCATCCGGCATCCGGCACGGCGGCACGCACGACCGTGCTGAGGCACGACGGCCGCGTGACACCGCTTGCGGATGGGTCCGGGAGTGAAGAGGAGACGGCCGCACGACGCGTACGACCGTTGCCCGAGGCGCGGGCGTCGATGACACGACACCAGGCTGCGGCCCCGGGGAACCGGCTGTCTCAGACGACAGCGGTCCCGGCCGGAGGCCCCCGAGGAGTGATCGAATGAACGAGAAGAAGGCACCGCAGCACCCGTTCCGAGCGGGCGCAGTGAAGCCGGACGCGCAGTCGGCGTGGCGGCGCGACAACAGCGATCAGCAGCTGCAGGGGTGCGGCCAGCCAGCCGGCGACGGCCCGCAGGACACGGAACGCGGCACGCTCCCCATGGGCCAGCCACAGGCCGCAGAGCAGCGCGGCGAGTGTGTGGGCGGCCAGCATGCCGAACGACGACATCCCGCCCATGTCGTGGCCCACGGAGCCCATGTGCCCCATGTGCGCCGCGTGGTCCGCGGCCATGTGGCCCATGTCCATGGAGTCCATGGGCATGGCGCTCATGTCGTGGCCCATGGAGTCCATGGCGTGTCCCTGGCCCCCGGAGCCGGGCGGCGTGGTGTCCGGTCCGGCTGGGCTCGTGGCCGTCGACTGCGCTCGTTCGAAGACCGAGTGGAGCACGCCCTGGGTGACCACGACCAGGGACACGACCAGCGCAGGTCCGCGCTCACGGCCCGCGAGGCACCAGCCCGCACCGCCGGTGACGGCAAGTCCGGCCGCCAGTGCCCACCATGAGACGGTGGCGCCGGACATCAGGACGTGGCCGAGAGCGGCGAGCAGCACGCAGACGGCCGCGAACACCGCGGCCCGTATCGTGCGCGCACACTGCCCAGCTGTCATGACGGCCCTCATCCTCGCATCCGGGATTCCGTCGCCGTGGAGGGGTACGGAACAGGCCCCCGTCCTCCACTCAATCCCGGACCGGTGATGGAGAACACGCCAACGGGCCGGAACTCGGCGCACGCTTCGGCCGACATGTGAATGCGGGTTTCTCCCGGCCCTCGCCGTCCACTCGGTCACGCGTCTTCCCGCCGGAGCCACCGTGTCGGCAGCGCACCGCCCCGCCCCTTCGCTCTTTCTGCGAGGACGCCGTCACCTTTTACACGGTCGGCATGCTCGCTGAAAATGACGTCGATCTGGACTGCCCCGACATCACAGACATCACAGCCGCGACCCACCCCGTCCCGGGCCGCGGCAGCAGCCACGGGCCGACACTGCTCGCCGCGTAGGTCGAAGCGTGCCTCATGGCCTGCCGGCGCAGCCACGACCTGTGCGGGCAGCACGCACAGCACCCCGAACACTGCCGGTATCCGCGGCGAGTCCACCGGGCAGGCCGCCGGTCACGCCCCGCCCATCCCCGGGCGGACCACCACCGCAAGGGTGCTGATCCGACCGCTGCGTGCGAAGTGCAGCGTGAACGGCACGAGGTCGCCCTCGCGCCACGTCTCCTTCGCCCTCACGGTCACGTCAGTGCCGAACGGAGACATGGCGAGGCTTTCGCCGGCCGGGACGGCCGCGGAGTCCACCGTCTGTCCGTACGCCGCCCGGGCGCCGGCCATGCGGTGGCGGCTGAGCGTGGCGTCGCCGCCGGTGGCGGAGGACGTGACCTTCAGCAGCCGGTCGTCCGCGCCGCCGGAGTTGGTGATGCGGAAGAACGCGGAGGTCTCCCGGGTGCTGCTGAACGAGAGGAAGACACGCCCGCCGGTGACCGTGATCCGTGCGGGGCTGCCCGCGTTGCCCTGGGCGATCCAGGTGGTCAGGCCCCCGAGGGCGACGCTGCACGCGGCGACGGGCGCGAGCGCGGCGATCAGGCTGTCGGTGACTCGCCGGCGGGTCGGACGCCACGGGCGCTGTCCGGTCATCGAGTACCTCCCCGGCCCCGCGACGGCTGCCAGGCCCGCAGGCGCAGACTGTTGCCGACCACCAGCAGGGAACTCACCGACATCGCCGCCGCAGCGAGCATCGGGTTGAGCAGTCCGACCATGGCGAGCGGCACGGTCACCACGTTGTAGCCGAACGCCCACAGGAGGTTGACGCGGATCGTGCCCAGGGTGCGCCGGGCGAGCCGGACCGCGTCGCCCAGGGCCTCGATGTCACCGCGTACGAGTGTCACGTCGGCGGCGCCGATCGCCACGTCCGTGCCACCTCCCATGGCGATGCCGAGGTCGGCTCCGGCCAGCGCGGCGGCGTCGTTGACCCCGTCGCCGACGACCGCGACCCGGTGGCCTCGCTCCCTCAACTCCCGTACGAGGTCGGCCTTGTCCTCGGGCGCGCAGCGGGAGTACACCTCTTCGATGCCGAGCGCGGCGGCGACCGCCTGCGCCGGTGCTTCCCGGTCGCCGGTGGCGAGCACCGGGCGCACACCGAGGCGCCGCAGCCGGTCCACGGCCTGGTAACTGCCGGGACGTACGACGTCTCCGACCTCGATCAGCGCCTCGGCGGCCCCGTCGACACGGACCAGGACCGGGGTGTTGACGCCGGACTCCGCCGCCCGCAGTGCTTCGGTGAGGGCGGCGGGCAACTCCTCGTCCGGCGCGAGAACTTCGACCAGCCGCCCCTCGACGCGGCCGCGCACGCCGCGCCCGGCGATCGCGGCGAAGCCGCTCACCTCCGGCAACGTGCCCTGCCCGGTCACGGCATCACCCGACGCTCGCGTACGGTCGCGCGGGGACACCCCCATGGCGTACGTGACGATCGCCCGGCCCAGTGGGTGCTCCGAGCCCTGCTCCACCGCACCGGCCAGCCGCAGCACCGCCTCGCGCCCGAGACCGTCCGGCACGGCCGTGACCCGGGCGACGGTCATGTGGCCGGATGTAAGGGTGCCGGTCTTGTCGAGCACGACCGTGTCGATGTGCTGCAACCCCTCCAGGGCCTGCGGGCCCCGGACCAGGACACCGAGCTGCGCGCCGCGCCCGGTGGCGGCCATCAGCGCGGTCGGCGTGGCCAGCCCCAGAGCACACGGGCACGCCACCACCAGGACGGCCACGCACACGGTGACCGCGGCCTGCGGGTCGGCCCCGGCGCCCAGCCAGAACCCGAGCACGGTCACGGCGAGCGCCAGCACCACCGGCACGAACACCCCGGCCACCGCGTCCGCCAGCCGCTGCGCCCGCGCCTTGCCAGCCTGCGCCTCGGTCACCAGCCGGGTGATGCGGGCAAGCTGTGTGTCCGCACCCACCGCGGCAGCCCGTACGAGCAGCAGTCCGCCTGCGTTGACCGCCCCGCCGACCACGGTCGAACCCGGTCCGACCTCGACCGGCTCGCTCTCCCCCGTGACCAGGGACAGGTCCACGGCGGAACTGCCCTCCGCCACCTCGCCGTCGGTGGCGACGCGCTCGCCGGGGCGGACGACGAAGACCTGCCCGGCCCTCAACTCCTCGACAGGGATCAGCCGCTCGGCCCCGTCCTGGCGTACCACCACTTCCTTCGCGGCGAGTTGGGCCAGCGACCGCAGGGCCGCCCCGGTGCCGTTTCTGGCCCGCGCTTCCAGGAACCGCCCGGTGAGCACGAACAGCGGTACGACGACGGCCACTTCGAGGTAGACGTGCGCTGTGCCGCCCGAGGCTTCGGGCAGCAGGCTGAACGGCATCGTCATGCCCAGCACGCCCGCACCGCCGAAGAAGAGCGCATACACCGACCAGGCGAAGGACGCCGCCACGCCCAGCGAGACCAGGGTGTCCATGGTCGCCGTCGAGTGCCGCAGCCCGCGCAGCGCCCGCACGTGGAACGGCCACGCACTCCACACCGCGACCGGCGCGGCCAGCACGAAACACAGCCACTGCCAGGAGCGGAACTGCAAGTCGGGCACCATGGACAGCACGACCACCGGCACCGCGAGCAGCGCCGTGATCGCCAGCCGTTCGAGCTCCTGCCGGGTGCCATCGGACTCCCCGCCCTGGCCCTCCTCGCGCTGCTGCTTCGGAGGCTCGGGCAGCGCGGCCGTGTATCCGGCCTGCTCAACCGTCGCCATGAGTTCGTCGGGGCTGACGTGCGGCGGATGGCTCACCCTGGCGCCCCCGGTGGCCAGATTGACCGTCGCGGTCACGCCCTCCAGCTTCGCGAGCTTCTTCTCCACCCGCCGCACGCAGGCCGCACAGGTCATCCCGCCGACGGTCAGGTCGGTGGTCACCACAGAGGTGGCCGGTTCCGTGGTCATCAGCCGCCGCTCCCGTGCTTCATGTCCATGCCACCCTCCGTGCCGCTACTGCCGTCGCCGCCCGTTCCGGAGCGCTGCATGTCGGGCGCGACGGGGCCGACGGCGGCTCCGGCGGCGTACGACCCCGCGAAGACGAGGGCGAGCAGCAGAAGGAAACCGCAGAGGGCGGGCGGCGGCACCAGTCTCCGCAGCGCGAAACCCGCTTCAGTGGAGGACTGCTGGGGTTCTTCCATCACCGGCCTCCTGACCTTGGTCGGACGGCTCGGAAACGGGGATCACGGCGGGATCCCCTACGGCCGTACCGTATAGAGGAGTCGGGTCACGCCAGGAGCGAGTTCCGTGCGCCCCTGTGCGGTACGCCACAACCGCCGGGGATTTCAGGCCGCCCCTCCACCGCGACGGCCCTGAGCCGCCATTCCCGATACCGAGCGGGAGGACGGCAACGCCGGCACCGACAGGGACGGCAAGCTGGGGCGCTGGAGTCCGTGACCGTGCCGTCCCAGCCGCTGCTGTCTTCACCCGCGGGAGGCTTCGGCCCGGAAACGGTGCAAACACGGCTGGTGGGCCGGGCAGCAGAGCGGGCCGAGCCCGACACTTCGGCCATCGCGCTCACGCGATATTCCGCCGAGCCACGGCGTCGTGCCCATAGCGTGCCCGTAAGGGGGGACAACCACGGTCAACAGCGGTGCTACCAGACCCTCACGACTACAGCGGCAGAACGAATCTGTGCAGGTCGGCAGCCATGCACCCCCTCAAGAAGGTTCCAGCGGGCCCCTTCCCGAAAACACCGGAAGATTCACTGACGGCCGGTCAGGGCATCACGTAAGAGCAGGTCAGAGGCACAACAGACGTGCCCTCGCCAGGCGCCTTCTAAGCGCTTGGCCGCAGGTTCGAGTCCTGCCGGGGGCGCAAGTCTCCGCCCTCCCTTTGGGGAGGGCTTTGTGCTGGTCAGGGCGCATGCCAGCCGACACGACGAAGCCCCGGACACCCCCTTGATGATCAAGGGGGGGCTCCGGGGCTGTCCGGCTGTTACCGGGGTTTTTCCGGGTGGCCGTGTCCCGATGCGGTCAGGCGGACGAGTCGCTTGTAGCAGCAGCGTCTTAAGCGGGTGTAGGCAAGACAGCACGTGATGGCGCCATGTCATCATTCGGTAATGCTGACCGCGGAGGACGCACACCGACTGGTGCTTGCAAAGATCGACGACCTGCGGTGCCACGTCACGTACGACCTTCAGAACCTGCGCGTGGAGGCCTTGCCGTTCGGGTGGATCTTCTGCTTTCGGGTGGATCTTCTACTGGGGGGCAGTCTGGGACGGTCAGAACGGACAGCGCCCTCGGTTGGGAGGCAACGGTCCTTTCCCGGTAGACCGTGAAAACGAGCGGTTGGTCGGAACTGCCACCGGCGTCCCCGAAGCCCGTCGATCGCGGCCTACGAATGCCGACTGCGGCGCGCGACCCACGTTTGAACAACGGCAGCGAAGCAAGCTGCACAGCAGCGTTGAGTGTCCAACTGCGTGACAACGCCGACGAACAGCGGCGGACGAGGGCGAACCATCAGCGCAGGTGAGAGGCACACCAGCCCAAGGCAGCGACCCCATCCAAGTTGCTTCGGGATGAAGTTCCCCCCTGCCCGTCGGTCACGGCGCTATGTAGGCGGCGGCTGCGACCCGCAGGTCCCGGCGATACGTGCCCACAGTCCTCGGCGTGCCCGTCCGTGCCGCGCGTACGCAGCCACACCCGTAGAGGGCTCGTTCGGACTACCCGTACCGGTAGATCCGGCTCTGGTCCTCCAGCTGAGCCGGTGTGACGTCCCACGGCGGCATCTTCTGATGCCGCGCGACGACTCGGCCGCGCTGAGCGTCGCCCCGGGCCAGCGGTTTCGCGGGGAGATAGCGGGCGCCCCGGTGCCGCCGCTGCCAGCGGAGCCAGAGAAGGTCCACAAAGGCATGATGCATCCAGAACACGGGGTCGTTGACAGATGCGCCCCCCATCATGTGCCCGCCGACCCAGCGATGGACCCGGTTGTGGGTGCGCCACGAAGCGGAGCCCCGCCCGGGCCCCCACCCTTCGATCTTGTTGCGGAACCCTTTGGCCGACCCGGAGTTCCACGGTGTCGTGTCGTAGACGGGGTCCTTGAGGGCCCCCTCCACTTCCTTGGCCGTCGGCAGCGCGATCGGATCCCGGGGACGGCCCAGCTCACGCGTGAGGAACTCCGTGTCGGTGACCCCCACCTTGATCGTCCACTTGCCGTTGCGGTGGGCGAAGGGGCCGGACATCACCTGCCGGTCGGAACGCCGCCCGGTGCCGCCGAGCAGGTCATCGGTCCACGGTACGGCCGTCCGCGTTCGGTTGCGCGTCCAGTCCCAGTACGGCAGAGTCACCGACTCGTCCACGCGCCGCAGCGCGCTCTCCAGATCCAGCAGGAATTTGCGGTGCCAGGGCAGGAAGGACGGCGCCATGTGGGCGGCGCGCAGACCGGCCTCACCGTCGGGGGTGAAGTACTCGATGTGCATACGCACGAAATCGTCGTACTCACCGCGCCGCTTGAGCTCCAGCAGCGCGTTGACGAGCCGGCGCCGTTCGGACCGGGTGAGTGTGCTGACGTCCCTACGCGTGTACACCACGGCGATGCTCCCCCTCGGCGTGCTTGTCCCCATTCACCGTATGGCTCTCCTCCATACGGCTGTTCCGCTCACCCGGTGTGACCAGCCTTGTGTCGGGGCCGAGTTCGTCGACGGCAGCGCGCGCGGCCGCGCGCGGGGTCGCGTACGATTGGTAGTGGTCTACCATGCTCATCCAGCTGCCGTCGGCCCGACGCATCAAATGCAACGGCCGTCCGTCCACGGTGACGTGCCACTCGCTCGGTGCCCTCTCCCCGGGCCGCCCGGCGTCATGTCTGACGCCTGCGATGCGGTGCCCTCGGTACGTCTCGTCGAAGCGCTTCTCGCCGTCGGCCGGCCCCGGCCCCTTTCTGTCCGCTCCCGACTCCGTCGGGGTCGTCCCCGAGGCCACCAGTACCGGTGCGAGAGCCGCCGAGAACGCCGATGCGCACAGCCCCCACAGCACCCGGCGTCGAACCGTGGTCCTGGCGGCGTGGGCGGGCGACGGTGCAGGGCGAGCGGAGCCGGTTGACACGGGGACGGCCTTCGCGGGCGCCGCGGGGCGCGCTGGTTGCGGCTGAAGTGGTTTGCCGGTTCGCAATGCCTGCCTCTTCCTCGCCCTGCCAGGGGCGGTTCACGTGACCCACACCCGACGGGCCCGCACGTACGCGACGTGATCGGCCCGGGGTTTCCTCTCAACTCCGCGTCGGCAGTCAGAATGCCTTCGGCTCGGAGCCACCAGTGGGAACTGCTTCGCCACTTACAACGAGCCCTCGAGCGGGCGGAAACCGTGCACGCAGAAAATTGCGACGCCCCACACGGAAGGTCACCCGAATGAAGGGCACGTCCTATCCGCCTCGAGTCAGTGCCACCACCAGCACCTGGTCGGCGACGTACCAGGAACCGCCTCGGGTGCCGGACGGCAAGCGTCCGGCACCCGGTAAGGAGTAATCACTACCGACGGGACGAGACCCGTCCTCGCCGGTAGAGGATGACGCCACCCGCCACCAGGATCGCGGCCGCACCCGAGGCCGCGATCACCTCCCCACCCCCGGTGTCGGGGAGGGAGGGCCGATCCGTCGGAGGCTTGGTGTGCGGGGGAGTCGAGGGCCACGACGTCGGCGGCTGAGTCGCCGGTGGGGTGGTGGGAGGCGGCGTTGACGGCGTGTCCCCGTACCCGGGCTCGTCTTCCCCGTACCCGGGCTTGTCTTCCCCGTACCCGGGCTTGTCCTTCCCGTACCCGGGCTTGTCTTCCCCGTACCCGGGCTTGTCCTTCCCGTACCCGGG
>NZ_JACHCX010000019.1:52607-154488 GCF_014207295.1 Streptomyces sp. AK010
TCCTTCCCGTACCCGGGCTTGTCTTCCCCGTACCCGGGCTTGTCCTTCCCGTACCCGGGCTTGTCTTCCCCGTACCCGGGCTTGTCCTTCCCGTACTCGGGCTTGTCTTCCCCGTACCCGGGCTTGTCCTTCCCGTACTCGGGCTTGTCTTCCCCGTACCCGGGCTTGTCCTTCCCGTACTCGGGCTTGTCTTCCCCGTACCCGGGCTTCTCGTCGCGGTAACCGCCGTCGTCGTCGTCCCCGTAGCCGCTGTCCTGCGACTCGGACGGCTTCACCTCTGCCGGCAGCGTGCTGGGGGCCGGCGTCGCAGCGGCGCCGGTCGGCTCCTCCGACTCCTCACTGCCGTAAGAGCCCTTACCCTCACCGCCATCCTCGTCACCGCTCGCGGTGGCAACGCGGCTGCTGCCGTCCGTGTCGTCGCTGCCGTCGCCTACGGGTACGGCGGCCGACTGCTTGTCCTTCAACGTGGCCAGAGCGCGCTTGACCACCGTGTCGGCATAGCTCTCCCGCTCGTCCGAGCCGTCGATGCGAGCGGTGCCGGGGGCGCCGTTCGACCCCTGCGCGTTGGTGCCGCTGGTGCAGCCGTTCCCAGAGGAGGGGCCGTTCACGGCTGCCCCACCAGAGGAGTGGCCGCAGGCGTTGGGGAGAGCCTCGCCATGCGAGTTGGCCAACGCCGGAATGCCGTACAGGGGCAGAATGCTCGTCGCGGCCGCAGCCACAACCAGCCCCTTGCTCAGTTTCTTTCGCATCGTCGTCTTCCTGCTCAAGGAAAGAGAAAAGGGGAACAGCCGACCCTGACCAGAAGAGAGAATCCTCAGGGTAGGCCCATGCCGCAGCAATCGAGCCGACGCGTCAACGAACCTCACCCATGACGGACCGGCAGGTGCTACGGGGAATCCGGTACAGGAGCACCGTGGAAACGACCAGGGGAACGACTGAGTGGGATCCAGCTCGCCGGGCTGTGTGCCACGGCGCGCGGATGTCCCCTCAGCGTTTCCCTCTCTTTTTGCGACGGAGGGACGGGGCCACAATTCCTCCTCCCAGAGTCTCCCCTCCGCTTGTTTTCCTGGCTGGCCCAGTGGCGGGTTGCGATGAAGTGCCAGCCCCCACAATCCGAGCACCGGTGGATGCAGTCAGGGGTTTTCTCAACTGATGACTGCTTGACCAGCCAGAGCCTCGCCTCGGATTTACACGAACCGAACTTTCGCATATCCGGGCATCGTGGCAAGATGATCATACCACTCACACCATCTCAACTATGCGCCTTATAGCCTCCTTCACCCAAAAAGCGGAACCGAATGCCCATCTGCAGGAAAGCCGAAATAGGTGGGTGACACCCTTACCGGCCAACCTCCTTCAAGCATCATCCGAACGGCGTCCGTTCGGAAACAGATGCGAATGTACGTCAATCAATGAAGGAAGGTCGCCAGGCCGGCGGCTGATATCTCCAAGCACCTTGAGAGGAGGCCATCGGAAAGGATGGCCGCAACCGGCACTCAGGCGATTGACGCAATGGAACGAAATCGCCCCTCCCTCCGCCAATGAGGATGTTCACCCCATCCGCCCGTAAGGGAGGGACGATTTCAGATCAGAGCTCCATCCCGAGGAATCGAGATAAGGCCCCAAACCGCCGAACGGTATTCGAACTGTCGAAACCCGGACCCAAAGGGATCAGGCTGTTCAGACGCCCGCGTCGAGGAGGTCGGCGATTACCACCGTGGCCGTGGCCGTAGCGGTGTTGGTGTTGCTGTTGGTGTTGCTGTTGGTGTTTTCGTTCTCGTTGACGATGACAATGGAGCCGTCGCGGCCGTTTTCGTCGTCGTCGCAGACGGCGCTGGCAGCGGAAGCGGAACCCGCGAGAAGGGCCACCACCGCGAGGGTCGACGCAGCCCCACGCTTCATGGTCATACGCATTACTTTCTCCGATCCAGTTTTCTTCCCCGTTGGAAGAACGAATCAGATCCTTCCGTGACACTGGAGACCGCACAACTTGGATGGGCTCTGAGTCCGAAACTTCACCCATATGGCCCTGCGCTTCAGGTGATGCTGATGATCAAGCGCTCAGGCAGGCCAAAGAAATGACTGCACTCCAACTCGAGTCAGACGGATAAAACAAGGAGGACAAGGAGGGGCCGACCACCACAGGCGACCAGCCTCTAAGAATGCACAAGAGGAATGCACAAAATTACCCTGGAATCATTCGGGGGCGAGGGCAAACGAAATGCGCGGCTCGAGGCCGCGCATTCGCCTTGGCTTGCCACCCTTCGAGCGGGTCTCCTCTTCCCCGGCGGATGAGGACGTAGCCCCATCCGCCAGTCAGGGAGAAACGCTGCAGGTCGAGCCACGATCCCCGATCGAGAGAATCGAATAGCCGTCGAGCTGGACTCGAACAATCACCAGTCGACTGTATGGGCTCAGCCCAGCGTCACAGCGCCGCCAGCAGGAAACCCAGGATGCTCGGGTCCGAGGCAGAGCTCTGCGCCGCAGGGGCGGCAGCCGGGGCGGGAGCCGGGGCGGCCTCTTCAGTAAGCTCGACCGTGGCGGTGGCCGTGGCGGTCGCCGAGTTGTCGTTGTCGTTGCTGTTGGTGTTGGTGTTCTCGTTCTCGTTGACGATGACGATGCCCGGCTCGTCGAAGTCGCCGGCGCTGGCAACCGAGGCGGAACCGGCGAGAAGGGCCGCCGCCGCGAGGGCCGCCGCAGCCCCGCGCTTCACGTTCTTGCGCATTGATATCTCCGTTCTGTTTCTTCCAGGCTGGAAGAACAAAACCAATATTGCCTCAACTCCGGGGCACGCTCCACTTGGAATGCCCGTAGCTCCGGAACTTCATCCACATGGCCCCCTTAGACGGATCATATGAGTGCGCAATTTCCCTGGTGGCGACGGGTCGATCAACCCATCGGAGTAATGACACACCGGTTAACCAGCAGAGTGGGCTCACGCCCTTATTCCTCGACGGAGTACGCGGCCCTCTTATGGCGAGTGGCGATGCCTCGCCGCTGCTCAGGCGGTTGACGCACTGCTCGACGTGGTGCGCTGCTCGGAGGCGGCGCGGTCGAAGGCCGGTGGCCTGCTGCCCGGCTTCCCAGCCGAAGCCGGTGCCGGCCGTGGTGCGGGACTGTCTGTGGCGCGCCGGGGGAACACGCGGACCGCCGTCGCGTAGGTCAAAGCGGGCATAGCGGCGGCCTGTCCGGCGGTGGAGACGAAGGCTAGGGGTGGTATTTGCCGACAGCTGCGCAATGAAACCTCGTGGTCATCCGCCGGGGGACCGGGTGAGGCCCAGTCGTCAAGCGCGTTGGCCGGGGCCCGTTCTGCGGGCCCCGGCCGCGCGTTGGTGAGCGCGCACGATCGTGGAGAGCACCGAGGGTGCCGTTCAGGTTTTCGTCTTTGTCTGCCGGACCGTCACCGAGGAGGGCGCGCTCGCATCGATCACCTCATGGTGGCCCCACCATCGGCCATCTGGCGTCGGCGGCCCTGGGCTGCGCCTGAGTGCCGGTGACGGCCGTCGCCCACCCAAGCCTTGGGGATCGTGGAGTGGGCGGCGGCGTCGCTAGAGGACTGACGGAGCGGGGCCGAGTCAGCCGCAGATCTTGAAGCTCTCACCATCGGTCTTCAGCGTTGCGCAGACCGGGGCCCTGGGCGCGGTGACAGTGACGCTCTCCTCGACACCCGCCTTGACGGTCTTCTTCACGTTCGCGAGTTCCGTGTCGCCCGAGGTGATGCGGATGCTTACGGTCCGCTTCTGGTCGCAGGTGACGCTGACCGTGAACTTCTTGACCAGCTTGCTGGTGGCCGCGTGGCTGCCGACGCTGCAGGGGAAGGGGTGCTGAGGAGCAGCCTGCGCGGGCGCGGCAGCGATGAGTGGCGCTGAAACCAGCAGCGCGGTGGCCGCAGAACGGAGCATGCGATGAGGCACTGGTTCTCCAAGGTGTTCAATTCGGCTGGCCGCCCGGGCGGCCAGCCGCTCGATCTCGGCGCGAAATGTTCCTTAAGCGCCTTTGGCGGGAAGATGTGACCACGGTCGGGATGAGCTCTGCAACACGGCGAACCATGGCCATCCGCCACTCGGGTGACGCGCCTCCGGAATCGCCCCGTGCCTGCATGTGCTTGGCGCCAACTTCCGTCACGACGTCGGTACCAGCGGGTATGCCGGCTCAGGTCAGTGCGCTGAGTACAGATCATGCCGAGCAGGGGATGGGGAGTTGGAGCCAGCGCGGGCGTCGCCGAAGGGTCGGGCGCTGGTGGTCCGAGCCGGTCTGCCGAAGTCGTGGACGGGGCACCTGGAGCGGCTTCTCCATGCCTGCGGCAGTTCGATCCTTGAGCGGCCGTTAAGGGGTCCTTTCACTATGAGCGTCCGATCAGGGCGCGTGGTCTGGTGCCGTGCGTCGCAAGGCGCCGGGAAGCCCTCGTAGCGGAGCTACTAGGGCTTTTCGGCAACGCGGCGAGGTGCGGCACCAGGCCGCGCGACCCGGACGGGCATAGTGAAAGGACCCCTAAGTGTGCGGGGCCCGGCTCCGGCCGCTCGACCGGCCTGGGGAGCCGACCGCCACGCACACGATTCTCCCGTGCAGGATCATCGCCCGACGCCACGAGCGCAGTCGGCAAGGCCGGGAGGATCCGTTGGTGATCTGTAAGCCCTTGGAGGTGATTAAGGACCAAAAGGGCTAATAGCACATTGTATTGACTAACAGCCAGGTCATCCTCGAATCAGCGTCAGCCAACACGTCAGGAAGGCCATTCAGGATGCGCGAAATCTTCACCGTCCGACGGCGGATCGTCGCAGCGATCTCCGCTATGGCTGCGGCGGCCGTCATCGGGGGCGGTACCGCTCTGCCCGCCGAAGCCACCCCGTCCGCAGGAAGGATCCTGCAAGAGGATTCCGCCAACGCGGTCGAGAACGGCTACATCGTTGTACTGAAGGAGTCCGCCGGGTTCAGGGCGAACTCCACCAAAGGCGAAGATCTGATGGCCAAGTACGGCGCCACCGTGGACTGGACCTACGACGCCGTACTCAACGGCTACGCCATCCGTATCAGCGCCTCCGGAGCGAGAGGTTTGGCAGAGGACCCGGCCGTGGAGTTCATCGAGCAGGACCAGACGGTCCAACTCGAGGCGACCCAGTACGCCCCTCCGTGGGGCCTCGACCGTATCGACCAGCCCCGGCCTCCGCTCGACCTGGCGTACTCCTATCCGGAGACGGCCGGCAAGGCTGCGACCGTGTACGTGATCGACACGGGAGTGCGCATCACGCATACCGAGATCGCGGGGCGCGCCAGGCACGGCTACGACTTCGTCGACCGTGACACCAACGCTTCTGACGGCAACGGTCACGGAACGCACGTTGCCACCACGGTCGCCGGCAGGACGTACGGCGTGGCGAAGCAGTCCAAGATCGTGTCGGTGCGCGTTCTGAACAACAGTGGGTCAGGCACCCTCTCCGGTGTCATCGCGGGTGTCGACTGGGTCACGTTGCGTCGCGTCAGGCCCGCGGTCGCCAACATGTCCCTGGGCGCCGGCATCAGCACGGCACTGGACTCCGCGGTGAGGAACTCCATCGCGTCGGGTGTCACCTACGCGGTGGCCGCCGGCAACGCGAACGCGAACGCCGCCTCCTTCTCACCCGCCCGTGTGAGTTCCGCCCTCACCGTGGGGGCCACTACCCTGACGGACCGCAGATCCAGTTTCTCGAACTACGGTCCCCTGCTCGACATGTTCGCCCCCGGTTCCTTGATCACCGCCGGCTGGAACACCAGCGACACGGCGACGGCCACGCTCTCCGGCACATCCATGGCGACCCCCCATGTCGCGGGAGCCGCGGCCGTCTACCTCACCTCGCACCCCAGTGCCGGTCCGGCGACCGTACGCAACGCCCTCGTGAACGGGGCGACAACCGGAGTCCTGAACGACATCGGGCCCGGTTCACCCAACAGGCTTCTCAGACTCGTGCCCTGACTCCAGCGGCAGCCGCCACGGCCGGCCGCGCTGCACGACACCGCCCCGGCGCCGGACCACGCCGCCGGCCTGGCGAACTGCGACTCGGTCAGCCCGGAGAACGGCTCGATCCACTTCGAGTCATCTGCTGAGATCACCCCGCCCATGCCCAGCCAACGCACCAACCGCCCCACCGGTACGGGACAACCTGGAGCTGATCGACCCCAGTGACGAGTGGTCAAAGGCGGTCCGTGAGCACTGAGCATGACCGGTGAGGCCTGTGTGCCGGACGGCTTGACGAAGTTCAGTGATTGCGCGGGAAGCCCAGGTCCACACCCGCCGGGGCGTCGGCCGGGTCGGGCCAGCGCGTGGTGACGACCTTGCCGCGGGTGTAGAAGTGCGTGCCGTCGTTGCCGTAGATGTGGTGGTCGCCGAAGAGCGAGTCCTTCCAGCCGCCGAAGGAGTGGTAGCCCACGGGGACCGGGATCGGGACGTTGATGCCGACCATGCCGGCCTCGACCTCCAGCTGGAAGCGGCGGGCCGCGCCGCCGTCCCGGGTGAAGATCGCGGTGCCGTTGCCGAACGGCGAGGCGTTGATGAGGTCCAGGGCCTCCTCGTAGGTCTCGGTGCGCAGCACGGTCAGCACCGGACCGAAGATCTCGTCCTGGTAGGCCTTGGCGGACGTGGGCACCTTGTCGAGCAGCGAGATGCCGATCCAGTGGCCGTTCTCGAAGCCGTCGACTGTATGGCCGGTGCCGTCCAGGACGACCTCGCAGCCCTCGGCCGCCGCGCCCTCGACGTAGGAGGCGACCTTGTCGCGGTGGACCTTGGTGATGAGCGGGCCCATCTCGGAGGTCGGGTCGTTGCCCGGGCCGATCTTGATCTTCTCGGCGCGCTCGCGGATCTTCTCCACCAGTTCGTCGCCGATCGAGCCGACCGCGACGACCGCGGAGATGGCCATGCAGCGCTCGCCGGCCGAGCCGTAGGCGGCCGACACGGCGGCGTCGGCGGCCGCGTCGAGGTCGGCGTCCGGCAGCACCAGCATGTGGTTCTTGGCGCCGCCGAGGGCCTGCACGCGCTTGCCGTTGGCGGAGGCGGTGGTGTGGATGTAGCGGGCGATCGGGGTCGAGCCGACGAAGGAGACAGCCTTGACGTCCGGGTGCTCCAGCAGGCGGTCCACGGCCACCTTGTCGCCGTGGACGACGTTGAAGACGCCGTCGGGCAGGCCCGCCTCGGACAGCAGCTCCGCGATCTTCAGCGAGGCCGAGGGGTCCTTCTCGGACGGCTTCAGCACGAAGGTGTTGCCGCACGCGATGGCGATGGGGAACATCCACATCGGCACCATCGCCGGGAAGTTGAACGGGGTGATGCCCGCGACGACACCGAGCGGCTGGCGGATCGAGGAGACGTCGACACGGCTGGCGACCTGCGTGGACAGCTCGCCCTTCAGCTGCACGCTGATGCCGCAGGCGAGGTCGACGATCTCCAGGCCGCGCGCGACCTCACCGAGGGCGTCGCTGTGCACCTTGCCGTGCTCGGCGGTGATCAGCTCGGCGATCGCGTCCCGGTTGGCGTCCAGCAGCGCCCGGAACTTGAACAGGATCGAGGTGCGCTGGGCCAGCGAGGACTGGCCCCAGGTCAGGTAGGCCTCCTTGGCGGCGGCGACCGCCGCGTCCACCTCGTCGACCGAGGCGAACGCGACCTTCGTCGTCACCTCGCCGGTCGCCGGATCGGTCACCGGCCCGTACGTGCCCGAGGCGCCTTCGACGGTCTTGCCGCCGATCCAGTGGTTGACGGTCTTCGTCATGGCCCAGAACTCCTTCACAGATGGCGGCGTCGGGTGGAGACGTGCCGTTCGTACAGCTCACGTGCCTTGACCGCGGACGGCCGTGTCGCGGTCTCGGCCACGGGTACATCCCACCAGGCCTGCGCGGGAGGCGCGCCCGACACTGTGTCTGCCGTTTGGGTCTCGACGTAGACACATGTGGGAGTGTCGGCCGCCCGGGCCTCGGCGAGGGCCTCCCGCAGGTCCCGGACGGTCTTCGCGCGCAGGACGCGCATGCCGAGGCTGGCCGCGTTGGCGGCGAGGTCCACGGGCAGCGGCGGCCCGGTGTACGAGCCGTCCTCGGAGGGGTAGCGGTAGGCGGTGCCGAACCGCTCGCCGCCCACCGACTCCGACAGGCCGCCGATGGACGCGTAGCCGTGGTTCTGGACGATCAGGACCTTGATCGCGACGCCCTCCTGCACGGCCGTGACGATCTCCGTCGGCATCATCAGGTACGTGCCGTCGCCGACCAGCGCCCACACGGGCCGGTCGGGAGCGGCCAGCTTCACACCGATGGCGGCCGGGATCTCGTAGCCCATGCAGGAGTAGCCGTACTCCAGGTGGTACTGGTCGGGCGACCGGGTCCGCCACAGTTTGTGCAGGTCGCCGGGGAGGGAGCCGGCGGCGTTGATCAGGATGTCCGACTCGTCGGCGATCTCGTCCAGGGCGCCGAGGACCTGCGGCTGGGTCGGGCGCGTGTCCGGTTCGTCCACCTCGTAGCAGGCGTCGACGCGCTGCTCCCAGCGCTCCTTGTCCTCGGTGTACTCGGTGGCGTAGGTGCCGGCGACCCGGTGGGCGTGCATCCGGAGTGCGCCGGTGAGCTCCTGGAGGCCGCTGCGGGCGTCGGCGACCAGGGGCTGCCCGGCGAGCTTGTGGCCGTCGTAGGGCGCGATGTTGAGGTTGAGGAACCGGACGTCCGGGTTGCTGAACAGCGTGCCGGAGGCGGTGGTGAAGTCGGTGTAGCGGGTGCCGACGCCGATCACCAGGTCGGCGGTGCGGGCGAGTTCGTCCGCGGTGGCGGTGCCGGTGTGGCCGACGCCGCCGACGTCCTGGGGGTGGTCGTGGCGCAGGGAGCCCTTGCCGGCCTGGGTGGAGGCGACCGGTATGCCGGTGGTCTCGGCGAACTCGGCGAGGGCGTCCTCGGCGCGGCTGTGGTGGACGCCGCCGCCCGCGACGAGCAGGGGCCTCTTCGCCGAGCGGATGATCCGTACCGCCTCGGCCAGTTCCGCCGGGTCGGCGCCGGGACGCCGTACGGTCCAGACGCGCTCGGCGAAGAACTCCTCGGGCCAGTCGTACGCCTCGGCCTGCACGTCCTGGGGCAGGGCGAGGGTGACGGCGCCGGTCTCGACGGGGTCGGTGAGGACGCGCATCGCGTTCAGCGCCGAGGGGATCAGAGCCTCGGGCCGGGTGATCCGGTCGAAGTACCTCGACACCGGGCGCAGGCAGTCGTTGACCGACACGTCGCCCGCGTACGGGACTTCGAGCTGCTGGAGGACCGGGTCGGCGGGGCGCGTGGCGAAGATGTCACCGGGCAGGAGCAGCACCGGCAGGTGGTTGATGGTCGCGAGGGCGGCGCCGGTGACGAGGTTGGTGGCGCCGGGGCCGATGGAGGTCGTCACCGCGTGCGTGGACAGGCGGTTCGACTGGCGGGCGTAGCCGACCGCCGCGTGCACCATGGCCTGTTCGTTGCGGCCCTGGTGGTACGGCATCTGCTCGGCGTGCTCCAGGAGCGCCTGGCCGATGCCGGCGACGTTGCCGTGGCCGAAGATGCCCCAGGTGGCGCCGATGAGCCGCTGCCGGACGCCGTCGCGTTCGGTGTACTGGGCGGACAGGAAGCGCACGAGCGCCTGTGCGACCGTCAGCCTCGTCGTCGACGTCATCGTCGTCCTTCCCTCGGGGTGGTCACGGGTACGCGTCGGCCGCGGCGGGCGTTCACGCCGTGCGCGGGCGCCCGCTCCTTCTCGGCGGAACGCCTCCTGCGGGGGACCTCCGGCGCGGGGCCGTAGCGGGCGGGGAGTTGTCGCTCGCTCTTCGCTCCTGCCAAAGCAAAGCGGCCTCCCGCGCCGGAGGCGATCTGGGCCCGGGACCTGCCCGGGTGAGGGAAAGCTCGGTCTTGTGCGCTGTCGCCCGTGGTGACGGTGTGGGTGGTCATGAGGCGGCCCTCACAGCAGTCCGACGGCGGTGTCCACGGCGGCGGCCACATCCCCGTCCGCCGGGTACAGCAACGAACGTCCCACGACCAGCCCGCACACGGTGGGCAGTTGGAGGGCGCCGCGCCATTTCTCGTACGCCCCGTCCTGATCGTCGCCCACCTCGCCGCCCAGCAGTACGGCGGGCAGCGTGGAGGCCGCCATGACCTCGGCCATGTCGTCGGGGTTGTCGGTGACCGGGACCTTGAGCCAGGTGTAGGCGGAACTGCCGCCGAGGCCCGAGGCGATGGCGATCGACTTGGTCACGGCCTCGGCGGAGAGGTCGTTGCGGAGCCGGCCCCGTTCGTCGCGGTGGCTGATGAACGGCTCGACGAAGACGGGGAGCCGCCGGGCGGCCATGGCGTCGACGGCCCGGGCGGTGGACTCCAGGGTGGTCAGCGAGCCCGGGTCGTCGTAGTCGATGCGCACAAGCAGCTTGCCCGCGTCGAAGCCGAGGCGCTCGATGTCCTCGGGGCGGTGGCCGGTGAAGCGGTCGTCGAGTTCGAAGCGGGCGCCCTGGAGGCCGCCGCGGTTCATCGAGCCGACGACGACCTTGCCGTCGAGGGCGCCGAGCAGGAGCAGGTCGTCGAGGATGTCGGCGGTGGCGAGGACGCCGTCCACGCCGGGGCGGGACAGGGCCAGGCAGAGGCGTTCGAGGAGGTCGGCACGGTTGGCCATGGCGAGGGCACGGCCGCCGACGCCGAGGGCGCCGCGGGCGGGGTGGTCGGCGGCGACGATCATCAGGCGGCCGTCGCCGTTCAGCAGCGGCCGGCGGGGGCGGCGGGCGGCGGCCTCGGCGATCGCCTCCGGGCGTTGGCCGCGCAGGCGGACGAGTTCGGAGACGTCGACGGTCACTGGACGGCCCCCGCGGTGACGGCCGCCTCGATCTCGTCCGGCGTGGGCATCGCGGAGGAGCACTCCAGGCGGGAGGCGACGATGGCACCGGCGGCGTTGGCGTGCCGCATGGTCTTCTCCAGGTCCCAGCCGGCCAGCAGGCCGTGGACGAGGCTGCCGCCGAAGGCGTCGCCGGCGCCGAGTCCGTTGAGGACGTTCACCGGCAGCGGCGGGACCTCGGCGCTCTCACCGGCGCTGTTCACCGCGAGGACGCCCTTGGGGCCCTGCTTGACGACGGCCAGTTCGACGCCCGCGTCGAGCAGGGCGCGGGCGGCGGCGTGGGGTTCGCGCACGCCGGTGGCGACCTCCACCTCGTCGAGGTTGCCGACGGCGACGGTGGTGTGGCGCAGGGCCTCCGCGTAGAAGGGCCGCGCGGCCTCCGGGTCGCTCCAGAACATCGGGCGCCAGTCGAGGTCGAAGACCGTGGTGCCGGCCTTGGCGCGGTGAGCGAGGGCAGCGAGGGTCGCCGTGCGGCTCGGCTCCTCGCTCAGGCCCGTGCCCGTGACCCAGAAGACCCGGGCGTCGCGGATGGCGTCGAGGTCGAGTTCGTGGGCGTCGATCTCCAGGTCGGGGGCCTTGGGCCGCCGGTAGAAGTACAGCGGGAAGTCGTCCGGCGGGAAGACCTCGCAGAAGGTGACCGGCGTGGGCAGGCCGGGGACCGGGGTGACCCAGCGGTCGTCCACGCCGAAGCCCCGCAGGGCCTCGTGGAGGTAGGTGCCGAAGGGGTCGTCGCCGGTGCGGGTGATCAGCGCCGTGCGCCGTCCCAGGCGGGCCGCGGCCACCGCGACGTTGCTCGCCGAGCCGCCGAGGAACTTGCCGAAGGACGTGACCTGCGGCAGCGGGACGCCGGTCTGGAGCGGATACAGATCCACTCCGATCCGCCCCATGGTGATCAGGTCGTACGCCATCGGTGTCCCCTCGATGCTCGGCTCTCCCCGGTTTTGTAGCCCCCTCTCGAGGCCCTGTCAATGTTTTGTCCAGACATTCTGACCAGATCATGGCAGCGCTTTCCGTTTGTCCGGATCCGCGTCAAGGCACCCCGCCGACGCCGGGACCCGCCCATGTGCCGCAGCTGTGTCACAAACACCTCCCTCGTGTCACGTGTGTCACGAGTACGCAGGTCTTCCGTCACATTCGGCGCACAGGCCCTGCCCCGTGTCACCGAGCGTCGTTGACCGGGCACAGGCTTGTTGATCGCCAGCGCAGCGCCCGGCTCCCCCGGACGGCCGTCCACGGCCGCCGCCGCGGTGCGCGCGGGGAGGTGCACGTCATGGCCGACCGAAGGCTCTGGTCCTACAAGGAGATCGCGGCACACATCCGGGTGCAGCCCGACACCGTGCGGTCCTACCGCAAACACGGGCTGCTGCCCCCGCCCGACCACGTCGAGAGCGGCAAGCCCTACTGGTACGCCGACACGGTCCGGGCCTGGGTCGCCTCCAGGCCCGGCAACCGCCGAAGAGCCGACTGACCCACTCCCCTGCCTCGGTCCCGTGCCCCACCGCCGTGGTGGGGCACGGTCGTTCGCGCGTGCGTCACCTCCACGGTTCGACGACCGTCAGCTCCACGGTTCGACGACAGTCAGCTCCACGGGCTTCACGGGTGGATGACCGTCAGCTCCACTGGTGGATGACCGTCAGCTCCACGGGCGGATGACCGTCGCCCCCGCTCCCGGCGCGGCCCCCATCGCCGCCAGAGCCGCGGGCACCTCGTCCAGGGTGATCGTGGACGTCACCAGCAGGTCGGGGCGGAGCACGCCGCTGCGGACGATGAACGGCACGGTGACCCGGTCCCCGGGCCGCCAACGGGTCACGCGGGCGCCCATCGCCTCGACGACCCCGGCGAGTTCGTGCCCGGGCACGTGCGGCAGCGTGATGTCGGGGTCGTGGCCCTGCCAGCCGTGCCAGTCGCTGCGGCACAGTCCGGTGGCCTCGACCCGCACGACGACCCCGTGCTCCGCGGGCTCCGGGTCCGGCACGTCCCGCACCTCGGCAGCCTCCCCGTACCGCTCGAACACCACGGCCCGCATGGATCCACCCGCCTCTCACTCATGCCGTGCCCGCTCCCGCGGGGGCACGCTAGCGGTGGGCCGGGGAGCGCCGCCGGCCCGGGCGCCGCGTCGGCGGCGGGCGTCGTGAACCGATACCCCCTAGGGGTACAGTGGGGTATGCGGGTCCCCAGCGGACCCCACAGCCCCACATGCCTCGACGAGGAGTAACGACATGACCGCCCAGACCGACACCACGGGCCCCGTCACCACCGTCTTCAAGGTGAGCGGCATGAGCTGCGGACACTGCGAGGGCGCGGTCTCCGGCGAGATCTCCCAGATCCCCGGCGTGAGCTCGGTGACGGCCGTCGCCAAGACCGGCGAGGTCACCGTCGTCTCCGCGGCCCCGATCGACGACAAGGCCGTACGCGACGCCGTCGACGAGGCCGGTTTCGAACTGGCCGGCCGGGCCTGAGACGCACCAGACCTGGCACTCGTACCCGTGTACGGGCCGTACGGCCGCCGCCCCGGCCCGTACGGCCCGTTGCGTTTCCCCGGGCGCCCCGCATCTCCTGGAGTGAGGACATGACCAGCACCACCGACCGGGCACCGGCCGGTCGCGAGCCGGCCCTCGCCGAAATCGAGCTGCTCATCGGCGGGATGACCTGCGCCTCCTGCGCGGCCCGCGTCGAGAAGAAGCTCAACCGGATGGACGGCGTCTCGGCCACGGTGAACTACGCGACGGAGAGGGCCCGGATCACCTGCCCCGAGGGCACCGAGGTCGCCGATCTGATCGCCACCGTCGTGAAGACCGGGTACACCGCCGAGGAGCCCGCACCCCGGCGGGAGGAGGCCTCCACCGCCGAGGACGAGGACCCCGAGCTGACGGCCCTTCGCGGGCGCCTCGCCGTCTCCGCCGCCCTCGCCGTGCCCGTGATCCTTCTGGCGATGGTCCCGGCGCTCCAGTTCGACAACTGGCAGTGGCTCTCGCTGGCCCTCGCCGCGCCGGTCGTCGTCTGGGGCGGGCTGCCCTTCCACCGGGCCGCCTGGACGAACGCCCGGCACGGCGCCGCCACCATGGACACCCTGGTCTCCCTCGGCACCCTGGCCGCGTTCGGCTGGTCCCTGTGGACGCTGTTCCTCGGTGACGCGGGGATGCCGGGCATGCGGCACCCCTTCGAGTTCACGGTCTCGCGCGGCGACGGCGCCTCCTCGATCTACCTGGAGGTCGCCTCCGGCGTCACCGCCTTCATCCTGCTGGGCCGCTGGCTGGAGGCCCGCTCCAAGCGCCGTGCCGGAGCGGCGCTCAGGGTGCTGATGGAACTGGGCGCCAAGGACGTGGCCGTGCTGCGGGGCGGGCGCGAGGTGCGGATTCCGGCGCAGCGGCTGGCCGTCGGCGACCGGTTCGTCGTGCGGCCCGGCGAGAAGATCGCCACCGACGGCACGGTCGTCGAGGGCTCCTCGGCCGTGGACGCCTCGATGCTGACCGGCGAGTCGGTGCCGGTGGACGTGGCGGCCGGGGACCCGGTCACCGGCGCGACGGTCAACGCGGCCGGACGGCTGGTCGTCGAGGCCACCCGGGTCGGCGCCGACACGCGGCTCGCCCGGATGGCGAAGCTGGTGGAGGACGCGCAGAACGGCAAGGCCGAGGTGCAGCGGCTCGCCGACCGGATCTCCGGGATCTTCGTGCCGGTGGTGCTGCTGATCGCCGTCGCCACGGCCGGGGCGTGGCTCGGACTGACGGGCGACGGCGTCGCCGCGTTCACCGCGGCCGTCGCGGTGCTGATCATCGCCTGCCCGTGCGCGCTGGGCCTCGCCACGCCGACCGCGCTGATGGTCGGCACGGGCCGCGGCGCCCAGCTCGGCATCCTCATCAAGGGACCGGAGGTACTGGAGTCCACGCGCCGCGTCGACACCGTCGTCCTGGACAAGACCGGCACGGTCACCACCGGCCGGATGACCCTCCAGGAGGTCCACGCCGCCGAGGGCACCGACGAGAAGGAGGTGCTGCGTCTGGCCGGCGCCGTCGAACACGCCTCCGAGCACCCCGTCGCCCGTGCGATCGCGCTGGGCGCCGAGGAGAGGGCCGGGCGGCTCCCGGAGGTCGACGGGTTCGAGAACGTCCCCGGGCGGGGCGCACGCGGGCGCGTGGAGGGCCGGGACGTCGCCGTGGGACGGCTCTTCGACGACGTGCCGGCGGAGCTGGCCCGCGCGCGGGACGAGGCCGAGCGGGCCGGGCACACGGCCGTCCTGGCCGGCTGGGACGGGACGGCGCAGGCCGTTCTGGCCGTGGCGGACGCGGTCAAGGAGACCAGCGCCGAGGCCGTGCGCGAGTTGCGCGCCCTGGGGCTCACGCCGGTGCTGCTGACCGGGGACAACCGTGCGGTGGCCGAGACGGTGGCCGCGGCCGTGGGGATCGAGAAGGTGGTGGCCGAGGTCCTCCCCGAGGACAAGGTCGACGCGGTACGGCGGCTGCAGGCCGAGGGGCGGGTCGTCGCGATGGTGGGCGACGGCGTCAACGACGCGGCCGCGCTCGCCGCCGCCGATCTGGGCCTGGCCATGGGCACCGGCACGGACGCGGCGATCGAGGCGGGCGACCTGACCCTGGTCCGCGGCGATCTGCGGGTGGCCGCGGACGCGATCCGGCTCTCGCGCCGGACCCTGGGCACGATCAAGGGCAATCTGGTGTGGGCCTTCGGCTACAACGTTGCGGCGCTGCCGCTGGCCGCCGCGGGGCTGCTGAACCCGATGATCGCGGGAGCGGCGATGGCGTTCTCGTCGGTCTTCGTCGTCACGAACAGTCTGCGACTGCGGACATTCCGGTGAAGTCCCCCGAATTCCCCCTAAGTTCACGGCGAACGTGATTTGAGCCCCTCTGGAGTCCCGGGCCGCGCTCACATAAGCTCTTCACAAGGCTCGCGCATCATCCTTACGCTTGGGTCCCGGTCGGCATATCCGGGCTCTTGCGCAGCTGACGGACATATGCGAGAGACGCAGATCACAGTGATGTGAACGTAACCATCGAAGGGGTTCGAAGGTCTAAGTTGACGATGTCAGGGAGCGTCTTGGGGGGCGCCACCTGGCATCTGGAGATGTCTTGGGGGACTTCTCCAGTTGGGGGTACCTCCCTGCTCGAACGGAGTTGAGAGCTTGGGGGAGCGTTGCCGGGGCACGTACGCCGGGAAGCTTTGAGCGGCCCTCCCGGGCGTGCGCTGTCCCGGCAGAGCGCACACCACAGCAGTACGACGAGTTTTGCTCGTTCCGCTCAACAGCGATTCAGGCGCTGTCCTCACAGACGCCCGGCCGGATCCCGTGGGGGGAATCCGTACCGGGACTGGGAAGGCGCCCTGGACGTCGGCCCGTGGGGGGACCGACGCCGGGGCGCCTTCTTCATTGCGTAAGAAATCACGTGAGGGATCATGCGGCGCACGTGAGGGATCACGCGAGACCGGCCGGTGATCCACGAACCACGCCAGGGATCACGCGAGAGCCCCCGCATCAGGATTCCGGATGCGGGGGCTCTGGCGGTACCGCGCCTCAGGGCTCCTGGGCGGCAGCCTCAGCGCTCCTCGACGGGCACGAAGTCGCGCTCGACCACGCCCGTGTAGATCTGGCGCGGGCGGCCGATGCGGGAGCCCGGCTCCTTGATCATCTCGTGCCACTGGGCGATCCAGCCCGGCAGCCGGCCGAGGGCGAACAGGACCGTGAACATCTCGGTCGGGAAGCCCATGGCCCGGTAGATCAGGCCGGTGTAGAAGTCGACGTTCGGGTAGAGGCTGCGCTGGACGAAGTAGTCGTCGGAGAGCGCGTGCTCCTCCAGCTTCAGCGCGATGTCCAGCAGCTCGTCGGACTTGCCGAGGGCGGACAGCACGTCGTGCGCGGCGGCCTTGATGATCTTGGCGCGCGGGTCGAAGTTCTTGTAGACCCGGTGGCCGAAGCCCATCAGGCGGACGCCGTCCTCCTTGTTCTTCACCTTGCGGATGAAGGAGTCGACGTCGCCGCCGGAGTCGCGGATGCCCTCCAGCATCTCCAGCACCGACTGGTTGGCGCCGCCGTGCAGCGGGCCCCACAGGGCGTTGATGCCGGCGGAGATCGAGGCGAACATGTTCGCCTGCGAGGAGCCGACCAGGCGGACCGTGGACGTCGAGCAGTTCTGCTCGTGGTCCGCGTGCAGGATCAGCAGCTTGTCGAGCGCGGAGACCACGGTCGGGTCGAGGTCGTACTCCTGCGCCGGGACCGAGAACGTCATGCGCAGGAAGTTCTCGACGTAGCCGAGGTCGTTGCGCGGGTAGACGAACGGGTGACCGATCGACTTCTTGTACGCGTACGCGGCGATCGTCGGGAGCTTGGCGAGCAGGCGGATCGTCGAGAGGTTGCGCTGGCGTTCGTCGAACGGGTTGTGGCTGTCCTGGTAGAACGTGGACAGCGCCGAGACGACCGAGGACAGCATGGCCATCGGGTGGGCGTCGCGCGGGAAGCCCTTGTAGAAGTTCTTGACGTCCTCGTGCAGCAGGGTGTGCTGCGTGATGTCGTTCTTGAACACCGAGAGCTCGTCGACGGTCGGCAGCTCGCCGTTGATCAGCAGGTAGGCGACCTCCAGGAAGGTGGAGCGCTCGGCCAGCTGCTCGATCGGGTAGCCGCGGTACCGCAGGATGCCCGCTTCGCCGTCCAGGTACGTGACGGCGGATTTGTACGCGGCCGTGTTGCCGTAACCGCTGTCCAGCGTCACCAGACCGGTCTGGGCGCGGAGCTTTCCGATGTCGAAGCCCTTGTCACCGACGGTGCTGTCGATCACCGGGTAGGTGTACTCGCCGTCGCCGTACCGCAGTACTACAGAGTTGTCGCTCACGTCTTCCCTCACCGACGTTGTGCCTCATCTTCGAGGTTGCCCTGACTGTCTCTACCATCCCCCACTTGGCTCAGGAGAGTGCACTCGGGGTCGACCATCGGGCCTATTGACGGCACTGAGTGCCGCCAACTTGCTCATCCTGCCCCCTGCGTTCCCCTTCTGGAAGTGTCTTGTGACCTTCACGACTCGTTTGATCGATCATTTTTCGTTGAACCGAGCCGGAAGTCGAGTGCCGTGCACCGCCGGCCCGCCGAAACCGTGCGCACCGCCTGGCCGATCGCCTTGCGCGAGCCGACGAGGACGACCAGCTGTTTGGCCCGGGTGACGGCCGTGTAGAGCAGGTTCCGCTGGAGCATCATCCAGGCGCTCGTGGTGACCGGGATGACGACCGCGGGGTACTCGCTGCCCTGAGAGCGGTGGATCGTCACGGCGTACGCGTGGGCAAGCTCGTCGAGCTCGTCGAACTCGTACGGCACCTCCTCGTCCTCGTCCGTGAGTACCGTCAGGCGCTGGTCGACGGGGTCGAGCGAGGTGACCACGCCGACGGTGCCGTTGAAGACCCCGTTCTCGCCCTTCTCGTAATTGTTGCGAATCTGGGTGACCTTGTCGCCGACGCGGAACACCCGTCCGCCGAATCTCTTCTCGGGCAGGTCGGGGCGGCCCGGGGTGACGGCCTGTTGCAGCAGGCCGTTGAGGGTGCCCGCGCCGGCCGGGCCGCGATGCATGGGGGCGAGGACCTGGACGTCCCGGCGCGGGTCCAGCCCGAACTTGGCCGGAATGCGACGGGCGGCCACGTCCACGGTGAGGCGTCCGACAGCCTCGGTGTCGTCCTCGACGAAGAGGAAGAAGTCCTTCATGCCGTCCGTGACCGGATGCTGTCCGGAGTTGATCCGGTGCGCGTTCGTGACCACACCGGACTGCTGGGCCTGCCGGAAGACCCGGGTGAGACGGACCGCGGGGATCGGGCCGCCGTCGGCCAGGAGGTCGCGGAGCACCTCCCCCGCGCCGACACTGGGCAGCTGGTCGACGTCCCCCACGAACAGCAGGTGCGCTCCCGGCGGGACGGCCTTCACCAGCTTGTTGGCGAGCAGCAGGTCCAGCATGGACGCCTCGTCGACCACGACCAGATCGGCGTCCAGCGGGCGGTCCCGGTCATAGGCCGCGTCGCCGCCGGGCTTGAGCTCCAGCAGGCGGTGGACGGTGGAGGCCTCGGCGCCGGTGAGCTCCGACAGGCGCTTGGCGGCCCGGCCCGTGGGGGCGGCGAGCACGACCTTCGCCTTCCTGGCGCGGGCCAGCTCCACGATCGAGCGGACCGTGAAGGACTTGCCGCAGCCCGGGCCGCCGGTGAGGACGGCGACCTTCTCGGTCAGCGCCAGCCTGACGGCGGCCTCCTGCTCCGGCGCGAGCTCGGTGCCGGTGCGCCCCTTCAGCCAGCCCAGCGCCTTGTCCCACGCCACGGTCCGGAAGCCCGGCATGCGGTCCTCGCCGGTGTGCAGGAGGCGCAGCAGCTGGGCGGAGAGGGAGAGTTCGGCGCGGTGGAAGGGGACGAGGTAGATCGCGGTGACGGGCTCGCCGCCGTCGGGGCCCGGCACCTTCTCGCGTACGACACCGGGGTCCTCGCCGTCCTCGGGGGGTTCGGCCAGCTCGGCCAGGCACTCGATGACCAGGCCCGTGTCGACCTGGAGGAGTTTGACCGCGTCCTTGATCAGCTGCTCCTCCGGGAGGAAGCAGTGGCCCTGGTCGGTGGACTGGGACAGCGCGTACTGCAGGCCCGCCTTGACGCGGTCCGGGCTGTCGTGCGGGATGCCGACGGACTGGGCGATCTTGTCGGCGGTGAGGAAGCCGATGCCCCAGACGTCGGAGGCGAGCCGGTAGGGCTGGTTCTTCACGACGGAGATGGAGGCGTCGCCGTACTTCTTGTAGATGCGCACGGCGATGGACGTGGACACCTCGACGGTCTGGAGGAAGAGCATGACCTCCTTGATGGCCTTCTGCTCCTCCCAGGCGTCGGCGATCTTCTTCGTCCGCTTGGGGCCGAGGCCGGGGACCTCGATGAGGCGCTTGGGCTCCTCCTCGATGATCCGGAGGGTGTCCATGCCGAAGTGCTGCGTGATGCGGTCGGCGAAGACCGGGCCGATGCCCTTGACCAGACCCGAGCCGAGGTAGCGGCGGATGCCCTGGACGGTGGCCGGCAGGACGGTCGTGTAGTTCTCGACGTGGAACTGCTTTCCGTACTGCGGGTGGGAGCCCCAGCGGCCCTCCATGCGCACGGACTCGCCGACTTGCGCGCCGAGCAGGGCACCGACGACCGTGAGCAGGTCGCCGCCGCCTCTGCCGGTGTCGACCCGGGCGACTGTGTAGCCGTTCTCCTCGTTGGCGTACGTGATGCGTTCGAGTACGCCTTCCAGCGTGGCCAGTCGCCGCTCGCCCGTCTGGGCGGCCCCCGCCTGATCGGTCATGATCCGACGGTACAGCCCGGGTACGACAGTGCGGCCGGGGCGGAACGCCGATGACCGGCGCATGAAGCGACCGATCAGTATGCCGGCCCGCGCTGACGACGACGCCCCGGAGGCTTTCAAAAATCCGGCAAGAATTTCTTACTTCGCCGTGCAACCCTTTCGGCCCCACCGCGGTCGTACTGGGCGTCAGGACTTCTGGAGGGGGATCTGGGGGGATCGCGGGGGACCTGACGGGAGGGGAAAGGCCGAGGGGGCCCGGTCGACGGACCGGGCCCCCTCGAAACCGTTCGGGCCTGTTCAGAGGCCGTTCGGGGCCTCTTCGAGGCCGTCAGAAGAAGACGCCGCACCGCATCAGGACGTTCGCGTACGGCCGTGCCTCGCCCGTGCGGACGACGAGCCGGGCACCCGCCGACAGCTCCTTGAGGCGCTCGTGCGACACCAGGTCCAGTCCGGGGAAGCGCCCCTCCAGCAGGGCCGACGCCTCCGGGTTGGCCTCCCGCACCTCCTGCGCCGCCGTCGCCCCCTCGACCACCAGCTCGGCCAGCAGCCCGTCCAGCACCTCGGCGAACGCCGGCACCCCGGCGCGGAAGGCCAGGTCCACCACCCGGGGGCCGTCGGGGATGGGCATGCCCGCGTCGCACACCAGCACCCCGTCGCCGTGGCCGAGTTCGGCCAGCGCACCGGCGAGGTGACGGTTCAGTATTCCGGTCCTCTTCACGGTGCGGCGACCTCCGCCGCCGTCGGGAAGGACGCCTGCGCGCCCTCCTTCGTCACGGTCGCGGCGCCCACCCGCGCCGCGTACGCCGCCGCCTGGGCGAGCGACGCGCCCGCGCCCAGCCGGTAGGCCAGCGCGGCGGTGAAGGAATCGCCCGCGCCCGTCGTGTCCACCGCGTCCACCGTCACGGCCGGCACCCGCGAGACCCCCTCCGCCGACGCCACCAGCGCGCCCTTTGCGCCCAGCGTCACCACCACCGACTTCGGGCCCTTGGCGAGGAGGATCCGCGCCCAGTCCTCGGGGGTGTCCCCGACGGCTGAGCCGCCCAGGATCACCTTGGCCTCGTGCTCGTTCACGATCAGCGGGTCGCAGGCCGCCAGCACCTCCTGCGGCAGGGGGCGCGGCGGGGAGGGGTTCAGCACGAAACGGCTTTCGGGCGACAGGCTCCGCACCGTCTCCACCACCGTCTCCAGCGGGATCTCCAGCTGCGCCGACACCACCCGCGAGCCCTGGAAGAGGCACCCGGCGGCGCTCACGTCCTGAGGGGTCAGGCGGCCGTTCGCGCCGGGCGAGACCACGATGCTGTTGTCCCCGCACGGGTCGACCGTGATCAGCGCGACGCCGGTCGGTGCGCCGCCCACCAGGACTCCCACCGTGTCGACGCCCGCCGCGCGCTGCGACTCCAGCAGCAGCCGGCCGTGCGCGTCGTCGCCGACCCGGGCCAGCAGCGCCGTACGGGCACCGAGCCGGGCGGCGGCGACCGCCTGGTTCGCGCCCTTGCCGCCCGGGTGGACGGCCAGGTCGGAGCCGAGCACGGTCTCGCCGGCGCCGGGCCGGCGCTCCACAGAGATCACCAGGTCGGCGTTGGCCGACCCCACGACCAGGAGGTCGTAGTCGTACATGAGTTGTCTCCCCACGTGAGTCACATGGGCGGGCGGTCACGCACACCGTGTGCGACCGCCCGCCGTTCCCCGATGTCAGCCGCTGAAGCCGGCCACGTTCTCCTTGGTGACCACCTTCACCGGCACCTTCACCGTCCCCTCGACCTTCTCGCCCTTCAGGGCCCGCAGGGCGTTGTCCACGGCGATCCTGCCGAGCTGGGACGGCTGCTGCGCCACGGACGCGTACAGCGTGCCGCCCTCGACGGCCTTCAGTCCGTCAGGCGTGCCGTCGAAGCCCACGACCGAGACCGACTTGCCGGCCTTGGAACCCAGCGCCTTGATCGCGCCGAGCGCCATCTCGTCGTTGGCGGCGATGACGCCCTGGACGTCCGGGTGGGCCTGGAGCAGGTTCGACATGACGTCGAGGCCCTTGGTGCGGTCGAAGTCGGCGGGCTGCTGGGCGACGACCTGGATGCCCGGGAAGGCCTTGAGGCCGTTCGCGAAGCCCTGCGCGCGCTCCCGGGCCGCGGACGTGCCGGCCTGGCCCTGGAGGATCACGATCTTGCCCTTGCCGCCCAGCTTGTCGGCGACGGTCTTGGCGGCGAGTTCACCGCCGGCGACGTTGTCGGAGGCGACCAGGGCGTCCACCGACGCCTTGTTGACGCCCCGGTCGACCGCGATGACCGGGATCTTCGCCTTGTCGGCGGCCTTGACGGAGTTGCTCGCCGCGTCGGAGTCCACGGGGTTGACGATGATCGCGCCGAGGCCGGAACTGGTGAAGTTCTGCAGCTGGTTGGCCTGCTGGGAGGCGTCGTTCTGGGCGTCGGTGACGGTCAGGTCCACGCCCCGCTTCTTCGCCTCGGCCTGGGCACCCGCCCGGATCTGCACGAAGAAGGGGTTGTTGAGGGTGGACAGCGACAGGCCCAGCTTCGGGGTGCTCGTGGCGGAGGAGCCGTTGTGCAGGAAGGACGTGGCGCCGACGATCGCGACGGTGACCACGGCCGCGAGCCCGTACGTCGCCGCCTGCTTGCCCTTGCCCCCTTGGGAGGCGCCGGACACCGGGGTCGCCCCCGCCTTGCGCCGAAGCGTGTCGAACAGCACCGCGAGCGCGATGACGACACCGATGACGACCTGCTGCCAGAACGCGGAGACGTTCAGCAGGTTGAGGCCGTTGCGCAGCACGGCCAGGATCAGGGCGCCGATGAGCGTGCCGGACGCCTTGCCGGTGCCGCCCGCGAGGGAGGCACCGCCGATGACGACGGCGGCGATCGCGTCCAGCTCGTAGCCGTCGGCGGCCTGGGGCTGCGCGGAGGAGAGCCGGGCGGCGAGGACGACACCGGCGACGGCGGCGAAGACGCCCGAGAAGGCGTAGATGGCGAGCTTCTGCTTCTTCACGCGCAGGCCGGACAGCCGCGCGGCCTCCTCGTTGCCGCCGATCGCGTACATGGAGCGGCCGATGTAGGTCCGGCCGAGTACGAAGGCCGCGATCAGACCCATGACGATCATCACCAGGACCGGCACCGGCAGCCAGCCGCCGAGCGTGTCGCCGAGGTGGGAGACCGAGTCGGGGAAGGCGATCGGGGAGCCCTCGGAGATCACCAGGGACAGGCCGCGGGCCACGGACAGCATGGCCAGCGTGGCGATGAACGGCGGGAGCTTGCCGTAGGAGATCAGGATGCCGTTGACCAGGCCGCAGACGATGCCCGTCGCTATGGCGAGCAGGACGGCGAGGAGGACCGGGACGCCCGCGGAGGTGGCGCTCCAGGCGAGGACCGTGGCGGACAGCGCTGCGACCGAGCCGACCGACAGGTCGATGCCCGCGGAGACGATCACGAAGGTCACGCCGAAGGCGAGGATGGCCGTCACGGCCGCCTGCACACCGACGTTGAGGAGGTTGTCCGTCGTCAGGAAGTCGCCCGACAGCGCCGACATCGCGATGACGAGGACGATGAGCGCGGTGAGCGCGCCGTTGTCGAGCAGGAGGCGGCGCAGGCCTCCCGAGGCGCCACCCGCGCCCGTTGTGCTCTTGAGCGTGTCAGTGGCCACGGGAGGCCTCCGTTCCGTTCGTGGTCGTCGTCGTGGTCGTTGTCGTGCTCGAAGTCGTGGGGGTGCTGACGGCGAGTGCCATCACGGCGTCCTGGGTCGCCTCGTCGGCGGAGAGCTCACCGGCGATCCGGCCCTGCGCCATCACCAGCACCCGGTCGCTCATGCCGAGCACCTCGGGCAGGTCGCTGGAGACCATCAGGACGGCCGCTCCGGCGGCGGTGAGTTCGTTGACGAGCTGGTAGATCTCGACCTTGGCGCCGACGTCGATGCCGCGCGTCGGCTCATCGAGGATCAGCACCTTGGTGTCGGCGAGCAGCCACTTGCCGATGACGACCTTCTGCTGGTTGCCGCCGGAGAGGGTGCGCACGTGCTGGCCGAGCCCGGCCATCCGCACGCCGAGCTGCTCCGCGATCCGCTCGGCGGACTCGCGCCGGCCCTTGAGGTCGACGAGCCCGCCGCGCGTGGCCGACCGCAGCGTCACCAGGCCCAGGTTCTCCTCGACCGAGGCGTCCAGCACCAGGCCCTGGCCCTTGCGGTCCTCGGGCACGAGTCCGATGCCCGCGGTCATCGCCGCGTTGACGTCGGACTTGGCGATCGGGGCGCCGGAGACCTTCACGGTGCCCTTGTCGTACCCGTCGGCCCCGAAGACCGCCCGCACGACCTCGGTCCGGCCCGCGCCGACCAGCCCGGCGATGCCGACGACCTCACCGGCGTGCACCTCGAAGCCGACGTCGTGGAAGACACCGTCGCGCGTGAGGCCCTCGACGGACAGCAACGCGGCGCCGCGGTCGGCGCGTTCACGCGGGTACTGCTGCTCGATGGCGCGGCCGACCATGAGCCGGACGAGCTCGTTTTCGGGGGTGGAGGCGGGGACCTGCCCGACGCTCTTCCCATCCCGGATGACGGTCACCCGGTCGCCGAGGGCGGCGATCTCCTCCAGGTGGTGGGTGATGAAGACGATCCCGACGCCGTCCTCGCGCAGCGTGCGCACGATCGCGAAGAGCTTGTCGACCTCCTCGGAGGTGAGCACGGCGGTCGGCTCGTCCATGATCAGCACGCGGGCGTCCAGGCTGAGCGCCTTGGCGATCTCGACCATCTGCAGGCGTGCGATGCCGAGGTCGCGGACCCGCGCGCGGGGCGAGACGTTCACGCCGACCCGCCGCAGCAGGACCTCGGCGCCGGCCTCCATCTTCTTCCGGTCGATCATCCCGAACCGGCGTGGCTGGCGCCCGAGGAAGATGTTCTCGGCGACCGTCAGATCGGGTACCAGGTTGAACTCCTGGTAGATCGTGGCGATCCCGAGCCGCTCGGAGTCCTGCGCCCCCTGGATGCGCGTCTCCTCGCCGCCGACCAGGATCCGCCCGGCGTCGGGGGTGTAGGCGCCGGAGAGCATCTTGATGAGGGTGCTCTTGCCGGCACCGTTCTCACCGAGCAGCACATGCACCTCGCCCCGGCGCAGGTCGAAGTCGACGCCGTCCAGCGCGACCACGCCCGGGAAGGTCTTCCGTATGCCCTCGATGCGCAGCAACTCGTCCGCGTTGCTCACGTCGTGCTCCTTTGCACTGGGGTGGGGTGTTCGCCGCACGAGCGGCGTACGACGAGCCGGGCGGGGAGCGTGACGGACTCGCCGGGCCGCCCCTCGATGCGGTCGACCAGGGCCCGTACGGCGGCCCGGCCCAGCTCGCCCGTGGGCTGGGCGATCGCGGTGATGGGCGGATCGGTGTGCACGAACCACCGGATGTCGTCGAAGGCGGCCAGCGCGAGGTCGTCCGGTACGCGCAGACCACGCGCGCGTAAGGCGTCCAGGGCGCCGAGCGCCATCAGGTTGTCGGCCGCGAAGACGACCTCGGGCGGGTCGGCCAGGTCGAGGAAGCCCTCGGTGACCAGCCGGCCGCTCTCGGCCTGGAAGTCGCCCTGCCCTGTGTAGGCGTCGGGCAGTTCGAGCCCGTACGCGCCGAGCGCCTCCCGGAATGCCTCCACGCGCTCGCGGCCGGTCGTGGTCGCCGCCGGGCCCGCGATGATGGCGAGCCTGCGGTGTCCCAGCCGGTGCAGATGCGCCACGAGGTCCCGCACGGCGCTCCGCCCGTCCGCCCGCACCACCGGCACGTCCACGCCCGGGATCCACCGGTCCACGAACACCATCGGCGTCCCGGCCCGCGCGGCGTCCAGCATCAGCGGCGAGCCGCCGTCCGTCGGGGAGACGAGCAGCCCGTCGATACGCCGGTCCAGCAGGGTGCGTACGTGGTGGTCCTGGAGGTCCGGCCGCTCGTCGGCGTTGCCGATGATGACGCTGTAGCCGAGCGCGCGGGCCTCCTCCTCGACGGAGCGGGCCAGCTCGGTGAAGTACGGGTTCATCACGTCGCTGATGACCAGGCCGAGGGTGTGGGTCTGGTCGGTGCGCAGGGAGCGGGCGACGGCGTTCGGGCGGTAGCCCAGGGTCTCGACGGCGGCCAGCACGCGGGTGCGTGCGTCGGCGCTGACCGACGGGTGGTCGTTCAGGACGCGCGAGACCGTGGCGACGGAGACGCCGGCCTCGGCAGCGACGTCCTTGATGCTGGCCACCGCCGCTCCACCTCCTTGTGGATCAGTCGTGGGAGCACCGGGTGAGTGCTCGTGGAATCGATTACATCGACGGGAGCATGGAATCGATTCCACACAGCGGAAGCAAGCCCCCGGCGGTACCTCTTGACCGGATCGTGATGTCGCGGGGCGCGGCCCGGCGGGCCAGGCTGGAGGTACGGGGGTTACCTGACGGGCGTTCGAGGCCCTGGCGGGCCGGAGCGGAGGAAACCATGACGGCGGCGACCCGGAACGACGTACCCGTGGCCCTCGAAGGCGACGGAGTGGAACTGCGCATGATGCCGATCGGCGGCGGCATGTCGGTCGGCTACATCACGCTGCCCCAGGGCACGGACATGGGCCCGGCCCTCAAGGGCCTGCCCGACGACGCCTGCCAGTGCCCGCACTGGGGCTACCTGCTCAAGGGCCGGATCATGATGCGCACGGCCACGGGCGAGGAGGAGTACGAGGCGGGGCAGGCGTACTACTGGGGCCCCGGCCATGTGCCGGTGGCGCTGGAGGACAGCGAGCTGGTGGAGTTCTCGCCGAGTGAGGACTTCCAGCAGGTGATCGACCACGTGGTGGCGCAGGCCGGGTGACGCCGGAGCCCTTGGGTCGCCGGGCGGGCGCCGATGAGTTTTGCCGGTCCGGGCGGTCTCTGTTGCGTCGACCTCAGGAGGAGCGCCGTGACACAGCTGCTGCGCGTGCAGAATTTCAACGTCTCGAGTGACGGGTTCGGGGCCGGTGAGGGCCAGAGCCTTGAGAGGCCGTTCGGCCACGCCGACCCCGGCACGATGTTCGCCTGGGCCGGGGCCACGGCCAGCTGGCCCAACCGCACCGACCCGGGCGGGAGCCGCGGCCTCGACGACTACTTGGTGCGCGACTTCCACCACGGCATCGGCGCCGAGATCATGGGCCGCAACAAGTTCAGCCCGCAGCGCGGCCCGTGGGAGAACCACGAGTGGCAGGGCTGGTGGGGTGACGAACCTCCTTTCCACACGCCGGTGTTCGTGATGACCCACCACGAGCGTCCCTCGTTCACCCTCTCCGACACGACGTTCCACTTCGTCGGCGGGGATCCGGCCGAGGTCCTCGCCCAGGCGCGCAAGGCGGCCGGGGGCAAGGACGTACGGCTCGGCGGCGGGGCGGCGACCATCCGGCAGTTCCTGGACGCCGACCTGGTGGACACGCTGCACGTGGCGGTCTCGCCCGGCGTGGTGCTCGGGTCCGGCTCACGGCTGTGGGAGTCGCCCGAGGAACTGCTCGACCGCTTCCACCGCGACGTCGTACCGAGCCCGAGCGGGGTGATCCATCACCTCTTCTGGCGCAAGTGACGCCAGGTCAGGCGCCCTTGCCCCAGTCCAGCCGGTCGGTGAGTCCGGCGGCGGTGAAAGCGGCCTCCAGCGCGTCGCCGCCTTCGGTGAAGTGGGACCAGCTGTCGTAGTGGACGGGGACGACGCGGCGGGCCTCGAGGATCCGGGCGGCCTCGGCGGCCATGGCGCTGTCCAGGACGACGACCCGGTTGTCGAAGAGGACGGGGAAGCGGGGCGCGCCCGCGAAGAGCACGGCGGTGTCGACGGGCGCGAAGCGGCCGGCGATCTCACGGACCGCGTCCAGTGAGGCGTTGTCGCCGCTGACGTAGACGGTGGGCAGGCCCTCGCCGGTCAGGACGAAGCCGACGACCTGGCCGGTGAACGGCTCGACCTGCTTGCGGGGACCGGGGCCGTGCACGGCCGGGACCCCGGTCACGGTGACCGTGCCGCCGCCGGGCCGGTCCACTTCGACGGACTCCCAGTCGGCCAGGCCCCTGACCTTGTCGCCCAGGCTCTCACGCAGGCGCTCGCCGCCGCCGGGCGTGGTCAGCGTCAGCGGTATGCCGGCGAGCAGGGCCCGGCCGGAGGTGTCCAGGTTGTCGGCGTGCTCGTCGTGGGAGAGCAGGACCACGTCGATGCGGCCGAGGTCGGCGGGGCTGCTCGCGGCGGGCGCGGTCTTGGTCAGGACCGGGCCCCCGGGCCGGGCGTAGTCGCCGGGCGCGTCGAAGGTCGGGTCGGTCAGGAAGCGCAGGCCGCCGTACTCGAACAGGGCGGTCGGGCCGCCGAGGACGCGGATGGGGAAGTCGGTCGCCACGGATACAGAAGACATGCAGCACCTCACGGATAGACGTAATCGAACCGTGAGAAGACCGTAGCCGCTCCTCACGGATACAGGCAAGCCGTACCATGAGAAGCATGGAGGAGTCCTTGACCGAACAGCCCGCCCCGCCGCCCGCCCAGGGCGAGGAGGAGCACTCCTCCCTGGCCCTCGCCAACACCGCGATCGCCCTGCCCGGCGGGCGCACGTTCGACCTCCTGGGCACGCCCGCGCAGGCGAACCACTGGCTGGCCCAGCGAGACCTCGCCCCGGTCGACGCCGGCATGCGGGAGATGTGCGCGGCCCAGCTGCGGTCCCTGCGCGAACAGATCAGGTCCCTGTTCGCCGCCCGCGTCGACGGCGTACCCGCCCTGCCCGCCGCGGTGGCGGCCGTCAACGACGCGATGACCAGGGTTCCGACGGCCCCACTGCTGCGGTGGGACGACAGGACCGGCCCCTACCGGACCGCCCCCCACCCCACCACCGCGATCGTCGACCTCGCGCTGGCGACCCTCGCCGCCGACGCCGCCGACCTGCTCACCTCCCCCGAGGCCGAGCGCCTGACCGCCTGCGGCTCCCCGCCCTGCAGCCGCTACCTGCTCCGCCACGGCCGCCGCCAGTGGTGTTCCACCCGCTGTGGCGACCGCGCCCGCGCAGCCCGGGCGTACGCCCGCCGCACCGAGCAGCGCTGACACCGTCTCGGTCAGCGCCGGGGCGGACGGGCGAGCCGCGCCCCTCTGCTCTCCGCGACCCCCGTGACGTCCCGTAGCGACTCGCTGAGCCGCAGGGCCAGGTAGTGCAGCTCCGCGCCGGTCACGCGGCGTTCCGTGAGGAGTTCGGCGGCGTGCCCGAGCAGCTGGTCCGCCATGTCGATCTGCACGTCCTCGATCTCGTCGGCGAGCCGTGAGACATGGCCGGTTCCGTCCCCCACGAGGTAGCACGGCTTTCCGTCGACGCCGGTCCACGGCAACAGCCGCCCGGCCACCGCGCGGTCGCGTTCTCCGCCGGTCATGCACCCGCCTCCGCCATCAGGTAGGGGCGCACCAGTCGGTTGTCCTCTCCCCGGAGCGGACGCGCGTCGGGACGGCAGCAGGCCACCGGGCATGCGTACGGGCTCGGGGAGGGTGCCGCCGATCGCCGTCGCCTGCCCCGGGGAGGGAAAAGGATGCGGAGGAACGGTTCCAGGAGCCGGGCGATGAGGTCTGCCAGACCGCCTACGCTCTGGCTCTGAGCGACGCGTTGTCGCGGCAGGAATCACTGGCCCTCGTCAGATCGGCAGCGGAGGATCACGCGCATGATCAGCAGTGAGTACACCGGGTGGTTCAAGTCCAGTTACAGCGGCGGTAGTCAAGCCGAGTGCCTCGAAGTCGCCCCCGGCCGCCCCGACGTCCCCGTGCGGGACAGCAAGGCCACCCACATCCCCGCCCTGCTCTTCTCGCACCGCGGCTGGACCGCGTTCGTCGCCGCCGTCAAGGACGGGCACATAGAGGCCTAGGAGGACAGCGCGAGGCCGAGCGGCGGGTAGTTCTCGCCGCCGACGCGTTCGGCCGCCTCGATGTAGTCGGCGAGGGCGTCACGGGACTGCGCGAGGCTCGCCAGCTGGTCGTCCAGCCGCCGCAGCCGTGACCGCATCGCGGCCAGCAACTCGGGACACCCGACCAGCGTCGGGGCCTCCCCCGTCGCACAGGGCAGCAGATAGGCGATGTCCTCCGAGGACAGGCCGGCCCCGAGCAGGTGGCGGATCTGTTTCACGCGCAGCAGGGCGCTCTCGTCGTACTCGCGGTAGCCGTTCGCCCCGCGGGCCGGTTCCAGCAGGCCCTGGGCCTCGTAGTAGCGGAGCTGATGGGCGTGGACACCCGTCCGTCGGCTCAGTTCCCCGATCCGCATCGACAGCCTCTCTTGACCTTCACACCGGTATCAACGTTGACGATGCTGCCATGGACGACAACACCGGAACACCCGTGACTGTCCTCGGACTTGGCCTGATGGGTCAGGCGCTCGCCGGGGCGTTCCTGAAGGCAGGACACCCCACGACCGTGTGGAACCGTACGGCCGGCAAGGCCGACCGGCTGGTGGCCGAGGGGGCGCGACCGGCGCCGACCGTCGGCGACGCGATCGAGCCCGGTTCCCTGACGGTCATCTGTGTCACCGACTACCGAGCCGTGCGCGAGACACTCGGCGCGGCCGATGTGAAGCTGGACGGCACGACCCTGATCAACCTGACCTCGGGCGACTCGGGCCAGGCCCGGGAGACGGCCCGGTGGGCCGCAGCGCGAGGCGCCCGCTACCTGGACGGCGCCGTCATGGCCGTCCCGTCGACCATCGGCACCCCTGACGCGGTGATCCTGCAGAGCGGGGCGCGCGCGGACTTCGACGCGCACGAGCCGGCACTCGGCGCGCTCGGCACCGTCACCTACCTCGGTGCGGACCACCGTCTGGCGTCGCTGTACGACGTGGCCGGCCTGGCCATGATGTGGAGCGTGCTGAACGCCTGGCTCCAGGGCACGGCCCTCCTCCGGACGGCCGGCGTCGACGCGGCGGCGTACGCGCCCTTCGCGCGGCAGATCGCCGCCGGTGTCGCCGAATGGCTGCCGGGGTACGCCGAGCAGATCGACAGGGGTTCGTTCCCCGCCGAGGTCTCGGCGCTGGAGACCGACCTGCGGGCGATGGCGCATCTGATCGAGGAGAGCGAGGCGGCGGGGATCAATGCCGAGTTGCCCAGGCTGCTCAAGGCGATGGCCGATCGTGCGGTCGCCGCCGGGCACGGCAGGGAGCAGTATCCGGTGCTGATCGAGGAGTTCGGCAAGCCCGGCGCCCGCTGACCGACGCCTTCGGCCGGAGTGCGACATCACCCCTGACCGGCACGGGTGCCGTCGAGGCCATGCTGCTCGGCGAGTGCGTCGCCCTGCTCGCGGTCCTGGCCCTGGGGGCCGCCCGGGCCGCCGAGGGCTGACGCGTCACGCCGACTCGTTCAGCAGCCTGCTCAGGTGCTCACGTCCGGACTCCAGGAGGTCGGGCAGCGGCGCGGCCTCCTGGTACCAGCGCTTCTCGTACTCCCAGCAGAGCCAGCCGTCCCAGTTGTGGCGGGAGAGGACCTCGACGCATTCGGCCAGGGGGAGCACGCCCGCACCGAGCGGCAGGGGGGTGGTGTCCTCGACGGAGGCGATGTCCTTGACCTGGACGTAGCCGAGGTGGGGGGAGAGGGCAGCGTAGGTCTCGGAGGGCTGTTCGCCGCCGAGCCAGGTGTGCATCACGTCCCAGAGGGCGCCGACCTGGCGGTGCCCGACGAGGCCGAGGATCCGCATCGCGTCGGCGGCGGTGCGGTGCGAGTCGTGGGTTTCGAGGAGGATGCGTACGCCGAGGTCATTGGCGTGTTCGGCAGCCGTGCCCAGGCGGCGGGCGGCCGTCGCGTCGGCCTCCTCGGGAGTCTGGACGTCGAGGTCGCCGCCGGGGAAGACCCGGATGTACGGGGCGCCGAGGTCGCGGGCCAGGTCCAGGAGGGCGCGGATCTCGGCCAGGACGGGCTCGTCGTCGCCCGGCGCGGCGACCTGTGCGTAGCCCGCCAGACCCAGGAGCTCTACGCCCGCTCCCTTGAACTCGGCCGCGACGTCCGCCCGTTCGGCGGGGCCGAGGCCGGTGTGGACCGGTTCCTCGGGATGGGTGCGCAGCTCCACGCCGTGATAACCGTGGGCGGTCGCGAGCCGCAGGACGTCGGGCAGGGGCAGGCCGGGGACACCGAGGGTGGAGAACGCCAGCTTCATGTGGACGGACCCTACCCGGCGCCTCCCCCCATGACTCCTCTTGGTCACTCGGGTGTTGCGTGAAGATCCAGTCGCCAGTCCTGGCCCGTCAGGTCCTGGCCGAAGGAATGGTGCGGTTGCTCCGCGACCAGGACGAAACCGCGGCGCCGGTAGATGCGGCGGGCCGCTCCGAGGATGCCGTTGGTCCACAGGACGACCTCGCGGTAGCCGGCCTCGCGGGCGAAGTCGACGAGCGCCCCGACCAGGCGGTCGCCGATGCGGAGGCCGCGCGCGTGCCGGCTCGACGAGCAGGAGCCGCAGGCGGGCTGCGCCGGGCGTGTCGTCCCGGACGCACATCACGCACCCCACCGGCCGGCCGTCCAGCTCGGCGATCCAGGTCCGCTCCAGGTTCGGGTCGTGGTCCTCGCCGTAGTCGGCGACGATCCTCGC
Organism: Streptomyces sp. AK010; assembly: GCF_014207295.1. Taxonomy (NCBI): domain Bacteria; kingdom Bacillati; phylum Actinomycetota; class Actinomycetes; order Kitasatosporales; family Streptomycetaceae; genus Streptomyces; species Streptomyces sp. AK010. Next base: position 85,258 of record NZ_JACHCX010000019.1, read on the forward strand.
CACCAGTGCCTCGTAGTCGGCGTCGAAGCCGTACTCGGCGGCGTAGAGCACGGCGTTGCGCTGCACGATCCAGCCGAGGTCGCCGGGGGCGGGCTCGCGCAGGACGACGTCCTCGGGGCGTGGGGCGCCGCGGTCGCCGTCGCCAGGGCCACCACCGTCGCCGTCGCCGTCGCCGTCGCCAGGGCCACCACCGTCACCGTCACCGTCACCAGGGCCACCACCACCGTCGCCGTCGCCGTCGCCGTCGCCCAGGATCGTCCGGACGGTCCGCATGGCCTCCGCCAGCCGCGGGCGGTCCTTGTCCGGGACCGTGTCCAGCATCGCCCCGACCGTCTCCCGCGCCCGCTCGTCGAGCAGCGCGGCGGCCTCCCGTCCGGGTGCGGTGAGCGTGATGCGTCGGCGGCGCGGCCTATCCCAACGGGCTGCAGAAGAACGTCTTCGACGTCGTCCGCTGACGCCCCCCGCCCGGACGAGGCTCGCGCACTCGCCCTGCCTACGCGTTCCCAGGCGGGGCACGCGCCGGAGGTGCCTGCCCGGCGGGCTTGCCCGGAAGTGGCTGCCCGGCGGGGCCTGCCCGGAAGTGGCTGCCCAGCGGGCCTGCCCGGAACGGGCTACCCGGCGGGGCCTGCCCGGAAGTGGCTGCCCAGTGGAGCCTGCCCGGAGCGGGCTGCCCGGCGGGGCCTGCCCGGAGGTGACTGCCCAGCGGGGCCTGCCCGGAACGGGCTACCCGGCGGGGCCTGCCCGGAAGTGGCTGCCCAGTGGAGCCTGCCCGGAGCGGGCTGCCCGGCGGGCGTCGGGCGGATGAGGGCCGAGGCCGTTCACGCCGAAGCGAGCCCCCGGCATCAACCCCCCGAGCCCCCAAGCCGCAGCGGCTCAAGAAGTCCGCGGCACCCCGGAGGACCCGCGCACCATCAACTCCCCCCGCACCGAGGCGATCCCCCCGGGCGGTGCATCCTCGCGTCCCATCGCGATCCGGCCGGCCCGCGCCCCGGCCTCCGCCAGCGGCAGCCGTACCGTCGTCAGCGACGGCACCGCGTCGATGCTGAACGGCAGGTCGTCGAAGCCCGCCACCGACACGTCCTCCGGGATCCGCAGGCCGGAGTCGCGCAGGGCGGCGCACGCCCCCAGCGCGACGGAGTCGTTCGCCGCGACGACCGCCGTCAGCGACGGGTCACGGCGCAGCAGTTCCAGCGTCGCCTCGTAGCCGGACCGCCGGTCGTAGCGCCCGTGCACCGTCCACCGGGGGTCCTCCTCGATCCCGTGCGCGGCCAGCGCGGCCCGGTGCCCTTCCAGCCGGTGGCGCGTGGTCGTGCGCTCCTCGGGGCCCCCGATGTAGCCGAGCCGCCGGTGCCCGAGGCCGATGAGGTGTTCGGTCAGCTCCTGTCCGCCGCCGCGGTTGTCGAAGGTCAGCGCGATCGCCCCGGTCTCCGGCGCCGGCGGGCGTCCGCACAGCACGACCCGTGTCCCGGCCTCCGCCAGCTTCCGCACCTTCGCGTCCATGGCCGCCTGGTGCGCCGCGTCCTCGATCGCCCCGCCGGTCAGCACCACGGCCGCGGCCCGCTGCCGCTGCAGCAGCGTGAGATACGTCAGCTCCCGCTCCGGGGAGCCGCCCGTGTTGCAGACCACCGCGAGCCGCTCCCCGCCCGCCCGGCCGCCCGGTCCGCCGATCTCGGCCTGGATCGCGCTCGCCATGATCCCGAAGAACGGGTCGGCGATGTCGTTCACCAGGATCCCGACCAGGTCGGAGGTGGCGGCGGCCAGGGCGCTGGCCGGCCCGTTGAGCACGTAGTCCAGCTCGTCCACGGCCTTCAGCACCCGCTCCCGGGTGGACGCGGCCACGGGGTAGTTCCCGTTCAGCACGCGCGACACCGTCGCGGGCGAGACCTGCGCGCGGGCCGCCACGTCCGCCAGGGTCACCGTCATCTCGTCGTCCTCCGGTCGCGCATCTCGTTGCTCGTCTCCGCCCTCGTACACACCTGGACCACGGGCCATGGTTCCGAACGGAACAGCAGGTCGACCGCCTTGGTCCCGACGGACCCATGGCCAAGGTTCCGTGCAGACCCTAAGCCCCCGGCCCCGGGTTGTTCGCCCCCTCGAACAACTCGTCCTGGTCACGGTCTTGTCCGGACCGCGGTTCAGAGGCTAGCTTCTTCGTACATAGAAAGCGCTTGCTGCAACGCTCACCAGTCCACAGGCGCCCCCAGGGGCCGCCTGTGAAGGGCGGGGCGTACGCGGCGCGACGACCGCGTACGAAAGGGACCGACGTGACACGCAAGACGGTGCGTATCGCCATGAACGGCGTGACCGGGCGCATGGGCTACCGCCAGCACCTGGTCCGCTCCATCCTCGCCCTGCGCGAGCAGGGCGGCCTCGACCTCGGTGACGGCACCGTGCTGTGGCCCGAGCCGATCCTGGTCGGCCGCCGGGAGCACGCGCTGAAGGCGATGGCCGAGCAGCACGGGCTGGAGCACGTCTCGACGGACGTGGACGCGGTCCTCGCCGACGAGACGGTCGACATCTACTTCGACGCGCAGGTCACCTCCGCCCGCGAGGAGGCGCTGAAGAAGGCCATCGCGGCCGGCAAGCACATCTACACCGAGAAGCCGACCGCCACCGGCCTCGACGGCGCCCTGGACCTCGCCCGGCGGGCGAACGCGGCCGGCATCAAGCACGGCGTCGTCCAGGACAAGCTCTTCCTCCCGGGCCTGCTGAAGCTGAAGCGCCTGATCGACGGCGGCTTCTTCGGCCGGATCCTCTCCGTGCGCGGCGAGTTCGGCTACTGGGTCTTCGAGGGCGACTGGCAGACCGCCCAGCGCCCCTCCTGGAACTACCGGTCCGAGGACGGCGGCGGCATCGTCGTCGACATGTTCCCGCACTGGGAGTACGTGCTGCACGAGCTGTTCGGCCGGGTGAAGTCCGTCCAGGCGCTCACCGCCACGCACATCCCGCAGCGCTGGGACGAGAACGACAAGCCCTACGACGCGACCGCCGACGACGCCGCCTACGGCGTCTTCGAGCTGGAGGGCGGCACGATCGCCCAGATCAACTCCTCCTGGGCCGTCCGCGTCAACCGCGACGAGCTGGTGGAGTTCCAGGTGGACGGCACCGAGGGCTCCGCGGTCGCGGGTCTGCGCAACTGCCGCGTCCAGCACCGCAGCGCCACCCCCAAGCCGGTCTGGAACCCGGACATCCCCGCCACGGAGGTCTTCCGCGACCAGTGGCAGGAGGTGCCGGACAACACCGAGTTCGACAACGGCTTCAAGGCCCAGTGGGAGCTGTTCCTGCGGCACGTCTACGCCGACGCCCCCTACCACTGGGACCTGCTGGCCGGTGCCCGCGGTGTCCAGCTCGCCGAGCTGGGCCTCAAGTCCTCGGCCGAGGGCCGCCGTCTCGACGTACCGGAGATCACGCTGTGACGATCCGACTCCCCGGCGCCGACGGGGCGTTGCGGACCTACGAGCCCCGCACCGAGCCCCTGGCCGTGCCCCCCGGCACGCCCTTCACCTCCCGCACCGTCTTCTCGGCGGCGCACGTCGTCGCGGACCCGTTCGCCGACGTCTCCCCCGACTCGCCCGCCGCGGTCGACTGGGACGCCACCCTCGCCTTCCGCCGCCACCTGTGGTCGCACGGGCTGGGGGTCGCCGAGGCCATGGACACCGCCCAGCGCGGCATGGGCCTGGACTGGGCGGGCGCGGCGGAGCTGATCCGCCGGTCGGCGGCCGAGGCCACGTCGGTCGGCGGGCGCATCGCCTGCGGTGTGGGCACCGACCAGATCGCCTCCGGTTCGCTCGCGGAGGTCCGCGCTGCCTACGAGGAGCAGCTCGCCCTCGTCGAGGAGTCCGGCGCGCAGGCCATCCTGATGGCGTCCCGGGCGCTCGCGGCGGCGGCCTCCTCCCCCGAGGACTACCTGGAGGTCTACGGCCATCTGCTGCGCCAGGCGGCCGAGCCGGTGGTCCTGCACTGGCTGGGCCCGATGTTCGACCCGGCCCTCGAGGGCTACTGGGGGTCGGCCGACCTGGACGCGGCGACGGACACGTTCCTGGAGGTCATCGCCGCCCACCCCGACAAGGTCGACGGCATCAAGGTCTCCCTGCTGGACGCCCGGCGCGAGGTCGACATCCGCCGCCGGCTCCCCAAGGGCGTGCGCTGCTACACGGGCGACGACTTCAACTACCCCGAGCTGATCGCGGGCGACGAGCAGAACTTCAGCCACGCGCTGCTCGGCATCTTCGACCCGCTGGGCCCGCTGGCGGCTCAGGCGGTCCGGGCCCTGGACACCGGCGATGTGCAGGGCTTCCGCGATCTGCTGGACCCCACGGTCGGGCTCTCCCGGCACCTGTTCCAGACCCCGACCCGCTTCTACAAGACGGGCGTGGTCTTCCTGGCCTGGCTGGCCGGCCACCAGTCGCACTTCACGATGGTCGGCGGCCTGCAGTCGGCCCGCTCGCTGCCGCACTTCGCGACGGCGTACGAACTGGCCGACGGGCTGGGGCTGTTCCCCGACCCGAAGCTGGCGGAAGAGCGGATGAAGACACTGCTGAGCGTGTACGGGGTGAACCAGTGAGCGGATCCCTGGAACGCTTCTCCATCAACCAGATGACCGTGAAGCAGCTGTCGCTCCCGGAACTGGTGGACGGTTGCGCCCGCTTGCGCATCCGCAACGTGGGGCTCTGGCGCGAGCCGGTGCGGGCGCACGGCCTGGAGGCCACCGCCAAGCTGGTCCGGGACGCGGGGCTGACGGTGACGACGCTGTGCCGGGGCGGCTTCTTCACGGCCGTCGATCCGCGGGAGCGGGCGGAGGCCCTGGCCGACAACCGCCGCGCGATCGACGAGGCTGCGGCGCTGGGCACGGACACGCTGGTCCTGGTCTCGGGCGGGCTGCCCGCGGGTTCGAAGGACCTGCACGGCGCCCGGGAGCGCATCGCGGACGCCCTCGCGGAACTCGGCCCGTACGCGGAGCGGCACGGCGTCCGTCTGGCGATCGAGCCGCTGCACCCCATGTACGCCTCGGACCGCTGTGTGGTGTCGACGCTGGCCCAGGCCCTGGACATCGCCGAACGCTTCCCGGCGCAGCAGGTCGGCGTCACGGTCGACACGTACCACATCTGGTGGGACGACACCGCGCCCGCGCAGATCGCCCGGGCGGGCGCGGGCGGCCGTATCCACACCTTCCAGCTCGCCGACTGGACGACGCCCCTCCCGGAGGGCGTCCTCACCGGCCGCGGTCAGATCGGCGACGGGTCGATCGACATGCGGGAGTGGCAGGATCACGTGGAGGCGGCCGGTTACACCGGCGCCATCGAGGTGGAGCTGTTCAACGACGTCCTATGGGCACGGGACGGCCAGGAGGTCCTGGCCGAGACGGCGCGGAGGTTCACCGAGCACACCCGCTGACCGGGCCGCTGCCCCGCCCCGCCGGCCAGGGGGCGGGGCAGCGGCGTGTCCGGGCCGTGGGCCCCGCCCGACCACGGCCGGCACCGGCGTCGGCGGCGCCCCGCCGCTCCGGATGCACCCGTCCCTGGGCGCGACACGCTTTTCCCAAGGACTCGGCCGGTCGTACCGCTCTGGCTTCCCCTCGCCCTGATTCGGAGAGCAGCCATGGCTGACTTCCTCGTCAACACCACCAAGGAGCTCGGCGGCGAGCGGTGGATCTGCCAGCCGCCGGGGCGGGTCTGCCACGACTGGCTGCTGCGGACGCTGCGCACGGCCGGGCACGAGCCGGACATCGTCCACCAGGCCGACGAGAACCCCACCCTCGTGGCCCTGGTCGCGGCCGGGCTCGGGGGGGGGCGCTCATCCCGCGGCTGGGACGCGGGCCGCTGCCCGCCGGGGTGGTGGAGGTGCCGCTCGATCCGATGCCGGTGCGCCGGCTGTACGCGCTGTGGCGGACGGGGCGGCGCGGCGTCCGGCCATCGCGGAATGCGTCCGGGTGCTCGGCGAGCAGTGGCCGAGGGTGGCGGCTCACCCGCCCCGTTGAGCCCCTGGTTCCTCCCGCGTACCGACTTGCGGAAATCCGGGCCGAGTCGGGAACCCGGGCCGGACCGGGCCCGTCCAATCGCAGGCCGCCGGAGAGTCACCACGGTGCGGTGTCGGCCCTCGCCACTGGCTGCGATCGCTGACCACCCTCTCCGCCGTACCGCGGCAGGCGGCCCCACCGCCATCGGCGCGCCCCCCTCCAACCGCGCCGGTGGCGGCCCCTGTGCGGTTGCTGCGCGCTCCCTTGACTGGCAGAAACTTCCATAATGGTGACCTCTTGGAAGTTTCCTTCAGTGGATCCGAGCGGATCACCTCCGGAAGGGGCGCACGTGCACGACACCGGCACGGGAAGCACGGGAAACACCGCACAGCCCTCCAGACGCACCGTCCTCGCCACCACGGCCGGCGTCACCGCCGCCCTCGCGGCCGCCGGGCCCGCGCACGCCGCCGCCCCGGACGACAGCCGGCTGCGCGCCCTCGTCTCCCGCATGACGCTGGAGGAGAAGGTCGGCCAGCTCTTCGTGATGCGGGTCTACGGCCATTCCGCCACCGCACCCGACCAGGCCGACATCGACGCCAACCTCAAGGAGATCGGGGTCCGCACGGCCGCCGAGCTGCTCGCGAAGTACCGGGTCGGCGGCATCATCTACTTCGCCTGGGCGCACAACACCCGCGAGCCGCACCAGATCGCCGACCTCTCCAACGGCATCCAGAAGGCCTCCCTGCGGCTGCCGCGCGGGCTGCCCGTGCTCATCTCCACCGACCAGGAGCACGGGATCGTCGCCCGGGTGGGCAAGCCCGCGACGCTGTTCCCCGGGGCGATGGCCGTCGGGGCGGGCGGGTCGCGGTCCGACGCCCGGACGCTCGGCCGGATCGCGGGCGCCGAGCTGCGGGCGATGGGCATCCGGCAGGACTACTCCCCCGTGGCCGACGTGAACGTCAACCCGGCCAACCCGGTCATCGGCGTACGGTCCTTCGGCGCCGACCCACGGGCGGTGTCCCGGCTGGTGGCCGCCGAGGTCGCCGGGTACCAGGGGTCCGGGGTCGCCGCGACCGCCAAGCACTTCCCCGGGCACGGGGACACCAACGTCGACAGCCACACCGGCTTCCCCACCATCACGCACAGCCGGGAGCTGTGGGAGAAGCTGGACGCACCGCCGTTCCGGGCCGCGATCGCCGCGGGCATCGACTCGATCATGACCGCGCATCTGATGGTCCCGGCCCTCGACGACTCCGGCGACCCGGCCACCCTCTCCCGCCCGATCCTCACCGGCATCCTGCGCGAACGCCTCGGCTACGACGGGGTCGTGGTCACCGACTCCCTCGGCATGGAGGGTGTGCGCAGCAAGTACGGGGACGCCCGGGTGCCGGTGCTCGCCCTGAAGGCGGGCGTGGACCAGCTGCTCAACCCGCCCGATCTCGACCTCGCCTGGAACGCCGTCCTGACCGCCGTGCGCGAGGGCGAGCTCACCGAGGCACGGCTCGACGAATCGATCCTGCGGGTGCTGCGGCTGAAGTCCAGGCTGGGGCTGTTCCGTTCGCCGTACGTCGGTCAGGGCGGGGTCGACCGCACGGTCGGGACCCGGGCACATCTGGCGGCGGCCGACCGGATCGCCGAGCGGACGACCACGCTGCTCGTCAACGAGGGGCGGCTGCTGCCGCTGTCGCGCCGCCGGTACCCCAAGGTGCTGGTCGTCGGGGCGGACCCGGCGTCGCCGTCCGGTACGACGGGACCGCCCACGGGCGTGCTCGCGGGCGCGCTGAACGAACTGGGCTTCACCGCCACGGCCCTGTCGACCGGCACGGCCCCTTCGGCGGCGACGATCGCCAAGGCGGTCGCGGCGGCGCGGGACGCGGACGCGGTGGTGGCCGCCACGTACAACGTCACTGCGGGCAGCGGCCAGAAGGCGCTGGTGGAGCAGCTCGTGGCGACCGGCAGGCCGGTCGTGGCGGTGGCGATCCGCAACCCCTACGACGTGGCCCAGCTGCCGACCGCGCCGGCCTGTCTGGCCGCCTACTCCTGGACCGACGTCGAACTGCGGTCCGCCGCACGGGTGATCGCCGGGCGGGTGAAGCCACGCGGGAAACTGCCGGTGCCGGTGCAGCGGGCGGATGATCCGGAGCAGGTGCTGTACCCCGTCGGCTACGGGCTGTCGTACTAGACGTACGCCACAGCCCGGGCGCACCACCCCCAACGTGCGCAAACCGCCCCGTGTGCCTGGCGTGCGCCCGCTACGGCGGGTCACGCTGGGCGAGCACACTCGGGGGGACGGCGATGCGTGAGCGAAGTGGTGTGGGGGTGGTCCGCGGGGTTCTGGTCCTGCTCGGCGTGTTGCTGACCGGCTGCCAGAGTCCGGCGGGCGGTGTGGCGGAGGACGGTGGGCTGGGCGAGCGGACGACCGGGAGGACCGGGGAGACCGCCACGGTGTCGCCGGCACCGACCCGGCCGTCCGGGTACGGGGCGGTGTTCCTCGCGGTCGGCGAGTGCAGTTCCTTCGGCACGACCAGCTTCACCGAGGTGCCGTGCACCGGTGAGCGGGCGGCGGCCCGGGTCGCAGCACGGCACGACGGCACGGTGCGGGACGGGCCGCGCTGCCCGTCGACCACCGACTTCGTGCTGCACATCAGCGAGCAGCGGCCCGCGTCCGACGAGGACGGCGACGGGACGGTCCCGCAGGGCTACGCCTGCATGCGCAACCTCCAGCCGCCGCACCCCGGTGACCCGGGCGGCGGGGGCGGGCCCCGCACGATCGTCGGCGACTGCGTCTACGGCTCCGGCGACGGGCAGGTCCGCGAGACCGCCTGCGACGGCACGGGCCGGCGCGAGCCGCAGTACAAGGTGGTCCGAGCGGTCACCGAACGCGCCGACTGCCCCTCCCCGACCGCCCTGTACGTCCGGCTGGGCGGGAAGCGGCCCGTGGGGTGCGCCCGGCCGCTGTGACACGGCCGGGCGCACCGGCACGCCTTACGGACGCAGCGTCATCTCACGCTGCTGGTCCCGCTTGTCGAGCCTGGCGTCGAACTTCGCCAGCGGCTTGGCCGCCTGCGGGTCGGCCTGCACCGCGCTGGGGGCTACACCGGCCCAGTCGAGGATGCGGGCGGTGGCCAGCGCCTTCTGCTCGGGCACGAGGCCCGCGACGTTGGCGCCGTGGTTCATGCCGGGGGCGGTCATGACGTAGGAGTCCTTCGCGCCCTTGCCGACGCGGAAGGGCTCCGCGCCCCACGGGTCGTTCTGGCCGTAGACGAACAGCATCTGCCGGGCGTTGTGCCGGACCCAGGTGTCCACGTCGCGCATCGCCGACGGCTGGAACCTCATGGGGATGTCCCGGGGGACGAAGTTGCGCGGCGGCTGGTAGCCGTAGCGGATGTACTGCTTCTCGACGTGCGGGAAGCGGATGGTCGGCGCGCCGAGTTGGGTGCCGGCCTGGTAGTAGTACGGCGTGTAGGTCGTCAGGCCCTGGTCGGCGTAGGCGGAGAAGCCGGAGATCGTGTCGACGGAGTCCCAGATGGCGTCGTCGGTGGCGTTCTTGGCGTCGGCCGGGATCTGGTCGCAGTCGGCCAGCAGGCTGTACTGCCAGAAGCCCCACACGTAGTCGAGGACGGTCGCCTCGTAGGCCTTGTCCAGGCTGCCGATGGTGGTGAAGGTGAGGCCGTTGTCCTGCGCGAAGGCCGCGTACTTCTTCTCCAGCGGCTCGCGGCGCACCAGCGCCTCGCGCTGCACGGCGTTGAGCCGGTCGCGGCACTCCTTGGTGCCGACGCGGGCGAAGAAGCGGTCGTAGGCCGAGTCCTCCTTGTTCACCACGTCGTTGGGGGCGACGTAGGCGACGACGCCGTCCATGTCCCGCGGGTAGAAGCGCTCGTAGTAGGTGGCGGTCATGCCGCCCTTCGAACCGCCCGTGGAGATCCAGTTCTTGGAGTAGATGCCCTTCAGGGCCTTGAAGACGCGGTGCTGGTCGCTGGCGGCCTGCCAGATGTCCAGCTTGGACCAGTCCGCCGGGGCGGGCCGGGACGGGGTGAAGAAGCGGTACTCCAGGGAGACCTGGTTGCCGTCCACGATCTGCGTGGGCTCGCTGCGGCGGGGCGTCGTGGAGACGTTGTAGCCGCTGGTGAAGAACACCGTCGGACGCGAGACGTCCTTGTGCAGCACGGTGATGCGCTGCTGGAACGTGCCCTTGGAGGGCTTGTGGTGGTCGACCGGCTGCGTGTAGTTCAGGACGAAGAAGCGGTAGCCGGTGTACGGCTTCTCCTCGACCAGGCTCATGCCCGGTATGGAGAGCAGCCTCTCCTTGATGTCGGTGGTGCCGGCGGCGTCGGCGGCGGTGGCCGCTCCCGCCGTGCCCAGTGTGCCTATGAGCACCGTGAGCGCCAGCAGCCATCTGAGCGCCTTGCGCATGCGCACTCCCCTGTGAGACAGATGTGCGCCGGAAGCTAGCGGACCAACTCACCGGAGCACCAGGGGACATAGGGAAAACCCTGTGCGCGGGGGGCGTGTCACCGGGCGCGGGACCTCAGCAGAGGATCCAGCCGGAGCTGAACTTCCCCCTGCCGACCTGCCCCTTGAGCCAGACGCAACGGCGCCCGGCGTGCACGGTCACCGGACCCGCGTGGTGGGCGTACCTGCCCGCGTCGACGACGGGCCGGTTGCCGCGCGCCTGCACGCTCACCGACATCTTTCGCGGGGTGCCGGGTCTCTTGGGGAGAGTGACGGCGCAGACGTAGCCGCCGCGCTTGTAGACGAGCACGGTCCCGGTGGAGAACGGCAGGGCGCGGACCTTGCGACCGGGGCAGAGCGCGGTGGCGGCCCGTGCGTCACCCGGCGCCGCGACGGCGAGCAGTCCGGACGCGGTCAGCACGGCCAGCCCGAGCGCGAGCCGCCGGCGTATCGCTCCACGGTGCACTGTCGTCCTCCCGTACCGCGTCGTCCGCGACCATCGGCGTACGCATGTACGGACGCATGACGTATGTCGGACGGTTGCGCGAGCGTTACGAAAACGCGGCACGGCGAGACCGTCAGCGGGACACGCCGACCGGCTCCTCGGGTTCGGGTGCGCCGATGAACGTCCGCCACAGCTCCGCGTACCGGCCCTCGCGCGCGAGGAGCTCCTCGTGCGTGCCGTCCTCGACGACCCGGCCGTGGTCCATGACGACGACCCGGTCGGCGCGGGCGGCGGTGGTGAGGCGGTGGGCGACCACGAGCGTGGTGCGGCGGCCGGCCAGGCGGTCGGTGGCCTGGTTGACCTGGGCCTCCGTGGCCAGGTCCAGGGCTGCCGTGGCCTCGTCGAGCAGCAGCACGTCCGGGTCGACCAGCTCGGCGCGGGCCAGCGCGATCAGCTGGCGCTGCCCGGCGGACAGGTTGCGCCCGCGCTCGGCGACCTCGTGGAGGTAGCCGCCGTCCAGCGTGGCGATCATGTCGTGCGCACCGACCGCCCGGGCCGCCGCCTCGACCTCGGCGTCGGTGGCGTCGGGGCGGCCGTAGGCGATGGCGTCACGGACGGTGCCCTGGAAGAGGTACGCCTCCTGCGGGACGACCCCCAGACGGTGCCGGTACGAGGTGAGGTCGAGGGCCCGCAGATCGGTGCCGTCGACGGTGACCCGGCCGCCGGTGGGGTCGTAGAAGCGGGCCACGAGCTTGACCAGGGTCGACTTGCCCGCGCCGGTCTCGCCGACGAAGGCGACGGTCTGCCCGGCGGGGATGCGCAGGTCGACCCCGCCCAGGGCCGCCTCGCCCTCGCCGGCGGCGCCGTATGCGAAGCGCACGTCCTCGAAGGCGATCTCGCCCCGCAGGGACCGGACCTCCAGGGGCTCGTCGGCGGACTTCGTCGATGTCGGCTCCCGGAGCAGCTCCTGGATGCGGCCCAGCGACACGGTCGCCTGCTGGTAGCCGTCGAAGACCTGGGAGAGCTGCTGCACGGGCGCGAAGAACAGGTCGATGTAGAGCAGGTACGCCACCAGCGAGCCGATCGCCAGCGTCCCGTCGTCGACCCGGGCCCCGCCCACGATCAGCACGGCCGCTGCGGCCACCGACGACAGGAACTGCACGAACGGGAAGTACACCGAGATCAGCCACTGGCCACGGATGCGGGCCTGACGGTAGCTGTCGCTGCGCTCGGTGAACCGCCGCCCGCCGTCCCGCTCGCGCCGGAAGGCCTGCACGATCCGCAGCCCGGACACCGACTCCTGGAGGTCGGCGTTGACCACCGACACGCGTTCGCGGGCCAGCTCGTACGCCTTCACGCTCGCCCGGCGGAAGAAGAAGGTGGCGATGATCAGCGGGGGCAGCGTCGCGAAGACGACCAGCGCCAGCTCCACGTCGATCACCAGCAGCGCGACCATGATCCCGAAGAAGGTGACGACCGAGACGAAGGCCGTGACCAGGCCCGTCTGGAGGAACGTCGACAGCGCGTCCACGTCGGTCGTCATCCGGGTCATGATCCGCCCGGTCAGCTCGCGCTCGTAGTAGTCGAGCCCGAGGCGCTGGAGCTGGGAGAAGATCTTCAGCCGCAGCGAGTACAGGACCCGCTCGCCGGTACGGCCGGTCATCCGGGTCTCGCCGATCTGGGCCGCCCACTGCACGGCCACCGTCAGCAGCCCGAGCAGGGCCGCCGCCCACACCGCGCCGAGCGCGGCCTGGGTGACGCCCGAGTCGATGCCGTGCCGGATCAGCACGGGCAGCAGCAGGCCCATGCCCGCGTCGGTGGCGACCAGGGCCAGGCTGACCAGCAGCGGCAGCCCGAAGCCGCGCAGCAGCCGGCGCAGGCCGTAGGACTCCTCCGGCTGGACGGCCTTGGCCTCGTCGACGTCCGGCACGTCGCTGGCCGGGGGCAGCGCCTCGACCTGGGCGAGCAGCTCGGGGGTGGCGGGGCTCTCGGCGAGGGCCAGGTCCTTGCGCTCGCGGTCGCCGGTCCACAGCCGCGGGGTGACCCCGCGCTCGGCGTCGAACTCGGCGTCGAGCTCGTCCAGTACCGAGGTGTCCTCCTGGGGGCAGGCCGGCCGGGTGTGGCCCGGGGAGACCGCGCCCAGCTCGTCCGGGTCGGTGAGCAGGCGCCGGTACAGGGCGGAGCGCCGCTGGAGCTCTTCGTGGGTGCCGATGTCGGCGAGGCGGCCGCCGTCCAGGACGGCGATGCGGTCGGCGAGGTTCAGGGTGGAGCGGCGGTGGGCGATCAGCAGGGTCGTACGGCCCCGCATGACGCCCTTCAGCGCCTCGTGGATCTCGTGCTCGACCCTCGCGTCCACGGCGGAGGTGGCGTCGTCCAGGACCAGCAGGCGCGGGTCGCTGAGGATGGCGCGGGCCAGGGCGACGCGCTGGCGCTGACCGCCGGAGAGGGTGAGGCCGTGCTCGCCGACGGTGGTGTCGTAGCCGTCGGGCAGCTCGGCGATGAAACGGTCCGCCTGGGCGGCGCGGGCGGCCTTCTCGATCTCCTCCCGGGTGGCCTCCGGGTGACCGTAGGCGATGTTGTTGCGGACCGTGTCGGAGAAGAGGAAGGAATCCTCGGGGACGAGGCCGATCGCGGCGCGCAGCGACTGCGTCGTCAGCTCGCGCACATCGTGCCCGCCGACCAGGACGGCCCCGCGGGTGACGTCGTAGAAGCGCGGCAGCAGGAGGGAGACCGTGGACTTGCCGGAGCCGGAGGAACCGACCACGGCGAGGGTCTCGCCCGGCTGGATCTCGAAGGAGAGCCCGTCCAGGACGGGGCTGGTCTTGCCGTGGGCCCCGTCGTAGCCGAAGGAGACGTCGTCGAACTCGACCGACGCCGGGGCGTCGGCGGGCAGGTCCTTGTGGCCGTCCTCGATCGACGGCTCGGTGTCGATCAGCTCCAGGACGCGCTCGGTGCCGGCGCGGGCCTGCTGGCCGACGGTGAGCACCACCGCGAGCATGCGGACCGGGCCGACCAGCTGGGCGAGGTAGGCGGAGAAGGCGACGAACGTGCCGAGCGTGATGTGCCCGCGCACCGCCAGCCAGCCGCCGAGCGCGAGCATGGCGACCTGGCCGAGGGCGGGGACGGCCTGGAGTGCCGGGGTGTAGACGGAGTTCAGGCGGACGGTGCGCAGCCGGCCCGCGAACAGCCGGCGGCCGGCCTCCCGGAGCTTGCCGGTCTCCTGCTCCTCCTGCCCGAAGCCCTTCACCACGCGTACGCCGCTGACGGCGCCGTCGACCACGCCCGCGACGGCGGCGGCCTGGGCCTGGGCGTACCAGGTGGAGGGGTGCAGCCGGGTGCGGCTGCGCTTGGCGATCCACCAGATGGCGGGCGCGACGGCCAGGGCGACCAGGGTGAGCGGCCAGGACAGCCACGCCATGATCACCAGGGAGATCAGGAAGAGCATGAAGTTCCCGATGGTCATCGGGAGCATGAAGAGCAGGCCCTGGATCAGCTGGAGGTCGCTGGTGGCGCGGCCGACGACCTGGCCGGTGGACAGCTCGTCCTGGCGGCGGCCGTCGAGCCGGGTGATCGTGCCGTACATCTCGGTCCGCAGGTCGTGCTGGACGTCGAGGGCGAGACGGCCGCCGTAGTAGCGGCGGATGTAGGTGAAGACGTAGACGACCAGGGCGGCGGCGACGAGGAGGCCGGCCCAGGTGGTCATGTCCCTGGTGTGGTCGCTGATGACATCGTCGATGATCACCTTGGTGATCAGCGGGACGAGGGCCATCACGGCCATGCCGGCCAGCGAGGAACCGAGGGCGAGCACGACGTCCTTCGGGTGGCGCCACGCATAGGCCCACAGTCGTCGGGCCCATCCCCGTTCCGTTGTCACACCGGTGCCTTCCATCCGTCCTGAGCTGCCGGAAGGCGTCAACATGCGCGAGGGCGGATTTCATCCCGCCGTAACGATTCCTCCTGGGGGAAGGTCGGCCGTTCCGGTGAGTCGGCCACACGGAGAGCCACTCGCCCGCTTCGTGGCCATTTGCCCGGATATGGAAAACGTCCTTCCCCCCCCCGCCCTCTACGCCATCCTCGCCATCCTCGCCATCGTCAGGAGGCTCCTGGACATCCTCGGCTGGAGCCGGTCAGCTCGCCGCCAGATCCTTGTGGATGACCTTGGCCACGGCCTGGATGGTGGCGATACCGTAGTTCATCGTGCTGTTGCCGTGGGACAGCACGGTCATCACGTAGTCGTGGCCACCGCCCTTGAACGCGCCGACGCTGTGCACCCGCCACCCGTTCGTGGAGCGCTGCAGCCAGCCGTTCTTGACGGCCACCGAGACGCCTGAGGGCACTCCGTACGGGGTGCCCCAGCGCTGGGACGAGACGACCTGGCCCATCAGCTTGACGATGTAGGAACGGGAGTTGTCGCTGAGGACCGCGTTCTTGGCGGTGAGGAGCTTCAGCAGCTTCTGCTCGTCGGTGACGGTGATCTGCGTCAGACCCCAGTAGCCGTTCGCGCCGGGCTTGGTCTGCGTCATTCCGGCGGCCTCGAGGAAGTTCTTGATCTTCGTCATGCCGAGCTGCTTCCACAGGGTGGAGGTCGCCGCGTTGTCCGACTTGGTGATCATCGCCTTGGCGAGGGTGTTCTCGCGGTCGGTGAGGTACCGGTTCGCCTTCTTCGCGTCCCACAGCAGCGTGGCGAGGACGGTGACCTTGACGACACTGGCCGAGTCGTAGGCGGAACTCGCGCGCAGGGTGCAGGTCGTGTCGGTGCTGCGGTCGTAGAGGCCGACGGCCACCGTGCCCTTGCGGGTGGCGAGCGCGGCGGTGATGTCCTTCTTCAGCTTGGCGGCGAGCCCGGCCTTGGCGGACGTGCAGGTCACGGCCGGCGGGGCAGCGGCGGCGGGGGTGGCGGCGGCGACGAGCGGCACGAGAACGCCCGTACCCACGGCCGCCGCGAGCACTCTCGCGCGGCGGGATATCCCAGAAGTCATGCACCCCTTGACTCCCGGACACGGGCGAAAGGTTGCACGGGCGACGAAGGCTTGTACGAGTCGTTATCGGAAGCCGCCCGGTTTCACAGGCGACGGCCGGCTTCGGCACAGCGGCCTCCCAACGGGGCTGCCCACCATGCTCGGGTGACATCTGCCACCGATACCCAGCTCCGTGCCGCCGAGCCCCCTGCGGCCCCGCCCCAGGACACCGCCCCCGCGCCGCGTTGGTCCCTCCCCGCGCTGCTCGCGATCCTCGCGCCGGCCGCGGTGCTGTACTCCTGGAACCTGTCCGCAGCCGGCCTCAACAGCTTCTACAGCGCCGCCGTGCTGAGCGGCACCGAGAGCTGGAAGGCGTGGTTCTTCGGCTCGTTGGACGCCGGGAACTTCCTCACCGTCGACAAGCCACCGCTCGCGCTGATGGTCATGGGCCTGTCCTGCCGGGTCTTCGGCTACGGCACCTGGCAGATGATCGCGCCGATGGTCGTGGCCGCCCTGGGCACCATCTGGATCCTCCACTCCTCCGTGAAGCGGGTGTTCGGGCACGCGGCGGCGGCCGTGGCGGCCCTGGTCCTGGCCCTCACCCCGATCACGGTCGCCATCAACCGGGACAACAACCCCGACACTCTGCTGGTGTTCCTGATGGTGGCCGGTGCCGCACTCGCCCTGCGCGCGACGCGCGACGCCCGGCTGCTGCCGCTGCTCGGCTCGGCGGCCTGCTTCGGGCTCGCCTTCAACACCAAGATGCTCCAGGGGTACATCGCCCTGCCCGCCGTGTTCCTGGTGTATCTGTACGCGGCGAAGCCCGCGGTGGTCAAGCGCGTGGTGAATCTGGCCCTCGCCGCGGTGGTGCTGGCCGTCTCCAGCTTCTGGTGGGCCGCGGCCGTGTCGCTGGTCCCGGCCTCGGAGCGGCCGTACATCGGCGGTTCGACGGACGGCACCGCCTGGAACCTGATCATGGGCTACAACGGCCTCGGCCGGATCCTCGGCGGCGAGGGCAACGGCGGGGGCGGCGGAGGCGGCGGCTTCTCCGGCACCGCGGGGCTCGGCCGGATGTTCAACGACATCCTCGGCGGCCAGATCTCCTGGCTGATCCCCTTCGCGGGCATCGCGCTCGTCGGCGGCCTGGTGCTGTGCGGCCGGGCCGCGCGCACGGACCTCACCCGGGCCGCGCTCGTGCTGTGGGGCGGCTGGACCGTACTGCACTACCTGACCTTCGCGCTGGCCGAGGGCACCATGCACCCGTACTACACGACCGCGCTCGCCCCGGGCATCGCGGCGCTGTGCGGAGGCGGCGGAGTGCTGCTGCTGCGGGCCTTCCGCGCGGACCGGCGGTGGGTGTGGGTGCTGCCTCTGGCGCTGGGTGTCACGGCCGTCTGGGCGGCGGTGCTGCTGCGACGGGCCTCCGGCTGGAACACCTGGCTGTGGCCGGCCGTCCTGGTCGTCATGGCGCTGGCCGTCGTGGGGCTGTTCGTCTTCCGGTCCGGCGCCTCGGGGCTGCGGCTGCGGTTGCTGGCGGTGTCGGTGGCGGCGGCGGTGGTCGCGGCGGTGGCGGGTCCGGCGGCGTACGCCTGGTCGGTTCCGTCGTCGGGAGCGGGCGGCGGCATGGGCGGTACGAACCCGACGGCCGGGCCGACCACGGGCAGCGGCTTCGGCGGGCCCGGGGGCGGGGGCCGGGGGATCCCGGGCGAGGGCTCTGGCGGTCCTGGGGAGAGCGGCGGGCAGGGCGGCAACGCCCAGGCCGGGGGCGGCTTTCCCGGGGGCGGGATGCCGCCCGGCATGCAGAGCGGGCAGGCTCCGGAAGGCACGCAGAGCGGGCAGGGCGGCAACGCCCAGGCCGGGGGCGGCTTTCCCGGGGGCGGGATGCCGCCCGGCATGCAGAGCGGGCAGGCTCCCGGCGGCACGCAGGACGGCCCCGGCAGTGGCGGCATGGGCGGTGGCGGCATGGGCGGTGGCGGCGGCATGGGCGGCGGTGGCGCGAGCAGCGAGCTGATCGCGTACCTGAAGAAGCACCGGGACGGCGCCAAGTGGCTGCTGGCGGTGTCGAGTTCACAGGGCGCCGCCCAGCTCATCGTGAGCAGCGGGGAGCCCGTCATCTCGATGTGGGGCTGGTCCGGCAGCGACAAGGCGATGA
Source organism: Streptomyces sp. AK010 (assembly GCF_014207295.1). Classification (NCBI taxonomy): domain Bacteria; kingdom Bacillati; phylum Actinomycetota; class Actinomycetes; order Kitasatosporales; family Streptomycetaceae; genus Streptomyces; species Streptomyces sp. AK010. The sequence continues at coordinate 103,221 of NZ_JACHCX010000019.1, forward strand.
CGCTCGCCAAGCTCAAGGAGCTGGTGAAGAAGGGCGAACTGCACTACGTCCAGCTCGGCGGCGGCATGGGCGGCGGCCCGGGCGGCGGTTCCTCCGTCAGCTCCGAGGTCACGGCGTGGGTGCAGAAGCACGGCACGGCGGTGAAGGAGAGCGACTACAGCAACCGTACGAGTACGGCCTCCGGCAACGGCTCCGAATCCTCCTCGCAGTCCGGCCAGTCGGCCGTCTACCGCCTGGACGCGTCCGACGTCAGCTGACCCGACGCGACCGCACACCGTCGAACGGCCCCGGCACTCGGTCCGGGGCCGTTCCCGCGTCCCCGATCATGTACACCGGGTGTCCGGCGAACGGATGAAGGGAAACGCAACGGTGAGCTGCTGCCTCGAGATGAGCACCGGCGACATGAGAACGGTGGTGCGGCTGCTCACGGCGGTGGAGCGGACCGAGCAGCAGGAGCGCACCCTCGCCCGGGTGCGCACGGAGTGCGAGCGGACCGACGCCCGCTTCCGGGAAGAGGGCATCGACCTCGACGTCTCCATCAGCCGGGCCCTGGACGAGCTGATCGACGGCACCCCGAGCACCGATCTCTGCCCCGCGTACAGCTACGCCTTCTACCAGGCCGTCGCGGCGCACTTCTCCGACCCGGCCGACCTCGGCGCCTGGCGCCGCCCGTCCTGGTTCCACGCCATGGACGACGAACTGGCCCGGCACGGCGTGCCGTCCGACCTCCTCCCGGGCGCGTTCCTGTTCAGCGGCCCGCCGCTGCGGCTGCCCCACCCCGGCGACGCGGTGCCCGCGATCGGCACGCTGCCGGCCCGGCGCGCCGCCGACCTCGCCGACGCCTACACGCGCGTACTCGACCGCCTGGACCCCGAGTTCCGTGGCGCGGCCCGCCGGTTCGTCGACGCCATGCGGTGCGAGGCCGAGGAGTGGGAGAGCGCGCGGCAGCTCGGGACGAACCCCGACACGCTGCTCTTCTGGTTCCACTGACACCTGCCGGAACTCTTGACGCCGTCTTTCCCACCGGGATACTTGCGGTCGACAGCGCGCCAACTGCCGCGTCGAACAAGGGATTTGAGTGGCCGGCGGCGTCAGTTTGTCCGAGATCCCGAACGTCGTTCGAAATTTCGCAAATTTCGTGACGACCACCCCCACAGGAGGATCCGCACATGAGCCCACGCAAGGCCCTCATAGCCGCCCTGACCGCCGTCCTGCTGGCAGGCCCCGGGGTCGCCCAGGCCGCCACCCCCCAGGCTCCGTCCGCTCCCGCCCGGGACCGCGCCGCTGCGGCGACCATCACCTGGTCCCTCGTCCGCGCGAGCAACCCCACGGCGGACCAGCGCTCGGCCTACGACCTCATCACCAAGGCCATGAACGCGGCGGTGGCCCGCTACAACAACCTCAGCGACCTGGGCAAGACCCTCACCGTCCGCTACGAGCCGGGCGTCCCCACCGCCGACGGCAACATCAACGGCACGATCCGCTTCGGCAGCAACCGCGGCTACATGAGCGAGCGGACGGCCCTGCACGAGATCGCCCACACCATCGGCGTGGGCACCAGCTCCGGCTGGTCCCGCCTCGGCGGCAGCGGCACCTGGACCGGCGGCCAGGCCACCGCCCTCGTCAGGCAGTACGACGGCTCCGGCGCCAAGATCTCCACCGGCGGCGGCCACTTCTGGCCCTACGGCCTGAACTACGACAACGAGTGGTCGGGCACGGCCGCCGACCGCCACGTCCACATCGTCGCCGCGATGGTCCGCGACGGTCTGTAGACGACCGGGCGGTCGAACGCCGGGCCCCTCGGACGGCGCGTCGGATGCTGCGGGCCGGCCGGCGCTCACCCCAGGCGCGGGCCGACCGGAGCTCACCCCAGGCGCGGGCCGGCCGGAGCTCACCCCAGGCGCGGGCCGGCCGGAGCTCACCCCAGGCGCGGGCCGGCCGGAGCTCACCCCAGGCGCGGGCCGGCCGGCGCTCACCCCAGGCGCGGGCCGGCCGGCGCTCACCCCAGGCGCGGGCCGGCCGGCGCTCACCCCAGGTGCGTCGGCGCGAACATCCGCAGCACGGCCGGGAGCAGGACCACCGAGGGCCCGGGCGCCGCGAGCGCCTTGGCGAGGTCCTGCTCCAGGGTCTCCGGGGTCGTCCGGACCCCGGGGACGCCGAAGGACTCCGCCAGGGCCACGTAGTCGGGCCGTGACAGTTCCGTCGCGGTCGCCTCGCCGAACGCGTCGTTCATGTACTCGCGCAGGATGCCGTAGCCGCCGTCGTCCACGATCAGCCAGGTGACGTCCAGGTCGTACTGGCGGGCCGTCGCCAGCTCGGCGATGGAGTACAGGGCGCCGCCGTCGCCGGAGACCGCGAGGACCGGCCGGGCCGGGTCGGCCGCCGCCGCGCCCAGGGCCGCGGGGAAGGCGTAGCCGAGGCCGCCCGCGCCCTGGGCGGAGTGCATGTGGTTGGGGCCCTTGGCGTCGAAGGCCGACCAGGCCCAGTACGCCAGGATCGTCATGTCCCAGAAGGACGGGGAGCTCGCGGGGAGCGCCCCGCGGACGGACGCCAGCACGTCCTGCTCCAGGGTGAGTTCCTGGGAGTCGATACGGTCGGCGACCTTCGCGAGGACCTCGCGGACCCGGTCCTCGGCCGTCGCGTCCTCGCGGACCGGAACCGTCTCCAGCAGCGCCTGCAACGCGAGGCGGGCGTCCGCGTGGATGCCCAGCGCCGGGTGGTTGGACTCCAGCTTGCCGAGGTCGGCCTCGATCTGGACGACCCGGCCGCGCGGCTTGAACGTGTGGTAGTTCGAGGAGAGTTCACCGAGGCCGGAGCCGACGACCAGGAGGACGTCGGCGTCCTCCAGGAAGTCGGTGGTGTGCCGGTCCTCGATCCACGACTGGAGCGACAGCGGGTGCGTCCAGGGGAACGCGCCCTTGCCGCCGGGAGTGGTGACGACGGGTGCCTGGAGCCGCTCCGCCAGTTGCCTCAGCTTGCCGGAGGCGTCCGCCCGGACCACTCCCCCGCCCGCGATGATCGCCGGACGGGCGGCCTTGGACAGCAGGTCGGCGGCCACGGCGGTCAGTTCGGGGCGCGGCGGCAGCTCCTCGGGGAAGGCGTCGCCGCCCGTCACGACCGGGATGGCCGTCTCGGCGAGCAGCGCGTCCTGCGGGATCTCCACCCACACCGGGCCGTGCGGGGCGGTCAGCGCCGACGTCCAGGCCGCCTCGATCGCCGAGGGGATCTGGGACTGGGTGCGGACGGTGTGGACGGACTTGACCACGCCCCGGAACGAGGCGGCCTGGTCCGGGAGTTCGTGGAGGTAGCCGTGCCGGCCGCCGCCCAGGCCCGCCGTCGGGACCTGGCTGCTGATCGCCAGCACGGGCGCGGAGGCCGCCGCCGCCTCCTGGAGAGCGGCCAGGGAGGTCAGGGCCCCCGGGCCGGTCGACAGCAGCAGCGGCGCGGCCTCACCGGTGATCCGGCCGTAGGCGTCCGCCGCGAACCCGGCGTTGTTCTCCACCCGCAGGCCGATGTACCTCAGGTCCGAGCGGCGCAGCGCGTCGAACATGCCGAGGGCGTGCTGGCCGGGCAGCCCGAAGACGGTCGTGGCGCCGAGCCCGGCCAGCGTCTCCACGACCAGGTCTCCGCCGGTGCGGCCGGGAGGAGGGTTGAGGGCGGCCTCCGTCTGGGCGGGCGTGGGCCGGAGCACCAGGTCGTGGTCGTGAGTCACTTCGCTTCCGAGTCCTTCCGGGCCGCGGCGATCTGGCGCGACATGATCGTGGTCAGTTCGTAGGCGGTGTGGGACGCCGCCACCGACGTGATCTCCGCGTGGTCGTACGCGGGGGCCACCTCGACGACGTCGGCCGACACCAGGTTGCAGGATGCCAGGCCGCGCAGGATCTCCAGCAGTTCGCGCGAGGTCATGCCGCCGGCCTCGGGGGTGCCGGTGCCGGGGGCGTGGGCCGGGTCGAGGCAGTCGATGTCGATGGAGATGTACAGCGGCCGGTCGCCGATGCGCTGGCGGAGCTGGTCGGCGACCTCGTCGGCGCCGCGCCGGTAGACGTCGGCGGAGGTGACGATGCCGAAGCCCATCTTCTCGTCGTCGGTCAGGTCCTGCTTGCCGTAGAGGGGGCCGCGGGTGCCGACGTGGGACAGGGCCGAGGTGTCGAGGATGCCCTCCTCGACCGCGCGGCGGAACGGGGTGCCGTGCGTGTACTCGGCGCCGAAGTAGGTGTCCCAGGTGTCGAGGTGGGCGTCGAAGTGCAGCAGGGCGACCGGGCCGTGCTTCTTGGCGACCGAGCGCAGCAGGGGCAGCGCGATGGTGTGGTCGCCGCCGAGGGTCATCAGGCGGGCGCCGGTGCCGAGCAGGTCGTCGGCGGCGGCCTCGACGGTCTCGACGGCCTCGTTGATGTTGAACGGGTTCACGGCGATGTCGCCGCCGTCCGCGACCTGGGCGAGGGCGAACGGGGAGGCGTCCTGCGCCGGGTTGTACGGGCGCAGCAGCCGGGACGCCTCACGGATCGCGTTGCCGCCGAAGCGGGCGCCCGGCCGGTACGAGACGCCCGAGTCGAACGGCACGCCCACGACCGCGACATCGGCCCGGCCGACCTCGTCCAGCCGGGGCAGCCGGGCGAAGGTCGCCGGCCCCGCGTACCGGGGGACGCGGGAGGAGTCGACGGGCCCGCGCGGAGTCTCGTTGCTGCTCATGAAGAAATGCTCTCTTTCCTACGCTTCATCGCGTGTGTACTGCTATGCACTGCTTGTTCTCCGACTCTACTGGGGAGCCGCGACCGGTTCGGACGCGAGTTCGACAGAGCGGCCCGCGAGCCGCTCGCGCCAGGCGGTGAGGACGGCGGCGTCGGTGGCGGGGGTGGCCAGGGAGACGACCAGATAGGCGGCGAGGGAGGCGAGCAGGCCGTAGTAGACGGGCTCGTTGGCGAGGATGCCGTACGTCGCCATCAGCACGATGACCGCGAGTCCGCCGGCCACGACCGAGGCGAGAGCTCCGTGGACGGTGCCCCGCTTCCAGACCAGCCCGCCCAGGATCGGCACCAGCAGTCCGCCGACGAGGAGGTTGTAGGCGACGGTCAGGGCCTCCACGACGTTGTCGATCGCGATGGCCGTGCAGATGACCGCGAGGCCCATGATCAGGATGAAGAGACGGTTGCCCTTCACCTCGTCGTGGTCGTCCGCGTTGCCGGCCGGTGCCTTGCCGAGGCCCCGCAGCCGGGACCAGATGTCGTTGTTGGCGACGGTCGCGCAGGCGATCAGCGCGCCGGAGGACGTCGACATCACGGCGGCGAGGGCGGCGGCCAGCACCAGGCCGCGCACTCCGACGGGCAGTTCGTCCTTGACGATGGTCGCGAAGGCGTCGTCCGGGCTGCCGAGCTTGGGGTACAGCACCTTGGCCGCGGTGCCGATGACCGCGCCGGCGAGGGCGTAGGCGAGGCAGTAGGTGCCGGCGACGGTCCCGCCCCACTTGGCGGTCCGGTCACCGCGGGCGGTGAAGACGCGCTGCCAGATGTCCTGCCCGATGAGCATGCCGAAGGTGTAGATCAGCACGTAGGTGAAGATCGTCTCGCCGCCGATGCCCAGCGGGTCGAAGTACTCGGTGGGCAGCTGCGCCTTCATCTCGCTGAACCCGCCCGCCTTCACGACGGCGATGGGCAGCAGCAGGAGCAGCACGCCGATGGTCTTCACGACGAACTGCACCATGTCGGTCAGGGTGATCGACCACATGCCGCCGAGGGTGGAGTACGCGACGACGATCGAGCCGCCGAGGACGATCGCGACCGCGCGGTTCATGTCGAACAGGACGTCGAAGATCGTGGCGTACGCGATGGTCGAGGTGACCGCGAGCATCAGCGTGTAGGCCCACATGACGACACCGGAGATGATCCCGGCGCGCCCGCCGCCGTAGCGCAGGTCGAGCATCTCGGAGACGGTGTAGACCTTCAGCCGGGCGATGCGGGCGGAGAAGAAGACGGACAGGGCGAGCAGGCCGAGGCCGATGGTGAAGACCATCCAGGCACCGGACAGGCCGTACTGGTAGCCGAGGCCCACACCGCCGATGGTGGAGGCACCGCCGAGGACGATCGCGGCCATGGTGCCGGAGTACATGGCCGGGCCGAGGCGGCGGCCCGCCACGAGGAACTCGCTCTTGGAGCGGGCGCGGCGCATGCCCCACCAGCCCATGGCCAGCATGCCGGCCAGGTACACGAGGATGACGGCGTAGTCGACGGCCATGGGGCCTCCTTCGATCGGTGTCGCCGGCGGGTGACGAGGACTGACCTTAGGTGGCCGGAAAGCGACTGCGAAGTGTACGTTTCATCCATTGGAGCCGGTGCTGGATGGAGGGAACGCACACCATGCCGGATCCGGCGGTCCCGCCCACCCCACCCGTCCCGCTGACCGCGCTGCTGGCCCGCGAGGACCTTGGCCTGCGGCAGCTCGCGGGGCCGCCCGCCGAGGGCGTCGTCGTCCACTGGGTGCACACCTCGGAGATGGCCGACCCGTACCCCTATCTGCTGGGCGGCGAGCTGCTGCTCAGCGCCGGCGTGCACATCCCGGAGGAGGCGGGCCCGGGGACCTCGTACTTCGACGCCTACGTCTCCCGGATCGTGGCGGCGGGCGGCGCCGCCCTCGGCTTCGGGGTGGCGCCGGTGCACGACACGGTGCCGGAGGCCCTGGTCGCGGCCTGCGCCTCGCACGGCCTGCCACTGCTGGAGGTGCCGCCCCGCACCACCTTCTCGGGCGTGGCCCGCGCGGTCTGGCAGCTGATGGCCCGGGCCCGCCTCGCCGAACTCCGCCGCGTCACCGAGGCCCAGCAGAGCCTCGCCGCCGCCGCGTCCCGCCCCGACCCGGTCCCCTCCGTCCTCCGCCAACTCGCCCAGCGGCTCGGCGGCTGGGCGGTGCTGTACGGGCCGGAGGGGACGGAGATCGCGGGGGCGGGGCGGGAGCCAGGGGACGAGGCGCGGGCGGCGTTGACGCGGCTGGGAGAGGTGCTGCGGCCGGTTCGTTCGATGCCTACGGCGAGTGCGTCATCGCAGAGCGACTCCACCTCGCCCGCAGGCCCGCCACGGCCGGTCGAGCCCGGCGCCACGACCCGGCCCGACCGCCCCACCGCGGCAGCGCCCACCGACCCCGGCCGCCCCGCCCCCTCCTCCGCCACCGACTCCGTCGCCGGGCTGCATCTGGCCGCCTACAGCCTGGGCGCCGGGCACGGGTTCGTGCTCGGGGTCGCAGCGCCGCAGCGGACCGCCGGTGACCACACCGTCGCCTCCGTCGCGGCCGTGCTGCTGTCGCTGCTCACCGGCGAGCAGCAGAGCGGCACCGGGGCCGCCCGTTCCTCCGCGCTGGTGCGGATGCTGCTCGGCGTGCCGCCCGAGGAGGTCGCGTCGCTGCTCGGCGACGGGCCGTGGGTCGTCGTGCGGGCCCGGCCGGACGGGGACGGCGCCCCCGACCCCGTCGCGGCCTCCGCGCTCGGCGCCGCGCTCGGGTCCGCGCTGGTCGACCCGGCGGGGGACGTCGTACGGGTCCTGGTCCCGGCCGACCGGGCGCCGGCCGACCCGCTGCCCGGCTGGACCCTGGGCATCAGCAGCGCCGTGGAACCGGAGGACTGGCCCGCCGCCGACACCCAGGCCGCCCGCGCCCTGGCCCGGGCCCGTGCCACCCGCGCCCCCCTGCTCCGGCACGGCGCCCGCCACGCCTTCGCCGACCTGGTCCCGCCCGGCGAGGCGGCGGCCCACGCCCGCGCCCTGCTCGCCCCCGTCACGGCCCATCCCGCGCTCACCGAGACCCTGCGCACCTGGCTCTCCCTGCACGGCAGATGGGACCGCACGGCCGTCGCCCTGTCCGTGCACCGCAACACCGTGCGCCAGCGCATCGCCCGCTGCGCGGCCCTGCTCGCGACGGACCTCGACGACCCGGACGTACGGATGGAACTCTGGTTCGCGCTGCGGCACATCTGAGTACGTGAGCGGTGTCCCGCTGAGTACGTGACGCACGTCCCAGCGCGCGATACGCCAGGGACGCCCATCAGTCGGCTGCCTCACAATGGATGCCATGCCGATATCCGGGACACCCAGCCGCGCCGAACTCGTCGAACACCTCGTCAGGACGCGCATCGCGGGCGACGTCGCCACCCCCCGCGAGAACAACCTCTCCCACTACCGCAAGCTGGCGAACAGCGACCGCCACTACTGGCTCGGGCTGGAGCTCGGCGACCGCTGGGGAGACGAGCAGGACGTCCTCGCGGTGATGGCGGAGCGGGTCGGCGTGAACGACGACCCCGAATACCGGTACGGCCAGGACACCATCGACCCGGAGCTGACGGTCGACGGGCTGGAGCGGATGGCCGGGCGGCTGCGCAAGGCGGCCGACGGCCAGCAGCGCGTCCTCTTCGCCACCGGCCACCCCGGCGGCCTCCTCGACGTGCACCGCGCGACCGCGGCGGCGCTGCGCGCGGCCGGCTGCGAGATCGTCGTGATCCCGGAGGGGCTGACGACCGAGGAGGGCTACGTGATGCAGTTCGCGGACGTGGCGGTCCTGGAGCACGGCGCCACCCTGTGGCACACCCACTCGGGCGAACCCATGAAGGCGATCCTGAAGGGTCTGGAGCGCGAGGGCCGCCCGCTGCCCGACCTGGTCGTCGCCGACCACGGCTGGGCGGGCTACGCGGGCCGGCACGGCGTCGACTCCGTCGGCTACGCCGACTGCAACGACCCGGCCCTCTTCATCGGCGAGGCCGAGGGCACCGTGCAGGTGACGGTGCCCCTCGACGACCACGTGATCAGCCCCCGCCACTACGACCCGATGACGGCGTACCTGCTGGCGGCGGCCGGGCTGGACTGACCGGCCGGACTGACCGGCGGGCGCCCGGGCCCGGCGCCCCGGGCAGGTCCAGGCGAAGTCCGCGCGGCGGGCGACCGTACGCCTCCGGCGCCCCCGGCGGCGGCCGTCTCGGCCCGGCCCTCCTCGTCCGACAGGGCGTGGAAGCGCAGATCGCGGCCGAGCACCTCGGCGGGCACGGCCAGACGGTCGGCCGGCAGCAGCGGCTCGGGGCCGCCGAGCGGATGGACGCACTCCTCGTGCCGGCCGGCCGGGCTCGTCGTCCCCTCCCCGAGGTCGGTACGCAGAACGCCGGACCGGCCTCGGCCCATTCCTGTCGGCGAGGGGAGACGCGCACGACTCAGCGGGGAACGCGCACCACGCCCTCCTGGATGACCGACACGGCGAGCCGGCCGTCCTGGGTGTAGATGCGGGCCTGGCCGAGGCCGCGGCCGCCGGACGCCGAGGGCGACTCCTGGTCGTACAGCAGCCATTCGTCGGCGCGGAAGGGGCGGTGGAACCACATGGCGTGGTCCAGGGAAGCCCCGACGACGTCGCCGACGGCCCAGCCGCCGCGGCCGTGCGCGAGCAGGACCGAGTCGAGCAGGGTCATGTCGGAGACGTAGGTGGCGAGGACGATGTGCAACAGGGCGCTGTCCACCGGCCCGTCGAGCTTGCCGTTGGTGCGGAACCACACCTGGGAGTGCGGCTCGCGGGGCTCTCCGTACTGCCCGTAGGGCGGCTCCTCGGCATAGCGCAGGTCGATGGCCTCACGGGCGGCGAGGAAGTGCTCGACGACCTTGGGGTCGAGGTGGTCGTAGCCGTGGAACCGGTCCTGCGAGGTGGGCAGGGCCGACGGGTCCGGGGCGGGCGGCATGGGCGCCTGGTGGTCCATGCCCTCCTCGTGCTCCTGGAAGGACGCGGACAGCGAGAAGATCGGCCGGCCGTGCTGGACCGCCACCACCCGCCGGGTGGTGAAGGAGCGGCCGTCACGGATGCGCTCGACGTCGTAGACGATGGGCGCGCCGGGGTCGCCCATGCGCAGGAAGTACGCGTGGAGCGAGTGGGGCGGCCGGTCCGCCGGGACGGTACGCCCGGCGGCGACCAGCGCCTGGGCCGCGACCTGGCCGCCGAAGACCCGGGGGACCACGGCGGACCGGGACTGGCCGCGGAAGATGTTCTCCTCGATCGGCTCGAGGTCGAGCAGATCGAGGAGATCCTGGAGTGCCTGGCTCATGAAGTCAGTTGTATACGCCAGTGATTTCGGGAGCCTTACAGGCCCATGTTCTTGGCGATGATCGACTTCATGATCTCGCTCGTGCCGCCGTAGATGCGGTTGACGCGGTTGTCCGCGTACAGGCGGGCGATCGGGTACTCGTTCATGAAGCCGTAGCCGCCGTGCAGCTGGAGGCAGCGGTCGATGACGCGGTGGGCGACCTCGGTGCAGAACAGCTTGGCGCTCGCGGCCTCGGCGGGGGTGAGCTCACCTGCGTCCAGGGCCTCGGTCGCGCGGTCGGCGACGGCCTCGGCGGCGTCCACCTCGGCCTGGCAGGCGGCCAGCTCGAACTTGGTGTTCTGGAAGGACGCGACCGTCTTGCCGAAGACGGTGCGGTCCTGGACGTACTGCTTGGCGAACCGCACGGCGGCCTTGGCCTGGGCGTAGGCACCGAAGGCGATGCCCCAGCGCTCGGAGGCCAGGTTGTGGCCGAGGTAGTAGAAGCCCTTGTTCTCCTCGCCGAGCAGGTCCTCGACGGGCACCTTGACGTCGACGAACGCCAGCTCGGCGGTGTCGGAGGTCTTCAGGCCGAGCTTGTCGAGCTTGCGGCCGACGGAGTAGCCCTCGGACTTGGTGTCCACGGCGAAGAGGGAGATGCCGTGGCGGCGGTCCTCGGCGGTCGGCGCGGAGGTACGGGCGCAGACGATCATGCGGTCGGCGTGCACGCCGCCGGTGATGAAGGTCTTGGCGCCGTTGAGGACGTAGTGGGTCCCGTCCTCGCTCAGCTTGGCGGTGGACTTCATGCCCGCGAGGTCGGAACCGGTGCCCGGCTCCGTCATCGCGATGGCCCACATCTCCTCGCCGGAGACGAACTTCGGCAGGAACCGCTTCTTCTGCTCGTCGGTGGCGAGCATCTTGAGGTACGGCAGGGCGAGCAGCACGTGCACGCCGGAGCCGCCGAACGCGACGCCCGCGCGAGCGGTCTCCTCGTACAGCACGGCCTCGAACTTGTGGCTGTCCAGGCCCGCGCCGCCGAACTCCTCGGGCACGTTGATGCCGAAGATGCCCAGCTCACCGAGCTTGTAGTAGAAGTCGCGGGGAGCCTGGCCCGCCGCGAACCACTCGTCGTACACCGGTACGACCTCGGCCTCGATGAAGGCGCGAAGGGTCTCCCGGAACGCCTCGTGATCCTCGTTGAACACCGTACGGCGCACGCCGCCACCTCCACGACTTCGCATGTCTAAGCGCTTGCTCAGCCCAAGATACCGGCGGGTATCAACGACCGTCCAGGGTGGGGGCGGGGTAACGCTCGTCACGCCGGGAGGGGGTGTGCCCCCGCCGCCGCGAACGCCCCCCGGGCCATCCGGTGCAACAACTCCGCCATGGCCCCCCGCCCGGGCAACGACCCCGCCCTCCCCAGATGCGGCGTCGAGTTCAACAACCCGAACACCGAGTGCACGGCGGACCGAGCCGCGGGCTCCCCCAACCCCGCGTACACCTCCCGCACCACCCCGACCCACAGCTCCACGTACTGCCGCTGCAACTGCCGCACCATCTTCCGGTCGGTGTCCCGGAGGCGGTCCAGCTCACGGTCGTGCAGGGTGATCAGAGGCCGGTCGTCGAGCGCGAAGTCGATGTGCCCCTCGATCAGCGAGTCGAGGACCGCCTCCGCCCCACCCCCGTCCGCCTCCGCCAGCCTCCGCTTCGCCCCGGTCAGCAACTGCCCGCTGATCCCCACCAGCAGCTCCGCGAGCATCGCGTCCTTGCCCGCGAAGTGCCGGTACAGCCCGGGCCCGCTGATCCCGACCGCGGCGCCTATCTCGTCGACCCCGACCCCATGGAAGCCCCGCTCGGCGAACAGCCGAGCGGCCTCCTTGAGGATCTGCTCACGGCGGGTGGGGGCGTCGGTTCTGGTGGCCATGAAAACAATTCTAGACAGGGAGGTTAGCGGTCGTTAACCTGAAGGAAATGCGTTAACGCTCATTAACAAGGTGAGGGGACCCGCAGGATGCACGAGGCACCGGAGCTCACGAGCGCGGCAGACCCCGCGTCGGAGGCCTTTCGGGCCAACGAGGAGGGGCACCACGCCCTCGTCGAGGAGCTGCGCACCAAGCTCGCCGCCGCCGCACAGGGCGGCGGCGAGAAGGCCCGCGCCCGCCACACGGCCCGCGGCAAGCTGCTCCCCCGCGACCGCGTGGACACCCTCCTCGACCCGGGCTCGCCCTTCCTGGAGCTGGCCCCGCTCGCGGCCGACGGGATGTACGAGGGGCAGGCCCCGGCCGCCGGCGTCATCGCCGGCATCGGCCGGGTCAGCGGCCGCGAGACGGTGGTCATCGCCAACGACGCCACGGTCAAGGGCGGCACGTACTACCCGATGACGGTCAAGAAGCACCTCCGCGCCCAGGAGGTCGCCCTCGACAACCGCCTTCCCTGCGTCTACCTGGTGGACTCCGGCGGCGCCTTCCTCCCCATGCAGGACGAGGTCTTCCCGGACCGCGACCACTTCGGCCGCATCTTCTACAACCAGGCCCGCATGTCCGGCGCCGGCATCCCCCAGATCGCCGCCGTCCTCGGCTCGTGCACGGCCGGCGGGGCGTACGTCCCGGCGATGAGCGACGAGGCGGTGATCGTCCGCGGCCAGGGCACCATCTTCCTGGGCGGCCCGCCCCTGGTGAAGGCGGCCACCGGCGAGGTCGTCACGGCGGAGGAGCTCGGCGGCGGCGAGGTCCACTCCCGCACCTCGGGCGTCACCGACCACCTCGCGGAGAACGACGCGCACGCGCTCCGCATCGTCCGCACCATCGTCTCCACGCTCCCCTCCCGAGGAGCGCTCCCCTGGGAGGTCACGGAGGCGACGGAACCCAAGGTCGACCCGCACAGCCTCTACGGCGCGGTCCCGGTCGACTCCCGCACCCCCTACGACGTGCGCGAGATCATCGCCCGGGTCGTCGACGGCTCCCGCTTCGCCGAGTTCAAGTCCGAGTTCGGCCAGACCCTGGTCACGGGCTTCGCCCGGATCCACGGCCACCCGGTGGGCATCGTCGCCAACAACGGCATCCTGTTCTCCGAGTCAGCCCAGAAGGGCGCCCACTTCATCGAGCTGTGCGACCAGCGCGGCATCCCCCTGGTCTTCCTCCAGAACATCTCGGGCTTCATGGTCGGCAAGGACTACGAGGCGGGCGGCATCGCCAAGCACGGCGCCAAGATGGTCACGGCGGTGGCCTGCACCCGCGTACCGAAGCTGACGGTCGTGGTCGGCGGCTCGTACGGCGCGGGCAACTACTCGATGTGCGGCAGGGCGTACTCCCCCCGCTTTCTGTGGATGTGGCCGAACGCCAAGATCTCGGTGATGGGCGGTGAGCAGGCCGCCTCGGTCCTCGCGACCGTCAAGCGGGACCAGCTGGAGGGCCGCGGCGAGTCCTGGCCCCCGGAGGACGAGGACGCCTTCAAGGCCCCGATCCGCGCCCAGTACGAGCGCCAGGGCAACGCCTACTACGCGTCGGCCCGCCTCTGGGACGACGGTGTGATCGACCCGCTGGACACCCGTCAGGTCCTGGGCCTGGCCCTGACCGCGTGCGCCAACGCGCCCCTGGGTGAAGCCCAGTTCGGCGTCTTCCGGATGTGAGGGGACGGACGACGATGTTCGAGACAGTACTGGTGGCCAACCGCGGCGAGATCGCCGTACGGGTGATCCGTACGCTGCGGTCGATGGGCGTGCGCTCGGTGGCCGTCTTCTCCGACGCGGACGCCGACGCCCGGCACGTCGGCGAGGCGGACACGGCGGTCCGGATCGGCCCGGCCCCCGCGTCCGAGAGTTACCTGTCGGTGGAGCGCCTGCTGGAGGCCGCGGCCCGCACGGGCGCGCAGGCCGTCCACCCCGGCTACGGCTTCCTCGCCGAGAACGCCGCCTTCGCGCGCGCCTGCGCCGAGGCCGGCCTGGTCTTCATCGGCCCTCCGGCGGACGCCATCGCCCTGATGGGCGACAAGATCCGCGCCAAGGAGACGGTCCAGAAGGCGGGGGTTCCGGTCGTGCCCGGCGGGCGGGACCCGGATCTGGCCGACGCGGCCCGCGAGCTGGGCGCGCCCGTGCTGCTGAAGCCCAGTGCGGGCGGCGGCGGCAAGGGCATGCGCCTGGTGCGGGACCTGACCCGGCTGGAGGACGAGATCGCGTCGGCCCGTCGTGAGGCCCGCGCCTTCTTCGGCGACGACACACTCCTCGTCGAGCGCTGGATCGACCGCCCCCGCCACATCGAGATCCAGGTCCTGGCGGACGGCCACGGGAACGTGGTCCACCTCGGGGAGCGCGAGTGCTCCCTCCAGCGCCGCCACCAGAAGATCATCGAGGAGGCGCCGAGCGTCCTCCTCGACGAGGAGACGCGCTCCGCGATGGGCGAGGCGGCGGTCCAGGCGGCCCGCTCCTGCGGCTACCGGGGCGCGGGCACGGTGGAGTTCATCGTCCCCGGCAACGACCCGTCGTCGTACTACTTCATGGAGATGAACACCCGCCTCCAGGTGGAGCACCCGGTCACGGAGCTGATCACGGGCCTGGACCTGGTCGAGTGGCAGCTGCGGGTCGCGGCCGGGGAGCCCCTCGGCTTCACCCAGCGGGACGTACGGCTGACCGGTCACGCCGTGGAGGCCCGCATCTGCGCCGAGGACCCGGCCCGCGGCTTCCTCCCCTCCGGCGGCACCGTCCTGAAGCTGCGCGAACCGCAGGGCGACGGCGTCCGCACCGACTCGGGCCTCACCGAGGGCACGGAGGTCGGCAGCCTCTACGACCCGATGCTCTCCAAGGTCATCGCCTACGGCCCCGACCGCGCGACCGCCCTGCGCAAACTCCGGGCGGCCCTGGCCGAGACGGTCACGCTCGGCGTGCAGACGAACGCCGGTTTCCTGCGCCGCCTGCTCGGCCACCCGGCGGTCGTCTCCGGCGACATGGACACGGGCCTGGTCGAGCGCGAGGTCGAGGGACTGGTCCCCACGGACGTACCGGAGGAGGTGTACGAGGCGGCGGCTGCCGTACGCCTCGAGGCCCTGAAGCCGGAGCCGGGCGGCTGGACGGACCCGTTCTCGGTGCCGAGCGGCTGGCGCCTGGGCGGCGAACCGAAACCGCCGGCCTTCCACCTGCGGGTGCGGAAGCCGGAGGAGTACACCCCGCGCGGCACGGCCACGGTCACCGACGACCGGGTCGCGGTCACCCTGGACGGCGTCCGCCACACGTTCCACCGCGCCGCCGACTGGCTCGGCCGCGACGGCGACGCCTGGCATGTGCGCGACCACGACCCGGTCGCCGCGTCCCTCACCCGCGCCGCCCACGCGGGCGCCGACTCGCTGACCGCGCCGATGCCCGGCACGGTGACGGTGGTGAAGGTCGCCGTCGGCGACGAGGTGAGCGCCGGTCAGAGCCTGCTGGTGGTGGAGGCGATGAAGATGGAGCACGTCATCTCCGCGCCGCACGCCGGCAAGGTCACCGAGCTGGACGTGGCCCCCGGCACCACGGTCGCCATGGACCAGGTGCTGGCGGTCATCGCACCGCTCGAGGAGGCGGCGGAATGACGGTCCCAGGACTCCCGATGGCCGTCCCGAGCAGGGACCTGCCCACCCGCGTCCGCATCCACGAGGTCGGCGCGCGCGACGGCCTGCAGAACGAGAAGGCGACGGTCCCCACGGAGGTCAAGGCGGAGTTCATCCGCCGCCTGGCCGACGCGGGCCTGACGACGATCGAGGCGACGAGCTTCGTCCACCCCAAGTGGGTCCCCCAACTGGCGGACGCGGAGCAGCTGTTCCCTCTCGTCAGCGGCCTCCCGGTGGCGCTCCCGGTGCTCGTCCCGAACGAGAGGGGCCTGGACCGCGCCCTGGCGCTGGGCTCCCGGCGGGTGGCGGTCTTCGCCAGCGCGACGGAGTCCTTCGCCAAGGCCAACCTCAACCGCACGGTGGACGAGGCACTGGCGATGTTCGAGCCGGTGGTCAGCCGCGCGAAGTCCGAGGACGTCCATGTCCGCGGCTATCTCTCCATGTGCTTCGGCGACCCGTGGGAGGGCGCGGTCCCGATCCCCCAGGTGGTGCAGGTCTGCAGGGCCCTGGTGGACATGGGCTGCGACGAGCTGAGCCTGGGCGACACGATCGGCGTGGCCACCCCGGGGCACGTGGTCGCGCTCCTCGCGGCCCTGGACGAGGCGGGCGTCCCGCCCACCGCCCTCGGCGTCCACTTCCACGACACCTACGGCCAGGCCCTCGCCAACACGCTCGCGGCGCTCCAGCAGGGCGTCACGACGGTCGACGCCTCGGCGGGCGGCCTGGGCGGCTGCCCGTACGCGAAGTCGGCGACCGGCAACCTGGCCACCGAAGACCTCGTGTGGATGCTGCGGGGCCTCGGCATCGACACCGGAATCGACCTCGGCCGCCTCGTCGCCACGAGCGCGTGGATGGCCACCCACCTGGGCCGACCCAGCCCGTCCCGCACCGTCCGAGCCCTGTCCCACGAGGACACCGAGGAGCACTGATCACCATGGACTACCGTCTCTCCCCCGAGCTGGAGGAACTCCGCCGTACGGTCGAGGAGTTCGCGCACGAGGTGGTGGCGCCGAAGATCGGCGACTTCTACGAGCGGCACGAGTTCCCGTACGAGATCGTCCGGGAGATGGGCCGCATGGGCCTGTTCGGTCTGCCGTTCCCCGAGGAGTACGGCGGCATGGGCGGCGACTACCTGGCCCTCGGTGTGGCCCTGGAGGAACTGGCGCGGGTCGACTCCTCGGTGGCGATCACCCTGGAGGCCGGCGTCTCACTCGGCGCGATGCCGATCCACCTCTACGGCACCGAGGCCCAGAAGCGGGAATGGCTCCCCCGCCTCTGCTCCGGCGAGCTCCTGGGCGCGTTCGGCCTGACGGAGCCGGACGGCGGCAGCGACGCGGGCGCGACCCGTACGACGGCCCGTCTGGACTCCGCCACGAACGAATGGGTGATCAACGGCACGAAGTGCTTCATCACCAACTCGGGCACGGACATCACGGGCCTGGTGACGGTCACGGCGGTCACGGGCCGCAAGCCCGACGGCAAGCCCCACATCTCCTCGATCATCGTCCCGTCCGGCACCCCGGGCTTCACGGTCGCGGCCCCCTACTCCAAGGTCGGCTGGAACGCCTCGGACACCCGCGAGCTGTCCTTCACGGACGTCCGCGTCCCGGCGGAGAACCTCCTGGGCGAGGAGGGCCGCGGTTACGCCCAGTTCCTGCGCATCCTCGACGAGGGCCGCATCGCGATCGCGGCGCTGGCGACGGGTCTGGCACAGGGTTGCGTGGACGAGTCGGTCAAGTACGCCAAGGAACGCCACGCCTTCGGCAAGCCGATCGCCGCCAACCAGGCCATTCAGTTCAAGATCGCGGACATGGAGATGAAGGCCCACACGTCCCGCCTCGCCTGGCGCGACGCGGCGGCCCGCCTGGTGACCGGAGCCCCCTTCAAGAAGGAAGCGGCCCTGGCGAAGCTCCACTCCTCCACGGTCGCGGTCGACAACGCCCGAGAGGCCACCCAGATCCACGGCGGCTACGGCTTCATGAACGAATACCCGGTCGCCCGCATGTGGCGAGACTCCAAGATCCTGGAGATCGGTGAGGGCACGAGCGAGGTGCAGCGGATGTTGATCGCGCGGGAGTTGGGGCTGGTGGGCTGACCTCAGCCAGGTCCGACACGACCGCCACAGAAACTCTCTTCAGGGATTTCCTCGCCCGCCTTGTTGCTTCCCACCGCCGTTACGGCAAGGGAACCAACAAGGCACGCTTGTTTTCGGCTACTAGGGCGGCTTGCTTTCGCCCGCCACCCATCAGCCCCCATCCAGCCATCTGACTTGAAAGCGCCCCGACCTGACGCCGTCCCCGAGGGCCTCGCTCCCGCCAAGTGGCGCCGCCGCGGCCTGCCTTGGTATGCGAAGCCCGCGGCGGACCAGGGCGGGGCCTTCGCTCTTCAGATCTCCCGTACCGACCTGGTCAGGGCCGTGGCGCGACGGCTCAAACCGTAGGTCCGGGCCCGGTCGGACGTACCCGTGCAACGCCGTGGGCGCCGACCCGACGGAGGCTACCCGCGTACGGCACCCTCGTGATCCGGATCACTGGATCCTCAGGCATCCAGGCCCCCACCCCCGGGCACACACCCCCCGACCCTCTGGACAAGATCTCAGGTTAGGCTAACCTAAGGTCGATCTCAGCCACAGGGTTGTCGGCCGTGCCCGCAGTGGCTCCGTACGCACGAAAGCAGACCCAGTCATGTCGAACGCCAGAACCGCCCGCTACTCCCGCCGCGGCCTGCTCGCCGCCGGTGGTGCTCTCGGGCTCGGCGCCCTCGTGACCGCGTGTGGCAGTGAGGACTCCAAGGACGGCGGCGGCTCGGACGCGAAGGGCGCCGCCAAGTCCGGCCCCTGGTCGTTCAAGGACGACCGCGGCAAGACGGTGAGCCTGGACCACGTCCCCACGAGGATCGTCGCGTTCACCGGTGTCGCCGCCGCCCTGTACGACTACGGCATCGAGGTCAAGGGCGTCTTCGGCCCGACCAGGACCAAGGACGGCAAGGCCGACGTCCAGGCCGGCGACATGGACGTCAGCAAGCTGACCGTCTTCGGCAACAGGTTCGACCAGTTCAACGTCGAGCAGTACGCGGCCTTCCAGCCCGAGGTGCTCATCACCACCACCTTCGACGCAGCCGGCAGCCTCTGGTACGTCCCGCTGGCATCCAAGGACAAGATCGCCAAGCTCGCCCCGAGCGTGGCCGTCTCGGTCTTCGACCGTCAGATGCCGAAGCCGCTGCAGCGCATGGCCGAGCTCGCCCAGTCGCTCGGCGCCGACCTGAAGGCCGCGAACGTCGTCGAGGCGAAGAAGCGCTTCGAGGCCGCCTCCGAGCGGCTGCGCAAGGCCGCCAAGTCCCGCCCCGAGATCAAGGTGCTGGCCGGTTCCGCCTCGGACGCCATCTTCTACGTCTCCGGCTCCAACTTCTCCATCGACCTGGAGTACTTCAAGGCCCTCGGCGTGAACTTCGTCGAGCCCCCGAAGAAGGCCATGGAGGCCAACGGCGGCTGGTTCGAGAACCTCAGCTGGGAGAACGTCGACAAGTACCCGGCGGACGTCATCATGATGGACGACCGTGCCTCGACCATCCAGCCGGCCGACATCACCGAGGCGACCTGGAAGAAGCTGCCCGCGGTCAAGGCCGGTCAGGTCATCTCGCGTTCGCCCGAGCCGATCCTGTCGTACGACAAGTGCACGCCTCTGGTGGAGAACCTCGCGAAGGCCATCGAGTCGGCCAAGAAGGTCGCCTGACCCCCTGCCCCTTCCTGACGTCCAGGAGCCGCACGTGACCACCGCCGTAGCCGCCCCGTTCCGCTTCTTCTCCCTCCAGGTCGTGCGGACGAGGCGGCTCGGGCCGTCTCTGGTCCGGGTCACCTTCCGGGGACCCGATCTGCACGCCTTCCATTCCGGCGGGCGGGACCAGTCCCTGTCGCTGTTCCTGCCGCACCCCGGGCAGCCCGAGCCGGTCGTCCCGCTCGAGCTCGGCGACGGCTGGTGGCAGGGCTGGCGTGAACTCCCGGACGACGTACGGGCCGTGATGCGGTCGTACACCCTGCGCGCCCTGCGCCGCGACCCGGACGAGGTCGACATCGACTTCGCCCTGCACGGCATCGAGCCGGGCGCCACGGTCCAGGCGGGCCCCGCCTCCCGCTGGGCCGCCCGGGCCGCCGCCGGTGACCGGGTCCTGCTGCTCGGGCCGGCCGTCGCCGACAACCGGGCGATCCGGTTCCGGCCGCCCGAGGACACCGACCTCGTCGTCGTCTGGGGCGACGAGACCGCCGTACCGGCCGCCTCGGCCATCGTCGAGGCGCTGCCGGCCGGCACCCGCGCCCGGGTCTGGCTGGAGGTCCCGCACGCCGGCGACATCCAGCACGTGGCGACCGAGGCCGACGCCGAGATCACCTGGCTGGTCCGGGACGAGAGGGGCACCGAGGGGTCCCCCATGGCCCTCGACGCCCTCCGTGCCGCCCGGCTGCCCCCGGCCGAACGGCCGTACGTCTGGATCGCCGGCGAGTCCGGATGCGTGAAGGAGCTGCGCCGGCACTTCGTGCGCGAACGCGGGATCGACCGCCGCAGGGTGACGTTCGTCGGCTACTGGCGGCGCGGCGCGAGCGAGGAGCAGCTGCGGGCGGAGGCGTAGCCGCAGCTCACCGGCGCTGAGGTGACACGAGTGACCACCGTCACGGCAGAGCGCGCTCTCCCCTCGATCAAGTCAGGTTAGGCTTACCTAAGTTCTGGACGTCGGAGACCAGCCCACCCCGTCCCACACCGGACTGTCCCCACCGGAGGACCCCCACATGCGCTCGCACCTGCTCAACGACACCACCGCGGAGCAGTACCGCCGCTCCGTGACCGACGGAGTCGAGCGGGTGGCCGCCAAACTCGCCGCCACCGCCCGGCCGTTCACCGGCATCACCGTCGACGCGCTCTCCCCGCGCATCGACGGGATCGACCTCGACCAGCCGCTGCACGACACCGGCGCGGTGCTCGACGAACTGGAGGACGTCTACCTCCGGGACGCGATCTACTTCCACCACCCCCGCTACCTGGCCCACCTCAACTGCCCGGTCGTCATCCCGGCGGTGCTCGGCGAGGCCGTCCTGTCCGCCGTGAACTCCTCGCTGGACACCTGGGACCAGTCGGCCGGCGGCACGCTCATCGAGCGGAAACTGATCGACTGGACGACCGAGCGGATCGGCCTCGGCCCGGCCGCCGACGGCGTGTTCACCTCGGGCGGCACCCAGTCCAACCTCCAGGCGCTGCTGCTGGCCCGCGAGGAGGCGAAGCCAGGGCGGGATGGGTGGGAAGGTCCTGCCTCCCTGGCCAAACTGCGCATCTTCGCCTCCGAGGTCAGCCACTTCAGCGTGAAGAAGTCCGCTAAGCTGCTCGGGCTCGGCCCGGACGCCGTGGTCTCCGTACCCGTCGACCACGACAAGCGCATGCAGACCGTCGCGCTCGCCCGCGAGCTGGAGCGCTGCGCGACGGACGGCCTCGTCCCCATGGCCGTCGTCGCCACCGCAGGCACCACCGACTTCGGCTCCATCGACCCGCTGCCCGAGATCGCCGAGCTGTGCGAGCAGTTCGGCACCTGGATGCACGTCGACGCCGCCTACGGCTGCGGCCTGCTGGCCTCCCTGAAGCACCGGGACCGCATCAGCGGCATCGAGCGCGCCGACTCGGTCACCGTCGACTACCACAAGTCCTTCTTCCAGCCGGTGAGTTCCTCGGCCGTGCTCGTGCGGGACGCCGCCACGCTCCGCCACGCCACCTACCACGCCGAGTACCTCAACCCGCGGCGCATGGTGGAGGAGCGCATCCCCAACCAGGTGGACAAGTCCCTGCAGACCACCCGCCGCTTCGACGCCCTCAAGCTGTGGATGACCCTGCGGACCATGGGCGCCGACGGCATCGGGCAGCTCTTCGACGAGGTGTGCGACCTGGCCCGGGAGGGCTGGAAGCTGATCGCCGCCGACCCGCGCTTCGACGTCGTCGTCGAGCCGAGCCTGTCGACGCTGGTCTTCCGCTACATCCCGGCGGCCGTCACCGACCCCGCCGAGATCGACCGCGCCAACCTCTACGCCCGCAAGGCCCTGTTCGCCTCCGGTGACGCCATCGTCGCGGGCACCAAGGTCGGAGGCCGCCACTACCTGAAGTTCACCCTGCTCAACCCCGAGACGCAGGCGTCCGACATCGCCGCCGTCCTCGATCTGATCGCCGGCCACGCCGAGCAGTACCTGGGAGAGTCCCTTGACCGCGCGTCCTGACACCCCGACCAGAACCCATGACTTCGTGGGCATCGGGCTCGGCCCGTTCAACCTCGGCCTGGCCTGCCTGACCGAGCCGATCGACGAGCTCGACGGCGTCTTCCTGGAGTCGAAGCCCGACTTCGAGTGGCACGCGGGCATGTTCCTGGACGGCGCCCACCTCCAGACCCCGTTCATGTCGGACCTGGTCACCCTCGCCGACCCCACGTCGCCGTACTCCTTCCTGAACTACCTGAAGGAGAAGGGCCGGCTGTACTCGTTCTACATCCGCGAGAACTTCTATCCGCTGCGCGTCGAGTACGACGACTACTGCCGCTGGGCCGCGGGCAAACTGAGCAGCATCCGCTTCGGCACGACGGTCGCCGAGGTGACGTACGAGGACGAGCTGTACGTCGTGCGTACCACCGCCGGGGGCACCTACCGGGCCCGTCGCCTGGTCCTCGGCACCGGCACCCCGCCCCACATACCCGAGGCCTGCCAGGGCCTGGGCGGCGACTTCCTGCACAACTCCCGCTACCTGGACAGCAAGGCGGAGCTGCAGAAGAAGGACTCGATCACCCTGGTCGGCTCGGGCCAGTCGGCCGCCGAGATCTACTACGACCTGCTCAGCGAGATCGACGTCCACGGCTACCGGCTGAACTGGGTCACCCGCTCCCCGCGCTTCTTCCCGCTGGAGTACACCAAGCTCACGCTGGAGATGACGTCCCCGGAGTACGTCGACTACTTCCGCGAGCTGCCCGAGGCGACCCGCTACCGCCTCACGGCCGAGCAGAAGGGCCTGTTCAAGGGCATCGACGGCGACCTCATCAACGAGATCTTCGACCTGCTCTACCAGAAGAACCTCGGCGGCCCCGTCCCCACCCGGCTGCTCACCAACTCCTCGCTGCACAGCGCGCGGTACGAGAACGGCACGTACACGCTCGGCTTCCGCCAGGAGGAGCAGGGCAAGGACTTCGAGCTGGACTCGCGGGGCCTGGTCCTGGCGACCGGCTACAAGTACGCCGAGCCGGAGTTCCTGGCCCCCGTCAAGGACCGCCTGGTCTACGACTCGCAGGGCAACTTCGACGTCGCCCGCAACTACGCGATCGACGTCACCGGCCGGGGGGTCTTCCTGCAGAACGCCGGCGTCCACACGCACAGCATCACCAGCCCGGACCTCGGCATGGGCCCCTACCGGAACGCGTACATCATCCGCGAGCTGCTCGGCAGCGAGTACTACCCGGTCGAGAAGAGCATCGCGTTCCAGGAGTTCGCCGTATGAGCGCCACCACCGGCATCGGATCGCTCACCGTCCGCCCGCTCGACCCCCTGCGGGACGCCGAGCTGCTGCACTCCTGGGTCACCCACCCCAAGGCGGCCTACTGGATGATGCAGGACGCGAAACTCCAGGACGTCGAGCGCGAGTACATGCGGATCGCCGCGCACGAGCACCACGACGCCTGCATCGGTCTGCACGAGGGCCGCCCGGCGTTCCTGATGGAGAAGTACGACCCCCGGTACGTCGAGCTGGTAGGCCTGTACGACCCGGAGCCCGGCGACGTCGGCATGCACTTCCTGGTGGCGCCGACCGACCGGCCGATCCACGGTTTCACCAGGGCCGTCATCACCGCCGTGATGGACGAGCTGTTCGCCGATCCGCGCACCCGCCGGGTCGTGGTGGAGCCCGACGTGAGCAACAAGGCAGTACATGCGCTCAACGAGGCCGTGGGCTTCGTGGCCGAGCGCGAGATCGACAAGCCGGAGAAGCGCGCGCTGCTCAGCTTCTGCACGCGCGCACAGTTCCTGGCTGCCCGAGGAGTGGCGATATGACCCTGTCCGACGCCGTGGCACACCTGTCCCCCGAGCGCTGGGACCAGGCGGGCCGCCTGCTGGTCCGCAAAGCGCTCGCCGAGTTCGCGCACGAGCGGCTGATCACCCCCGAGCAGGACGGCGAGAGCTACGTCGTCCGCAGCGACGACGGCCTGACGAGCTACCGCTTCTCCGCCACCCGCCGCGCCCTGGACCACTGGCAGGTCGACGCCGCCTCCATCACCCGTCACCGGGACGGCGCCGAACTCCCGCTCGCCGCCCTGGACTTCTTCATCGAACTGCGGAAGTCCCTGGGCCTGAGCGACGACATCCTGCCGGTCTACCTGGAGGAGATCTCCTCCACCCTCTCCGGCACCTGCTACAAGCTCACCAAGCCGAAAACCACGGCGGCCGAGCTGGCGCGCGGCGACTTCCAGGCCATCGAGACCGGCATGACCGAGGGCCACCCCTGCTTCGTCGCCAACAACGGCCGGCTCGGCTTCGGTATCCACGAGTACCTGTCGTACGCGCCGGAGACGGCGAGCCCGGTCCGGCTCGTCTGGCTCGCGGCACACCGCTCGCGTGCGGCGTTCACGGCCGGGGTGGGCATCGAGTACGAGTCGTTCCTGCGCGAGGAACTGGGCGAGAAGACCGTCGAGCGCTTCCACGGCGTCCTGCGCGAGGCGGGCCTGGACCCCGCCGACTACCTGTTCATCCCGGTCCACCCCTGGCAGTGGTGGAACAAGCTCGCCGTCACCTTCGCCGCCGAGGTCGCACGGGGGCACCTGGTGTGCCTGGGCGAGGGCGACGACGAGTACCTGGCCCAGCAGTCCATCCGGACCTTCTTCAACCGGACCAGCCCCGAGAAGCACTACGTCAAGACCGCGCTGTCGGTCATCAACATGGGCTTCATGCGCGGCCTGTCGGCTGCCTACATGGAGGCCACCCCGGCGATCAACGACTGGCTGGCCCAGCTCATCGAGGGCGACCCGGTGCTGCGGTCCACGGGCCTGTCGATCATCCGGGAGCGCGCCGCGGTCGGCTACCGGCACCTGGAGTACGAGCAGGCGACGGACCGCTACTCGCCGTACCGCAAGATGCTCGCCGCGCTGTGGCGGGAGAGCCCGGTGCCGTCCCTCCAGGAGGGCGAGTCGCTGGCGACCATGGCGTCCCTGGTCCACGTCGACCACCAGGGGGCGTCCGTCGCGGGCGCCCTGATCGAGCAGTCGGGCCTCACCCCGAAGGAGTGGCTGCGCCGCTACCTCCAGGCCTACTTCACGCCCCTCCTGCACAGCTTCTACGCCTACGACCTGGTGTTCATGCCGCACGGCGAGAACGTCATCCTGGTGCTGAAGGACGGAGTCGTGCAGCGCGCGATCTACAAGGACATCGCCGAGGAGATCGCGGTCATGGACCCGGACGCGGTGCTGCCGCCGACGGTCGAGCGGCTCCGCGTGGAGGTCCCGGAGGACAAGAAGCTCCTGTCGGTCTTCACGGACGTCTTCGACTGCTTCTTCCGCTTCCTCGCGGCGAACCTCGCCACCGAGGGGATCCTGGAGGAGGACGACTTCTGGCAGACGGTGGCGGACGTGACCCGCGCCTACCAGGACTCGATGCCCGAACTCGCCGACAAGTTCAAGCAGTACGACATGTTCGCCCCCGAGTTCGCGCTGTCCTGCCTCAACCGCCTCCAACTCCGCAACAACGAACAGATGGTCGACCTGTCGGACCCGTCCGGCGCCCTCCAGCTGGTGGGCACCCTGAGGAACCCCATAGCGGACCTCTGACCTCACAGACAGACGCGCACCCCCGGTGTACGGTCCACCGGGGGTGCGCGTCGGCGTCGGTACTTTCAGGGGCGCGGGGCTGAATCGATGTGCGGCTCCGCCGCGCGGGCGCGACAACGGCCACCAGCCGTTCGAGCGCCCGTGAACCTCAACCCGAAAAGGTTGGAATCTCGCTCTTTCAGAGGGGGAGGATGTCAACCCATGACGGAAATCATCCAGAAGGACGGCACGTGGGCCTTCGACGGGGACGCGCTGCGACTGACTCCCGGGCGGGACAAGAACGTCAGTCTGCTGCGCAGGGAGCTGGGTGAACTGAACGTCCCGCTGGGGGCGTTGGCGGGCATTTCCCTGGAGCAGGGCAAGAAGTCGGGTCGGCTCAGGCTCCGGCTGCGCGACGGCGCCGACCCGCTGCTGCACGCCACCGGCGGCCGGCTCACCGAGCCCCACGACCCGTACCAGCTGATCGTGGAGTCCGACCGCTACGGCGTCGCCGAGTACTTCGTGGACGAGGTCCGCAGCGCCCTGCTGCTCGACCAGGTCCCCGCCGGCCCGGTCGACGCGTATCTGCTGCCGGGCCCGTCGGTCCCCCTGTCGGTCTCCGCCGGGGACGGCACCGCCGGTTTCGACGGCGAGCGCATACGCCTGGAGTGGAACTGGAAGACGGAGGACGCCAAGGCCGCCGCCGGCGCCCGCACGCTCGCGCTCGCCGACATCACGGGTGTGGAGTGGCACCCGGCGGCCGGTCTGGAGAACGGTCACCTGCGCTTCACCGTGCGGCACGCACCCACCAAGACCCCGCCCAAGTACGACCCCAACGCCGTGGAGCTGTGGGGCTTCAAGAAGGACCCGCTGATGGCGCTGGTCGCGGCGGCGGTCCAGGCCAGGCTTCCGCACCCGGCCCGGGCCGCCGCCGCGCACCCGGTGGACGCGCGACCGGAGCTGCCTTCTCCTGCGGTCGCGTCCGCCGAGGACGACCACGACGCCCTGCTGCGCCGCTTGCGCGAGCTCGGGGAACTGCACCGCACGGGCGTGCTGACGGACGACGAGTTCGCCCTGGCCAAACAGGCGATCCTCAAGCGGATGTAGGACGCGCGGCTACTTCGCCCGGCGGGCCACCGTGAAGTGGTCGATCTGGTCCCCGGTCTCGGCGATGCCGCGCACCTTCAGCGTGGCCAGGCGCCCCTTCGGCGCGGGGGTGACGTCCACGCGCAGGAAGGAGTAGTCGAGGTAGCGCACCCGGGACCAGGCGACGGTCTCGTTCTGCTTGCCGCCCTTGACGTTGACGAACGAGGCCACGGACTCCACGTCGTGCTCGTTGCCCTCGTACGACAGCGGGGCGCTGAACGCGTAGAGGCTGCGGCCCGCCGCACCGGCCGTCACATAGACCACGCCGTCGGTCTCGGGGTAGGCCGTGCCGCCGATGGGGAGCTTTTTGGTGACCTTGTTCCCCTTGATCACGTCGGTGCGCTCGTACTGGTGGTTGTGACCGTTGATGACCAGGTCCACCGTGTACTTCTCGAACAGCGGCACCCACTCCTGCCGGACCCCGCCCTCGGAGGCGTGGGAGGTGGAGGTGCAGTAGGCGCAGTGGTGGAAGAACACGACGATGAAGTCGACGTCGTGAGCCGCCCGGTACTTCTTGAGCTGGGTCTCCAGCCACGTGGTCTGGGTGCCTCCGGAGATGCCGAGGTTGGCGGGGATCTCGAAGGAGATGTCGTTGGCGTCGAGCGAGATGACCGCGGTGTTGCCGTAGACGAAGGAGTAGACGCCCGGGAGGTTCTTCTTGTCGGGGCCGTTGTCCGGGAGGGTCCAGCGGGCCTCCTCGCCGCCGTAGCCGCCCGGCGAGTACCAGGCCTCCATGTCGTGGTTGCCGTAGGCGGGCATCCAGGGGACGGACTTGGCGACGGACTCGGTCTGGGCGAGGAACTGATCCCAGATCCGCGAGTCGAATCCGGTGTCGGAGGTCTGTCCGGAGCCGGACGGGTCGGCGTAGGCGATGTCGCCGGCGTGCAGGTGGAAGGCCGGGTTCTGGCCGAGCAGCAGGGCGTTGTTGGCCAGGCCGTGGTAGCTCACGCCCTCGTCGCCGAAGGCCGTGAAGGTGAACGGCGCCTTGTGCGCGGGGGCGGTGGTGAAGGTGCCGAGAGTGCCCAGCAGGTGCGGCTCGGCCGGGTCGAAGCCCTGGTGGCCGACGCCGTAGTAGTACGTCCGGCCCGGCTTCAGATGGGTCAGCTTGGCGTGGACGTAGTACTGGGTGTGGTCGCCGCTCGCGCCGACACCGGCGGGCGTGAAGAGGGTGCGGACCTCGGCGTCGATCTTGCGGGAGAGGTCCGTGGGGTGGGCGCCGATCCGGATGAAGGGCTTTTTGACGGCGACCGGGACCTGCCAGGAGACGGTCATCTCGGTGCGCGGGTCGGTGCCGTAGGCGAGGTGACGGCCGAAGGGGGCCACATGGGCGCCGTCGACGGTCTCGGTGCCGGGGCGGCCGCTCGGGACGGCTGCCTGGGCGGTGGCGCCGGGCACGAACGCGCCACCCGCGACGGCGCCGAGCGTGACGGCGCCGCCTCTGATCATCGTGCGCCGGGAGAACCTGGCGCGCAGGTACTCGTGCTGCTCGGCCATGGTCATGCGCTCGGCGAGCCGCTCGGGTACGCCCATACGAGGAGTGTCCATGGCGTCCAAAAATCGACGCCTCGGGCAACGGGATTCCGGACACCCGGTGGACGCGTCACGAACAAGCCCTCATGACACGTTCAACGTTCTCCCAAAGGATCCCCTCAGACGCTTGCCCGAAATCGGGCAGAATTCTTGCGAAAGCGCCGCCAGTACCCCAAGATCTAGCGAGTGCACGACGAACTCGTTGATCATCTGACGCGGTCCACCGCCCTCGGGCGGGGCGAGGCGCTGCGCGTGATCCAGGACGTGCTCGCCTACTTCGACGAGACGACCGAGGAGTACGTCCGTCGCCGCCACCGCGAGCTCCAGGCCCAGGGCCTGGTCAACGCGGCGATCTTCGAGCGGATCAAGGCGGATCTCACATACCGCGCGGTGGCCCCGCCGGAGCTCTCGCTCCGGCAGCTGCGGCGCATCGTCTACGGCTAGGAATACGTATACATGTGCGGAATCGTCGGTTACATCGGGAAGCGTGACGTCGCGCCCCTCCTCCTGGAGGGCCTGCAGCGACTGGAGTACCGCGGCTACGACTCCGCGGGCATCGTCGTCACGTCCCCGAAGACGTCCGGCCTGAGGATGGTCAAGGCCAAGGGCCGCGTCCGCGACCTGGAGGCCAAGGTCCCGGCCCGCTTCAAGGGCACGACCGGTATCGCCCACACCCGCTGGGCCACCCACGGCGCCCCGTCCGACGTCAACGCCCACCCGCACATGTCGGCCGACAACAAGGTCGCCGTCGTGCACAACGGCATCATCGACAACGCCTCCGACCTGCGCCGCAAGCTGGAGGCCGACGGCGTCGAGTTCCTCTCCGAGACCGACACCGAGGTCCTCACCCACCTCATCGCCCGCGCGCAGGCACCCAAGCTGGAGGACAGGGTTCGCGAGACCCTCCGGCTCGTCGAGGGCACGTACGGCATCGCCGTCATGCACGCCGACTTCCCCGACCGGATCGTCGTCGCCCGCAACGGCTCCCCGGTCGTCCTCGGCATCGGCGAGAAGGAGATGTTCGTCGCCTCGGACATCGCCGCGCTGGTCGCCCACACCCGCCAGATCGTCACCCTGGACGACGGCGAGATGGCCACCCTGAAGGCCGACGACTTCCGTACCTACACCACGGAGGGCACCCGCACCACGGCGGAGCCCACCACCGTGGAGTGGGAGGCCGCCTCCTACGACATGGGCGGCCACGACACCTACATGCACAAGGAGATCCACGAGCAGGCCGATGCCGTGGACCGTGTGCTGCGCGGCCGCATCGACGACCGCTTCTCCACCGTGCACCTGGGCGGCCTGAACCTGGACGCCCGCGAGGCCCGGCGGATCCGCCGCGTGAAGATCCTCGGCTGCGGCACCTCGTACCACGCTGGCATGATCGGCGCCCAGATGATCGAGGAACTGGCGCGCATCCCCGCCGACGCCGAGCCCGCCTCGGAGTTCCGCTACCGCAACGCCGTCGTCGACCCCGACACCCTCTACGTCGCCGTCTCCCAGTCCGGCGAGACCTACGACGTCCTGGCCGCCGTGCAGGAGCTCAAGCGCAAGGGCGCCCGCGTCCTCGGCGTGGTGAACGTGGTCGGCTCGGCGATCGCCCGCGAGGCCGACGGCGGCATCTACGTGCACGCCGGCCCGGAGGTCTGCGTCGTCTCCACCAAGTGCTTCACCAACACCACGGTGGCCTTCGCCCTCCTCGCCCTGCACCTGGGCCGCACCCGTGACCTGTCGGTCCGCGACGGCAAGCGCATCATCGAGGGCCTGCGCAAGCTGCCCGCCCAGATCGCCGAGATCATGGAGCAGGAGGAGGACGTCAAGAAGCTGGCCCTGCAGTTCGCCGAGGCCCGCTCGATGCTCTTCATCGGCCGCGTCCGGGGCTACCCCGTGGCCCGCGAGGCCTCCCTGAAGCTCAAGGAGGTCTCGTACATCCACGCCGAGGCCTACCCCGCCTCGGAGCTCAAGCACGGCCCGCTGGCCCTGATCGAGCCGGCCCTCCCGACGGTCGCGATCGTCCCCGACGACGACCTGCTGGAGAAGAACCGCGCCGCCATGGAGGAGATCAAGGCCCGCAGCGGCAGGATCCTCGCGGTGGCCCACCAGCCCCAGGAGAAGGCCGACGAGACGATCGTCGTCCCGAAGAACGAGGACGAACTCGACCCCATCCTGATGGGCATCCCCCTCCAGCTCCTGGCGTACCACACGGCCCTGGCCCTGGGCCGCGACATCGACAAGCCCCGCAACCTCGCCAAGTCGGTAACGGTGGAGTAGAGGGTTTCCTTCAAGGGGCGCGGGGAACTGCGCGAGCAACCACAACGCACCCGCACCGGCCGACGAACGAAAACGGACCCCCCGTGCTGCCACCACGCACGGGGGGTCCGTTTCATCGCCGGGAAGCCGCCCAACTCCCCAGCCGGCGCAGCTAACCGGTGGCCGTCACGCCCCGGCCCGCAGCGCGTCGCGGAATCGCAGTGGGCCAGTGCGCCAGCGCCGCGGTCGCCGCGTACCAGGCCACCGCCCCCGCGGCGACGGCGAACCAGCCGCCCACCTTCACGAGCCCGTCGTTGCCGGCGAAACTCGCGATCGCCATGAGCAGCAGGGCCACGAAGAACAGCCCGTACACGCCCTGACCGAGCTGGTCCCCGCCCGCGAGTGTCAGGGACAGCGCCACGAGCGCGAACAACAGCAGGAACAGCCCCGCCGCGTTGCCGGAGGCACTGTCGGACACGGCCCAGGTGAACCACAGCGCCCCGAGCACCGAGAACGCCGTACCACCGGCGGCGTCACCCTCCCGCAGGGCCACCAGCCCCGCGACGAAGAGCGCAATGCCGCCCACGTACTGAGCGATTGACACGGCGTCAGCGGCCGACACGCCGTCGATCAGAGCGGTATGCCCCAGCCCGAAGGCCAACAGGGTGATTCCCAGGGCGAGTCGACCGGCCACGGTCGTGATTCCACTTCCCGCGGAGACGTCTTTGTCCACGGCGGGCTCCCTTCGTGCAGGTGCAGTTGTGCGGTGTGTCCCGTATATGCCCTTCACAAGGGCACAAACACCTCTACGCGCGAGTAGATTTGCGCGGTGCACAAGGGAGTTGCCGCAGGGCGTCGCTCCTGCGTGAACGTCAGGGAATGACGATGACGGGCCGCTGCGCCCGCTTGGCGAGCCGCCCCGCGACCGAGCCGAAGATGCGCCCGACGATGCCGTGGGTGGAGCCGACGACGATCGCGTCGGCCTCGTACTCCCGCCCGACCTCTTCGAGTTCGTGGCAGATGTCGCCGCCGCGCTCGACCAGGATCCAGGGCACCTCGGCGAGGTAGTCCGCACAGGCCAGCTCGAGGCCGAGCACCTCGGTGCGGTGGTCCGGCACGTCCACGAAGACGGGCGGCTCGCAGCCCGCCCACACCGTGGTCGGCAGCCGGTTGGCGACGTGGACGATGATCAGGCCCGACCCGGAGCGATGGGCCATGCCGATCGCGTACGCCAGGGCGCGCTCACTGGAGGTGGAGCCGTCGAAGCCGACGACGACCCCGTGCTTGAAGGCGGGATCGCAGGAATGGCGTGGCTCTTCCGCCGCCAGGGGCTCGGCCGCCGTGGGATCGGCGACGGGCCGCTTGCGGTCCGCGGGTTCGAAGAATTCGTGACCGGCCATGGCTGTCTCGGCGTCGTGATCCTTATATGGGGGACAACAGTGTGCGGCGGAGCTGTGTCCGGGAATGGTCTTCCCACCCCCATACCCTCAAGGGTACGGCGGCACGCCTCCTTAGCCCAGATCCCGCTCACGGTGCGTGCGGGTTCCAGGGAGCATGCACGAGGCACCGCCCGTAACGCAATGGTTGCTGCGCTGTACAGGCGGTTTGCACGGGATTCACTCAGCCGTGGGCACGTGCGGCGATCCGGGCCGCCGGTGACCGACGCCCCGGCCACGCGTTGAACTCCGTGAGTCACGCCACAGGGAGTACCCATGTCCGCACCACGCCCCGCCGCCGAGGCGGACCGCGCGACCCCGCCGCCGCGGGACACCGCGACCGATGTGGTTCGCTGGGCTGCCTTCAGCTGCCTGCTCGTTCCGATGGTGCTCCTCGGCTACGGCGCCTCTCTGGCCGGTGCCGCCGGCACCGCCCTCGGGCTCGCGGCCGTCACGGGCGCCTGCCGGGTGCTGCTGCGCCAGTCCGAGCGCGGTGCGGCCCGGCTCGCGGCCGAGGACCGGGCACCCCACCGGGGCCGGCGTCACCGCACCGGAACGGGGTCGCACCGTGGCGGACGGCACACCGCAGGGGATACACCGGTCGGCTGACCGGTTTCCGCGCACACGCACATCGGTTTTCAGCCAACTTCTCATTGTGGCGCATCCCCCTGCCCGACCACCCCCCAACCCCCGTTCGACCTGCACGGAAAGGACCTCAGGCGGTCCGCGCACCCTACGTGGATTGGCCACCTCGACAAGGCGCACTTCCCTGCACGCCCCACGAGTGCAACGCTTCGTGATCGAATGCTTCACGCCAAGTTGCCAAGTCGACAATGTGCCGGGTGACTAACCGGCCACTTCGGCACGACGGCACACAGTAGATTCGATCTTGACTGTCTACGGCGGGGGACTCGTGCAGGACCGAGGGGAAACGTGCAGGAGCGACACAACCGAGGAGCCGCGACCACCGAGGGGGGCTTAGCAGTATGAGCCACGACTCCACTGCCGCGCCGGAAGCCGCGGCCCGGAAGCTTTCCGGGCGACGCCGCAAGGAGATCGTCGCGGTGCTGCTGTTCAGCGGCGGCCCCATCTTCGAGAGTTCCATACCGCTGTCGGTGTTCGGGGTTGACCGCCAGGACGCCGGCGTACCGCGCTACCGACTACTGGTGTGCGGGGGCGAGGACGGCCCGCTACGGACCACGGGGGGCCTCGAACTCACCGCACCACATGGCCTGGAAGCGATCTCACGCGCGGGCACGGTCGTCGTACCGGCCTGGCGTTCGATCACTTCTCCGCCACCGGAGGAGGCGCTCGACGCGCTGCGCCGCGCCCACGAGGAGGGCGCCCGCATCGTCGGGCTGTGCACCGGCGCCTTCGTCCTCGCGGCGGCGGGCCTGCTGGACGGCCGCCCCGCGACCACCCACTGGATGTACGCACCGACGCTGGCCAAGCGCTACCCGTCGGTGCACGTGGACCCGCGTGAGCTGTTCGTCGACGACGGCGACGTGCTGACGTCGGCGGGCACGGCCGCGGGCATCGACCTGTGCCTGCACATCGTGCGCACGGACCACGGCAACGAGGCGGCCGGGGCCCTGGCCAGGCGGCTCGTCGTGCCGCCGCGCCGCAGCGGCGGGCAGGAGCGCTACCTCGACAGGTCTTTACCGGAGGAGATCGGCGCCGACCCGCTCGCCGAGGTCGTCGCCTGGGCGCTGGAGCACCTCCACGAACAGTTCGACGTGGAGACGCTGGCGGCACGCGCGTACATGAGCAGGCGTACGTTCGACCGCCGCTTCCGCTCGCTGACCGGGAGCGCTCCACTGCAGTGGCTGATCACGCAGCGGGTCCTCCAGGCGCAGCGCCTGCTGGAGACGTCGGACTACTCGGTGGACGAGGTGGCGGGGCGCTGCGGCTTCCGGTCGCCGGTCGCCCTGCGCGGGCACTTCCGCCGCCAGCTGGGTTCGTCCCCGGCCGCGTACCGGGCGGCGTACCGGGCCCGGCGTCCGCAGGGCGAGCGGCCCCAGGAGACCGAGAGCGCGCCGGGCGGTCCCGGGCCCGGCATGCCGGGCCATCCGGGCCACGCGGGGCACCATCCGGGCCAGCCCGGCCAGGCGCCCGCCCCGCTGCACCCGGAGCACCCGGTCCCGCTGCAGTCCCGCCGTACCGCGGCGGCGAGTGCGGTCGGCCAGGCGCAGGCCCTGTCGGCGAGTCTGCCCGGGCAGCGCAGCGCGCCGTGATCCGGTAGCCGGGGCCCGCGGGGAGCACGTCTCCCAGCGGGCCCTTCGGCTTTCCCGGCACGGGCGGCCCGGCCGGTGGCGGCGGGCCGTAGGGTTAGACACATGAACGATCGCATGGTGTGGATCGACTGCGAGATGACCGGCCTCTCGCTGTCGGACGACGCGCTCATCGAGGTGGCCGCCCTCGTGACCGACTCCGAGCTGAACGTGCTCGGCGAGGGCGTGGACATCGTCATCCGGCCGCCGGATCAGGCGCTGGAGACGATGCCGGACGTGGTGCGTCAGATGCACACCGCCTCGGGGCTGCTCGAGGAGCTCGCCGGCGGCACGACGCTGAAGGACGCCGAGGACCAGGTCCTGACGTACGTGAGGGAGTTCGTCAAGGAGCCGGGCAAGGCCCCGCTGTGCGGGAACTCCGTCGGCACCGACCGCGGCTTCCTGCTGCGTGACATGGCGACGCTGGAGAGCTACCTCCACTACCGGATCGTCGACGTGTCGTCGATCAAGGAGCTGGCGCGCCGCTGGTACCCACGGGCGTACTTCAACAGCCCGCAGAAGAACGGCAACCACCGCGCGCTCGCCGACATCCGCGAGTCCATCGCGGAGCTGCGGTACTACCGCGAGGCCCTGTTCGTCCCGCAGCCCGGGCCCGACTCGGACACCGCGCGGACGATCGCCGCGAAGCACGTCCTGCCTGCTCAGTAGGCAGAACGGGGGGCCGTCGGGGGGCGCGGAGAAAGCCGGGCGCGAGCACCCCTTCGGACCCTGTACACTTTTTCTCGGCCGGTCGGGGACATCACTGATCTCCAAGCCGGTCATGGTGGGTGTAGCTCAGCTGGTAGAGCACCTGGTTGTGGTCCAGGATGCCGCGGGTTCGAGTCCCGTCACTCACCCTGAGTATTCAGCCGGTGGTCTCGGAAGAGGCCACCGGCTGAAGCGTTTCCAAGCGCGGGTGTTTCCGGCGCGCGTGTTTCCAGCGCGCCGGTCGAGGGCGCGTCCGCGGGCCGCGGCTACCGTCGGCCGCATGGACGGTGGACGCCCGGGATGGCGCGCGTGTGTGCTCGGCGGGGCGGTCTTCGCCGTCTGCATGGCCGGCACCACACTCCCGACTCCCCTCTATCCCCTCTACCAGGACAAGTTCGGCTTCTCCGAGCTGACGGTCACCGTGGTCTACGCCCTGTACGCCTTCGCGGTGATCGGTGTGCTGCTGCTGGTCGGCAACGCCTCGGACGCCGTGGGCCGGCGCCCGGTGCTGCTGTGCGGTCTGGGCTTCGCGGCGCTGAGTGCCGTCTGCTTCCTGTGCGCCACCGGGCTCGGCTGGCTCTATGGGGGACGGCTGCTGTCGGGACTGTCCGCCGGGCTGTTCACCGGAGCCGCCACGGCGTACGTGATGGAGCTGGCGCCCGAGGGCGGTGCCTCCCGGGCCACGTTCGTGGCGACGGCCGCCAACATGGGCGGACTGGGCTGCGGCCCGCTGCTCTCCGGGCTTCTCGCACAGTACGCACCCTGGCCGCTGTACCTGCCGTTCGTCACCCACCTCGCCCTGGTGGCCGTCTCGGCCGCCGTCCTGCTGCGGCTCGCGGAGACGGTACGGAAACGGCAGCCGCTGCGCTCCGTACGCCCGCAGCGTCCCGTACTGCCCCCGCAGGTGCGCGCGGTGTTCGGCCCCGCCGCCACCGCCTCCTTCGTCGGCTTCGCCCTGTTCGGGGTGTTCACCTCCGTCAGCCCTGCCTTCCTCGTGGAGTCCCTGGACGTCGACGACCACGCCGTGAGCGGGCTGATCGTCGCGCTGGCCTTCTTCTCCTCGACGGCCGGACAACTGGCGGTCGGCCGGGTCGGCGTACGGCGTTCCCTGCCGCTGGGCTGCGCCGGGCTCCTCGCCGGGCTGGCGCTGCTCGCCGGTGCGCTGCGGTGGGACCAGATGGCCCTGCTGGTCGCCAGCGCGCTCATCGGCGGAATCGGCCAGGGCCTGGCGTTCCGCGGCGCCCTGTCCGACGTGGCCGAGGCCTCGCCGGAGCACCAGCGGGCGGCGGTGATCTCGACGCTGTTCGTGGTGGCCTACACGGGCATCTCCGTCCCGGTGATCGGCGTCGGCCTGCTGACCGGGCCGATCGGCCTGGAGGGGGCCGGGCTGGTGTTCATCGCCTGCATGGCCGTCCTGGTCGTGACGGCGGCGGTGTATCTGCTGCGACGGCCTGCGCCGGCTCGGGTGTGAGGGCGTGGGACCGTGACGCCCATGAGTGAGCGGGTGGAACGGGTCGGCGAGCAGGACCGGGTGCTCGGGGTGGCCGACCGGGACGGGCGATCCGCGAGGGCCGGCCGCACCGGGTCGCGGCGACGGTCTGCCGAGACGCTCGGGGCCGCGTCCTGGTGCACCGCAGGCCGGAGCACCTGTCCCGCTTCCCGGGCCACCACGACTGGCTGATCGGCGGGGCCGTCGAGGTCGGCGAGTCCTACGAGGAGGCCGCGGTCCGGGAGTTGACGGAGGAGCTGGGCGTCCGGGCACGGGTGCGGGTTCGTCTTCACTCTGCCGGGGAGCGATCAGCCCTTACTGGCTCGGGGTGCACGAGGCCGTCGTGACGGAGCCCCTCACCCCCGACCCGTCCGAGATCGCCTGGCACGGCTGGTTCAGCGAGGCGGAGTTCCGGGAGGTGATCCGGGAGCGGCTGTTCGTGCCCGACGGCCTGGCAGCCCTGCGGCGCCACCCCGGTCTCGGCCCGCGGACCGCCGTCACGCCCTGGGGGGCTTCTGACGGATCTCCGCGGAGGAAAGAGCGGCGTGCGGTGCGTGTTCTCGGCGTGCCGGACGGAAGGTCTCGTAGCGGAGCCACCAGGCCTATCGTCCGGTGCGGCGAGAGCGCGTGCCGGGCGTCGCGACGCCGCGGAGATCCGTCAGAAGCCCCCTGGCCGACTCCCCCGCGCCCGTGGGCCGTTGCGTCACGAGGAGGACCGGGACACCAGCTCCGTGGCCAGGACCATCTGCCGGCGCTCCAGGCCCCGGGACGCCAGCGGACGGCGGTCGGCGACCTCGGTGAGCAGGAGGTCTATCATCCGGCGACCCATCTCCTCTATGGGCTGGCGGACGCTGGTCAGCGGCGGTTCCATGTGGCGGGCGATGGCGGAGTCGTCGTAGCCGACGAGCGCCACGTCCTCCGGAATGCGGCGGCCCGCATCGCGCAGCGCCCGGCGGGCGCCGGCCGCGGTGACGTCGGAGGCGGCGAAGACCGCGTCGATGTCGGGGTGGCGCTCCAGCAGGGCCGCCATGGCCCGGTGTCCGCCCTCTTCTGTGAAGTCCCCCGCCTCGATCAGCCCCTCGTCCACCCCGAGGCCGGCGTCGCTCATGGCCTCGCGGTAGCCGTCGACACGGCGCTGGGCACCGTAGACGTCGAGGCGGCCGGTGATGTGGGCCACCCGGCTCCGGCCCCGGGACAGCAGGTGCTCGACGGCCTGGCGGGCGCCGCCGTAGTTGTCCGAGTCGACGGACGGCAGGGTCTCCGCCGACGAGCGCGGTCCGCTGATCACCGCGGGGATCTCCAGCTGGGCCAGCAGGTCGGGCAGCGGGTCGTCCGCGTGCACCGAGACGAGCAGGACGCCGTCCACGCGGTGGGCCGCCAGGTACTGGGCGAGGCGGGCGCGTTCCCGGTCACTGCCCGCGAAGATCAGCAGCAGCTGCATCTCCGTGTCGGACAGCGCCGACCCGACGCCCTTCAGCATGTCCGAGAAGTACGGCTCCGCGAAGAACCGGGTCTCCGGCTCGGGGACGACCAGCGCGATCGCGTCCGTACGGTTGGCGGCCAGGGCACGGGCCGCGGTGTTGGGGACGTAGCCGAGCTCCGCGACCGCTGCCTCGACGGCCGCGCGGGTCGCGTCGCTGACCCGGGGCGAGCCGTTGATCACCCGCGAGACGGTACCGCGGCCGACACCGGCGCGCGCCGCCACCTCTTCGAGGGTGGGCCGGCCACCACTTCGGCCCCGCGCTCCGTGGGTTGCCATGGGCTCCGCCTTCCCTCCACACCCGCACTCTGCGACTGGCCTGGAATTTAACAGGCTCGTCAGCTGTGACGGCCCTCGCCGAGGCTCGTCGCCCCGGCCCTCCGTTGCGGCCGGACGATCCGGCGCGACCGGTGGTCCGACTGCGTCGATTCAACCGGCCCGGGACTTCGACATCGGCCCGAGCGGTCTCTTCTTCCTGTCAGCCTTGGGTTCGCCGCACCCGGGCTGACAGCCCGACAAGTCAGCTGCCTGCCGCCACTGCCGCCAGGCTTGCGCTGCGGGCACCACTGGCCGTGGTGTTCCGAACAGATCAACCTCCTTCGAACGAGCGACTGCCCCAGCGTCGCCCCTCGTCTCTTTCCAACAGAGCTGAACCAGCCAGGACATGGCCACGACGACGGAAACATCTCGAAGCTATATAGCGCCGTCCACTCCCTTGACACCCTCGCCGGGACCGGGGACTCTTCAACACATCACTGGTGGGAGCGCTCCCACACTACCTGACACATACACAACCCGCACGTTCCCCGCCCGAGCCTTAAGCGCGTAAAACGGTCCGACAATGCAGTTGGCCGGGGGGTCGGCACGTCAGGGCAACAGGAGGACGACATGCGAGCACGCATCCGAACCGCCCGCAAGGCGATGGTCGTCGCGGCCGTCGCGTCGCTGGGCGCCGGGCTGCTGGCCGGCTGTGCCGACGACGGCGGAAGCGGCTCGTCGTCGAGCGGCGGCAGCGGCGACAGCGGCGGCAAGACCAAGATCACTCTGGGGCTCTTCGGCACCTTCGGCTTCGAGGAGGCCGGCCTCTACAAGGAGTACGAGAAGCTCCACCCGGACATCGACATCCAGCAGACGGTCGTCGAGCGGAATGAGAACTACTACCCCACCCTGGTCAACCACCTGACCACCAACAGCGGCCTGCAGGACATCCAGGGCGTCGAGGTCGGCAACATCGCCGAGATCGTCAAGACCCAGTCCGCCAAGCTGCTGGACCTCTCCAAGTACGGCGAGAAGAGCGACTACCTGGAGTGGAAGTGGCAGCAGGCCACCACCGAGGGCGGTGAGACCGTCGGCCTGGGCA
This sequence comes from Streptomyces sp. AK010, assembly GCF_014207295.1. Classification (NCBI taxonomy): domain Bacteria; kingdom Bacillati; phylum Actinomycetota; class Actinomycetes; order Kitasatosporales; family Streptomycetaceae; genus Streptomyces; species Streptomyces sp. AK010. The sequence continues at coordinate 142,292 of NZ_JACHCX010000019.1, forward strand.
CGGACGTCGGCCCGATGGCCATCTGCTACCGCAAGGACCTCTTCGAGAAGGCCGGTCTGCCCACCGACCGCGAGGAGGTCGCCAAACTGTGGGCCGGTGACTGGAAGAAGCTGGTCGAGGTCGGCGAGGACTACAAGAAGAAGGCTCCGAAGGGCACCACCTTCCTGGACTCCCCCGGCGGTCTGCTCCAGGCGATTCTCAGCAGTGAGAAGGACCGCTTCTACGACTCCTCCGGCAAGGTCATATACAAGTCGAACCCGGCTGTGAAGGACGCGTTCGACCTCACCGCGAAGGCTGCCGAGGACGGACTGATCGGCAACCAGACTCAGTTCCAGCCCGCTTGGGACACGACGATCGCCAACAGCAAGTTCGCCGCGATGTCCTGCCCGCCGTGGATGCTCGGCTACATCAAGGGCAAGTCGAAGCCGGACGCCAAGGGCAAGTGGGACGTGGCCGCGTCGCCGAAGTCCGGCAACTGGGGCGGTTCCTTCCTGGCAGTTCCCAAGTCGGGCAAGAACGCCGAGGAGGCCGCGAAGCTGGCCGCCTGGCTGACCGCACCCGAGCAGCAGGCCAAGCTGTTCGCCGTGCAGGGCAGCTTCCCGAGCACCCCGGCGGCCTACGAGTCGGACGCGGTGAAGAGCGCCAAGAACGAGATGACCGGTGACGCGCCGATCGGCACCATCTTCGCCGCGGCCGCCAAGAGCAGCCCGGTACAGACGATCGGCCCGAAGGACCAGATCATCCAGCAGGGTCTGACGGACAACGGCGTCATCCTCGTCACCCAGGGCAAGTCGCCCGAGGAGGCGTGGAACACGGCCGTCAAGACCATCGACAACAACCTGGACCAGTGACCGGAATGGCATCCAGGCACGACACCGCCGCGCCCCCCGTGCAGGAGGGGGGCGCGGCCCCGGGCCGCCCGCCGGCCGACGCGGACACGGAGCGGGCGAGGAAGAAGCGCGCCCGGCTCTCCCGTCGCTGGCAACGCGACATGCGGTGGAGCCCCTACGCGTTCGTCTCGCCCTTCTTCCTGCTCTTCCTCGCGTTCGGCCTGTTCCCGCTGCTGTACACCGGCTGGGCCTCGCTCCACCAGGTAGAGCTGACGGCACCCACGGACATGTCCTGGGTCGGGCTGCGCAACTACACCCGGATCTTCGACGACGACTTCTTCTGGAACGCGGCGAAGAACACCCTGACGATCGGCATCATCTCCACGGTTCCGCAGCTGCTGATGGCCATGGGCCTGGCACACATCCTCAACTACAAGCTGCGCGGCTCCACCTTCTACCGCGTCGTCATGCTGGCGCCCTACGCCACGTCGATCGCCGCCGCCTCGCTGGTCTTCGTGCTGCTCTTCGGTCGCGACTACGGCATGATCAACTGGGCGCTGAACGCGGTCGGCATCGACCACGTCGACTGGCAGAACGACAAGTGGCCTTCCCAGATCGCCGTGTCCAGCATCATCGTCTGGCGCTGGACGGGGTACAACGCGCTGATCTACCTGGCCGCGATGCAGGCGATCCCGCAGGACCTCTACGAGTCGGCGGCACTGGACGGAGCCAGCCGTTGGCGGCAGTTCCTCCACGTCACGCTGCCCTCGCTGCGTCCGACGATCCTGTTCACAGTCGTGGTGTCGACCATCGGCGCCTCGCAGGTGTTCGGTGAGCCGCTGCTGTTCGACGCGAACAAGGGCGCCTCCGGCGGATCCCAGCACCAGTTCCAGACGCTCGGCCTGTACCTGTACGAGCAGGGCTGGATCAACCAGCACCTGGGCCGCGCCTCCGCCATCGCCTGGACGATGTTCCTGATCCTCATCGTGATCGGGGTCGTCAACTACGTCATCTCGCGCCGGCTGCGCGCCAGTAGCTAAGGAGAACCGGCCGTGACGACGACCCTGACGAAACCCCCGGCCGACGCGGTCCCCGAGCCGCCGAAGCGCTCACGTGGCATGAAGGCGGCACGCGCGGGCGGGCAGCTGCACGCCGGCCCGGTGGCGTACGTCATTCTTGCCCTCTTCACCGTCATCTCGCTGTTCCCGCTGGTGTGGACAGCTATCGCCGCCTCGCGCGACAACCAGCGTCTGGCGCAGACCCCGCCGCCGTTCTGGTTCGGCTCCGGCCTCTTCGACAAGCTCGAAGTGGCCTGGACGGACGCCAACCTGGGGGAAGCGTTCCTCAACACCACCCTGGTGGCCGGCATCTCGTCGTTCACCATCGTGTTCCTGTCGACGATCGCCGGATTCGCCTTCGCCAAGCTGCGCTTCAAGGGCCGCGGCGCGGCGATGCTGGTGGTGATCGGCACGATGATGGTGCCGCCGCAGCTCAGCATCATCCCGCTGTACATGATGGTCGCGAAGCTCGACTGGACGGACCAGCTCCAAGCGGTGATCTTCCCGTCGCTGGTGAGCGCGTTCGGTGTGTTCTTCATGCGGCAGTACCTGATCCAGGCGCTGCCGGACGAGATCATCGAGGCGGCCCGGGTGGACGGCGCGAGCAGCTGGCGCGTGGTGTGGCACGTGGTGTTCCCGACCGCGCGGCCCGCCATGGCCGTCCTGGGCATGCTGATGTTCGTGCAGACCTGGAACGACTTCCTGTGGCCCTTCCTGGTCCTGACCCAGACCGGCAACCCGACCGTGCAGGTGGCGGTGGCGGGGCTGGGACGCGGCTACACCCCGGACCAGTCGCTGATCATGGCCGGCGCCCTGCTGGGCACACTGCCGCTCCTGATCGTCTTCGCGATCTTCGGCAAGCAGATCGTCGGTGGCATCATGCAGGGCGCCGTCAAGGGCTGAGTCCCGCTTTCCCAGGGGCCGAGCCACAGCCGCCTCGGCCCCTTTCCCCTCCCCCTCCACTCGTCGGTCCATACGACCCCCCTGGGAGCGCTTCCATGCCTGACTCCGAGTACCCGGCCACCCCGGTGACCTTTCCCCCCGCCTTCCTGTGGGGCGCGGCGACGTCCGCGTACCAGATCGAGGGTGCGGTGCGGGAGGACGGCCGTACGCCGTCGATCTGGGACACCTTCAGCCACACGCCGGGCAAGACGGCCGGTGGCGAGACCGGTGACATCGCTGTCGACCACTACCACCGCTACCGCGACGACGTGGCGCTGATGGCGGAGCTGGGCCTGGGCGCCTACCGCTTCTCCATCTCGTGGTCGCGGGTGCAGCCGACCGGGCGGGGCCCGGCGGTGCAGAAGGGCCTGGACTTCTACCGGCGACTGGTGGACGAGCTGCTGGCCAAGAACATCAAGCCGGCCGTGACCCTCTACCACTGGGACCTGCCGCAGGAGCTGGAGGACGCGGGCGGCTGGCCGGAGCGCGACACGGCGCACCGGTTCGCGGAGTACGCGCAGATCGTCGGCGAGGCGCTGGGCGACCGGGTGGAGCAGTGGATCACGCTCAACGAGCCGTGGTGCAGCGCGTTCCTGGGCTATGCCTCCGGGGTGCACGCCCCGGGCCGTACGGACCCGGCGGCCTCGCTGCGTGCCGCGCACCATCTGAATCTGGCGCACGGGCTGGGCGCGTCGGCGCTGCGGTCGGTGATGCCGGCCCGCAACACGGTCGCGATCAGCCTCAACTCCTCGGTGGTGCGCCCGCTTTCGCAGGACCCGGCGGATCTGGACGCGGCCCGCAGGATCGACGACCTGGCCAACGGCGTGTTCCACGGGCCGATGCTGCACGGCGCCTACCCGGAGTCGCTGTACGTGGCGACGGCGTCCCTCACGGACTGGGACTTCGTCCTCGACGGCGACCTGGAGCTGATCAACCAGCCGCTGGACGCGCTGGGCCTCAACTACTACACGCCCTCGCTGGTCTCGGCGGCCGACGCGTCGGCTCGGGCGCCGCGCGCCGACGGTCACGGGGCGAGCGACCACTCGCCGTGGCCGGCCGCGGACGACGTCGCCTTCCACCAGACGCCCGGCGACCGCACGGAGATGGGCTGGACGATCGACCCGACCGGTCTGTACGAGCTGATCATGCGCTACACCCGGGAGGCGCCGGGCCTGCCGCTGTACATCACGGAGAACGGCGCTGCCTACGACGACAAGATCGACTCCGACGGCCGGGTGCACGACCCGGAGCGGGTCGCCTATCTGCACGGCCACCTGTCGGCGGTCCGCCGGGCGATCGCGGACGGCGCGGACGTCCGGGGCTACTACCTGTGGTCCCTGATGGACAACTTCGAGTGGGCGTACGGCTACGGCAAGCGCTTCGGCGCGGTCTACGTGGACTACGCGACGCTGGAACGCACGCCGAAGACGAGCGCCCTCTGGTACGGCCGGGCGGCGCGGACCGGCGCGCTGCCCGAGGCCGAGGCGGTCTGACCGACGGGGGAACGGGGGTGGGGCGCGGCACGATTAGGGGAGTGCCGCGCCCCGGCCGTCTCTCAGCGGCGGGTGCCCGACAGGAACCGGCGGGTCGTCTCCACGCCCCACGGGTCCAGGGACAGCAGCCGGTCGCTGGAGGCCATCAGACGCCCGGTGGACTCCACGTGCGCCGCCCCCTGTTCGCGGGTCTCGACCGCCGGGCGGGCCATCAGGCAGTCCGGGTCGTTGGTCCAGAGGCGCTGGTGCTGCCACTGGCGGGCCGGAGTCGTGAAGAGGTTCTCTTTCGGGGAGTGGGCGTCAGCCCTTGTTGGCGCCCAGGGTGAGGCCGCTGACGAACTGGCGCTGGAGCGCGAAGTACACGATCAGGGTCGGGATCGCGGTGAGCAGGGCTCCGGCGGCGACCAGGTTGGGGTCGGTGAAGTACTGGCCGGAGAGGTTGTTCAGCGCCGAGGTGATCGGCATGTTCTCGCCGGTGGAGATGAGGACGATCGCCCAGAAGAAGTCGTTGTAGATCCAGATGGAGAGCAGGGTGGCCAGGGCGGCCATGGCCGGTTTGCACAGGGGCAGCACGATCTGCCAGTACAGGCGCCAGACGGAGGCACCGTCGACCAGGGCGGCCTCGGTGAGTTCGTGCGGCAGGGAGCGCATGTAGTTGCTCAGCACGAAGGCGCAGAAGCCGGACTGGAACGCCACGTGGATCAGCACCAGGCCGAGCGCGGAGTCGTAGAGCTTGCCGCTCATGGTGATGCCGGGCAGGTCGATCAGCAGGTACAGCCGGTACAGCGGCGTGATGATGACCTGCTGGGGCAGCAGGTTGCCGGCCGTGAACACCAGCAGCAGGAACAGATTGACCCGGAAGTCGAAGCGGCTGACGTAGAAGGCGACCATCGACGACAACAGCAGCGTCAGCAGCACGGCCGGGACGGCGATCAGCAGCGTGTTGCCGAAGTAGTGCAGCATGTCCGACTGCTGGAAGGCGCCTGTGAAGTTGTCGAAGGTGAGCTTGTCGGGCCAGGAGACATAGCCCCTGGTGCTGGTCTCCCCGTACGGCCGCATCGCCGCGAGCAGCGCCCACAGCAGGGGCGCGAGCCAGGCCAGGGCCGTGACGACGAGGAAGGTGTGCAGCAGGATCCGGGCGGGGCGGATCGGGGTGCGCTGCCCCCGCGGGCCGCCAGAGTTCAAAGGGGCGGCGCGAAGCGCCACGTTCGGGGTGGTGGTGGGCGACGGGTGGGAGCTCATGCGCGCCGCTCCTTGTGGAAGGCGGCGATCAGATACGGGATGATCACCGCGAGCGATATCACCAGCAGGACGACGGCGATCGCGGAGCCGTATCCGATGCGGCTGGACTCGCCGATGATGTTGTTGGTCACCAGGATCGACAGCAGTTCGGTGCCCTGGGCGCCCTTGTTGAAGACGAAGACCAGGTCGAACGCGCGCAGCGCCTCGATGATCGTGACGACCAGGACGACGGTGTTGGTGGGCCGCAGGGTCGGGAAGATGACGTTTTTGAACGTCTGCCACTCACTGGCGCCGTCCAGGGCGGACGCCTCGCGCAGGGCGGGGTCGACGCTCTTCAGGCCGGCCAGGTAGAGGATCATCATGTAGCCGGCGTGCCGCCAGGACGCGGCGACGAGCACGGCCCACAGGTTGAGGTCCGGGTCGCCGATCCAGTCGATGTAGTGGCCGGGCTTGTTGGCGCCGATGATGCTGTTGATCAGGCCCGTGTCCGGGTTGTAGACCAGCTGCCAGACGAACCCGATGACCGCGAGCGACATCACGACCGGCAGGAAGAACGCGGTCTGGTAGACGCGGCTGAAGCGGATCTTCTTGTCCAGCTGCACGGCGAGGAACAGGCCGAAGGGCGTGGGCAGCAGGATGAGCACCACGAACCAGATCACGTTGTGCTCGACGGCGGGCCAGAACTGCGGGTTGCTGGTGAACAGTTCCCTGAAGTTCTGCAGTCCGACCCACTTGATGGAGTCGAAGCCGATGCCGTCCCAGGTGGTGAAGGCCAGCGCGATCGAAGCCAGCGCGGTCAGCCACACCAGGGCGACGTGCAGAATCGTTGGCACGCCCGCCATCAGGCCGAGCGTGAGGCGGTCGCGGCGGGTGAGCAGCCGCCGGTGCCCGTCGGGCGCCTTGGCGGACGGGGACGTGGGGGCGGGCTCCGGAGCGGGCGGGGTGGCCGGCTCCGGAGCATTCGCGGGTGTGGCGGTCATGTCGTGATCCGAGTCGTCGGGTCTCCGTTCGGTCAGGAGGAGGCGAAGATCGTCTTCTTCTGGCGTTCGATCGACGAGAGGATGCTGTCGATGTTCTTCGGGTTGCGGACGAAGTTCTGCAGCGCGGGCTGCATCACCGTCGAGGTGAAGTCCGGGCGGGAGTCGCGGTCCATGAACTGCGTCAGGCTCTTCGCGCCGGAGATCATCTCGTAGGACTTCTTCTGCAGCGCGGTGTAGGAAGAGGTGTCGGCCTTGGTGGAGGCGGCCACCACGCTGGAGTCGGCCTTGAGGTAGATCTGCTCGGCCTCGGGCGTGCCCAGGTACTCCAGGAGCTTGACGGCGCCGTCGCGGTTCTTCGGGGCCTTGGAGAGCATGAAGCCGTCGGTGGGCGCCTCGACGGTCTCCTGCCCGAACTGCGGGTCGATCTCCGGGAAGGCGAAGAAGTCCAGGTCGTCCAGGTCGGCCTTGTCGGTGAACTGCTGACCGACGAAGGTGCCCAGCAGGTACATGCCGGCCTTCTTGGCCACCAGTGTCTGCGCCGCGTCCTGCCAGGTACGGCCCACCGCGCCCTCCTGGTGGTAGGGCAGGATCTCCGTCCAGTGGTCGAAGACCTTGCGCACCTTGGCGTCGGTCCAGGACGCCTTGCCGGCCATCAGCTCGACGTGGAAGTCGTAGCCGTTGGTGCGGAAGTTGATCTGGTCGAAGGTGCCCATCGCGGGCCAGGCGTCCTTGTCGCCGAAGGCGATCGGGACGAGCCCGTCCTTCTGCATCCGCTTGCACAGGGCGACGAAGTCGTCCCAGGTGGTGGGGACCTTGTAGCCGTGCTGGGCGAAGACGCTCCTGCGGTAGAACACCGCCCACGGGTACGTGTACAGCGGCACGAAGTAGTACTTGCCGTCCTCGCCCTTGCTGAGCTTCTGCATCGCTGCGGGGAAGTTGCCGCCGATCTTCTGCCACACGTCGTCGATCGGCGTGGCCAGCTTCTTCGAGGCGAAGAACTGCATGCGGTAGCCGGCGAACCAGGTGAACACGTCGTCGGGCGTGCCCTGCAGGTAGGAGTTGATCTGCTCCTGGAACGTGTTGTGGTCCTTGGTGTTCACGTCGACCTTGATGCCGGACTTCTTGGTGAAGGCGGCGTAGATCTCCGCGAACGCCTTCTTCGGCACGGCGTCGGACGAGTTGGAGCCGAGACTGACCGTCTTCGGGTCGGCGGTCGAGCCGCTGCCGCCGCAGGCGCTCAGCAGGGGTATGCCGGCGCCGAGCAGGGCCGCGCCGCCCATTCCGCGCAGCAGGGTGCGGCGGCTGGGAGCGGGGAGGGAGAGACCGGAGGGAGAGAGGTCGCGCATGGACGGCTCCTGAAGGCAGGGTTCGGCCACGAGGGTATGGCGTGAAATCCAGTCGCAATCGACCAGAAATCAACTCGACCGAACACGGTGGCGCAATGACAGCCGCATGTCCGGTCATGCGTCAAGAGCCGGTCCGTGCATTTGTCGAAACGTGACCGTCCCGTGAAGGCGGCGGTCCGGGAGCGCTCAGTGGGTCCGGGAACGGCTGTACACGGCAGCGAATCTGCCGGGGCGGCGGCGCCGCATCTGCCGGTGTCCTCCGCTCGCGGGGGCGCGGCCGTCCAGCTGGATCCAGATCCGCACCTCGGTGCCGCCGAGCACCGAGGATCCGAGCCGTACGTCACCGCCGGTGGACTCCGCGAGCCGGCGCACGATGTCCAGGCCGAGCCCGGTGGAGCCGTCGCTGCCGGAGCCGCGGCCCCGCGCCATCGCGGCCTCGGGGTCGGGTATGCCGGGACCCGCGTCGGAGACGAGGACGATCACCGCGTCCTCGCCGTTGTGCACGTCGACCGCGAAGGCGGTGCCCTCCGCGGTGTGCCGGAAGACGTTCCCCAGCAGCGCGTCGAGTGCGGCGGCCAGGTCGGCGCGGGCCACGGGTATGCGCACCGGCCGGTCGGCCCCGGCCACCCGCCACTTGCGGCCCTCGTCCTCGGCGAGCGCCGACCAGAACGCCATCCGCTCCCGGACCACCTCGGCCGCGTCGCACCCGGCGCCCGGACCGGCCGCGGCCGTCTGCGGTTTGGCCTCCCGGGCCGTACGGATGATGGTGTCGACCTCGCGCTCCAGCTGCTCGACCGCGGTCCGGGTCTGGTCCGCGGCCGGGCCCTCCCCCAGTGAGGCGGTGTTGAGCCGCAGCACGGTCAAGGGTGTCCGCAGCCGGTGGGACAGGTCGGCCGCGAGCTCCCGCTCGTTCGCCAGGAGCTGGACGACCTGGTCGGCCATCGAGTTGAACGCGACCGCCGCGAGCCGCAGTTCGCTCGGGCCCTCCTCGGGCACGCGGGCGCCGAGCCGGCCCTCCCCCAGGTCGTGCGCCCCCTCGACCAGACGCTGTGCGGGCCGGACCATGCGGACGCCCAGCCGGTCGGCGACCGCGACCGAACCGAGGATCAGCGCCACCCCGACCCCGGCGAGCACCGCCCAGGCGGTCCCCACGCCGTTGGTGACGTCGGACTCGGGCACGTACACCTCGACGACCGCGATCTTGCCGGTGCTGAGGGCGACCGGCTGGAGCAGTGTCCAGCCGCCGGTGACGCCGGTGGTGGAGGCGCGGCCCAGCTTCCGCACGGCCGCGATGTCCTCGTCGGTGGCGCGGCGGCGCCCGAGTTCGAGGGCCTCATGGCCGTCACCCGCCGGGAGGTGGACGGCCATCCCGGCGTCGGAGCCGGCCGAGGCGACGACCCGCTCCAGCTGGTCGCGGTCGGTGGTGATGGACAGGGCGGGGGCGACGGCCGCGGCCTCCCGCTCGGCGTTGGAGAAGGCACGGTCGCGGGCCATCTCGCGGATGACGAGTCCGAGCGGTACGGCGAAGGCCAGCACGACCATGGTGGTCACCGCCAGCGACACCTTGACCAGGGCCCACCTCATCGCGGCGCCCCCGGTGGTTCGAGCTTCACTCCGACGCCCCGCAGGGTGTGCAGATAGCGCGGGCTGGCCGCCGTCTCGCCCAGTTTCCTGCGCAGCCAGGACAGATGGACGTCGATGGTCTGGTCGTCGCCGTAGGACTGCTGCCACACCTCGGCGAGCAGCTCCTTGCGGGGGACGACGACGCCGGGCCGGCCGGCGAGGAAGGCGAGCAGGTCGAACTCGCGCCGGGTGAGGTCGAGTCGCGCGCCGTCCAGCTCGGCCTGGCGGCGCTGCGGGTCGAGGGTCAGGCCGCCGACCCGGATCACGGGGGACGGTTGCCCTTCCGCGGCGCCGGAGCGGGCGCGGCGCAGCACGGCCGCCATCCGGGCCGAGAGGTGCTCGACCGAGAAGGGTTTGGTGAGGTAGTCGTCCGCCCCGGCGTTCAACAGCCGTACGATCTCGGTCTCGTCGTCCCGGGCCGTGGCGACGATCACCGGCACGTCCGTGATCCCGCGCAGCATCTTCAGGGCCTCGGACCCGTCGAGATCGGGCAGTCCGAGGTCCAGGATCACCACGTCGAAGCGGACATGGGCGACCTCGCGCAGCGCCTCCAGCGCCGTCCCGACGCTGCGCACGGTGTGCGAGGCGTCGGTCAGGTGCCGGATCAGCGCCGAGCGTACGAACTGGTCGTCCTCGACCACGAGAACACTTGCCATGCGCCGCACCGTACGCCATCTCGAACAGCCGGGTGCGGGCCTGTGGACAACTCCCCGGCTGTGGACAACTGCGTACCGCGGGACGCCGTTTGCGGGCCACGCGTGGGGCGCGTGAGGCAGTATGACCCGCGATGCGCAGAGGACTCGTACACGGACTGGCCTGGCTGCTCGCCACGGGCGCGGCGGTCACGCTGTCGTGGTGGGGTGTCCACACGGTGATGGCGGGAACGGCCTACGACCCGCCGCGTGCCCTGCCCGTCAAGGCCGCCGACGCGGCCACGCGGGAGCCGAGGGCGCTGGCCACGCCGGAGCCGGAACGGACGCCTCCGCCGAAGCGGCGGCAGCCGAGCACGCCTCCGGCGTCCGCGTCCGGGAAGCCCTCCCCCTCCCCCACCCCGTCCACGTCCTCGCCCGGCACCGCCCCCGCCGCCTCCGGCCGCGTCAAGAGCTACGACACCGACGGCGGCCGGGCGGTCTTCGACCTGGGCAGGACCTCCGCCTCGCTCGTCTCGGCGACGCCCGGGGCGGGCTGGTCGATGCAGGTGTGGAAGACGGAGTCGTGGATCCGCGTGGAGTTCTCCTCGGGAGCGGACCGGGTGTCGGTGTTCTGCACCTGGCACGACGGGCCGCCGCGGGTGGAGATCGGGACCTACTGAATGCGGTACGCGGTGATCGGCGTCTGCTGGGGGCCGTCGGCGGGCATCGGCGTCCCTCGAGTGCCGTCGGGGGTCTGCCCAGTGCGATCGGGGGCCTGTCGAGTGCCGTCGGGGGCCTGTCGAGTGCCGTCGGGGGCCTGTCGAGTGCCGTCGGGGGCCTGTCGAGTGCCGTCGGGGGTCTGTCGAGTGCCGTCGGGGGTCTGCCCAGTGCGATCGGGGGTCTGTCGAGTGCCGTCGGGGGTCTGCCCAGTGCGATCGGGGGCCTGTCGAGTGCCGTCGGGGGTCTGCCCAGTGCGATCGGGGGCCTGTCGAGTGCCGTCGGGGGTCATCTGAACACCGACGCGGGTGGTGCGGGCGACGCCACCGCCGCTACGTCCGTGACGGGCGCGGCCCCGCCGGTGAAGTCCGTGAGGGTCCTGCCGTGCTCGACCCGGGCGGGATGCGGGTCGGAGGCGGCGAGGCGGGTCAGCTCGGCGACGGGCAGCGGGTGGTCGGAGGCGACCAGGACCGCGTTCCCGAAGCGCTTGCCGCGCAGCACCGCCGGATCCGCGACCAGCGCGAGCTCCTCGAACCGGGCGGCGGCGGTGGCGATCTGGCCCCGCAGGTGGGCGAGCGGCGGTCCGTCGGCGAGGTTGGCGGCGTAGACCCCGCCGGGCTTGAGGGCCCTGCGCACGTCGTCGAGGAACTCGGTCGTGGTCAGGTGGGCCGGTGTCCGGGCCCCGCTGAACACGTCGGTGATGACGAGGTCGGCCCAGCCGTCCGGCACCTTGGCGAGGCCCTCGCGGGCGTCGGTGGAGCGCACCCGTATGCGCGCGTTCGGATCCAACGGCAGCTCGCGGCGGACCAGTTGGACAAGGGCGCCGTCCCGTTCGACGACCTGCTGGGTGGAGCGAGGCCGGGTGGCGGCGACGTAGCGCGCGAGGGTGAGGGCGCCGCCACCGAGGTGCACGGCGTGCACGGGCCGGCCGGGCGGGGCGACGAGGTCGATCACGTGCCCGAGGCGGCGCTGGTACTCGAAGGACAGGTACGCCGGGTCGTCCAGGTCGACGTGCGACTGCGGGGCCCCGTCGATCACCAGGGTCCGGGCCCGGGCCCGCTCGCGGTCGGGGATCAGCTCGGCGAGCCCGCCGTCGACGCTCTCGACGACGGCCTCCGCACCGGCCTGTCTGCGCCGGCCGCCCTTGGACTTTCCCATGGGGTCATTATCGGGGTGGACTGTTAAGCAGGGCGTACGCTCTGGCGGCCGGGCGTGCGGGGGCGTCAGCGGCAGGTGGCCGGGACGGCCCGGCGACAACCGGCCAGGGACGTCAGCGGCAAGCCGCCGGGACGACCCGAGCGACAACCGACCGGGCGCCTCAGCGGCAGATGGCG